>JBBRTH010000031.1:0-68764 GCA_038244615.1 Mycobacteriales bacterium | reverse complement strand
GGGGGGCGGCGGGGGTTGGAGGGTGGGGGGGCGTGGCGGAATACGCCCCGCGTGGGGGGGGGCGGGTGGTGTCCCCCCCCCCCACGCCAGTCGAGTCGGGTACTAGCGCCATTGCGAAGTTGTGCTTAGGAGATCGCGTCGACGGCGGTCGTCAGGCGGGACTTGAACGCGTCGGGGACCGGGATGTAGCCGTTGTCTGCCAGACCCTTCTGACCGTTACCCAGAGCCGACGTCAGGAACGCCTTCACAGCCTTCGACACCTCGGGGTCCGAATACTTCGAGCAGACGATCTCGTAGGTGCCCAGCATGATCGGGTACGAACCCGCTTCGGTCGGCGTGTAGAACGACGAGGTGTCGAGCACCAGATCATTGCCCTCGCCCTTGATCTTCACGCCATCGATCGCCTTGCCGGCGGTCTCGTTGGTGAGCTCGACGGGGTCGGGGCCCGCCGAGGTGATGATCTTCGCGACGGACAGACCCTGCGACTTGGCGAACGACCACTCGTTGTACGTGATGGAGCCGGCCGTGTTCTTGATGGCCGCCGACGTTCCCTCGTTGCCCTTGGCGCCTTCGCCGACAGCGCCGGCGAAGGACTTTCCGGCGCCCTTGCCCCAGGCTCCGTCCGATGCCGCGTCGAGGTACTTCTGGAAGTTGTCGGTCGTGCCCGACTCGTCGCTACGGAAGATGACGTTGATAGGCTCGGCCGGAAGCGTGGCGCTTCCATTGAGCGCCTTGATCTCCGGTGCATCCCACGTCTTGACGGCACCGCTGAAGATCTTGGCCACGGTTGGGCCGTCCAGCACGAGGCCGTCGACGCCGGGCAGGTTGTAGGTGATGGCGATGGGCCCGAAGACCGCAGGCAGGTTCCACGCGGGGCTACCGCAGCGTTCGGCGGCCTTGGCGATCTCGCCCTTGGCCTCATTCAGCGGGGAATCGGAGCCGCCGAAGTCAGTCTGACCACCCAGGAACTCCGAGACACCGGCTCCGGAACCACTGGACGTGTAGTTCAGGGTCTGGCCGGGGCAATCGGCTTCGTAAGCCGTGACGAATCGGGTCATCGCGTTCGCCTGGGAGGAGGCGCCGCTCGCCTTCAACGCCTTCTTGCCGCCACAGTCACCTGCGGCCGCGGACGAACCCCCGTCACCACCTGATCCCGTCGAGGTGTTGTCACTCCCGCATGCCGACAGCAGCATGGCACCGGCGGCCAGCAGGCTCAGCGCAGCACCTGTGCGATTGGGCTTCACGTAGCTCCTTCGAAGATTTGATGGTGAACGGTCACCTGCCGCCACCGGTCGAACGCACGGAAGACGCACTTCCGCCGGGCAGACCCCGTGGCCACCCGCGAGAAAACCTAGGGGTCGGCGGTAAATGCCCCCCCTCGCTTGAATGAACGGGAGATGAACCGGGCCTGAGGCTCCTAACAGCTTCAGGCCCTGCCAGTTGCAATTCATTTAGCTCCGTGTAAATTGAGTCAATCATGGTTGAGCTAATCAATGAGCTGGCCCGGCGGGTACAGGTCCACGCGGCGCTCGCCGACCCTGGTCGGCTGACGATCGTCGACCGACTGCTGAGCGCCGACGCATCCCCCTCGGAGCTTCAGGCTGCCGTCTCGATGCCGTCCAACCTGTTGGCCCACCATGTGCGGGTTCTCGAGGGCGCCGGCATCGTGCGCCGAACCCGTTCCGAAGGTGACCGACGTCGCACCTATCTGCAACTCGTTCCCGAGGCTCTGGAGGCTCTGGTGCCTGCTGCCATGAGCGATGCCGAGCGAGTGGTGTTCGTCTGTACACAGAATTCCGCCCGCAGTCAGTTGGCGGTGGCCGTCTGGGAACGCCGCAGCAGGGTACCCGCCACCTCGGCAGGGACCCATCCAGCCGCCGAAGTTCACCCCGAGGCCGTGGCCGCTGCCACGCGCCGCGGCCTGCAGATGCGCCCTCGGACACCTCAACACCTCAACGACGTCGTCCTAGCGCCCACCGATCTGGTGATAGCAGTCTGCGACAACGCGCACGAAGAGCTGCCTGCCGACCGTCGCCGCATCCACTGGTCCGTCCCAGATCCCGCCCGGGGTAGCGGCAAGCAGGCGTTCGACCGCGCGCTCGACGACCTCACGGACCGAATCGATCGCCTCGCATCAACGCTTCACACCCCCTGAGCAACGGAGCCCATATGAATACGAACGCCATCCACCTTCGCGCCGACCTATCGATCGACCAGCGGTTGGCATTGAAGACCGCTGCGGCTCAGCTGCAATCAGAATTCGGCGAGATGTTCGGCGTCGAGACAATCGAACGGTTCCTGCAATCTTCCTACGACCAGTTCGCCACCCGCGCCTCCGTGCCCAACTTTCTCCCGCTGTTGGCCGAGCGGTTCGCGCGACAGCGACTTCAAGCCTTGGTCAAGGTGGAGGGCAAGTCACACGACGGGAAGCCGACCGTGCTGTTCTTGTGCACCCACAACGCGGGACGCTCGCAGATGGCGATGGGATTCTTCACCCACCTCGCCGGGGACGCCGCCGTCGCCTGGTCCGGAGGTTCGGAACCGGGTATCGAGGTCAATCCCGCGGCGGTCGCAGCAATGGCCGAGGTGGGCATCGACATCTCGCACGAGTACCCCAAGCCGTGGACCGACGAAATCGTGCAGGCTGCCGACGCCGTGATCACCATGGGCTGTGGCGACGCCTGCCCGGTATTTCCCGGACGGCGCTACGAAGAGTGGGTTCTCGAGGATCCGTCCGGCCGGGACGTCGATGCTGTCCGGCCCATCCGCGACGACATCGAAGAGCGCGTGCGGCGGCTTCTCGCCGAACTCGACGTGCCGGTTCATGCGTAACCGAATCGCCATGCAACCGCTACCCGACGTTTCGGCCGGCGGTCACCAAGGGCCAACCAAACATGTTGTGCTCGAGGGGTTTAGTCATGCCCTCGCCGCAGCCATCGGCTGGTGGCGGGCTGGCTACCCCGATGAGGCGCCCCGAACCGGGTACTCGCCCCTGTTGGCCCTCAACGGACCACTTGCTTTGACGTTGGCACAGAGGGGTCGGATCGTCGAAGACCTCGACTACCAGGCCAGCGACACCGCCATCGACGTGGCGATCATCAAGACGACCAACCACCCACCCACTCCGACGCAGACCCGCGCAGTTTCCCAACTTCTGCATCACCGCGCTTCTCAGCAGTGACCGACCCATCCCCCGACACCCAAAAGGACACTTCCGTGGACACTTCCATGTCTAAAGCCGCCCGAGTCAGCTCTGCCCTCGCGCTTGTGGCGGCGGCAGCCCTGGTGCTGTCGTCCTGCGGGAAGGAAGACACCGCACCCGAGTACGCCGCATCGACGGCAGTGGATTGCGGCGGCAAGCAGTCCCTAACTGCAAGCGGCTCATCGGCACAGGCGAACGCGATGAAACATTTCGTCGACGCATACGAGAAAGCGTGCGCGGGGCAGACGCTGGTGTACACCTCCAACGGGTCGGGCGCCGGCGTAAGGGAATTCATCGATAACAAGACTGACTTCGGCGGTTCCGACTCGCCGCTCAGTGCAGCCCGGGGCGAGTACGACGCCGCCAAGCAGAGGTGCGACTCGGACGCGTGGAACCTGCCCGTCGTCTTCGGGCCGCTGGGCATCACGTTCAATCTCAACGCCGTCGACGTCTTGGTGCTCGACGGGCCCACGCTGGCCAAGATCTTCGACGGCACGATCACACGCTGGAACGACCCGGCCATCACCGCACTCAACGCCTCGATGCCTGCAGAGGACATTCACGTCGTGTACCGCAGCGATGAGTCCGGAACCACGGACAACTTCCAGCAGTACCTGGACGTGGCTTCCGACGGAGCCTGGGGCAAGGGTGCCGGTAAGACGTTCAACGGGGGCTTAGGAGTGGGCGCCAAAGGAAACGAGGGCACCTCGGCACTAGTGAAGAACACCGAGGGGGCGATCAGCTACAACGAATACTCGTTCGCTCAAGCACAGCGGCTGCTCACCGCGAAGATCCTGACGTCGGCCAGTGCGACCCCGGTGGGAATCACCGCGGATTCGGTCACGAAGACCATTGCCAGCGCCAAGATGAGCGGCGAAGGCAATGACCTGGTGGTCGACACCTCTGCGTTCTATCAGCCGACGCAATCCGGTGCCTACCCGATCATTTTGGCCACCTACGAGATTGTGTGCTCGAAGTACGCCGACGCGGCCACCGGCCAGGCCGTTCGGGCCTTCCTACAGTCCACCGTCGGACAGGGCCAGGCCGACCTCGAAGACTTCGGGTACTTCCCCCTGCCCACCGGATTTCAATCGAAGGTGGCGACCGCCGTCAACGCGATCGCCTGAGCGCTGCCGCCCGACCACATCAACGAGGAGCCATCCATGTCATCCCGTCACATCGTCGCGATCGGCGGCAGCGACGCTGGCATCAGTGCCGCGTTGCGCGCCCGCGAACTCGACCCGGGCACCGATTTCACCGTCGTCGTCGCCGACGCCTATCCGAACTTCTCCATTTGCGGCATTCCGTACTACGTGTCCGGAGAAGTCACCCATTGGACCAAACTCGCCCACCGCACCGCCGGCGACCTCGCTGCCACCGGGATGACAGTCCTCACCGACACCCGGGCCACCCGCATCGACAGCAACGGACACACCCTGGAAATCCAGGACAGCAGCGGACACACACGACAGCTCGATTACGACGCGCTGATCGTGGGCACCGGGGCCGTCAGCGCCCGGCCTCCGCTCACCGGACTGGTCGGCCCGGATGCGCTTGGCCACGCCGACGGCGTGCACCTGCTGCACTCGATGGGCGACACCTTCGAGGTGATGGACTCTCTCGAGAAGCGGAAGCCGAAGACCGCCGTGATCATCGGTGCCGGTTACATCGGGTTGGAGATGGCCGAGGGACTCACCATGCGGGGCATCTCGGTGACGCAGATCGAGGCCCTGCCTGAAGTGCTGCCCACCGTGGATGCTGAACTCGGTGCTCTCGTCCACGCCGAACTGGAACGCAACGGCGTTGACGTCTTGACGGACACCGCCGTCACCGCCATCACACGCGCCACCGACGGCGTATTGACAGTCCTGGCCACTCACGATGGTGAAACCGTCAGCCGCACCGTTGATCTCGTCTTGGTCGTCGTCGGCGTGCGCCCCGACACCGCGCTCGCCGCTGCGGCCGGTGTCGCACTCGGGGTCAAGTGCGCCATCGTCGTCGACGACGCGATGCGCACCAATCTGACCGACGTCTTCGCCGCCGGAGACTGCGTGCACACCCACCACCGCCTCCTGGGCATGACCTGGCTGCCGTTGGGCACCACTGCCCACAAACAAGGCCGGGTGGCCGGCGAGAACGCGCTCGGTGGTGACGCCCGCTTCGCCGGCAGCCTGGGCACCCAGGTCGTCAAGGTGTTCGATCTCGTCGCGGCACGCACCGGCCTTCGCGAACACGAAGCCCTGGCCGCTGACCGCGGCTGGTCACCGGTCACCACCGCCTCCAGCCCCGATGATCACAAGGCCTACTACCCGGGCGCTACCCCCATCGCGATTCGCATCACCGGCGACGAGGCCAGCGGCAAGCTGCTCGGCGCTCAACTCGTCGGACACCGCTCCGCCGAGGTCGCCAAACGCGTCGACACCTACGCGACGGCACTGTTCCACTCCATGTCGGTCGACACAGTCAGTGAACTCGACCTGTCATACACCCCGCCATTGGGATCACCCTGGGACGCAGTACAAGTGGCCACCCAGGCGTGGGTACGCGAACACCGATTCGCCGAGGACCGCGCAGTGTGGGTGTGATCGCGGCGGCCCCAGTAGCGCATAGATTCGATCGATGTCAATATAGAATAATGTCGAATCAGCTCGAGATGCTGCCAGTCAATCAGGCAGCTCTCAACGAGGTGGACTGCGTCCCGCTGGCACAGATGTTCAAGGCACTGGGCGAACCAGTTCGGCTTCGACTGCTGAGCTTGATCGCCAGCCACTCCGGTGGCGAGGCGTGCGTCTGCGATATCTCCGGCACGTTCGACCTCTCCCAGCCCACCATTTCCCATCACCTCAAGACGCTGCGGTCAGCGGGTCTGATCAATAGCGAGCGACGTGGCTCGTGGGTGTACTACCGGATCATTCCCTCAGCGCTACAACAGCTTTCAGCAATTTTGCACATCGGGGGCGGAAACACCTCACCATCACAATCATGCATCGAGGAGCCCACACGATGAGCACCCCCGCGACCACCGACGACCCCGCCGTGGTCAAGAGACTCTCCGCTCTCGACCGGCTGCTACCGGTATGGATCGGCGTGGCCATGATTGCGGGACTACTCCTGGGCAGGTTGATCCCCGGCCTTGGCGACGCACTGAGCGCGGTAGAACTCGACGGCATCTCACTGCCCATCGCCATCGGTCTACTCGTCATGATGTATCCGGTGTTGGCCAAGGTGCGCTACGACAGACTCGACACCGTCACCGGAGACCGCAAGCTACTGCTGTCCTCGTTGGTGCTCAACTGGATCTTCGGCCCGGCGTTGATGTTCGCGTTGGCGTGGTTGATGCTTCCCGATCTGCCCGAATACCGCACCGGACTGATCATCGTCGGCCTCGCCCGCTGCATCGCCATGGTCATCATCTGGAACGACCTGGCGTGCGGCGACCGTGAGGCTGCGGCCGTGCTCGTGGCCATCAACTCGGTGTTCCAGGTCGTCATGTTCGCCGTGTTGGGGTGGTTCTATCTCACCGTGCTGCCGGGCTGGCTGGGGTTGGCGCAGACCACCATCAGCACGTCGGTCTGGCAGATCGCCAAGTCGGTGGTCATCTTCCTTGGCATCCCGCTGCTCGCCGGCTTCTTGACGCGAAGGTTTGGCGAGAAGGCCAAGGGTCGGGACTGGTACGAGGAGAAGTTCTTGCCCAAGATCGGACCGTGGGCGCTCATCGGACTGCTTTTCACCATCGTCATCCTCTTCGCCCTGCAGGGTGACCAGATCATCTCCCGGCCTTGGGATGTCGCGCGGATCGCGCTACCACTGCTGGCGTACTTCGCCATCATGTGGGGTGGCGGCTATCTCTTCGGCGCTGCGATCGGACTGGGTTACGAGCGCACCACCACGCTGGCGTTCACCGCCGCAGGCAACAACTTCGAACTGGCCATCGCCGTGGCCATCGCCACCTATGGCGTGACATCGGGGCAGGCGCTGGCCGGGGTGGTCGGCCCGCTGATCGAAGTGCCGGTGCTCGTTGCTCTGGTGTACGTCTCTCTGGCGCTGCGGGGGCGGTTCGCCGAGCCCCTGCCATCAGCAACACCGAACGGGAAAGGTTGACCGCCATGACTTCTCGTCCAAGCGTGTTGTTCGTCTGCATTCACAATGCGGGCCGCTCTCAGATGGCCGTCGGCTTTCTCGCTCACCTAGCGGGCGAAGCCATCGACGTGCGCTCGGCCGGCAGCGCCCCGGCCGCGGCCATCAACTCCGCCGCGGTCGAGGCGATGGCCGAGGCCGGTATCGATATCTCTGATCAGTCCCCGAAGATCCTCACCACCGATGCCGTCGAATCCTCCGACGTGGTCATCACCATGGGTTGTGGTGACGCCTGCCCGGTTTTTCCTAGCGTCAGCTACCGCGACTGGGCGTTGCCCGATCCCGCTGGCAAGGGCCTCGAGGCCGTCCGCCCGATCCGCGACGAGATCAGGGGCAGAGTCGAGGATCTGATTGCCGAACTCGTCCCCGGGTCGTCACCCACCGGGAACCCGTCGTGAAGAAGCCAAGGGTTCTGTTCGGTGAGACACCGAAACTCATCGATCCTGTGTCCAGAACGGCATGCACCTGGTGCGTGACGACAACGGCACAATCAAGGGAGAATTTCGATGAGCAAGGTTGAGGTGTTCGGGCCCGCATTGTGTTGCGCGACGGGCGTCTGCGGCGAGGATGTCGGCCAAGAGCTGGTGACCTTCTCGGCGGATATGGACTTCATTCGCAGCCGTGGCGGCGACGTCGTCCGCTACAACCTGGCGAGTGAACCGCTCGCGTTCGCCGAGAATGATGCGGTCGCTGCGTTTCTGCACATCGCCGGATCTGCCGGTCTACCGTTGATTTTGGTGGACGGCGTCACCGCCATGACCGGCCGATATCCCCTTCGGGACCAACTTGGCGCCTGGGCGGGTGTCGAGGCGTCGGCCTCAACGCTCTCACTCGGGATCACCGAGGCCACCACAGCCGAGGGCGGTTGCTGCAGCGGCGGCAGCTCAGACGCCACCAGTTGCTGCTGAAAGCCAGACGATATCCATGAAGTTTCTCCACGCTCCGCCACGATTCCTGTTCTTCACCGGCAAGGGAGGGGTGGGCAAAACCTCGATCGCCTGCGCCACCGCGATCCGCCTGGCCCGCGACGGCAAGCGGGTGCTGCTGGTCAGCACCGACCCGGCCTCGAACGTCGGGCAGGTTCTTGGACTGACGATCGGCAACACCATCACCGCCATCCCCGCCGTCGACGGACTTTCGGCCCTTGAGATCGATCCCGAAGAGGCAGCCGAGGCGTACCGCGAGCGCATCGTCGGCCCCGTTCGTGGGATGTTGCCCGCCGCAGAGTTGCAGTCCATCACCGAGCAACTCTCCGGATCGTGCACCACGGAGATCGCGTCCTTCAACGAATTCACCGAGCTGTTAACAGATTCCAACGGTCCGACGGACGAGTTCGACCACGTGCTGTTCGATACCGCACCGACCGGGCACACCATCCGGCTGCTCCAGCTGCCAGGCTCGTGGACGGACTTCCTCAATGACGGCAAGGGCGACGCGTCGTGTCTTGGGCCTCTGTCCGGACTCGACAAGCAACGTGCAGTCTACGCGGGGGCGGTGGCGGCCCTGGCCGACCCCCAGCGCACTCGCCTGGTGCTCGTGGCCCGCGCTCAGACGTCGACACTCACCGAGATCACCCGCACGCATCGGGAGCTCGCTGCGATCGGGCTGACCAATCAATACATCGTGATCAACGGGGTCCTACCGACCGTGGCCGCTCACGGTGACCCACTCGCTGCTGCGATCTACGAGCGTGAACAGCGGGCGATTGCAACGCTTCCCGACGAACTGCGGGAGCTGCCAACGGATCTCGTCGATCTCAAGGCCACCAACATCGTCGGACTAGATGCATTGGCGTCGCTATTCACCCCCGACCCGAGCACAGCGGATAACTACCGGGACGGAACCCCCGACGTGGCGGCCGCCCCGCTGGCGACACTGATCGACGAACTCGCCACCGGTGATCACGGATTGATTATGTGCATGGGTAAGGGTGGCGTCGGTAAAACCACCATTGCTGCTGCGATCGCCGTCGCTCTCGCGGACCGTCATCATCCGGTGCACCTGACCACGACCGACCCTGCCGGACACCTCACCGAAATGCTCGACGGCACCCTGAAGAACCTGCGCGTGTCGCGCATCGACCCGATCGAGGCGACCCGCGCGTACCGGGATCACGTACTCGCCACCAAAGGGGCCTCACTCGACGAGCAGGGTCGTTCGATGCTCGCTGAAGATCTTCGCTCCCCCTGCACCGAGGAAGTCGCCGTCTTCCAAGCCTTCTCGCGAATCATCGGTGAATCGCGGAGGGAGTTCGTCGTCGTCGACACCGCACCGACTGGCCACACCCTGCTGCTGCTGGACGCGACCGGCTCCTACCATCGCGAGGTTGCCCGCCAGTTGGGCGACCGGCACTTCACCACCCCGCTGATGCGGTTGCAGGACCCCGAGCTCACCAAGGTCATCATCGTCACGCTGGCCGAGACCACACCTGTTCTCGAGGCGGCGGCGCTCGCGAGCGAACTCGAACGAGCTCAGATCCATCCCTGGGCATGGATCGTCAACAATTCACTCGCGGCGGCCAATCCGACGTCACCATTGCTCCAGAGGCGCGCAGCCGCAGAGTCGACCGAACTCGACGCGGTGCGCACTCACTATGCGGATCGCCTTGCGGTGGTTCCGCTCTTGGCGACAGAACCCGTCGGCATCCCTGCGTTGGAAGCCCTTACCGCGCCTCGGATCGCGGCGCACTAGCCACACCGCTGGCCGCACTAACGCCGGGTGTACGCCACGTCCGCGCTGAAGACCCCGAAATCCAGCCGCTCGTACGTCTTGACTGCCGCTGAGTTATCAGTCTCGACGTAAAGTTTTACGTCGGCGCGAGGCCCGAGACGGTCCGCGAGGTGGTGCAGACCGACCAGCGTCAGCGTCGCGCCCAACCCGCGCCCCTGCGCGCCGGGGTCGACGCCCACGACGTACACCTCGCCGAGCGAAGCATCGTGCACCTTCGTCCAGTGAAAGCCGAGCAGCGTGCCGGCGTCACCCCCGGAGTCGAAGGCGAGGAACAGCCCGTCGGGGTCGAACCAGGGCTCACCGCGTCGCTCGGCGATGTCCGCCTCGGTCCAGCCGCCCTGCTCGGGGTGCCAGGAGAAGGCGGCGTTGTTGACCCGCAGCAGCTCCGCGTCGTCGCTCGGGCCGGCGTAGGTCCGCAGCACCACCCCGTGCGGGACCGTCACCGACGGGAGGTCACCGAGCAGGCGCCGCATCTGCAGGAGCTCGCGGGCGGCGACGAGGTCGAGTACGGCCACCGTGGCTCTTGCCGGCTCGAGATTGCCGTGCGCCCAGACGCGGGCACCGTCGCCCCCCTTTGCGAGGGCCGCGCGAATCAACGCCGACCCGATGCCTCGCCTGCGGGCGTCGGGGTGTACGGCGACCTCGGCCATCGCAGGTGCGTCCTCCCTCGCGGGCACGAGATTCAGATAGCCGACGATGGCGTCATCGACTTCGGCGACGAGGTGCCCGGTGCGGTCGTGGGGCAGTTCGCGGAGCACCCGGTCCCCGACCGGCGCGGTCCCGTCGGTGGCAGTCGCCGCGTCGAAGACGTCCTCGATGCGGCGCCGTTCAACATCGGAAAGAGTTGCCCGCCAAGCGATGACGCTCACTGGGTGCGCAGCGGGTCGCCTACGCCATCGGGGAAGCCCGCAGAGTCCTGGTCGTAGGCGTCGGCATCGTCGTAATCCTCGCCCAGGCTGGACTCGGGCACCGACGGGCGGCCTCGCGCGGGTCGCACGGCCTTGTAGCCGACGTTGCGGACGGTGCCGATCAGCGACTCGTACTCGGGGCCGAGCTTGGCACGAAGGCGTCGCACGTGCACGTCGACCGTGCGGGTGCCGCCGAAGAAGTCGTAACCCCACACCTCTTGAAGGAGCTGCGCTCTGGTGAACACCCGGCCCGCGTGCTGCGCCAGATACTTGAGCAGCTCGAATTCCTTGTAGGTGAGGTCGAGCGGGCGACCACGAAGTCGGGCGGTGTACGTGCCCTCGTCGATGACGAGCTCGCCGAGGCTGACCTTGCCCGCGCTCTCCTGATCGGCAGCGCCGCCACGACGCCCGACCAGCAGTCGCAACCTGGCATCGATCTCGGCAGGTCCCGTACTGGGCAGCAGAATCTCGTCCAGACCCCACTCGACGTTCACGGCGACCAGGCCGCCTTCGTTCACCACGGCGACGACGGGCACCGACGTACCGGTGGTACCCAGCAGCCGGCACAGCCCTCGGGCCGCGGCAAGGTCGGTACGGGCGTCGACGATCGCGACGTCCGCGCTGCCGGCCTCGAGAAGAGAGGACACCTCGGTCGGCGCCGCGCGGACGTTGTGCGCCAGAAGCGCCAACGACGGCAGAACCGACTCGGGGTGAGGGTCGACGGTCAGTAGCAAAAGATCCAACAGGTCCTCCAGCGCATTTCGGGAAGATCACCCGACGTCGGTGTCCGGGCAATCTCCCAGATTCATGGCTGACACGCCGCCGTTACCGGCCGACGCTGGCATAACGATAGCGTGCAACCTGCTAATTAGCCGCGCTGAGCGTTCGCCACCGGGCGGGTAGGCCAGAATGTGCGGGTGCGCAAGCTGCTGATCGGACTCGTCGCGACCGTGACCACACTGGTCGTTGGCAGCGTCGGCACCGACTTCGGCGCTGCCATCTACGCCGAATTCCACTGGGCGCGGAGCGTGCGTGCGGCCAACGACCTGCCCTTCGATCCGTGGGTGGGCGTTCTCGGGTTCCCGTTCATCACCCAGGCAACGGGCCACCGCTTCAAAGAGGTGGAGATCCGGGCAGGTGGCGTTGAGCACCCCGTCGTGGGAACGGTCTCCCTCGAGGCGACGCTGCACGCCGTCGACCTGACCGAGACGTCGTGGCTCGTCACCCCCGATGCCAAACTGCCGGTCGGCAAGCTGGAGAGCCGCATCATCGTCGACTCGACACACGTCGGCCGCTTCATGGGCATCAAGGACCTTCTCGTCGAGGCGCCACCGAAGGAGACCAACGACGCCACCGGAGGGACGACCGAGTCGGGAATCTCCGAGAGCAACGGCTTGGTGTTGACGGGCACACCCACCGCGGCGGGTTTCGACGAGCGGGTCAGCGTGTCGGTCGACCTGTCGACACCGCAGGACGACGACACCACACTCGTATTCACCGCCACCGACGTCCTCACCGGCCCAGGGACGGCCGATCAGTCGGTGCCGGACGACAAGAAGGCAGCCGTCCTCGCCGCGTTCGGCACGAAGATACCGGGACTGAAGTTGCCGTTCGCGGTCGCGCCCACCACGGAGGGCGCGCGAGGCTCCGACATCATCATCGAGGGCATCACCACGGGAGTAACCGTCGCCCTCGACGGGTTTAGACAGAGATGAGCGCGTGCGCGAAGAGCAGAAGGCACCGATGAGCGCTTCACTTCCGGTCGTCATCGGGGTGCTGGTGGCCGCGTTGGCGGTGGCGGTAGTCATCGGGCGCCTCCTCGCCGGGCGCGAGGGCGTGCTCCGCAGCATCGAGGGGGCCTCCGAAGGCGGCGAGACCCCCGAGCTGGGACTCCACGCGGGCAAGCCCGCGATCGTGCACTTCAGCGCCGACTGGTGCGGTCCCTGCGCGAGAGTGCGACGGATCGTCGACGACGTGTGCGCCGAGCTGCCCACCGTCGTCCACGTCGAGATCGACATGGACGCCAATCCGTCCGCCGCGGGGCAGCTTTCGGTGATGTCCTTGCCGACCACCTTCATCTTCGACGGTGACGGGCAACAGCGGTATCGCAGCTCGGGCGTGCCCAAGCTCGCTGACCTGCGGTCGGCTCTCGAACCGCTATTGGCCTGACGGCCATGTCATTGGGTAGCATGTTCGGCGTGTCCGCCCGCCTCGAGCTCAGGCTCACGAAGCGCCGCGCAGTCGATCTGTGCCGCGTTGCGGGTTATTGCTGTTGTTGTTTTAGCTGCTGAGTAGCCGCGCGTACCCCGCGCCGCCCTCCGAGCAGCCGTTCTGGCATGCCCACGCCCAGTTTCGCGATAACAGCAGGAGTATTTCGTGCCGAATCAGACCACCGGACCAGGCCAGGTCGACGTCCGGGGACCGCGCTTCGCCGCTTGGGTGACCACTGCAGTCCTCGTGGTCACGATCATCGTGTCGGCGTTCGGCTCCGTGGCCGCCGCAGTCGTACTCGGATTGCAGGCAGTCGTGTTCGCGATCGGATCCGTCGGCGGACCGCGCACACATCCCTACGGCCGCCTGTTCTCCACCTTCGTCGCGCCTCGGCTCGCCCCGGTGACGGCGAAGGAGCCCGTTCCGCCGCTGCAGTTCGCACAGTTGGTGGGCTTCGCGTTCGCCAGTGTCGGAGCCATCGGTTTCGCCACGGGACTCGTGACCCTCGGCCTCGTCCTCACCGCATTCGCCTTGGTCGCCGCCTTCCTCAACGCCGCCTTCGGCATCTGCCTCGGCTGCCAGCTCTACCCGCTCGTCGCACGTTTCCGCAAGATACCCACCTCTGCCTAGACACCGAAAACCGAAGCAATAGAAGGGATTTCATCCATGGCACGCTCCGACTTCCTGGTCACCGCCGACTGGGCCGAGAGCAATCTCGACGCGGTAGGCGTCGTCTTCGTCGAGGTCGACGAGGACGCCAGCGCCTACGACGGTGGACACATCGCCGGCGCCGTGAAGCTGGACTGGCGCGACGACCTGCAGGACCCGGTCAAGCGCGACTTCGTCGATCAGCAGCAGTTCTCCAAGCTCCTGTCCGACAAGGGCATCGCCAACGACGACACCGTCGTCCTCTACGGCGGCAACAACAACTGGTTCGCCGCCTACGCGTACTGGTACTTCAAGCTGTACGGACACCAGGACGTCAAGCTGCTCGACGGTGGCCGCAAGAAGTGGGAGCTCGACGGTCGTCCGCTGACCGCCGACGCGGTGAACCGCCCGGCGACGTCCTACGCCGCCGGTGCACCGAACACTGCGATCCGCGCGTTCCGCGACGAGGTGATCGAGGCCATCGGCACCAAGAACCTGGTCGACGTCCGCTCCCCCGACGAGTTCTCGGGCAAGATCCTGGCGCCTGCGCATCTGCCCCAGGAGCAGAGCCAGCGGCCAGGTCACATCCCCAGTGCCATCAACGTGCCGTGGAGCAAGGCGGCCAACGAGGACGGCACCTTCAAGTCCGACGCCGACCTCGAGAGGCTGTACGCCGAGTCAGGCCTGGACGGCTCGAAGGAGACCATCGCCTACTGCCGGATCGGTGAGCGCTCGTCGCACACCTGGTTCGTGCTGCAGGAACTCCTCGGCCACACGAACGTCAAGAACTACGACGGCAGTTGGACCGAATATGGCTCCCTTGTGGGTGCCCCGATCGAGTTGGGAAGTTGACTATGTGCTCTGCACCGAAACAAGGACTGACGTTGCCCTCCAGCGTTGACCTCGAGAAGGAGACGGTTATCACCGGTCGCGTCGTCGACGGCGCGGGTCAGACCGTCGGTGGGGCGTTCGTACGCCTCCTCGACGCCTCCGACGAGTTCACCGCCGAAGTCGTCGCGTCGGCGACCGGTGACTTCCGGTTCTTCGCCGCCCCCGGCACGTGGACGTTGCGCGCCCTGTCGCCCGCGGGCAACGGGGACGCCAGCGTCGCGCCGTCGGGCGCAGGCATCCACGAAGTCGACGTCAAGGTCGCCTAGCGACGATGCGGCGAGGGACGAGCCGAGGAGAAGCTGGGCCATCCAGCTCGGCCTAGCGACGATGCGGCGAGGGACGAGCCGAGGAGAAGCTGGGCCATCCAGCTCGGCCCGAGTTCCACTTGGAGAGCGGCGCCCCGGCGGGTCGGGGCATCGCTGGCGAACCAGAACCCCCGGTCGCTTCGCTCCTGCCCGCCGGATCTAGACTCAACGACGTGGTGCTCTTCTTCGAGATCCTGCTCATCGTGGCGGTCGTCGTCATCACCTGGTTCGCCCTGTATACGGTGTACCGGCTGATCACCGACGAGTTGTGACGGCTGACCACAACCCCGAAGTCCCGGATGAGGCATCGGACTCAGTGGGTTCGATCATTCGCGGGTCTGCGGACCGCGCCGTAGCGGCCGCTATCGAGCGTGCCAAGATCACGGCGGCACGCAACCTTCCGGCGTTCGATGATCTGCCGGTTCCCGCCGACACCGCCAACCTCCGCGAAGGCGTCAGCCTCAACGATGCTCTGCTGGCACTCCTGCCGCTCGTCGGCGTGTGGCGCGGCCAGGGCACGGGTCGAGGCGCAGGCGGCGACTACCCTTTCGGCCAGCAGATCGTCGTCTCACACGACGGGGGCGAATACCTGAACTGGGAAGCGCGCTCCTGGCTGCTCTCCGAATCCGGCGAGTATCAGGGACCGTCGCTTCGCGAGTCCGGATTCTGGCGATTCGTCAACGACCCCGACGATCCCGCGGAATCGCAAGCCATCGAGCTGCTTCTGGCCCACTCCTCGGGGTACGTCGAGCTGTTCTACGGCCACCCGCTGAACCAGTCGTCGTGGGAGTTGGCGACCGACGCACTGGCCCGCAGCAAGTCGGGTGTACTCGTCGGCGGCGCCAAGCGCTTGTACGGCATCATCGAGGGCGGCGATCTCGCGTACGTCGAGGAGAGGGTCGACGCCGATGGCGGGCTCATCCCCCACCTGTCCGCACGCCTGTCCCGGCACGTCGGCTGATGCGGCTTCGCACCGTCGCCGCGGCCGTGGCCGGAGCAGCACTCCTGGCGTCGTGCGGCTCTGAGACGACCGCTCCGCCCGCGCAGCCCGCCACCTCGGAATCACCCTCCACGGGCCACGGTGCCCTCGCCCGCTGCCTTTCGGAGCACGGCGTGCCGGTCGCACCGGGTCCCGCAGCGGGGCCACCGCCGGGCGTCGACCAGGACACCTGGCAGAAGGCGATGAACGCGTGCTCGACGTTCGGACCCGGACCCGAGAGCTAGTCACAACCTGGTCCAGACATGGAACGACCCCCGAGCCATGGTTCCTGGTTGGACGGACCGAGGGGCTCGGGGGCCGGGTGACTGCCGGGGATTCGCCAGCGCACGCTGGTAAACACCCGGTGCTGCTAGCGGGCAGCCACCTCACTTGTCCATGAGTCAATCAAATTCTCGGACCACCTCCTCTCAGTGTAAAAACGAAGGTACCCCCGAATCCAGAGACCGACAACCGATTTTTGAGCGACGGTCAGTGGCCCCGCGCAACGGCCTCGTCGACTAATGCGGTCATCGCCTCGGATGCGTCGCCCAAGGACATTGGCGCTCCGTCCAGTGTGTGGACCCGCGCTGCCAGCGTTACGCTCGATAGGAGCCAAACGCTCTGTGCAGCAACAAGATCCTTAACTGTAAGTAGTCGCTCTTCGCAGGACCAGCCGCGCGCGCGGGCCACGTCGAATACTGCCTGCACGGTGGTGCCGGGGAGGATCGGCATCGTCGTCGGCGGGGTGGCCAACACGCCGTCCCCGTCGGCGATCACGACGCTCGACCGAGGCCCCTCCAGAACGAACCCGTCGGTGCTGACCAACACCACGTCACCGATTCCGAGACGGTCGGCGTGACGCAATGCCGCGGCGTTCACGGCGTACGACAACGACTTCGCCCCGGTGACCGACCACGGTGCCGTCGCCGCGCCGGTTGCCGCCACCCCGCGATCCAGCGTCATCGCAGACACCCCGTCGCGCCTGGACACCAGCACCCGATCGGGCAGCTCCGAGACGGTGACGAAGCCCGTCACTCCGCCGTCTCGCCGGCGTCCGAACACCATCCTCAGCACCGCCTCACCGCCGTCGGTCCACCGTGCCGAGGCGGCGTCCGTCGCAGCCCGCCACCGAGCCGGATCGGGTCGCGGCAGTCCGACGATCGCTGCGGAGCGGGCCAGTCGATCGAGGTGTGCGTCGACCAGGCAGGCGCGCCCGCCCCGGACCAGGAGGGTCTCGAACACGCCGTCACCGCGGGCGAGCATCGGGTCGTCGACGTACCCGACGGGATGGTCTGCCGTCACGGCGTCGCCGTCGAGCGTGACGACGATGTCGCGGCGGACTGCCATGGGGCATGAGGGTAACGCCGGACGCCCTCCGTACGCTGAAAGGATGTCCGCAATCCCCGCGCCCGAGTCCGGTCCCGACGCTGGCGCCACCTGGCACTACGGCGACCCGTTCGGTGAACAACGCGCAGCGGAGACCGGCGTCGTGGTGGTGGACCGCTCGCACCGAGCGACCATTCAGCTCACGGGCGACGAGCGTCGGAAGTGGCTGCACACGATCTCAACGCAACACGTGAGCGAACTGCCCGACGGCGCCGTCGTGGAGAACCTGAGCCTCGACGTTCATGGGCGTGTCGAAGATCACTGGTTGCAGACCCAACTCGACGGCGTCACGATCATCGACACCGAACCGTGGCGCGGCGAGAAGTTACTGGCCTACCTCCGCAAGATGATCTTCTGGGCCGACGTCGTCGCCGACCCCGCTGACCTGGCGGTGCTGTCGCTGCTCGGCCCCCACGTGGGCGACCCAGCGGGTCTCGAGGCCATCGGCGTGCCCACGCTGCCCGAGGTGGCGTCGGCATCACCGCTGGAGGGCGGCGGATTCGTCCGCACCCTTCGCGACGGCGAGGTCGATCTGGTCGTGCCGCGCGACGCTGCGGCCGCCTGGCGGGAGCGGCTGATCGCTGCCGGCGTACGTCCCGCAGGCGTCTGGGCGTACGAGGCACACCGCGCGGCGGCCCTCCTGCCCCGCCTCGGAGTCGACACCGACGAGCGGACCATCCCCCACGAGGTCGGGTGGATCGGTGGGCCAGGTGCCGGTGCGGTCCACCTCGACAAGGGCTGCTACCGCGGCCAGGAAACCGTCGCGCGTGTCCACAACCTGGGGAAACCGCCGCGGATGCTGGTCCTGCTGCATCTGGACGGTTCCGCGGATCGGCCGGTGACGGGTGATCCGGTTCTGGCTGGTGGACGCCCGATCGGACGGCTCGGCACCGTCGTGGACCACGTCGACCTCGGCCCGATCGCCGTCGCGCTGCTCAAACGCGGGGTGCCCGCCGACGCACAATTGACCACCGGCGGCGAGACCCCGGTGAGCGCCCTGATCGATCCCGATTCGATGCCGACGGCCGCCGAGGTGGGCGCCGGGCGACTCGCCGTGGAACGTCTGCGGAGCGGCCAGCGTTGAACCATGGGTCGTCGCGCCCGCCGCGGGGACGGGCCTGCCAGCATGAGACCGTCGGGCACGGTAAAGTGTTGACAGGACGATAAACACACTCAGATCGGAGCCGCCTGCTAATCGGGCCGCTCCGTTATTGCGCGAGGGGGTCCCTCATGGGCCGCGGCCGGGCGAAGGCGAAGCAGACGAAGGTTGCTCGTGACCTTAAGTACAGCTCGCCACAAACCGATTTTCAACAGTTACAGCAGGAGCTGGGCGGTTCCGGCTCCCCCGAGCCGGACACTCTCAACGGCGACACTCTCAACGGCGACACTCTCAACGGCGAGGCAGTTGTAGACGACCGGTGGGTCGACGACGACGACTGGCGGCGCTGAGCGCTGCTCCACCCCGGGCCTGAAACCCCGCACTCAAAATCTCGGGTGTTGCCCGACCAAGTGAGCGCGGGTCTTCCCCTTGGCACTCTTCTGAACGGTGCCAAGGGTCCAGCAGTCGACGTGACGGGCAGTCAAGATGGCCAGGGCACGATCGGTGTCCTCCGGCGCGACGATCGCCACCATGCCGATACCCATGTTGAAGGTCTTGTCCATCTCCGCGCGTTCGATGCGCCCCCGCTGGGCGATCATCGCGAAAACCGGGGCCGGCGTCCAAGTACCGCGGTCCAGTTCGGCACTCAGCCCGTTGGGGATGACGCGCTCGAGGTTTCCCGCCAGTCCCCCGCCGGTGACGTGGCAGAACGTCCGCACCTGGGTTTCTGCAGCCAGCGCGAGACAGTCCTTGGCGTAGATGCGCGTCGGCTCGAGAAGCTCTTCGCCCAGCGTGCGTCCGAATTCCTCGACGTGGCCGGCCAGGTTGCCGCGGTCGATCTCCAGCAGTACCTTGCGAGCCAGTGAGTATCCGTTGGAGTGCAGCCCCGTCGAGGCCATGGCGATGATCACGTCGCACGGTTTGACCCGGTCGGGGCCGAGAACGTCGTCCGCCTCCACGACACCAACCCCGGTCGCGGAGATGTCGTAGTGGTCGGGAGACATCAGGCCGGGGTGTTCGGCGGTCTCGCCACCGAGCAGTGCACACCCCGCCAGGACGCAGCCGTCGGCGATGCCCGAGACGATCTCGGCGACGCGCTCCGGCACGGTGCGACCGACCGCAATGTAGTCCTGGAGGAACAGGGGCTCGGCCCCGCACACGACGAGGTCGTCGACGACCATCGCCACCAGGTCCAGACCGACCGTGTCGTGCTTGTCCATCGCCTGCGCGATCGCGAGTTTCGTGCCGACGCCGTCGGTGGACGACGCAAGCAGTGGCTCGCGGTATCCGCCACGCAGCGCGAACAGTCCCGCGAATCCGCCTAGGCCTCCTCGTACCTCGGGTCGGGTCGCCTTCCTCGCAAGCGGTTTAAACAGTTCGACCGCACGGTCACCTGCCTCGATGTCCACCCCGGCAGATGCGTAGGAGGCGCCGATGTGGCCGGCCCGCTGATCCTCGCTCATCGCGCCCAAGGGTACCGGTCGCAACGATCGCGGTGCACATACCGTGCCTCTGACGCAGATCTGTCGACCTGGCTCGTCATTCCGAGGGTTGTGACACGCTGACCCCACCATGAACGATGTTCGCTGGCTGGTGCCGGCCGCCGTGGCGGCGATCGTGGTGTCGTCGGGTTCGGCCGCGACCGCGTCGGCCACCCCGAACGACAATCTGGAGGCCGAAACCCTGTCCCAGGCGACTGTCGACGGCCATGACTACGTCACCAGGCAGATCACCATCGCACCGGGGGCAGTACCGGGTGGCACTGGCATCCCGGCCGGGTGTTCGGCGTGATCCGGGCGGGCACGCTGACCCACAACGTCGCGGACTGCTCGGTCGACGGCATCTATCCGCCCGGCTCATCGATCACGGAGCCAAGCGGTCCGGACGACGTTCACATCGGGCGGAACCTCGGCCAGGACCCCGTCGTGATGTGGGTGGTCTACATCGATGATGCAGGCGATCCTCTGTCCGTCGACGTGCCAAATCCCGGCTGCGCGTTTGAGTAAGCCGTCGGCCGGACATCTTTACCTACACTTGATCCGAACACCTCGGGAAGCACTAAACGATGGACGGAGGCCTGATGTCCGACGTTGAGTCTCGTCGTTCACTGGTAACGGGAGCGACTGGTTACATCGGCGGCAACCTGGCTGCGCTGTTGGTGGACCGGGGTCAGACCGTGCGGGCGTTGGCGCGCAAGCCGGAAAAATTGCGCGATGCGCCCTGGCGCGACAAGGCCGAGGTGGTGCGCGGCGACCTGAGCGATCCCGAATCGCTGGTCGCGGCGTTCGATGGCGTCGACGTGATCTACTACCTCGTCCATTCGATGGGCACGTCGTCCGACTTCGTCCGCGAGGAGGAGCGTTCGGCGCGCAACGTCGCCGCCGCCGCCGAGAAGGCCGGAGTGCGCCGTATCGTCTACCTCTCGGGGCTGCACCCCGAGGGCGAACTGTCCCGACACCTGAAATCTCGCAACACAGTAGGCGAGATTCTCATGGCGTCGAGCGTCGAGACCGTGGTGCTGCAGGCGGGCATCGTGGTGGGCTCGGGTTCGGCGTCATTCGAGATGATCCGGCACCTCACCGACCGGCTGCCGCTGATGACGACCCCGAAGTGGGTGCGCAACAAGATCCAGCCCATCTCGATCGACGACGTGCTGTACTACCTGGTCGAAGCCGCCGACGCACCAATCCCGAAGTCGCGCACCTTCGACATCGGGTGTCCGGATGTGCTCGAGTACGCCGATGCGATGCAGGTCTACGCCGACGTGGCGGGCCTGCGCCGACGGTTCATCATCGCGCTGCCGCTCTTGACGCCGACGATCGCCAGCTGGTGGGTGGGCTTGGTGACGCCGATCCCGTCGGGACTGGCGCGTCCGCTGGTCGAGTCGCTCGAGCACGACGCGGTGATGTCCGAACACGACATCGACGCCGTCATCCCGCCACCGCCCGGAGGGCTGACCGGGTACCGGGACTCAGTGGTGAAGGCCCTGCAGCAGGACGGCACGACGGGCAAGGGTCGTCGTCACCTGATCCGGTTCAGTTCAGCTGCGCCCCAGTAGCTTTCAGGGCCGGCGCAGCGCCGAGACGTTGTAGTTGTCGGTCTGCACGCCCTTGCGTGCCGCATTGGCCAGCATGTGCTCGATGACGTTCTTGCCCAGTGCTGATTCGCCGGGCAGCTCGATCGGATACTCGCCGTCGAAGCAGGCCGAGCACAGGCGTGACGCGGGCTGCTCGGTCGCGGCGATCATGCCGTGGTGCGAGATGTAGCTGAGGCTGTCGGCGCCGATCGCTCGGCGCACCGCGTCGAGCATCTCGGTCTCGTTGGCTCCCGCGTTGGACGCGTTGGCGATGAGTTCGGCGGGCGTGGCGAAGTCGATGCCGTAGAAGCACGGCCACTTCACCGGCGGCGAGGCGATGCGGACGTGCACCTCGAGGACGCCTGCCTCGCGCAGCATCCGGATCAGCGCACGCTGGGTGTTGCCGCGCACGATCGAGTCGTCGACGACGATGAGTCGCTTGCCGCGGATGACTTCCTTCAGCGGGTTCAGCTTGAGCCGGATGCCGAGTTCGCGGATGGTCTGTGACGGCTGAATGAACGTGCGGCCGACGTAGGCGTTCTTCATCAGGCCCTGGCCGAACGGGATGCCGGACTCCTGCGCGTAGCCGACGGCCGCCGGCGTGCCGGATTCGGGAACGCCGATCACTAGGTCGCCGTCGACAGGCGCCTCGCGCGCCAGCCGCCTGCCGATGTCGACGCGGGTGGCGTGCACCGAACGTCCGCCGATGACGCTGTCCGGCCGGGCGAGGTAGACGTACTCGAACACGCAGCCCTTGGGCGTCGGGTTGGCGAACCGGGTGGACCGCACCCCGTCGGCGTCGATGGCCAGCAGTTCACCGGGCTCGATGTCGCGGACGAAGGCGGCGCCCACGATGTCGAGTGCAGCGGTCTCCGAGGCCACTACCCAGCCGCGGTCCAGCCGGCCGAGCGACAGCGGCCGCACCCCGTACGGGTCACGTGCGGCATAGAGGGTGTTCTCGTCCATGAACGTCAGGCAGAAGGCGCCGCGCACGGTCGGCAGCAATTCGAGCGCGGCCTGTTCGAGCGTGGCGTCGGCGGCGCCATGGGCCAGCAGCGCCCCGAGGATGTCGGAGTCCGTGGTGGCGGCGTTGGCGCCGCGCATGCCGACCAGCCCTGCCTCGCGCGCGCGGGCCGCGAGTTCGGTGGTGTTGACCAGGTTGCCGTTGTGGCCGAGTGCGACGCCCGTACCCGCGTCGGTGTTCCGGAACACTGGCTGAGCGTTCTCCCACGTGGTGGAGCCAGTGGTGGAGTAACGGCAGTGGCCGATGGCGACGTGGCCCTCCATCGCAGCGAGCGTCTGCTCATCGAACACCTGGCTGACGAGGCCGAGATCCTTGAAGACGATTACCTGAGAACCGTCCGCGACGGCGATGCCTGCCGCCTCCTGGCCCCTATGCTGCAGGGCATAGAGGCCGTAGTACGTGAGCTTTGCCACGTCCTCGCCGGGAGCCCAGACGCCAAAGACACCACATTCTTCTCTCGGTTCGTCCGATGAGCCGCTTGCGTGAAGAGAATCGATGGGGTCCGTCTGCTCGATCTGCTCGGCGGTCACGATCAAGTCTGCTCCCTGGGGCTGTGGGTGACGTTGCTCAGTCTACGGTCAACATCGGTCGAAGGCGGAATCGAAGTGAGGTGTCGGCCACTCCTTCAACGCACGGCAGCGACCGTTCATTTCGGCAGCTCCACGATCGGAAGCCAGTCGGCGACCTCGCCGGCGCGCGATCCCGAGGACCGTAGCGCCCCCTTCGCGGCGGCGTCGGCCATCGTGAGCAGCCCGGTCGCCAGTCGAAGCCAGGTGCGCGGGTCGGTTTCGACCACGTTGGGCGGGTTTCCGCGGGTGTGGGCCAACCCCGAGATGCACTGCACCGCAACGAACGGTGGAACCCTGACCTCGACGCTCGCCCCCGGGGCCACCGCGGCCAGCGTCCTGGCGGTCAGGCGCACCGCTTCCGCGAGTGCACTACGCTCAGGCATCGCCACGGTGTCGTCGCGGAGCCAGGCCGCGACCGCCGACACGGCCTCGCGGGTCTTCGTCGGATCCGCAGTACGCCGAGCGGGCATACCCTAGTCTCGCAAAATGGCTTTCGACCGCCACCGGCCACCATACAAGCTGGCAGTGGCGATGCTGTCGGAGATCGTCGTGGTCTTCGGATTTCTGCTCGCCAAGCAGTACCGCGGCGACTTCGTCGAGCAGACCGAACTCCGGGTGATCTCCGGCCGTGCCGGGCTAGTGGAGGCTAGTGGTGGACCCGATCGAAGGTGACCCTCAACGGCGTCGAGATAGGAAGGGTCGAACGCATTGTTGCGGGTAATCCGTACATCTACCCCGACAACCTCCCTCGCATCACCAACCACATCGAACCCGGCCAGCCCATCGCCATCGACTACGTGTTGTCGCCAGATCAGCGAGCTCACGATCAATCCCTGACCCTCGACGTCACGGCCAGCGCGGCCACCGCTCCCGCCTCGTTGATCGCGAGATGGGCGAGCATCGGCGCGGCGAGGCTTCCCGCGCGGTCGTACAGCCAGCCGAATGCCCAGCCCGCCGCTCCGGTGACGAGCGCCGTTCCGACGACCGATTCACCGGCTCCGCGGGCATCGGCGACGTGCGACAGCCCGAACGCCGTCGCCTGCAGGACCCGGCCCCACTTCGGCCCAACCGCCTGTGCCGCAACGGTTCCCAACGCACCGCGGAACGCGGCCTCCTCCGACCAGACCGTGCCGATCGGGATGCGCACCACCAACCACACGACGATGGGCCGCGGCAGCACTCGCTGGCTCATGCCGCGGCGAACGGGAGGCACCCTCGTTGACGACGCCACCACCGCCGACACCGCACCGGCGACGACGAGTCCCAGTCGCACGCCTCGCCCTACCGCGGGCGGCCGGAACCCGAGCGGCGCATCGGTCATCGCGACGAGGGCTCCGCCGAGAGTCGCGTGGATGGGGACCAGCCAGCGCGGCGGGAGCCTTGGTGCCACCACACCGTTCCATCCGATCAGTGCGCCCGCCAGTGCCAATGCCCGAGTTCGACTGCGCGGCATTAGTACTCGCTTCCGGCCTGCTGCAGCGCTGCCCGCACCCGCTCGGTGTCCGCCGTTGTCCAGCCGTCCGGGGGGATGACGCCGGCCCAGCCGTCGAGGACGGAGTCGGAGTAGTTGTGCCCGTGCCCGGCAGGGACGCTGGAAGCGTTGGTCATGTCAGCGCTGACCTGCCAGAAGGTGACGATCGGATACCAACGCATCGACGTCGTACGGTCTAGCCCCGCCGGCTCGACGAGCCAGTCCGGGCGGGAGAACACCAGTCTCGGTGACCACCACACGATCGGGTCGGAGGCGTGCTGCAGGAACAACACCCGGGTGCCCTCCCAGTCCGGCTTCGTGATCTTGGCGATGTCGGCGCTGTCGATCGCTTGCGAGAAGCGCACCGTGCGGCCGTTGTCGTAATGCGGCTCGACCTCCGGCGTTCCGGGATCTCGCCGCTGCATCAGTCCACTCCACAGCGAGCTCTCGTTCGGCGGGCCCACCCAGAGCACGGCCGAGAAGTCCATCCGCGCGATGTCGGGGAGCCACCGGAACGCACCCTGGCCGGCCAGCGACCCGAGGCTCTCCCCGTAGAGCACCAGCTTCGGCCTGTCGTCCGGAGGGAGGCGTGACCAGCGATCGTGGACGGCGTCGATGAGAACCCGGCCCGATTCGACGGACTTCTCCCGATCCCCGAGGAACGAGATCCAGCTGGGCAGATACGAATACTGCACGCCGACGAGCGCGGTGTCGCCGTTGTACATGGTCTCGATCGCTCTGGCGGCGACCGGATTGATCCATCCCGTCCCCGTGGTGGGGACGACGACGAGGAGCTTTCGGTGGAACGCGCCGGTGCGCATCAGCTCGCGCACGATGACCTCGGCCCTCGCCGCGTCCGAGTCGGCGGTCTCCAGTCCCGCGTACACGCGGATCGGTTCCCTGGCGGGACGGCCGTTGAGTGTGGTGAGCTCGGCCACGTGCGGTCCGGTCGCGACGAAGTTGCGGCCTTGGAATCCGAGGGTGTCCCACGGCGCAAGAGACGCAGGGCTTCCCGACTTCTCGGGCTCCGTGGGCTCGGACACGCCGACGCGTGTCGTGTAGTTCTGGGTTTGGAACACCCGGCTGGCACCGACCAGGAAGCCGCGGTAGAGCACGCCGTTGACGAGGGTGATGACCAGCACGACGACGATCGCCGTCCCGATGAAGATGGCAACCTCCTGGTGGAGGTGCCAGCGTCGGATGAACACTCTGGCAAGGAGTTTGATCGCGTCGTAGAGCACCCTGGTCACGCCCACGCACGTTCCGCCGACCAGTACGGCGGCCACGAGCGTACGCATGTATCCCAGCGTGGTGGGCCCGTCGATGCCCATTTCAGCCGACACCTGGCGCTGCCAGTCGGCGGCGGGAATCAGCATCGACACGCACACGACGATCGAGACGACGACGATGCCGACCTTCATGGCGTTCAACGTCTTCTTGGGCGGTGGCCACCACTGTCGATGATGTAACGCAAAGCGGTGGAACACCTTTGCAAGCACGACGCCGATGGCATAGCCGATCGACGCGGTGATGCCTCCGATCAAACCCTGGAACAACCAGTCCCGTGGGAGCAGCGACGGCGTCAGTGATAGGCAGAAGGACACGGTGGCGACGGCGACACCGCCGAAGTCGAGGCGGACCAGGCTCCATGCCCAGACCAGTAGCGGATGGCGCTCTTCAGTCACCCGAACAGTCCGGGCAACACGCCCTCCGACGTGCGGCGCAGCTCGTCCAGGCTCACGGCGAACTGGCCTTGGACTTCGATGGACTGGCTGCCCTCGTCGACCACACCGATGCGATCGGCGGGCAGTCCGCGCGCCTCGCACATGGCGCGGAATCTGCTCTCCTCGGTTCGCGGGACGGCGACGAGCACTCGCCCGGCAGACTCGGAGAACAGGGTCACGAACGGGTCGGCGCCCTCGGGAAGAATGATGCGGCAACCGGTTTCGCCGGCCATCGCGGCCTCGACGACGGCCTGGACGAGCCCGCCCTCGGACAGGTCGTGCGCAGCGGAGATCAGCCCGTCTCGCGATGCCGACGTCAAGACTTCGGCGAGTAACTGCTCACGGGCCAGGTCGACCTTCGGCGGCAGGCCACCGAGGTGATCGGCGGTCACCTGCGCCCAGATGGAACCGTCGAACTCGTCGCGGGTGTCACCGAGCAGGATCAACGACTCGCCGGGTTCGGTGCCGAACGCCGTGGGAATACGTCGCCGGACGTCATCTAGGACGCCGAGCACACCGACCACGGGTGTCGGCAGGATCGCGGTGGTGCCGGTCTGGTTGTAGAAGCTCACGTTGCCGCCGGTGACCGGAATACCGAGTGCCGCACAGCCATCGGCGAGCCCGCGTACCGCCTGGGAGAACTGCCACATCACACCGGGGTCCTCGGGAGAACCGAAGTTCAGGCAGTTGGTGACGGCGACGGGCGTCGCACCGGTGACCGCCACGTTGCGATACGCCTCGGCCAGTGCCAGCTGGGCGCCGGTGTAGGGGTCGAGGAACGTGTAGCGGCCCGACGCGTCGGTGGAGATGGCGACACCGCGACCGGTGGCCTCGTCGATCCGCAGTACGCCACCGTCGGCGTGCTCGGCGAGGACCGTGTTGCCGCGGACGTAGCGGTCGTACTGCTCGGTGATGAACGCACGGCTGCACAGGTGCGGACTGCCAAGCAGCGCAAGGAGAGTCGCGCGTAGCTCGTCGCCCGTCGACGGCCGCAGGAGCGCGGCGGACGTGTCGGCGTTCAGGGCATCCTGCGTGTCGGGCCTCGCCACCGGACGTTCATAGATGGGGCCTTCGTGGGCGACGGTTCGGGGCGGCACGTCGACGACGGTCTCGCCGTTCCAGGTGATCTGCAGCCGGTCGCCGTCGGTCACTTCGCCGATGACGGTGGCCAGTACCTCCCACTTGCGGCACACCGTCATGAAAGCGTCGACGTTCTCCGGCGCCACGACCGCGCACATGCGTTCCTGCGACTCGCTGGACAGCACCTCCGCCGGGCTCATGAACTTGGCCCGCAGCGGCACCCTGTCGAGTTCGATCGCCATGCCACCGTCGCCAGCGGAAGCGAGTTCAGAAGTGGCGCAGGATAATCCGGCTCCACCGAGATCCTGGATGCCGATCACCAGGCCCGCCGCATACAGCTCGAGGCAGCACTCGATGAGCACCTTCTCCATGAAGGGGTCACCGACCTGGACCGACGGCAGCTTCTTGCGGCCGGGACCCTCGTCGCCGCCGAAGGTCTCCGACGCGAGCACCGACACGCCGCCGATGCCATCGAGTCCGGTGCGGGCGCCGAACAGGATGATCTTGTTGCCGGTGCCCGACGCGAAGGCCAGGTGCAGGTCCTCCTTGCGGAGCACGCCGATGCACAGCGCGTTCACCAGCGGGTTGCCGGCGTAGGAGGGGTCGAAGACGGTCTCGCCCCCGATGTTGGGCAGGCCGAGGGAGTTTCCGTAGCCGCCGACGCCGCGCACCACGCCGTCGAGCACCCGGCGAGTGTCTGGCGCATCGGCGGCGCCGAAACGCAGCTGATCCATCACCGCCACCGGACGGGCGCCCATCGCCATGATGTCGCGGACGATGCCGCCAACACCGGTGGCCGCGCCCTGATAGGGCTCGACGTAGGAGGGGTGGTTGTGCGACTCGACCTTGAAGGTCACCGCCCATCCGTCGCCGATGTCGACGACGCCCGCGTTCTCGCCGATGCCCGCGAGCATGCCCGCGCGCATCTCGTCGGTCGTGGTCTCGCCGAAGTAGCGCAGATGCACCTTGGAGGACTTGTAGGAGCAGTGCTCGCTCCACATCACCGAGTATATGGCGAGTTCGGCGTCGGTGGGCCGACGGCCGAGGATGCCGCGGATCCGCTGGTACTCGTCGTCCTTGAGACCGAGTTCGCGGAACGGCTGCGGCTGATCGGGGGTGGTAGCGGCTTGCTCGACAGTGTCCACTTCGTGGGATAACCCGGACGTCACGGAGTCATTCTATTGGGTTGCGCCCGGTAGAACGCACGGGCGGACGTCGGTGCGCCGCAATGGCCCGGTCGGTCAGCCGCCGGCTACACAGAACGCATTGCCCTCGGGGTCGGCGAGCACCACCCAGCGGAAGGCGTCGCCGAAACTGTTGCGTTCGACTTCCCGGGCACCGAGCCCCACGACCCGGGCCACCTCAGCCTCCATGTCGGCGGTGTGCAAATCCAGGTGCGCCTTGTTCTTGCCAGGCGTCGGGTCGGGCACCCGCTGGAAGCCGATTGCGGTCCCGCCGTCACGGGCCACCAGGACGAATTCTCCTGGTACCACCGCGTTGACCTCACCCGCCAACACCCCCGCCCACCAGGCAGCGAGACCATCGGGGTCGGTGCAATCGAACGTAAACGTAGCTATGTCGAGAGTCATTCCTCGACGATAGGTCACGCCGGTGACATGAATGCCTGCAATGCGGCGGCGTACGCGCGAACATCCGCCGCGCCCATCAATTCGCGCGCCGAGTGCATCGCCAGTTGCGCCGCGCCGACGTCGACCGTCGGAATCCCGGTGCGCGCCGACGTCATCGGACCGATCGTCGACCCACAGGGCAGATCGGCGCGGTGCTCGTACCGCTGCATCGGCACGCCCGCCTGGGCGCACGCCAGCGCGAAGGCCGCAGCCGTCCTGCCGTCGGTGGCATAGCGAAGATTTGGCTGCACCTTGAGCACCGGGCCGGCGTTGACCTCGATGAGATGGCTGGGTTCGTGCCGCTCGGGATAGTTGGGGTGGGTGGCGTGGGCCATGTCCCCCGAGGCCACCATCGAGCCGGACATGCGCCGCAGAAAGTCCTCTCGCGCACCGCCTGAGGCCAAGGTGATGCGCTCCAGCACCGTCGGCAGAAGCTCGGAGTGCGCGCCGTGGTCCGACGTCGAGCCGACCTCCTCGTGGTCGAACAGCGCGAGCACCGGCACGTACCCACGCGGGGCTGCGGCCAGGAACGCCTCCAGCCCGGCGTAGCAGGTGCCCAGGTTGTCCAATCGCGGCGCACTGACCAGTTCACGGTCGGCGCCCACGAGCGTCGAGCCCGTCAGGTCGTGGGTCATCAGGTCGGCGGCCAGCACCGCGCCCGGGTCCACGCCCGCGCGCTGGGCGACGTAGTCGACGAAGGCCCGCGGCCCCCGTCGCCCCGCGAAATTGACGCCCCAGACGGCGTTCACGTGACGCTGCGGATCCAGGGCCACGCCCTTGCGGTCGTCGGACAGGTGGATCGCCAGCTGCGGCACTCGCAGAATCGGATCGTCGATCCGGACCAGCACGTCCTCGACCGCGACCCTTCCCCGGTCGCTGCGCTCCTGCCCGCCGGCACCGCCCTTCTTCAGCGACAGCCTGCCGCTGATGCCGAGGTCGCGATCCAGCCACGAGTTCAGCCAAGCGCCGCCGTATGGCTCCAACGCGACCACCTGCCACCCCGCCACGAACCGGTCGGGGTGCTGCTTGACCCGAAGGTTCGGGCTGTCGGTATGTCCGCCGACAATGCGGAACGGAGCGCCTTCGTTCGCGGTCTTCCACGCGACGAGCGAACCGGCGCGGACGATGAAGTAGCCGTCACCTACGGACGCCCAGGCTTCGCCCTCGGACAGTTCGGTGAAGCCGGCGGCACGCAATCGCGCGGCCACGGTCGCACACACGTGGAAGGGCGACGGCGAGGCGTCGATGAAGTCGCACAGTCCCTGCGGGCTAGCTGCCATCTTTTCATCTTGACCGGTGTGGTCGGCGATCTTGACGCTAGGGTCCTGATGTGTCCGATCCACAGCCGCAGAAGGTGCTGGCGCCATTGACTCCTGCGGCCATCTTCCTCGTCGCCACCGTCGACGAGGGTGGCCAGGAAATCGTGCACGACGCCCTGGCCGACGTCTCGGGGTTGGTGCGCGCGATCGGCTTTCGGGATCCGACCAAACAACTCTCGGCGGTGACGTCCATCGGCTCCCATGCCTTCGACCGACTGTTCACCGGTCCGCGGCCGATCGAACTGCACCCCTTCGCCGCACTCGACGGCCCGCGCCACCACGCGCCCTCGACGCCGGGGGATCTGCTGTTCCACATCCGCGGGAACTTCCTCGACGTCTGCTTCGAACTGGCCGGACGACTCGTCGATGCGATGGCCGGTGCCATCACGGTCATCGACGAAGTACACGGGTTCAAGTTCTTCGACAACCGCGACCTGATGGGCTTCGTCGACGGCACCGAGAACCCGGACGGTCCGATCGCCGTCAGCGCCACCCAGATCGGCGACGAGGATCCGGACTTCGCCGGTGGCTGCTACGTCCACGTGCAGAAGTACCTGCACGACATGGACGCGTGGAACTCGCTGTCCACCGAAGATCAGGAACGAGTGATCGGCCGCACCAAGCTCGACGACATCGAGCTCGACGACGACGTGAAGCCGGCGAACTCGCACCTGGCCCTCAACGTCATCGCCGACGACGACGGCAACGAGCTCAAGATCCTGCGGCACAACATGCCCTTCGGCGAAGTCGGCAAGGCCGAGTTCGGCACCTACTACATCGGCTATTCGCGGACCCCAACGGTCACCGAGCGGATGCTGCGCAACATGTTCATCGGCGACCCGCCCGGCAATACCGACCGCATCCTGGACTTCTCGACCGCGATCACCGGGTGCACGTTCTTCACCCCGACCGCGGACTTCCTCAACGATCCGCCGCCGTTACCCGGCGACGAGGTCGTTGCGACTCCGCCCGCACCCGCCAAGACTTCTACCCCAACCGGCTCCCTGTCGATCGGCAGTCTGAAAGGACAACCCCAATGAACAACCTCTACCGCGACCTGGCACCGATCACCGAAGAAGCCTGGGGCGAAATCGAATTGGAGGCGACCCGGACCTTCAAGCGGCACATCGCCGGGCGCCGAGTGGTCGACGTCAGCGAGCCGGGCGGGCCCGTGACGGCAGCGATCGGCACCGGTCACCTGGTAGACGTGACGCCGCCCGGCGACGGCGTGGTGGCCCACCTGCGGGAGAGCAGGCCGCTGGTGCGGTTGCGGGTGCCGTTCACCATCTCGCGCACGGACATCGACGACGTCGAGCGCGGCTCGCAGGACTCCGACTGGGACCCGGTCAAGGAGGCCGCGAAGCGGTTGGCGTTTGCCGAGGACCGCGCGATCTTCGAGGGCTACGAGGCCGCGCAGATCGGCGGCATCCGCAAGTGCAGCTCAAACCCGGCCTTCGCACTTCCGTCAGATCCGCGGGAGATCCCCGACGTCATCGCGCAGGCGTTGAGCGAGTTGCGGCTGGCGGGCGTCGACGGGCCGTATTGCGTGCTGCTCTCAGCCGACGTCTACACGCAGGTGAGTGAAACCACCGAGCACGGATATCCGATCCGCGAGCATCTCAATCGACTGATCGACGGCGAGATCATCTGGGCACCTGCGATCGACGGCGCGTTCGTGTTGTCCACCCGCGGTGGCGATTTCGACCTACAACTAGGCACCGACGTGTCGATCGGTTACCTGTCCCACGATGCCGAGAGCGTGCAGCTGTGCCTCGAGGAGACGCTGACGTTCCTCTGCTATACCGCAGAAGCCTCGGTCGCCCTCACCGTCTAACCTCCCCTTCGCGCGAGCGTGCGTGTCGGAACGCGACACGCCGCGAAGATTTGGCACTCCGCGCACGCTCGCGGGGGGTTCGCAGGCGATCCGCCCGGCCTCCTAACGCGCCACCAGAGAGAACAGCCCATCGTTGATGCGTTGTACCAGCGTGGTATTCACCCTCCACACGTCCTTACCCTCGCTCTGCGTTTCGCCTGGGAGCAACAAGATCAGTTCGCAGGTCGTCAGGTCGAACGCGCGGGCCGCCGTTCCATCGCCGCCCAGGACGGCCACGTCGCCATCCGAGGCGATCTACGTGTAGTCCAAACCCGTTATTTCACATGCCTTCCCGTGCGAACCGCTTCGCAAGTCGTACTGCTGCCAACTCTGCTCATCTCCACCCGTGGTGACGAACAGCCGCTCTCCGATGAGACGCGTATAGAGCATCGGTATCGACCTCGGAGTTCGAGGAGTTTGCGACCGTCGAGAGCCAGAACGACGTCCGTCGACGCCGTCTGCACCGACGGGATGTCCCGCGAACCGGTGAGAATAGTGCCTTCGAGGTCCTGTTGACCCGATGCATGGCCGGATGCATCGAAGAAGGCCACCCGATCCGAAGAGGGGTTGCCGGTGGCGGAATCTTCGTATCCGAACCCACCGGGGGAGACGAGGCCAGTCCGATTGATCCACCCTGTGGCAGTTCGGGTTTCACTACTTGCACGTCCGCGACCGAGAAGACGACGTTCGTCGTCGAGTAAGCGGCCCCGCCCTGAACGGCTATCGGCTGCGGCGGGGTGTCGTGTTCAAAATCATTCTGCGGGGGAAAGGTTTCCGTCGCCCGGGACGAACCACGTGAGGTCGGCCTGCGCTCCCACCCCGTAAGCGCCCTCACCGCCCACCGTGGCGACGGTGTAGTCGCCGGATTGTCCAACGAAGGGGTGGTTCCGACACGTCGATATTCGTAGTTCCGTCGGGCCGTCGAAGATCGACGTTCCGCGCTCGGTATCGACCACCCATGCTCGCGCAGCCTTATTGGGGTCACGGTCTTGACGATGCACAGCACCATCGTCGGGCCGTTGACGAAACACGTGAACGCCAAGGCATCATCGGATCAACTGAGTTCGACCGGAGCGAAGGCGCGGCGGCCGGTTGCCACGTCGATCCCCACCAGCCACCAACCCGTCCCCGTGATACCGAGAATGTACCCGTGATCACCAACGTTCCCGACGATCTTGGGGATCGTGCCGGGCGGCAGACCGAGTTCCCGCGACGAGGCCTTCCAACCCGGCACGGGTTCCGTCCGCATCGATGACGTCAGCATCATCTGCGCCGGAAGACCTAATGGGAACCGATCAGCGTGTCCCTGACGGGGATCTTGGTTCTTGATGCCACTCATCGCCGCAGTCGCGGCATCAACCTGTTCGGCGCAAGCCCGCAGCAACTCCGGATCGACCGGCATGAATACCCCCTGCGCTATTCCAAGGCCGCCGGTCAGAACCCCTGCCCGGCAGGCCTTTTGACCGTAACAACCGTCCACGGACGTGACGCGCAGCAGTTTGGGTGCGTAGATCAGCAGCTACGCAGCGAGCACCGCGTCCAGCGCCGAGTAGAAGAGCCCGAGCCCGTCGTCGGACGGCCCGGTCAACGCCTCGGTCGCGTGCTCGGGATGTGGCATCAACCCGACGACGCGCCCGTTGCCCGAACTGATGCCGGCGATGTTGCGCAGCGAACCGTTGATGTTCTCCCGATAGCGGAAGACGACGCGATCCTCGCCCTCCAACTCGTCGAGCACGGCGTGGGACGCGACGTAGCGGCCCTCGCCCGACTTCAACGGGACCAACAGGTCGGCGCCCGTCTCGTAGCGGGAGGTCCACGCCGACGACGTCGACGCCACCTCCAGCCACACGTCGCGGCACACGAAGTGCAGACCGGCGTTGCGGGTCAACGCACCCGGCAGCAGTCCCGCTTCGCACAGGACCTGAAAACCGTTGCAAATGCCCAACACCGGCATCCCGCGGCCAGCGGCGGCGATCACCTCGCCCATCACCGGCGCGAACTTGGCGATCGCACCGCACCGCAGGTAGTCGCCGTAGGAGAACCCGCCGGGAACGACGACCGCGTCGACACCCTTGAGGTCGGCGTCGGCGTGCCACAGGCTGACCGACTCCGCGCCGGCCAGCCGCACCGCGCGCGCGGCGTCGACGTCGTCGAGCGTCCCCGGGAACGTGACGACCCCAACCCTGGCGGTCACCGTTCTTCCCGGCTGACGGTCCAGTCCTCGATGACCGTGTTGGCGAGCAGCGACTCGGCGATCTCGGCGAGCGTCCCGTCACTCACGCTGTCGTCGACCTCGAGCTCGAAACGCTTGCCCTGCCTAACATCTGAGATGCCCGAGAAGCCGAGGCGGCCCAGTGCTCCGACGATCGCCTGTCCCTGCGGGTCTAGGATGACCGTCTTGGGCATCACGTGCACTACGACGCGGGCCACGCGCGGCTCCTGTCTTTGGAGAAGATTGCTCGGAGCTCACTCTACCGGCGGCGCGGCACGCCACAATGTAGCCATGCAACTGACTCACTTCGGCCACTCCTGCCTGCTTGCGAGCTTTCGGGAAGGCGCATCTGAAACCACCGTGCTGTTCGACCCGGGGAACTTCTCCCATGGCTTCGAGGGAATCACGGGACTGTCGGCCATCTTGATCACCCACCAGCACCCCGACCACGCCGATGTAGCGCGCCTACCAGCGCTGATCGACGCCAACCCGGAGGCCGCGCTGTACGCCGACCCGATGACGGCGGCCCAGCTCGGCGGATCCTGGCAGGCCGTGCACGCCGGCGACGCGCTCACCGTCGGTCACCTGTCGGTGCGCGGCGTCGGCGGCACTCACGCGGTGATTCACTCCGAGATTCCGGTGATCGACAACATCTCGTATCTGATCGGCGACGAGGGGCATCCCGCCCGGATGATGCACCCCGGCGACGCTCTGTTCACCCCGGGAGAGCCGGTCGAGGTGCTCGCCACCCCGGCCGCCGCGCCGTGGATGAAGATCTCCGAGGCGGTGGACTACCTGCGGGCGGTGGCGCCGACGCGCGCGGTGCCGATCCATCAGGCGATGGTGGCCAAGGAGGCGCGTGGCTTCTACTACGGACGACTCTCGGAGATGACCGACACCGACTTCCACATCCTGGAGGAAGAAAACGGCACGGATCTCTAGGTGGGTGGACGCCAGGTTGCCGACCGCATCCAACAGCCGGCCGCCCGATGAATCGTGCACATTCGCTGTGATGGCCTGAACCGGTCATCATTCCGGCATGCCCTCCCGATCGCCCCAAGATCGAGTCAACCCGGCGCCGGATCGGTCCTGTACTGACGGCGCTCGCGAGCCGCCACTCGCTCCATGGCGGCGCGGCCCGACCACCTGGCCCGTCAGCGCCGTCGCTACGCGCCGGTGAGCGGCGCGGGAAGCGTCGACACGAGGAGGAGTCAGGACGCCCCGGTCGCCACCCCGAATGCGCTGCAACAGTTGCGTGCCCGCGCCGAGGAAGCACGTCGCCTGCTCCACGCCCTGCACGAGCGGTTTGCCTCGGACGTGAGCCCCGGGGCAGGATCCGCCGACGTCTGCTCAGCCGGATTCGAATATCGAGCGTTGTCGTCGCCGCGGCACGACCTGCGAACCGACCGGAGAACACGCAGCCGTCGAAGTTTAGGCGGCGTCCGTCACATCCGTTTGCGCGGGCTTGGGCTCCCACCGATACACGGCCGGAGCGCACCGATGCAGAAGCGCAAGGTCGATCGCGTCCAGCATCGCCTGGCGCGGACCTGATCGCCGTAGCTGGCCGGCGGAGACGGCGACGCGGACGGTGCCCTCGCGACGCGCAGTGCGCTCGGCCGAGAGCACCAGCGTGCGGCACCACCACGACTCGGTGAGGAACCCTTCGCCGATGCCGACGACCCGGGCGCGCGACGTCGTTCCACGCACCAGATCCGTAATTCCGCTCAGCTCCGCGACGAGGCGAAAACCGTTGCGTGGCAATGCGCTGATCGTTCCCTGCGACACAGTCCAGCCCGGCGCGGCGAACAGTCGCGTACGCAGGCCGAGATGCTCGAGAACGCGGTCGGCGCCCATCAGCCGCAGGTTGGCTTCGTGTGCTTGCAGCGTCGCGAACTCTCCGCGACGCTTCTTGGTTGCCGCCTCGTCGTATCCGTGCAGGACGACGGCGTCTCCCTCGGCGCGACGGCGGGTCAGCCACTCGACGGTCGGGGCGTCCGCATCAAGTCGGTAGCCGCCCTTCAGCCGAGGCGCCACCAGGAACGACGCGGGCACGTCGCGCGCAGCGAGTTCTTCGCGGAACGCGACGACGTCGGCCAGCGTGCGTTCCTTGATCCCGGAGATCGAGACGATCAGTTCGCCAGCCACGCAACGCAGTATGACAACGTCAGGTGTGCAGAAGGTGTCAGACACGTGGGCGGCAGTTGACCTTTTGGGTGCTAGCCCGGCAGGACGGCCTCGATGGCGCTGATCGCCTCGGGCGCATCAGGCTCGGTCCGCGGGCGGAACCTCTTGACGATCTCGCCGCCCGGCGCGAGGAGGAACTTCTCGAAGTTCCATTGCACGTCGCCTGCCTCACCATCGGCGTCTGCGGTCTTGGTCAGCTCCGCGTACAGCGGGTGCCGGTCGGCTCCGTTGACGTCGGTCTTCGCCAGCAACGGAAACGTCGCGCCGTAGATCGCCGAGCAGAAGGACTGGATCTCCTCCGCCGTGCCAGGCTCCTGGCCCATGAACTGGTTGCAAGGCACGCCGATCACCGTCAGCCCACGGCCGCCGTAGTCCTTGGCCAGCCGTTCCAGCGCGGTGTACTGCGGCGTCAGGCCGCACTTGCTGGCGACGTTGACCACCAGCACCGCACCGTCGGCGTAGTCGGCCAGCGTCGTGGCTTCGCCGGCGAGGGTGGTCAGAGCGATGTCGGTCACGGGCTGATTCATGACCGAGACGTTACCGCCGACCGTTTGCCGTAGCCGTCGAGGTCCACGATCACTGCGCTGCTGAAGTGGTTCATCGCGAGCTCGATCCCAAGCCCCGGGGCGATCTGACCCTCAACGTCTACACCGACAAACTCGGCGCCACCCTGTTGCGGATCGTCGGCGTCGCCGTTATCGCCTGCGGCATGGGAACGTTCGCGTACGGCGTGCATGAGCAGGCTGCCTACGACCCCATCCTGCTGATTGGGCTGGCCGTCATGGGCATGGGCATGAGTTGCACGAGGATGCACTTGTCGGGCAGGGCCATTCAGTCCCTCGGGCCGACGCAGGTGGCGCGCGGCTCCACGCTGATCAACGTCAACCAGCAGGTGGCGGGCTCGGTCGGCACCGCACTCATGTCGGTGATCCTGACCAAGCAGTTCAACGACAGCCCACGCGTACTTCGTGGTGTTCGTGGTGGCGATCGGGTTCGTCTGCCTGACGTTCATCCCAGCGGCATTCCTGCCGAAGAAACTGGTGCAGTCGGTCCCCGGCCAGCCGGCCGGGCGTCCCGAGCCTAGCCTCCTCGGCTAAACCACGGCTAAACCGTCGGACCACGGAAGAGGTCGTCTACCTGGCCGCTGCCGTGGTGGTCGCGGTCGCCGGTGGCTAGCACCCACGCGTACATGAACGCCGCTTCCTTCCAGCGTTCGTAGCGTCCACTGATTCCGCCGTGACCGGCGCTCATCTCGGTCCTCAAGAGGATCGGGTGGGTATCGGTCTTGCTATGCCTCAGCGCGGCAACCCATTTGGCAGGCTCGACGTAGTACACCCTGGTATCGTTGAGCGACGTCATGGCCAGGATGGCCGGGTACTCCTTGGCCTCGACGTTCTCGTACGGCGAGTACGACTTCATGTAGTGGTAGACGTCCTCGTCGGCCAAGGGGTTGCCCCACTCATCCCACTCGGTGACGGTCAACGGCAACGACGGATCGAGTATCGTGGTAAGGGCGTCGACGAACGGCACCTGCGCCAGGATCCCTGCGAACAGGTCGGGCGCCATGTTCGCGACCGCGCCCATCAACAGACCACCGGCGCTGCCGCCCATGGCCACCAGGTTCTCGGGCCGCGTCACGTCGGTACCCACCAGATGTGCACCCACCGCGATGAAGTCGGTGAAGGAGTTCTTCTTCTGCATCATCTTGCCGTGCTCGTACCACCGCCTGCCCATCTCGCCGCCACCCCGCACGTGGGCAATGACGAACACCATGCCGCGGTCGAGAAGTGACAGTCGCGCAATGGAGAACCGCGGGTCTTCACAGGACTCATAGGCGCCGTACCCGTACAGCAGCGTCGGCGCCGGAAACTGCAGTCCCGCAAGGTGAATGATGGACACCGGGACCCGCGTCCCGTCGGGTGCGGGCGCCCAGTCCCGCCGCTCGACGTACTCCTCGGGTCGGTAGTCGCCGAGCACCGTCTGCTCACGCAGCATCGTCCGCTCGCCCGTCGCCATGTCGATGTCGTAGACGCGCACCGGAACGATGAAGGACGTGGTGGCGACCCGCAGCACGGGCGCCGACCAGTTCGGATTCCCGGAGAGCCCCGACGATGTCAGCTCGGCTTCGAAGGTGATCTCCTCGGGATGGCCGTAGTTTCCGTCGGTATAGATGGGCCACAACTGAATACGCGGCAGCGCCTCGCTGCGGTAACTGACGACGAGATGGTTCTCGAACGCGTCGACGGCGTCGAGACGTACGTCGGCGCGGTGCTCGATGAGCGTGCGGAATGCCGTCGGATCGCTGACGGGCGCTTCGACGAGGGTGAAGTTCTCCGCGCCGTCGTTGTGCAGAATCAGGAAACGGTCCTCGCCGCCGATGACGGCGTGCTCGACCGAGTACTCGACGAAGTCGCGTCGCGGCAGGATCGAGACGAATTTGGCCTCGCCGTCGGCTGCGTCGCCGTAGAACAGTTCGGACGTCACCGAGCTGCCCGATGCGATGACGACGTACTTGTTGCTGCGCGTCCGCCCCACTGCGACCCAGAAGCGTTCGTCGGGTTCGTGGAAGACCTTGGTGGCCGGCAGGCCGGCTCCGAGCCGGTGCCGCCACACGGTGTCGGGGCGCCATGCATCGTCGACGGTGGTGTAGTACACGGTGCGGTCGTCGGCCGCCCACGTTGCTCCCGCTCCGATGCCGACGATGGTGTCTTCGTACAGCTCGCCGGTGCGCAAGTCCTTGAAGCGCAGGGTGTATCGCTCGTCGCCGATGACGTCGACAGAGTACGCAAGAGTGTGCCCATCGGTGCTGATCGACGCCGCACCGAGCGAGAAGAACTCATGCCCTTCGGCTTCGAGGTTCTCGTCGAGAAGCACCTGCTCTCCTGGGACGTCGGCAGTCTCGTCGAGCTGCGGCGGTACCCAATCGCCGGGATCGGTTACGGGGCAACGGCAGTGAATGCCATACTGCTTGCCCTCGACGCTGCGGCCGTAGTACCACCACTCGCCGCGGCGGGTCGGCACCGAGAGGTCGGTCTCCTTGGTGCGGGCCTTGATCTCGTCGAAGATCCTCTGCCGCAACGGCGCCAACTGCCCGGTCTGCTTCGCGGTGTAGACGTTCTCCGCCTCGAGGTAGGAGATGACCTCCGGATCGGACTTCCCCCGAAGCCACTCGTAGGGGTCGATGAAGACATCGCCGTGGTGCTCGCGGCGATGCTCGACACGCTTGGCAATCGGTGGTGTGCCGGTCATTTGGCTCCGATCCAGTCTGTGAACTTCAACCCTGAAATACGTTCGTATGCCTCGAGATAACGGGCTCTGGTGGCCTCGACGATGTCGGGCGGCAGCGCCGGCGGCGGGACGTCGCCGTGGCGATCCCAGCCCGACCCGGGTCCGGTGAGCCAGTTGCGGACGAACTGCTTGTCGAAACTGGGCTGCACGACGCCGTGCTGGTAGGCGTCGGCGCGCCAGTACCGGGACGAGTCGGGGGTGAACACCTCGTCGGCGAGCACCATGTCACCGCATCCGTCGACCCCGAACTCGAACTTGGTGTCGGCGATGATGATTCCCCTGCTGAGTGCGTGCTCGGCGGCCTCGCGGTAGATCTGCAGCGTCCGGTCCCGTAGCTGGGCGGCACGCTCGGCACCCACCACGTCGACGACGGCCTCGAAGCTGACGTTGTCGTCGTGCTCTCCCAGTTCGGCTTTGGTGGCGGGGGTGAACAGCGGCTCGGCGAACTTGCTGGCCTCGGTGAGACCGTCGGGAAGTTGGATGCCACACACCTGACCCGTCGCGCGGTAGTCGATGATGCCGGATCCGGTGAGGTAGCCGCGGGCCACGCACTCGACCGGCATCATCTCCAGTCGTTTGACGACCAGTGCGCGGCCCAGTACCTCGGCTGGAATGCGCTCGTCGTCGGCCGGGCCCGCCAGATGGTTGGGCGCGTCGAGGTAGTCGAAGAAGAACACGCTCATCGCGGTGAGGATGCGGCCCTTGTCGGGGATCTCGCTGTCGAGGATGTAGTCGAACGCGGAGATGCGGTCACTGGCGACGAACAGCAGGTGATCGGCGTCGATGCGATAGAGCTCGCGGACCTTGCCGCTGGCCAAGTGTTGGTAGTCGGTCAGAGCTGGACGCATCGGGCAAGACTATCGGTCCATCTGTGTTGGGATCACACCCATGAGCTCTCGCTACGTGCCGTACGCCACGACGCCCGGCCGGCTGCTTGCGCAGCTGATCAGCGATGTCGTCGCGGTCCTGTGGACCACCGTATGGGTGTTCGTCGGCCTCGCCGTGCACTCCGCGGTGAACACGATCGCCGAGGTGGGCAGGCAGGTGAACGACGGCGCCACCGGCGTCTCGGACAATCTGAACTCAGCCGGCGACAGCACCGACGACTTCCCGCTGGTCGGCGATGCACTGAGCAAGCCGTTGCGGGCGGCGAGCCGGGCTGCGCTCGACATCGCGGGCGCCGGCCACAGCCTCGACACCACCGCCACCTGGCTGGCGGTGGTGTTGGGCTTGGCCGTCGCCGCACCGCCGATCCTGTTCGTCGTGCTGCCGTGGCTGGTGTTGCGGATCCGGTTCTTCCGCCGCAAGTGGACGGCGATCACGCTGGCCGCCACACCTGCGGGCGAGCAGCTACTGGCTCTGCGTGCACTGGCCAACCGGCCGCTCGCGAAGCTCGCGTCGGTCAGCATCGACCCCGTGGGCGCCTGGCGCCGAGACGACGCGATCGCGATCCGCGGCCTGGCCAACCTTGAGCTCCGTTCGTCGGGCATCCGCCGCAAGTAGCCCCCGCCCCCGTGATTTGTGCACGCGTACCCGCGCTCACCACGGATACGCGTGCATAAATCGCGCGAGGTGGAACCCAATGGGTCGGCTGTGCGTCGGACGGAGCGTGCTCGATGACCTTTTGCGACGCCACGATGGCGTCATCACGGCGGCGCAGGCTCGGCAGATCGGATTGAGTCAAGACGCCGTCGAACGACGCGTCCGGTCTGGTCATTGGCAGTGCTGCGCGCGCGGTGTGTACTTCATCGACGATCGACCGTTTACCGACGCCGCTCGAATCCGCTCAGCAGTCTGGAGCAACGGTGAACGGGCTGTCGCAAGCGGGCTTGCCGCAGCATGGTGGCTCGAACTAACGAGGTTCGCGCCCGAGATCGTCGAGGTCACCGTGCCACGGGTGAGCAACCACGCTCGCCGCCCAGGTATCCGCCTACGCCGCCGCGACCTTGCGCCGGGCGACGTCTTCGAGCGCAAGGGTTTGCAGGTGACGACCTTGCCCTTGACCGTCGTGGAGGCCGCGGTCCGCCGGGGCGGAGGGGCCCAGCTCCTGGATCAGGCGCTTCAGCGACACACTCACCTCGGCGCCCTGTGGACGGCCCACACGCGGAACAAGGGTCGGCATGGCGCGCCAGCCTCACGCCGACTGCTTCAAGCGGCGGACGACGGCGCAAGGTCCGAGGCAGAGCGCCTGTTGATACGACTTCTGAGGACAGCCAAGATCACCGGATGGAAGGCCAACCGGCCCATCGCGGGTTACGAGGTCGACGTCGTCTTCCACGATGCGAAGGTCGCCATTGAGATCGACGGCTTCGCCTTCCACAGCGACCCCGAGGCATTCCAGCGAGACCGGACCAAGCAGAATGCGATTTCACTCGCGGGTTGGCAGGTTCTCCGGTTCACCTGGCTCGATCTGGTCGAGTATCCGCATCGTGTCACCGCCGAGATCAAACGCGCGATTTGTGCACGCTGACCCGCGGTGAGCGCGGTTACGTGTGCACAAATCGCGGGGCGGGGCGGGGCGGGGCGGGGCGGGACACGGGGTCAGGTGAGCTCGACCACCATGTGCCGGACGCCGGTGTGCCGCTTTCGCGTCACGTCGAACGCTCCCGCGCCGGCGAAGGCCAGCTCGTCGCGGTTCGCCGAGCCTTCCCAGATCTGCACCTTCTGCCCGGTCTCCACCGAACAGCCGCCGAGTTCCACGTGGCGCGTTTCGGTACGCCGCTTGGATGGCGATGGCGACGTCCAGCGCACCATCTCTTCGACAGCCGTCGGCAACAGGGCCACATCCCTACGGAGCAATCGCATCTGGTCCGGGTGATCGATCAACACCAGCAGCCCGCCCGCGACCGAATTCCGTGTCGTCTCCGCCCCGGCGCTGAACAACAGGCTGAAGAAGAGGTACATCTCGAGCTCAGACATCACGGCCTCATCCGTCGGTCGGCTCGGCACGCTTGGATGCGATCAACTCTTGACCGTAGGCATACATCCGCGAGCCCGATCATCCGCGGCGTGAGCCCGGAGCTGACCAGTCGACGGATCTGCGAGTGCCACGGGTCGTCCATCATGTTCAGCACCTGGCCGGCGATCGACAGATCCTGCAGCAGTGTGCCCCCGAACGGCCGCGAGCCCCCCGTCACCGACGAGAAGCACGCCGGGTCACGAAGTACGGCAAAGCTTTCCGCGTACGTCGCGACCGACCAGAAACCCTCCCCGTCGGGGGTGTGCTCAGTGGGCTCGCGCCAGTAGACCGGTGCTTCGCGACGGTGCACCCCGAACAGTTCGTGCGGGCAGCCGCAAAGTTGTCCGGGTCGGTGAAGTCGACCGTCGCCAGCGCACCGGCAGGAGTCACAGGATCGCGTCCGATGTGTACTTCGCGGCGTCGGGATACCGATTCACCAACTCCTCGACGGCCGCGACGACGGCGTCGACCTGCGCACCGGCCGCGCCGGTGAACGCCTCCTTATCGGCCAGCGCCGCATCGAGGCCGGCCCGGTCCAGGGGGAACCGCGGGTCGGCGGCTAACCGGTCGAGAAGGTCTGGCTCCAAACCCCTTTCACGCATCGCCAGCGCCACGGCGACCGCGTGCTCCTTGATCACCTCGTGGGCCGTCTCACGCCCGATGCCGGCGCGCACCGCCGCGATCAACATGCGGGTAGTGGCCAGAAATGGTAGGTAGCGGTCGAGCTCGCGCTGGATCACGGCGGGGTAGGCACCGAATTCATCGAGGACGGTGAGGAACGTCTCGATTTGGCCGTCGAGTGCGAAGAACGCATCGGGTAGCGCGACGCGACGCACCACCGAACAGAACACGTCGCCCTCATTCCATTGCGCACCAGCGAGTTCGGCAGCCATCGACGCGTAGCCGCGCAGCACCACCTGCAGACCGTTCACCCGCTCACACGAGCGGCTGTTCATCTTGTGCGGCATGGCCGACGAGCCGACCTGCCCTGGCGCGAACCCCTCGGTGACGAGTTCGTTGCCCGCCATCAGCCGAATCGTGTGTGCCAGCGACGACGGCCCGGCACCGAGCTGTACCAGCGCCGACACCACGTCATGGTCCAGCGACCGCGGGTAGACCTGCCCGACGCTGGTGAAAACGTCGGCGAAGCCGAGGAATTCGGCCACCCGGCGCTCGAGGTCCGCGAGACGCAAGGTGTCTCCGTCGAACAGGTCGAGCATGTCCTGCGCGGTGCCCATCGGCCCCTTGATGCCCCGCAGCGGGTAGCGGTCGATCAACTCCGACAGCCGCGTCAGCGCGACGAGCATCTCCTCGGCCGCCGAGGCGAACCGCTTGCCGAGGGTCGTCGCCTGCGCGGCCACGTTGTGACTGCGGCCCGCCATCACCAGATCGCGATAGAGGTCGGCGCGTTCGGCCAGCCGCGCGACGACTGCGACGCCGTGCGCGTGCACCAGTTCCAGCGAGCGACGGATCTGCAGCTGCTCGACGTTCTCGGTGAGATCCCGACTCGTCATGCCCTTGTGCACGTGCTCGTGACCGGCGAGGGCGTTGAACTCCTCGTTGCGCGCCTTGACGTCGTGACGTGTCACCCGCTCGCGGTCGTTGATCGAGGCGAGGTCGACCTGCTCCAGGACCCTCTTGTAGTCGGCGATCACGCCGTCGGGCACCGTGACACCCAACTCGGTCTGCGCGCGGAGGACGGCGATCCACAGTCGTCGCTCGGCGACGATCTTGGCTTCTGGCGACCAGATCGCCACCATTTCCGCGCTGGCGTACCGATTGGCCAGGACATTCGGAATGCTCACGAACACACAGCCTACTGAGGCGGTAGGCGCCCTCTTTTGAATGAGGCACAGTAGACCCGTGCACTTCGTCGGCCTAGACCTCGCCTGGGGTGAGCGCAAGCCCACGGGTGTCGCCGTGGTCGACGACGCGGGCAAGCTGCTGCACCTCGGCGTCGCGCAGGACGACACCAGCATCAGGGCGGCAATCACGCCGTACGTCCACGGCGACTGCCTGGTGGCCTTCGACGCTCCCCTGGTGGTGAAGAACCCCACCGGCCAGCGCCCCAGCGAGGCGGCGCTCAACCGCGACTTCGCGAAGTTCGAGGCGGGTGCGCATCCCACCAACACCGGCAAGCCCGAGTTCGCGGGTACGCCGCGCGCCGCCCGGATCGCGGCCGCGCTGGACCTCGACATCGATCCGGATTCGCAGTCGTCGCGACGGGCCGTCGAAGTCTACCCGCACCCGGCGACCGTGGCCCTGTTCCGGCTGGGCCGAACGTTGAAGTACAAGTCCAAACCGGGCCGTAGCTTCGCCCAGTTGCGCTCCGAACTGCTCCGGCTGATGGATCTCGTGGAGACGTTGGCCCAGGCGATGCCGTCGCTGCGGGTCAGTGACCACGACGGCTGGGTAGAACTGAGGCAGTCGGTGGAGACCGCCGAGCGCAAGAGCGAACTGCGCCGCGCCGAGGATCCGGTCGACGCCGTCGTCTGCGCCTACGTCGCGCTGTTCGCCACCCGCAGGCCCGACGACGTGACGGTCTACGGGGATGCCGAGACGGGCGCCACGATCACGCCGACCCTGCCTCCGGACCTGTTTCCGGCACCGCCGGAGCCGACGCCAGGCGCGGTGCGGGATGGCATCGCCGAGTTCGCCGCCCGGCGACCGGGGCTGCTCGATGCCACCGACCGCTACCTCGAACTGGTCACGACGCTGCTCGACGACGCGGGCATCAACTATCTCAACGTCACGGCGCGGACGAAGAGCGTGGCGTCGTTCGCGGAGAAGGCAGACCGCAGCGTCGACGGTCGGCGCCTCTTCACCGATCCGCTCTCGGAGATCACTGATCAGGTCGGTTTGCGGGTCATCACGTTCCTGCGCGACGACGTCACCACCGTCGCCAACCTGCTTGGCGAGGAGATGCAACTCCTCGACGACAGGGACATGGGTCAGGAGACCGCGCGGGAGGGCAGATGGGGTTACGCGAGTAGACACCTTCTGGTCGCGGTCGAAGGCGAGCAGCAGCCTGCGTCCATCCAGGTGCGGACGGTCCTGCAGCATGCGTGGGCGGAGTTCGAACACGACATCCGCTACAAGGGCTCCATTCCCGAAGAGGACGCCCCCGATCTGGACCGACGGTTCACGCTCGCGGCGGGCCTGCTGGAACTGGCCGACCGGGAGTTCTCGGCGATCCGGGAGCGGCTGAAGAGTTCGCCGCCCGCGCAACGCTCCGAACAGTCCAGCGATCCGCGCATCGGCACGCCCGTCCTTGCCACATATCTCGGCAACCGCTTCCCCGACGCGGGCTGGTCGCGCACCGAGCACTACGCGTGGATCTCGGGGCTGCTGCTCGAACTGGGGATCGACTCGCTCGACGAACTCGACGAGTTGCTCAGCGCCCTCGACACCGACGCCGTCAACGAGAAGATGGACTACCGCTATCCGGCAGGCGCCGTCCGACGCCTCGACGATGCGCTACTGGCCCGCTTCGGCGACCGCTACGTACGCCTCACGGGCAACGCGCACCGGATAGCCCAACTCCAGACAAGGCTGGAGAAGCTCGCCGCCGCAGACTGATCCGACCGGGAGCGTCAGGGTACGCGGGTGATCGTGACGTCCACCGGGTGTGGCAGCACGCCGGGTCGACCGGGAAGAGAGATGTCGCGGAGGTAGTCGAGGAGGCGCTCGCGTGCGCGGGGGTCCAGCGCGCGCGAGCGGGCCCCGACCAGGAAGTCCAGCACGGCCTCTCCGCGCCCGAGCGGGTCACTCAGCGCGTCTTGGACATCGAGATGTCCGACGAGGGTCTCGGTGCGGAGGGAAAGCCCGCGCACCTCGAGCTGCGCGTGGACGTCCTCGGCGAACCATGGTTTCCGCCCGGCCCATGGACAGAGCAGCTCGGTCAGCACACACAGCGGCTCCAACGGCGCGGTGGCGGCCAACAGCAACCCGCCGGGCCGGACCATGCTCAGGCCGTGGTCGAGCGCTGCCGACAGGTCGGCCACGTAGTAGAGCGAATGCACGAAGTGCACCAGATCAGCGGGATGGCCGGCGTCATGGTCGGCGAAGTCCCCGATGACGACGGTCGGAATCAGCGCTTGAACGCCAAGCCCGTTCAGCCTCTCAGCGAACCCCGCCGCCGAGGGTGCGTGCGGTTCGACTCCCGTGTAGTGCACCCGGCGGCCGTCCACCGCGAGCATGGCAGCCAGCGGAGCGTCGACGCTTCCATCCCCGACACCGACCCCGACGACCCGCACCGGGTCGCGGCCGGCGAGCAGCGGCGGCAACTCGGTGGCCAGCCACTTCTGCAGTCGGGGACGTTGGTCGCTAGCGGCCTCGTACGTAGCGTGCGTCATGGCGTACCGCTCACCGGACAGCGCCGGTAGAGCGTGCCGATCAAGGACCTGTGCCCGTAAATCATCCAAGGGCACGGGCGGCCCCATCACTGTCATCTCGCACAAGTCTGCCCCAAAAGATTCTTCAGCAGAACATGACCATCGGCACCGACATCGACGCGTAAGAAACGGCAATGGGCATCCGTGGTTGGCTTGACGAATGACCCGACCCGACACCGCCCAGCGCAGCCTCGACCACTGGAGCGAAGCCGGACGGACGGAGATGCAGGCGTTCTACGCCCTCGCCACGGAGGACTACCGACAACTCGCCACCGCCCGCGACTGGGATGCCGACCTCGCCAGGCACGCCGTCGACGGTCGGGTGCGGCTGCTCGACGTGGCGTGTGGGAGCGGCAAGTTTCCGGCGGCGCTGCTCGCCGCGGGACTCTGCGCGCAGCCCATCGTCGAAGTGGACCTGCTCGACCCCTCTGCGTTCAGCATCGCCGAGGCGCGCAAGGCTCTCGCGCCGCCATTCGTCGCGACCGGGGAGCACGAGGTCCTGCTGCAGGACTTCTCCGGCATCGGTTACGACGTCGCCTGGGCCACCCATGCGCTGTACGCGCTACCGCCCGACGAGCTCGCCGCTGGCGCTGCCAGAATGGTCAACGCCCTTCGCCCTGGGGGATTTGGGGTCGTCGCGCAGGCGTCGTCACGCTCGCACTATCTGACCTTCTACGACGCCTACCGCGCGTCGTTCGCGCCCGATGCCACGCCCTACACCGATGCCGAAGGGGTCGCCTCTGCCCTGCGTGCGGCCGGGGCGCCGATCGTGGTCCAGGTGCTGCACTACGGCACCGGGACGTCCGACCGGGCCGTCGTCGAGGGATTTCTGCAACGCTGCGCGTTCGACGACACGGTGACGCTGCAGCAGATGGAGAGCAGCGAGGTGCTCGGCGAGTACCTCGCCGACTGCCGAGGTGACGACGGCGACTACGAATTCCGGCACGAGGCGCACGTGATCACCTGGCAGCAGCCATGATCCGCAACCCGTACCTGTCCGACTCGACCGCGGCGGGTGCCGCATCCGACGTCGCCGTCGAGTGGGACCGGGGCAACGACCAGTGGTGGGACTGGTACATGTCCCTCGCGGACGACCCCGTCCCCCAAGGCCCACTCGTCGATCCGCCGCTGCACGATCCCGGCCCGCTCCCCTCCGACGACGAGGTCGCGGCGGAGCTCGCCGAGCCGTACCCGCTCACCGAGACTCAGATCCGGCAGTTCGGGGCGGACTCGTTCATCAAGCTGCCCGATGTACTGACCCCCGGCGCGGTCGAGCGGCTGCGGGCCCGACTGCGCAGGTTGCTCGACGAAGCGGTCGATCACACGGTCGGATTCCAGAGCCGCGAAATGATGTGGCTGGAGGACGATCTCGTCCGCGCCGCAGTGTTGTCGCCGCGGATCGGCGGCATCAGCGCGGCCTTACTCGGGACACGGCAGGTGCGGCTCTATCACGACAACGCACTGTCGAAGGAACCCGGCGCAGGGCGCACCCCTTGGCACTACGACGCCCACCACTTCCCGCTCGATTCGCCCGACGTGCTGACGGCGTGGATCCCGTTGCAGCCCACCCCACGGGACATGGGTCCGCTGGCGTTCGCCCGCGGCGCCGATGTCGGGAAGCTGGTTGCGGGACTCGAGTTCGACAAGCACGGCACGTCCTATGACCGCGGAGTGTCCGAAGCATTTCGTGCGCAGGCGGTGCAGGTCGAGAACGGCCCTTTCGCGGCAGGTGAAGTCAGCTTCCATGCCGCCAACTGCTTCCACACGGCGGGGGCGAACCGCACCACCGCCGCACGCGTCGTGCTCGCCACGACGTACTTCGCCGACGGCACCCGAGTGGTGCCCAGCCCCACCATGGTGAGCGGCGACTGGCGCAAGTTCATCCCTGGGGCCGAGCCCGGTCAGGTGGTTTCGAGCCCTCGCAACCCGCTCCTAAAGCCCTGCCGCACATAGCCCATTTGGGCCCGGAGTCCAGTTCCTCGACGTCGACGATCCGTGTCGTCTTAGTCCCGACGGCCCGATTGATCGCCAGCGTCACCCCGAACAGCATGATGCCGAGGACCACCAGGGCAATCGCCAGCACGTACTGCTAGCGCGACGGTTCAAGCACGCAGGGCAACCCAATTGCGCGTCGTGTCGGTCATTGCCGAGACCTCGTCGAGGAAACGCGCGACCACGGCGGGGTCCTGCGGTCGCTGCCACCCGAACGTCGTCGGCCGCTGCGCCCGGTCGTGCCAGAAGTGCGGAGGCTGCGACGGGGGACGCGTTGCGACCAGCCAGACCGCGGTGTCGCCACCGTCGCCTGCGTCGCGCAGGAGCGGCCCGGTGAACCTCTGGAACGTCGGGAGGGCTTCGGCGACGCCTGGCGTCTTCGCCCACCCCGGGTGCATGCTCTCGACGCGGACGTCGCCACCCGCTCCATGGTCTTCGCGCAAGCGCTCATCCGTCAGTCGCTCAGCCCATGCGTCGGCGAGCACCACCTGCATGCGCTTCGTCCTGGCGTAGACGCGGACCCCGTCGTACTCGCCTCGGGTCGATTCCATGTCGTCAGCGTCGAGGGGGGCGCTGTACATACCGCCCGAGGAGACGAAGACGACCGAAGCACCGCCCGCATTGCGCAACAGCGGAAGCAGCCGATCGGTCATCACCTGCGGCCCGAGCACGTGGCAGGCCAGTTGCAGCTCGTGGCCCTGCGGCGTCTCGGCGCGCTCCTTCGGCATCATGCCCGCGTTGTGCACCAGTCCGTGCAATACGTCGATGCGCCCGGACAGATCGTCGGTCCACGCCCGTACCGCGTCGAGGTCCCCGACGTCGCACACCTCGTCGATCACGACCGATCCGGGCACCCGACCGCGGATCACACCCGCCGAGTGCTTGACCTTATCCGGGTTGCGGCCGAGCAGGTGCACGGTCGCACCGAGTTCGGCGAAGGACTGCGCCATCGCCTCGCCGAGACCGGCCGTGGCCCCGGTGACGACGACGCGCTTTCCCGCCATCGCCTTGGCGGGCGGGTCGGCCGGCCACCAGCGCTTGCGCAGGCCGGATCCGATCTTCGTGTAGCCGAGCAGAACGGACCGGTCGAGGGCGGCGTCGATGACACCAGTGATATCAGTGAGCTTCATTCCACCCAAGTTAGCCCGAATCGAGCGCGGCCGAACTAGTCGAAGGGTGCGAGGACGTCGAGCACGTCGACGAGCGTCGCGCGGGCCGTGGCACGTGGACCGTCCCCGACTCCGACGAGGGACGCGACCACCGCGCCGTCGACTGCGCACACCAGCGCCGTCATCAACTCCGCGCGCACCGATCTTCCCGAACGCTCCACCACTTCGACGACGGCCTGGGTCCGCTGCTTCATGATGCGGCGCTGGACGTCGCGAAGTCCCGGCTGGCGCGCACAGGCGATGTAACGCTCGTAGCGGGAGATCAATTGTTCGGAGACACGCGTGCCCGGCCCGTCACCGATCAACAGATCGACCAGGACGTCGGCCGTCGACTCGGCTCCGCGCTTGCGCCGCGACAGCGCCGCGACGCGGGTATCCAACGTTTCGGCTTCGCGCGTGCCGACGTGTTCGACGGCTCGCTCGACGAGGTCGTCGAGCGACGAGAAGTAGTACGTCGTCGACGCGAGCGGCAGCCCGGCTCGACGGGCGACGGCACGATGTCGGACGGCGTCGAAGCCGCCTTCGCACAGCAGATCGGCGGCCGCGCTGACCAGCGCGTACCGCCGCCTTTCACCCTTGGGGGTGACCGCTGCCGTCACGTCTTGCATGCTGCCAGCAACGGCCCAACGGCATCGGGCTTTCGGCCAACTGCAAGGCTCTCCACAGAAAGGCGGAACCCGTGGACACACCCGCATCGAACCCAGCCGACTCATCCGTCCCACGCATCGTCGCGCGGCTGATCCTCGGTGCCGCATTGATATTCACCGGGGTCAGTCATCTCACCTTCGGCCGCGACGCCTTCTACGCTCAGGTGCCACCGTGGTTGCCGCTGAATGCCACCTTCGTCATCGTCGCCTCGGGCGTGGTGGAGATCGGCCTGGGCGCCGCCGTACTGCTCCTGCGACGACGGCGCGTTCAGATCGGCTGGGTCGTCGCGGCGTTCTTCGTTCTGGTCTTTCCTGGCAACATCTCGCAGTTCGTCACCCACAGTTCCGCCTTCGGACTCGACTCCGATCTGTCCCGAGGCGTGCGACTGCTCTTTCAGCCGCTGTTGGTCGTCTGGGCGTTGTGGTGCACCGGCGCCTGGTCGGCGTTCAGGACGCCAGTGGCATGATGGCGCGCATGCCAGACCTGAGCCGTCGCGCGATTCTGCGACTCGGTGTGGGCGTCGCCGCGGGTACCGCAGGCGCGTACGCGCTGGGCTCGACGCTGAGCCAGCCGCCGATGACGCAGCCGCCCGTCGCCATGACCGGGATCGGTGCCCCGCTGTCTCCTCCGGCACCTCTGGAACCGCCTCCGACGGCAGCGCCGACGTACGTCACCGGGTCGTTCGTCTCCGCCGCCCGCGGCGGCGTCTCGACCAACTGGGCGATCGCCAGGCCGCCCAACCAGACCGGCCCGCTGCGGCCGGTGATCGCGCTTCACGGCAAGGGCCAGGATGCGGCGGGCGTGATGGCGGGGGGCGTCGAACAGGGGCTCGCACAAGCCGTCGCAGCAGGCATCCCGCCCTTCGCCGTCGTGGCCGTCGACGGTGGCGGCAGCTATTGGCATTCACGGACGTCGGGTGAGGACTCCGGTGCCATGGTCCTCAACGAGCTCATCCCGATGCTGGCCGCGCAGGGCCTGGACACCTCGCGCGTCGGCTTCCTGGGCTGGTCCATGGGCGGCTACGGCGCACTGCTTCTGGGCTCCAGGCTGGGTCCGGCACGGACGGCGGCGATCTGTGCGGTGAGCCCGGCGCTCTGGACGTCCTCGGGGGGGACGGCGCCCGGCGCGTTCGACGGGGCGGACGACTACGCTGCCAACAGCGTGTGGGGACTGCCCAACCTGGCGTCGATTCCGATCAGGATCGACTGCGGCGGCAGCGATCCGTTCTATGCGGCCACCAAGCAGTACATCGCGCAGTTGCCTAGCCCACCCTCCGGCGGGTTCTCTCCCGGCGGGCACGACGGCGCGTTCTGGAGTTCGCAGCTTCCGGCCGAAATCGCCTGGATGGCCCCGCTTCTCGTCTCCTAAGTTGAGAGGCTGATGCGATCCTCGGCGGCCGCAAGCCCGATGTCGGTGCGAAAGTGGCTGCCCGGCAGGCGGATCGCGCCGATCAGGCCATATGCGGCTTCGCGTGCGGCGTTGAGGTCGGCGCCGGTGCCGACGACCGAGAGTACCCGTCCACCCGATGACGTGACGGCGCCGTCGTCGCGCCGGGAAGTGCCTGCGTGCAGCACGCCTGGTGCGTCCGAACCCGAGATGACGTCGCCGACGCGGGGCCGTCCTGGGTAATTCTCGGCGGCCAGCACGACGGCCACGGCGGCCCCGTCGCTCCACTGCAATGGCGGCTGGGCTGCCAGTTCGCCAGTGGCGGCGGCGTACAACAACTGCCCGAACGGGCTCTCCAACAGCGCGAGCACGGCCTGGGTCTCGGGATCGCCGAAGCGGCAGTTGAACTCGACCACGGCGGGCCCGCGGGACGTGATCGCCAGCCCCGCGTAGAGCAGACCGGAGAAGGCACAGCCACGCTTGAAGAGTTCAGCGGCAACGGGTTTCACCACCTCGTCGACGATCGACGTCACGACGTCGTCGGGCAGCCAGGCCAGGGGCGTGTAGGCGCCCATTCCTCCCGTGTTGGGTCCGGTGTCCCCGTCGCCGACGCGCTTGAAGTCCTGCGCGGGCAGCAACGGCACCACCGTCTCGCCGTCGACGACGCAGAACAGTGACACCTCCGGGCCGTCGAGGAACGACTCGAGCAGTACCGGGCGGCCGGAGTCGAGAAGACTCGCTGCGTGAGCGCGGGCGGCATCGCGGTTGGCCGTCACCACCACGCCCTTGCCTGCGGCCAGGCCGTCGTCCTTGACCACCCATGCGGGATCACCCGCCGGGGGCCCGAACCGGCCCAGCGCGGCGTCCAGGCGTGCCGGGTTGTCGACGATCTCGTTCCTGGCGGTGCGCACACCCGCCGCGTCCATCACGTCCTTGGCGAAGGACTTGGCACCCTCGATGCGGGCGGCCTCCCTGGACGGCCCGAAGCAGGCGATGCCGGCCGCGCGCACGGCGTCGGCCACGCCGAGGACCAGGGGCACCTCGGGCCCAACGACGACGAGGTCGGCGGCGATGCGTTTGGCCAGCCTGACCACCTCGTCACCCGAGGTGATGTCGACGTCGTACTGCTCGGCGATCGACGCAGTTCCCGCGTTTCCGGGGGCCATGGCGAGCGCTTCGACCGCGGGGTCTCGACGGAGCGCCAGCAGCAGCGCATGTTCACGGGCACCGGATCCGATCACGAGGACGCGCACGGTCAAACCATAAACCTTCGCGCCTGGCCACACACTTGATCCGGCAACGTATGGTCTCGGCGTGACCACGCAGGACAGCTGCCCCTTCCTACCGAAGGGGTATGACTTCACCGATCCCGACGTCCTCCTTCGGGGCATCCCGACTACCGCTGCTCGCGATCGCCGACCTCATCGGCGTGCCCGAATCCGACCGCGAGAAATTGTTCCCCTGGACCAACTGCATCATGAACACCGACGATCCGGACGTCGACTCCGATCCGACGATGGCCAATGCGGAGCTGATGGGCTACGCGTACAACATGGCCGAGGAACGTAGGCGCTGCCCGGCCGACGACATCGTCACCCGGCTGATCGAAGCAGACGTGAACGGCGCGGCTGGAGAGCCTCTGGGTGACGTCGAATTCGCGTTCGTCGACAACCCCGACCAGTGGGAGCTCTTCAAGAAGGACCGGCCCGCAACGGCGGTCGACGAGATCGTCCGCTGGGCCACTCCGGTGCACTGCTTCCAGCGCACCGCTCTGGCCGACGTGAAGTTCGGCGACGTGACGATCAAGGAACGCCAGCGGGCGGGTCTCTTCTACAGCTCCGCCAACTTCGGCGAGTCCGTCTTCGATCAGCCGTTCGACTTCGATGTCAACCGAAATCCTCACCCGCACTTAGCCTTCTGCGGAAACGGTGCTCACTACTGCATCGGCGCCAACCTAACCCGCATGGAGATCACGCTGATCTTCAACGAGCTTGCCGATCAGCTTCCGGACATCGCCGAAGTCAGCGAACCACGACGACTTCGCTCCGGCTGGATCAACGGCGTCAAGGAGTTGTCGGTCTCCTACCGCTAACATCTCCGTCGTGCGCACCCACGGCTGGTCGGGATCCACGCCCGCGACCGACGACGAGGCCGTCGCGCGAATTCTGAGCGCCGCGGGCCAGGCGATCGACCAGCGCGGCGCCGACGTCAGCATCGCCGACGTCGCCCGCACCCTCGGGGTCACCCGCCAGACGGTGTACCGCTACTTCACGAGCACCGACGCCCTGTTGGTCGCCGCCACCGTCCGCGCGGCCGACGACTTCCTCGAGCGGGTCGCCGAGCATCTGCACGGCATCACCGATCCGGTGGATGCCGTCACCGAGGCCATCGCCATAGCGGTGGAATGGCTGCCGAAGGACAAGCACATCGGACTGTTGCTCAAGCCTGGCCGCGCCAGCGAGCACACCGAGTCGGTCACCTCCGACGTGGCGCTCCAGTTCGCCAACGCCCTCATGCGCCGCTTCGACGTCGACTGGACGGGCCTCGGATTCTCCGACGGGGAACTCGACGAACTCGCCGAGCATCTGCTGCGGATCATCCAGTCGTTCGTCATCGACCCCGGCCGGCCGCCCCGAACGGGCCAGGTACTACGCGCCTACCTCAGGCGTTGGGTCGGTGGCGCGCTCACGTCGCCGGGAGGCGGCCTCACACCACCGTAAGCGGCAACGACTTCCGTGCCTCAAACGCCCACGACGCTCCGCCGCTGAACTTGCACACCGCAACTTCGCCGAGTTCCTTTGCAGGAGTGTCTGTTACGACTACACGTACGGTCCAGTCGGATTCGGTGCCGGTGATTTCAGCCCGAAGATGCGGGTCGACCGCTTGGACGATGGCCTGCAGGGGTTTGTCCGCCAACGGCGAGACCAGCGAGATCCAGGCACCGTCCTCGTAGGCAGGCGAACTGCGCACGTGCACGAAGTCAGACTCGACGTCAACCGATACGTACGCCGCAGGGTTGAGCAGCGGGTGCAGCTCGAGCACTCGCAAGGCGCCTTCAACGCCGCCCGGTAGCGACAGCGCCCGGTGGATGCGCTCGGCGGCTACCCCGGCGATGCCGATCAGCTGCTTCGTCCGGATCGACTCCTCAAGGGCCACATCGCCCTTCGCGCGGGCACGCACCGCCAGCGTGAACGACAACACCAACAGGTGCATCTGGAGGCAGACCTCGTCGGCGATGCGGACCAGTGCCGAATGCGAGAAGGCGCCAAAGTCGACGTCGGACAGCAGCGCGCCCGAATAGTCGGCCATCCCTTCGTCGTTCGGATCGATCGGGTCGAGTTCACACGAGTGCGCCCGACTGGCGCCGACGACGTCCATCGCCGGGATGAAGGGCACGTCCGGGTAGGACTCGTCGATGATCACCGTCCATGCACAGTGCGGGTTGCGATCCGACGGCGTCCGCGGGGGACGATGAATGGGGCGAACCTGGGTCTTGCGGTTGGTGGCCAGCGCGGTGGCGTCGAACGTCGGGTCCTCGATGTCGTGGCACATGCCGTGCACGTAGTCCTCGCCCATCGGCTCGACGTCGAGCAGCGCACCGCAATGGTCGAGGTGGAACTCGCCGTGCCACCGGTCGTGCACGGTATAGCGAAAGTCCATGAACTGCGGCGGGGCACCGATGTCCAGCTGCAGGCCCTTGAAGATGGTGACGACGTCGACGCCCTCGTACTTCAGCGCCTTCTGCATCCGCTTCGTGTAGAGCGGGCTGGATGCGGCCCACTCCTCGATGGCGATCTGCAGCATCTCGTCGCGACCCCACGCGCTGATGCAGTAAGCCATCCCGGACCGATCGATCAGTTGACCGATCAGCAGCAGCTCGGGCACCACGGTCGCCAGCTCGTCGCGCGACAACGCGGCGTACTTACTCGTCATCGAGGGAACTTCCCGAGTGCATGTTCAGCGCGGCGTTGACGTTGGCCTTCCTGTCCTCTGCCGTGTCCTTCCCCCCGCCCTTCGCTGCCGCCTTCTTCCGCTGCCCGGCCACCTTCGTCACGACGCCGTCGAGCTTGGAGCCGAGGGGGAAGCCCAGGTAGTGGGTCAGGAAGATGGCCATCTCCTTGAGTTCGTGCTCCGTGAACTCCTCGTTGTTCAGCGCGGCGTTGACCTGGATTTCGGCCAGGTCCGTGATGCCGAGTGCGGTCACACAGGTCAGCGTCATCATCCGTTTCTCCCGCATCGAAAGCCCAGGTCGACTCCAGATGGTGCCGAAGAGATGGTCCGCGGTCAGAGCGAAGTAGTCACCGGGCATGTCCGGCATCTCCCAGCCGTACACCTCGTTCATCTTGTCCAGGCCCTTGCGGCGCAGGTCGTCCATGGCTACTCCTTCGTCGTCGAAGCGCTATGCGGAACACCGAGTCCGGCCGCCAGGTTCTTGAGCGCCAACTCGGCCAACGGCAGGTCGACGTCCACCGTCTCACCCAATCCGAGCGCTAGACTCAGGTCCTTCTCCCCCAGCCCGCGGGTGTGGGTGAACGCCCCGAACAACCAGTGTTCGGGGGCCAACGTCTCCATGTTCTCCCGCACCATGATGGCTCCGGGGCCACCAGTGAGTGCATCGGTGTGCCGGACCACCCGACCCAGCTGCGCAAGGTCGATGCCCGCGGCTTCGGCCAGCTTCATCGCCTCGCACGCTGCCGCATAGCCGGTGAACGTCAACATGTTGCGGGCCAATTTCATTCGCGTGCCCGCGCCCGGCTCGCCGGCGTGAATCACCATGGAGGCGAACTGATTGAACGCAGGCTTGATCCGCTCGTACACCTCGCGATCGGCGCCGACCATGACGGCCAGCTCACCCTTGTCGGCCGCTCCGCCGCCACCGGATACCGGCGCGTCGACGATGTGAATGCCTGTGGTTCGCAGATCATTCGCCAGTTCGATCGCCGTCTCCGGACTGATCGTGGAGTGAATGGCGATCACGGTGCCCGGCTTGGCGTGTGCCGCGAGCTCGCCGACCACCTCGCGCACCTGGGCGTCGTTGAGCACGGTCACGCAGACGATGTCGGCAGCGGCCACGTCGGCGACACTGTTGGCCAGTGACGCACCCAGTTCGGCCAGTGGCGTCATGGCCTCGGTCCGGACGTCGAAGACGGTGACCCCACCCGGCCATTCGACGAGTCGCTTGGCCATGGGCGCACCCATGTTTCCCAGCCCGATGTATCCCAGCTTGAGCTCGCTCATCAGCGTCCTCTGCTCTTCGCGCAAGCGCTCATCAGCGGATGATCTGTCCGCCGTCAACGTTGAAGATCTGGCCAGTGATCCACTTGGCCTGATCAGACAACAGGAACAGGCACATGCCGACCAGGTCTTCCGGTTCTCCCATGCGTGACAACGGAATCCGCTTCACGATGTCGGCGACCATCTCCTGCGGCGTCGTGGTCCGGTTCGCCTCGGTGTCGATGGGCCCCGGCGCGATTGCGTTGATCCGGATGTTCTGGCCACCGAGCTCGGTGGCCAGCTGCTGGGTCAGACCATTGATGCCGACCTTGGCCAGTCCGTAGAAGTTCGAGTACAGCCATGCTGCGGTCGAGGACTGGTTGACGATCGCGCCGCCACCGCGCCTGGCCATCTTGCGGTACACCGCACGGGTGCATAGCAGCGCACCGTCGAGGTTGACGCTCATGAACTTCTTGTAGTACTCCCAGTCGACGCTGACCAGGAAGTCGAGTTTCATTCCGCCGAAGATCGCCGCGTTGTTGACCAGGTAGTCGATGGCACCGAACTCGGCCAACGTCTGAGCCGCCATCTCCTTGGTGGACTCGGGATCACTGACGTCCACGCGCAGGGCGAGCGCCGTCCCGCCCTCGCCCTTGATCCCATCGGCCACCTTCTGAGCACCCTCGGTGTTGATGTCGGCCACCACCACCGCCGCGCCCTCGCGCGCGAGAGCCTCCGCGTAGGCCTGGCCGATGCCACCGCCCGAACCCGTGACGATGGCTACCTTGTCCTTGAACTGATCTCCGTAGGGTGCCACCTGATCTCCTTAGTTCGCCAACGTCGCGATCGCCTTGGTCTCGAGATACTCCTCGAATCCAGCGAGCCCCATCTCCCGGCCAATGCCGGACTGCTTGTAGCCACCGAACGGCATGTCCGCCGAATACCAGACCCCGCCGTTGACGTTGACCGTGCCGACGCGCATTCGGGCTGCGATTCCTGCCGCACGCTCATCGTCGGCGGAGAACACCGTGCCGGACAAGCCAAATGGTGAGTCGTTCGCGATGCGTACCGCGTCGTCGTCCCCGTCGTGAGCGATCACGGTCAGGACCGGACCGAAGATCTCCTCGCGCGCCACCTTGGCGCTGTTGTCGAGGCCCGCGATGACCGTCGGCTCGATGAAGAACCCGATCTCGTGATCGGCGGGACTTCCACCGCCGCAAGCGAACCTGCCGCCCTCGGCGATCGCGGAGTCCAGATAGCCCTGGATGCGGTCCCGCTGCCGCGCCGAGATGACCGGCCCGCAGATCGTTCCCGCATCGTTGGGGTCGCCCGGCTTGAGTCCGGCCATCGTTCCCGCCGCGGCCTCTACCGCCTCGTCGTAGCGTGCTCGGGGGACGACCAGTCGCGTCGTGATCGCGCAACCCTGCCCGGCGTGCATCGACGCGGTGAACGCCGACATCGCGCAGGCCCCAGCGAGATCCGCGTCGTCCAGCACCAGGAACGCCGACTTTCCGCCGAGTTCGAGGAACACCTTCTTGAGCGTGGCCGCGCCGTCGGACATCACTGCGCGGCCGGTGTTCGTCGACCCGGTGAACGAGACCATGTCGACGCGCGGATCCTTCGACAGGAGCGCACCCACGCCGTGGTCGCTGGAGGTGACGATGTTGATCACACCCGCAGGGAAGTCGGTGTGCTCGACGATCAGCACGCCAAGCACCGCTGCAGCCCACGGCGTATCGGGAGCGGGCTTGAGCACCAACGTGTTTCCCGCCGCCAACGCCGGGCCGATCTTCGCGAGATTGATCTGGTGCGGGAAGTTCCACGGCGTGATGGCGCCCACCACGCCGATTGCCTCCCTGGCTATCGTCCGGTGGGACTTCATGCCCATGGGCGAGGCGATGCCGAGGTCGGTGGTCCACTGAAAGGACTCCGCGGTGTCGGCGCAGAAGCTCAGATCCTCGACCGGGCCCTCGAGTTGGGCGGCAGACGTCAGCATCCGCGGGGCACCCACCTCGGCGATCGTCAGTTCCCGCAACTCTTCGACGTGATCGCGCATCGCCTTCTGCAGCTGACGTATGCAGCGCACCCGAAGGTCGACGTTCGTCGCCCAGCCGGTGTCGTCGAAGGCGCGCCGGGCGGCACCGATCGCCGAATCCATGTCGTCCGCCGTGGCATCGGCCGCGAAACCCAAGACCTCTTCGGTCGCCGGGTTGACCGTCGGGAACGTGCCTCCCTTGCCCGCGATGAGCTTGCCGTCGACGAGCAGTCGACTGTCGCGATCGCCCAAAAGTGCCATTCGAACTCCCGTTCATTTACCTGGACAACTGTCCGACTGCAATTAATCGAACCATAACCTCACCCGCGCGGGCGTGGCAAGGGTGCGGTATCGAGCAGTACGCGGCAACCCGCTCTAGCTGCTATTTAGTGCAAGTATCTGCTCGCCGCTTGCCGCGCGCCAGGATCGTCCGATAACTTGGACATGTGTCCAGTGATGCCGTGTTCGCAGTCACAGGGGAGCCCGACGAGGCCCCCAACGAGTCGCCACGGAATCGACGACAGGAAGAGACCTTTCGCAAGGTGCTCACCGCAGGCTTGGAGATGCTCCGCGAATCTTCCTACGCCGACCTGACGGTGCGCGCCGTCGCAGCGCGGGCAAAGGTCGCACCGGCCACGGCCTACACCTACTTCTCGTCCAAGAACCACCTGATCGCGGAGATCTACCTCGACCTACTGCAGCAGGTGCCGTACTTCACCGACGTTAACGAGCGGATGCCGGCTCGCGTCGAGCAGGCACTGCGGAGCATGGTCCTCACGGTGGCCGACGAACCCGATTTGGCGGCGGCCTGTACGACGGCCCTTCTGGCAGGCGCCGATCCCACCGTTCGCCGCGTTCGCGACCGCATCGGCGGCGAGATCCACCGCCGCGTCCGATCCGCGGCCGGACCGGACACCGATTCGCGCATCGTCGCGGCCCTGGAGATGACGTTCTTCGGCGCCCTGGTCAACGCAGGCAGCGGCGTCTTCACCTACCACCAGATCGCCGACCGACTCAGCTACGTCGTCGGCCTCATACTCGGAGATGATCAATGAGGCCAACCGCACCACCGTTGCTCGACCCGTACGACTACGACTTCCACGAGGATCCGTACCCGTACTACAAACGATTGCGCGACGAGGCACCGCTCTACCACAACGCAGAACTCGGCTTCTGGGCGTTGTCACGACACCATGACGTGTTGCAGGGCTTCCGCAACAGCACCACGCTGTCCAACCGAGAAGGCGTGTCGCTCGACCCGATCTCACGCGGACCGCACGCGTCGAAGACCATGTCGTTCCTGGCCATGGACGACCCCGGCCACCTGCGGCTGAGGACGCTGGTGTCGAAGGGCTTCACCCCACGCCGGATCCGCGAGTTGGAGCCCCGCGTCACGGAAATCGCCGTGCAGCACCTCGACGTCATGGTCGAGAAGGCCAAGGGCGGTGTCGTCGACTACGTGGGCGAGTTCGCAGGCAAGCTGCCCATGGACGTCATCTCCGAGCTGATGGGCGTGCCGGTGCCCGATCGCGACCGGGTCCGGGCGTGGGCCGACGGTGTGATGCACCGCGAGGACGGTGTCACCGACGTGCCGGCCGAAGCGATCGAAGCGTCGCTCAACCTCATCGTCTACTACCAGGAGATGGTCGCCGAGCGCCGCAAGAAGCCGTCCGACGACCTGACGTCCGCCCTGCTCGAGGCCGAGATCGACAGCGACCGGCTCACCGACGACGAGATCATCGGCTTCATGTTCCTGATGGTGATCGCCGGCAACGAGACCACCACGAAACTCCTTGCCAACGCGGCCTTCTGGGGCCACGAGAACCCGGACCAGCTCAGCCCGATCTACGAAGATCTGAGCCGCGTCCCCCTGTGGGTCGAGGAGACACTGCGATACGACACCTCCAGCCAGATCCTGGCCCGCATGGTCTCCGGCGAGCTCACCCTGTATGACACCACCATTCCCGACGGCGACGTGCTGTTGCTTCTGCCCGGTTCGGCACATCGCGACGAGCGGGCGTTCGAGAACCCGGACGACTTCATCATTGGCCGCGACATCGGCGCCAAACTCCAGAGCTTCGGCAGCGGTGCGCACTTCTGCCTCGGCGCTCACCTAGCCCGAATGGAGGCCAGGGTCGCGCTGGCCGAACTCTTCACGCGCATCCGCGGCTTCGAGGTGGACGAAGCCAACTCGGTCCGTGTGCACTCGAGCAACGTCCGCGGGTTCGCCCATCTGCCAATGAGTCTGGAGGTTCGCTGATGCCACGTTTCGCGCCACTCCCCGACCGCAGACCGGCCATCGTCGCAGGCGCCTCCGCCGGCATCGGTGAGGCCACCGCGCTCGATCTCGCCTCCCGCGGCTTCCCCGTCGCCCTCGGCGCCCGCCGCGTCGAGAAGCTCGACGACCTCGTCGGGAAGATCCGCACCGACGGCGGCGAAGCCGTCGGATTGCACCTCGACGTTACCGACCCCGACTCAGTGAAGTCGTTCGTGGCCAGTGCCATTGACGCGCTCGGGGACATCGAGGTACTAGTGGCGGGTGCCGGTGATACCTACTTCGGCAAGTTGGCAGAGATCAGCTCCGAAGATTTCAACTCACAGCTGCAGATCCATGTCGTCGGGGCCAACCGCCTCGCCAGCGCAGTGCTACCGGGCATGATCGAGCGCCAACGTGGCGATCTGATCTTCGTCGGGTCCGACGTCGCCCTGCGGCAGCGTCCCCACATGGGCGCCTACGGCGCTGCGAAGGCTGCGTTGGTCGCGATGGTGACCAACTATCAGATGGAGCTGGAAGGCACCGGGGTTCGTGCGTCGATCGTCCACCCCGGCCCGACGAAGACCTCGATGGGCTGGAGCCTGCCCGCCGAGGCCATCGGCCCTGCGCTGCAGGACTGGGCCAAGTGGGGCCAGGCCCGACACGACTACTTCCTGCGCGCCTCCGATCTGGCGCGCGCCATCGCCTTTGTCGCAGAGACACCGCGGGGTGGCTTCATCGCGAACATGGAACTTCAGCCGGAGGCCCCCTTGGCCACCGATCCCGGGGACCGCCAACGACTCATCCTGAACGAGGAGAACCTGACTTCATGACTGAAACACCAACTACGGCAACCAAGGTGGTCCGACGAGTTTCCGGCGGCGAGGAGGAATACGGACACCTCGAGGAGTTCCGCACCGATCCCATTGCGCTGATGAACCGCATCCGCACGGAATGCGGAGACGTCGGTTGGTTCCAGCTGGTGGACAAGCACGTCGTGTTCCTCTCGGGCGCAGAGGCGAATGAGTTCTTCTTCCGCTCCAGCGACGAAGATCTCGACCAGGCCGAGGCCTACCCGTTCATGACGCCGATCTTCGGCGAGGGCGTGGTGTTCGACGCCAGCCCCGAGCGGCGCAAGGAAATGCTGCACAACTCGGCGCTGCGCGGTGAACAGATGAAGGGTCACGCGGCGACCATCGAGAACGAAGTCAAGAAGATCATCGCCGACTGGGGCGATGAAGGTGAGATCGAACTGCTCGACTTCTTCTCGGAGTTGACCATCTACACCTCGACGGCCTGCCTCATCGGACTGAAGTTCCGCGAGCAGCTCGACAGTCGGTTCGCGCAGTACTACCACGAACTGGAGCGGGGAACCGACCCGCTGTGCTACGTCGATCCCTACCTGGACATCGAGAGTTTCCGGATCCGCGACGAGTCTCGGGTGAAACTCGTTGCTCTGGTTCAGGAAATCATGGACGGCCGCATCGCCAACCCGCCGAAGGACAAAGCGGATCGCGACATGCTCGACGTGCTGGTGTCGATCAAGGACGAAGACGGCACCCCCCGATTCTCGGCCGACGAGGTCAGCGGCATGTTCATCTCGCTGATGTTCGCCGGCCACCACACCAGTTCGGGCACCTCGTCGTGGACGTTGATCGAACTGCTCCGCCACCCCGATGTCTACGCCGACATCGTCGCCGAGCTCGAGGAGCTGTACGCCGACGGCCAGGAAGTCAGTTTCCATGCGTTGCGCCAGATTCCGTTGCTGGACAACGTGGTCAAGGAAACTCTGCGCCTGCACCCGCCGCTGATCATCCTCATGCGGGTTGCGCAAGGCGAGTTCGAGGTCGAGGGCTTCCCCATCCATAAGGGTGACTTCGTCGCCGCCTCTCCCGCGATCTCCAATCGGATCCCCGAGGACTTCCCCGACCCCGACGCATTCAATCCGGATCGCTACAACAAGCCGGAGCAGGCCGACGTCGTGAATCGCTGGACGTGGATCCCGTTCGGGGCGGGGCGCCACCGCTGCGTCGGCGCCGCATTCGCCACCATGCAGATCAAGGCGATCTTCTCAGTCCTGCTGCGCGAGTACGAGTTCGAGATGGCGCAACCCGCAGACACCTATCGCAACGACCATACGAAGATGGTGGTGCAGCTCGATCGGCCCGCAAAGGTGCGCTACCGCAAGCGCAAGGACTGAACCGTGGCATTTCGGGTGGAAGTGGACCTGGATCTGTGCCAGGGCCACGCGATGTGTGAGCTCGAGGCACCGGACTACTTTCGAGTACCCAGGCGCGGCAAGGTCGAGATCCTCGACGCCGAGCCACCAGACGACGCCCGCGACGAGATCGAGCGGGCCGTTGAGATGTGCCCTACCCAAGCGCTCCTGATTAGAGAGAAGGAATAGACAATGGCGTCGTTTACCCGTGCAGAACTGGACGATTGGGTCGAGCGGTGGCTGCAGGCCAACCGCGGCGGCGAGGCCGCGGGCGACTGGAAGCTGTTGGCAGAGTTCTACACCGATGACGCCACCTACGGCTGGAACATCGGGCCGAAGGAAGACGTGATGTGCATCGGCAAGGATGAGATCCGTGATGTCGCACTGGGCTTGGAGATGGAAGGCCTGGAGAACTGGGTCTACGAGTATCAGAAGGTACTCATAGACGAGAAGCTCGGCGAAATCGTGGGCTTCTGGAAGCAGGTCGCCAACAAAAGCGACGGTACCCGCGACGAGATCTACGGCATCGGCGGCAGTTGGTTCCGGCTCAACGACCAGCTACTGATCGAGTGGCAGCGCGACTTCTTCGACTTCGGTCATGTGCAGAAGGCGTTCGTCAAGCTCATCGAATCCGGCGACCTCACCCCGACCATGCAGAAGCGCATCGAGCGCAGCATCGCCGGAGAGAAGCTCCCCGGCTACTACCCGCTGGGCGAAAGCCCCGTTCCGATCTGGTGAGCTCCCGGCCAAGCGGTTGCTTGGGGGTGCTTGTGACGCACGTAACTAATGGCTCTAGTCTGGGCTCACTGGATCTAGCGGAAGGCACGTACCGATGAAGACAAAAGGTGCTCTCATCTGGGAGTTCAACCAGCCTTGGTCGATCGAGGAGATCGTGATCGGCGACCCCGTCAAGGACGAGGTCAAGATCCAGATGGAAGCGTCCGGGATGTGCCACTCCGACCACCACCTGGTGACCGGCGACATTCCGATGGCCGGTTTCCCGGTGCTCGGCGGCCACGAGGGCGCGGGCATCGTCACCGAGGTCGGCCCCGGTGTCGAGGACATCGCGCCCGGTGACCACGTCGTGCTGTCCTTCATCCCGTCGTGCGGTGCCTGCCCATCCTGTCAGGCCGGAATGCGCAACCTCTGCGATCTCGGCGCCGGACTGCTCGGCGGCCAGGCGGTGTCCGACGGCACCCACCGCATCACGGCCAAGGGCCAGCCAGTCTTCCCGATGACGCTGCTCGGCACGTTCAGTCCCTACATGGTGGTGCACAAGAGTTCAGTGGTGAAGATCGACCCGTCGATCCCCTTCGAGGTCGCGTGCCTCGTGGGCTGCGGTGTCACCACCGGCTACGGCTCAGCCGTCAAGGCCGGTGACGTCCGTCCCGGTGACGACGTCCTGGTGATCGGCGTCGGCGGCGTCGGCATGTCGGCGGTCCAAGGCGCCGTCAACGCCGGGGCCCGCGACATCTTCGTCATCGAGCCCGTTGAGTGGAAGCGGGACGCGGCGCTGAAGTTCGGTGCCACGCATGCCTACCCGGACACAGACGCGGCCTTCGCCGGGATTGCCGAGGCTACCCACGGCCTGATGGCCAAGCAGGTCATCGTGACGGTCGGCGAGCTAAAGGGCGCCGATGTCGACACCTACGTCAACCTGACGTCCAAGGGCGGCACCACCGTGTTGACCGCCATCGGCAGCTTGCTGGACACCAGCGTCAACCTGAATCTGGCGATGCTGACCCTGATGCAGAAGCGCTTGCAGGGCACCATCTTCGGTGGTGGCAATCCGCACTTCGACATTCCGCAGCTGCTGTCGATGTACAAGGCGGGCAAGCTCAACCTCGACGACATGATCACTCGGCAGTACCAGCTGGAGCAGATCAACGACGGCTACAAGGACATGCTGGAGGGCCGCAACATCCGCGGCGTCATCCGCTACAGCGACGCCGACAGGTAACCCGTGTCCCAGGAGACAGTCGAGCAGTCCCCCGTGCTCGTCGCATCGGAAGCCTCGTGGCGTTGCGTCCAGTCGGGTGACCGTGAGGGCTGGCTGGCCCTGATGGCCGACGACGTCGTCATCGAGGATCCGATCGGCGAGTCCGTCACCAATCCCGATGGCAGCGGCGTGCGCGGCAAGGAGGCCGTCGCGGCGTTCTACGACGCGAACATCGGGCCGAACCAGCTGACCGTCACCCGCGAAGAGACGTTTCCGTCGAGCTCACCGGCCGAGATTGCCTACATTCTGGTGCTGCACACCACGTTTCCGAACGGCTTCACGGCGGCGGTTCGAGGCGTCTTCACCTACCGGGTGAACGACGCGGGCTTGATCACCAACCTGCGGGGCTACTGGAACATGGACGCCATGCAGTTTGGCCAGGAGGACGGCTGACCGTCGGAGCCAGGCAGGGAGCCGTCGTCGTCGGTGGCTCGCGCGGCATCGGACTCGCCGTCGCCGAACTGCTGTCGTCCCAGGGCTTTGGAGTAGTGATCAACGGCCGCCACCCCAATGCGGTCGAGGAAGCCGTTGCGCGTGTTGGGGGCCGCACCGTCGGATACCCGGGCTCACCCTCGGACCCGACGACCGCCGACGCCCTGATCGACTCGTGCGTAGGCGAATTCGGTCGCATCGATGCCCTGATCAACTGCGCCGGAACCGCTGAGCCGGCTGGCTCGTCGATCCTGAACGTGAGCTCCAACGAGTTCCGCGACCTGATCGAAGGGCATCTCGGCACCGTGTTCGAGACATGCCGGGCGGCCGCACCGAAGATGGTCGCTCAAGGTGGGGGTGCGATCGTCAACACCAGCTCGTTCGCATTTCTCGGCGACTACGGCGGGACGGGTTATCCGGCGGGCAAGGGGGCCGTCAACGGACTGACGCTGGCGATCGCCGCCGAGTTGAAGTCCAAGGGCGTGCGCGCGAACGTCGTCTGCCCCGGCGCCAAGACGAGGTTGTCAACCGGCACCGACTACGAGGCCCAGATCGCCGACCTCAATCGCCGCGGTCTGCTCGATGACGTCAGCATGCGGGGAGCGCTCGACGCGGCGCCGCCCGAGTACGCCGCGCCGACGTACGCCTATCGGGTCGGCGATGAGGCCAAGGACGTGACGGGTCAGATCTTCATCGCCGCAGGGGGTTTCGTCGGCGGCTTCGCGCGGCCCACGCCGAGCATGCTCGCGTATCGCGATCATCACGACTCCCCGCCGTGGTCGATCGCCGAGCTGGACGGTTTCATCCACAGGGGCTGAACGGCGCTCTTTCGTTTGTCGGTGGGTGGGTTTAAGCTCGAATGCATGTTCGATTCGGGTGGTGTTCCGGTGTCGTTGGTGCAGCGGGTGTGCTCCGCGGCGCGGGCCGAGGCGTGCGCGGCCGGGGAGCGACTCTCCGCGATCGGGGAACTGTTCGCCCTGCGCCGCTCGCAATCCGAGGAGACCGCGGACTGGGCCATCGACGCCGAGGACGCCGTGTGCGCAGAAGTCTCGGCGGCGTTGTCGATCTCGCGTGGTCTGGCGGCCAGTCACCTGCGTTACGCCCGCGCGATGCGCGAACAGTTGCCGATGCTGGGGCGGGCGTTGATCGCCGGGGACATCGACGAAGCGACCTTCCGCACCTGTGTGTTCCGGACCGGGCTGATCGACGACGACGACGTCCTGACCGAGGTCGATCAACGGTTGTCCGTGCAGGCGCCGCGCTGGGGTTCGCTGGGTCGCGGTCAGTTGGCGGCGCGCATCGACAAGGTGGTGGCCGGCAAGGATCTGGATGCGGTGCGCCGGCGCAAGGATCGGATCGCCGGGCGTGAGGTCGTGATGGGCGACGTCGACAACGGCCTGTCCGAGATCAACGCCACCCTGTTCGCCCCGGACGCCCACGCCGTCAGCGAGCGGTTGACCGCCCTGGCTCAGACCGTCTGTGAGGCCGATCCCCGCACCATCGCCGAACGCCGCGCCGACGCGTTCGGGGTGCTCGCCGCCGGCGGAGACCGACTGGGCTGCCGCTGCGGATCCCCCGACTGCCCGGCCGGCGGGACCGCGGCCAGTGCGGTGGTCATCCACGTCATCGCCGAACAAGCCACCCTCGACGGCACCGGTGTGGCGCCGGGGGCGATGCTGGGCTTCGAGGGTCTGATCCCGGGGGAGTTGGTCGCCGAGTTGGCCCGCGCCGCCCGGCTACGCCCCCTGGTTCATCCGCGCGACGCGCTCCCCGAGTCGGGGTACACCCCGTCGCGGGCGTTGGCCGACTACGTCCGCGCCCGGGACTTGACGTGCCGCTTCCCGGGCTGCAGCCACCCCGGCACCCGCTGCGATGTGGACCACACCGTCCCGCACGGGCACGGCGGACCCACCCACGCCGCCAACCTCAAGACACTGTGCCGAACACATCATCTGATCAAGACGTTCTGGGGTTGGCGCGACCGACAACTCCCCGACGCCACGGTCATCTGGACGTCACCGGCCGGCGACACCTACGTCACCCACCCCGGCAGCGCCTACCTGTTCCCCACCCTGTGCGCCCCCACCGCCCTGGTCACCGTGCACGACATCCCCACCCCG
>JBBRTH010000030.1:0-69974 GCA_038244615.1 Mycobacteriales bacterium | reverse complement strand
CGTGCTGATGGAACACACGGACCGCGCGGGCAACCCGAAGATCGTCGAAACCTGCAGCCTGCCGCTCACCGGCCAGGGCGTCGTCGATCGCATCATCACCAACCTGTGTGTCATCGACGTACCGGGTGACGGAAGACTCATACTGCGCGAACTGGCCCCCGGTGTCACCGAGGCGGACGTCGTCGCCGCTACCGGTGCCGACCTCGCGATCGAACTGACCGGCTAGCGAGGCCGTCACTCCGTTGCGTCGACGTCCAACGTGAGTTGACCGGCGGGTGTCTCGTCGGCAACCGTGTGGGCAGCCTCCATCAGCATCCAGCCCGACACCTGTACCGACATGTCCTTCTCAGGGACTTCGGAGGCGCTGACCGCACCCTCGACGAACTGCGCGTCCATGCCACCGGCCCTGGGCAGGTCGGCGTTGCGGTCCCAGAAAGCGCCGAACAGCGGGAGCCCGTCGACGATCTGCCGGAAGTCCCATGCCGACTGGGCCGACTTCAGGACAAGTTCCCTGGCGGTGGCACGCGTCGCGGTGCCCTCCGGGGTGTCCTCGGGCAGCAGGTTGACTGCCAGCGCCAGGTACCGCGCCAGGATGCCGTTGAAGAGGCCGCCGTCGCCTCCACCCGCCCCCTGGATGACGCCGCCGGGTGCCATGTTGTCGGCGATGGCGTTGACCAGTCGATGCACACGCTCGGGATGTCGGGTGTCCTTCGTGCGGGCGGCGAGTTCGACCTCCAGCCCAAGGACGACGCCTTGGCAGTAGGTGTACTGCGCGCGCACCATCGAGCCGCCCTTGATGCCGTCGAACACCAGGTGGGTATCCGGGTCGATCAGGGTCTCGTCGATCCAGTCGGCCATCTGTTGGGCGCGGCGCAACCGGTCGTAGCGCGCGAGGAAGACGCCGGCGGGTCCGTTGGCTGGTGCGTTGAAGAACTGGTCTTGCTTGCGCCACGGGATGCCGCCGCCGTCCTCCGGCACCCAGGCGTTGAGGAACTGGTCGGCCAGCTTGTCGAGAGCCTTGGGCCGCTCGACGCCTGCCTGGCTGCCCGCACGTTCGAGGGCGAGCGCCAACCACGCCATGTCGTCGTAGTAGTCGTTGATCCAGCGCCCGGTGTTGCGCCAGTGGTGTCCCCGGATCTGGTGCTCGATCGTCACCCTGCGTTCGGGCCGCGGGTCGCGCATCTGCGCGTCGACCAGGCATTCGAGCAGGTGCGCCTGCCACCAGTAGTTCCAGCTGCTGAACCTGAGATCCTTCTTGGCGGGCGGCCAGGTGCACACGCCGAGCTGCGTGCCCGGAAGGCGCCAGAGCCGTCGGCAGTGCCGCTTGGCTATCGCGGCTTCTGCGCTGGCCGCACGATTGGCCCACAGCTGATCCATATCGTTTATCCTGCCCTACCAGGCTCGCGATGTGTCGGCATGCGTCGCGATCCAGGCATGCATGGCGATGCCGGCGGCCACCGCGGCATTGAGACTGCGCGTCGACCCGAACTGGGCGATGGACACCGTTACGGTGGCGCCCCGCTGCGCGTCGACGGTGATGCCGGGGCCCTCCTGCCCGAAGATCAGGAGGCAGTTTCGTGGTAGGCGCGTCTGCTCGAGGCGGACGGCTCCGGGCACGTTGTCCACCGCAACCACGTCGAGTCCGTGGTCAGCGGCGAACGCGAGCAGCTCGGCGGTGGTGTCGTGATGCCGTAGACGTTGGTAACGGTCGGTGACCATGGCGCCGCGCCGATTCCACCGACGCCGTCCGACGATGTGTACGGTGTCGACGGCGAATGCGTTGGCCGTGCGGACGACGGCCCCGATGTTGGCGTCGTTGCCGAAGTTCTCGATCGCGATGTGCAGCGGGTGCCGCCGCGTGTCGATGTCGGCGATGATCGCCTCGCGCGTCCAATAGCGGTACGCGTCGACGACGTTGCGGGCGTCACCGTCGCGCAGCAACTCCCGGTCGTAACGAGGGTCGTCCGGCAACGGTCCGGGCCAGGGTCCCACGCCGGGCGCGGTCCGCCACTCCGTCGGGCCGGGTTCGATGTCACGGTCGGAGCGGCTCGGGCGGTCGGTCTCCCTCACCGGTCGTCCACAGTGCGGCGTGCGTGCCGACCACCGCGAACGCGGCCAGCGATGAGTGCCGCTCCGGTGACCAGGGCCAACAGCACGGCGAGCAGTGCACGCACTCAGGTCCGCCCCCGGCCGCGGCCCACCACCTTCGTCGCAGCCCGCACCAGGCTCCGCGGCACCAGGCGTCCCGCCGCGGTGAGCGCTTTGTACTGCAGACCCGGGATGATCACGACCTGCCCCTTGGTCACGCCGGCCAGACAGTCACGCACGACGTCGGCGACGTCGAGCCAGAGAATGGATGGGGTGCCGTCCATGTCGATACCCGCGCGCTCGTGGAACTCGGTCCGGACGAACCCTGGACACAGCGCATGCACGCCGACGCCCGTGCCCTCGAGACCATTGGCCAGGCCCTCGGAGAACGAGATCACCCATGCCTTGGACGCCGAATAGGTCGACCCCCTCCCCGGCAACAGGCCTGCGACGCTGGCCACGTTGATGACCGTGCCCGCACCCGCGGCCAACATGGGTGGCAGCACGGCGCGAGTCAACTGCATGACGGCCGTGACGTTGACGTCCAGCTGCGACTGAAGGACCTCGAGATCGGCACTCCAGAATTCGCCTGACGTGCCGAATCCCGCGTTGTTCACCAGGATTCGCACACCTGCCGCAAGCCGCTCGGCAACCTTTGCGCGGTCAGCGGCTACGGCCAGGTCAGCCGCCAGCACCTCGACGTGGGCACCGGCTTCGTCGTGCAGTTCGGCGGCGAGCCGTTGCAGCCGTTCGACGTCGCGAGCGACCAACACCAGGTCATAACCATCGAGGGCGTAGCGACGAGCGAATCCCATTCCCAATCCGGATGTCGGTCCGGTGATGAGTGCAACGGGACGAGACATGCCGACAGGGTACTTGGCCTTGAGGGACCCTAGCGCTGGTAGTGCGGCGACTGGCGTCCATTGCGCACCGGCGGGCGCTGCTGGGTGTATCTACCGACGTCGCCACGCGCAGGCGGCGCATCGGTGCGACCCGCGGGCAGTTCGGCGGGACGCGACGCCAGTGGTCGACTCGGCGAGCCACCGCGCCTGGCGGTCGCCTGTCCGGCGGCTCCGCTCTGGCCCGGCTGCGGAATGGGCGGCAACACGCGCAGGAGGTCGTTGAACTGACGCACGGTGAGCAGGCCCTCGTCCCACTGCGCGCGGGTGCTGGTGACCGGCATGCTGACGAGCGTCCAGTGCTGCTCGTTCCACATGATCTCCGCGCAGTCGGGCGCCGCGTGCGCAAAGGTCACCATGCGGCGGTCGCACGCGCGGCGTGCGGCGTCGAGATTGGTGGAGTACACCATCCGCGGGCCGATGGCGCCGAGCAGCCAGATGTCACTCTCGCGCGGTTCCTTGATGTCCTTGAGACGGACGTCGACCACGACGTTGGTGCCGACCTTGCGGTGCAGCGCGATGACCGTCGCCACGTCTTCGAGGTCGAAGATGAAGACCGCCTCGCCACGGATCTGTCCGAGGACCACGTTCTTGGCCGAAACGTCGCCGACAGTGGACATGATGCCGCGCTTCCAGCGCTTCACGATCTCGGTCGACTCGTGCTCGTAGTCGAAGCCATGGGACTTCGCCCACGACTTTCGCCGCCTGCCGAGCCCACGCCGTTTGTCCAGGTCGACGTACAACAACACCGCCGCACCCACGAAACAGAGTGCAGACAGCGTGAACCAGAGCGGGACCATTGCGCCCCAGCCTACTGGTTGGGACGGGTTTCGCCCGAACTCGAACGGATCACGAACCGGTCACGCCTCGTCGGACCAATTCGCCCGGGTGAGCGCGCACACTGGTCAGGGTGAGCGACCTATCCGGCAAGGCCTTCCTCGTCGTCGGCGCCACCGGCGCCCTCGGTTCCCGCATCGCGCGCCTGCTGGCCGACCGCGGTGCCGACGTGACGGTCAGCGGTCGCTCGGGCGACGCGCTGGCCGGCCTCGGAATCGAGGGTGCGCACGCCGTGCCGGCCGATCTGCGCGAGCCGGACGCCCCGCGGTCGGTCGTGGCCGCCTCGGTCGAGCGGCACGGACGGCTCGACGGGATGGTCATCGCGGCTGGGGTGGTGGCCTTCGGCGCACTCACCGAGATCGACGACGACACCGTCGACGATCTGCTCCTGATCGACTTCCTCGCACCACTTCGACTGGTCCGCGCGGCGCTCCCGGTGATGGAACCTGGCGGAGTGATCCTGGGCATCAGCGCCGTGGTGGCGGAGAAGCCGCTCCCCAACATGGCCGTCTACTCGGCAGCCAAGGCCGCGACGGCAGCACTGTTCACCGCCGTGCGCGGGGAGGCCAGGCGACGCAAGATCCGCGTCGTCGACGTCCGACCGCCCCACACCGAGACGGGGTTGGCCGGCCGGGCGATCGCCGGTGACCCACCCAAGCTGCCGACCGGCCTGGACCCCGACACCGTCGCAGCGCGGATCGTCGAGGCGCTCGTCGGCAAGGAGACCGACGTCGCCAGCACTGCCTTCTGATGGCGAGCAGACGCAAAAGGCCCCCGACACGCCGATTGTCGAGGACCTTTGCGTCTGTTCGGCCGAGAACTCAGCCCAGGATCAGGCCTTCGCCGTCGGCAGTAACGTTGACCGGCACCACGTCACCGTCGTGGATCTCTCCTGCGAGCAGCAGCTTCGCTAGCTGGTCGCCGATCGCGTGCTGCACCAACCGCCGCAGCGGGCGCGCGCCGTACACCGGGTCGAAGCCCCGGTCGGCCAGCCACTTCTTGGCGGGTAATGCCACCTCCAGTTGCAGCCGGCGCTGAGCCAGCCGCTTCTGCAGCTGCGCCAGCTGAATGTCGACGATCTGCACCAGTTCGTCGGGTTGGAGCCCGTCGAAGATCAGCACGTCGTCGAGGCGGTTGATGAACTCGGGCTTGAATGCCGCGCGCACCGCCGCCATCACCTGCTCCTCCGTTCCGCCCGAGCCCAGGTTGGACGTCAGGATGAGGATGGTGTTGCGGAAGTCGACCGTGCGCCCTTGGCCGTCGGTCAGCCTGCCCTCGTCGAGCACGGCCAGCAGCACGTCGAAGACGTCGGGGTGGGCCTTCTCGACCTCGTCGAACAGCACGACCGTGTACGGGCGTCGCCGCACCGCCTCGGTCAGTTGACCGCCCTGATCGTAGCCGATGTAGCCGGGAGGTGCGCCGACGAGGCGAGCAGAAGAGTGCTTCTCGCCGTATTCACTCATGTCGATGCGAACCATGGCTCGCTCGTCGTCGAACAGGAAGTCCGCCAACGCCTTTGCCAGCTCGGTCTTGCCAACGCCCGTCGGGCCAAGGAAGAGGAATGAGCCGGTCGGCCGGTTGGGGTCGGCGACCCCGGCCCGGCTGCGACGGACGGCATCAGAAACCGCTGTGACGGCTGCCTTCTGACCGACGACCCGCCTGCCGAGCTCCTCCTCCATGCGCAGCAGCTTGGCGGTCTCGCCTTCGAGCAGCCTGCCCGCGGGGATTCCGGTCCACGCCGCGACGACGTCGGCGATGTCGTCGGGCCCGACCTCCTCCTTGAGCATGACGTCGGTCTGCGCCTGCGCGGTGGGGAGCGCGGCGTCGAGCTTCTTCTCGATCTCCGGGATGCGGCCGTACCGCAGCTCGGCGGCCTTGGCCAGGTCACCGTCGCGTTCGGCCCGCTCGGACTCGCCGCGCAGGTGGTCCAGCTGCTCCTTGAGGTCGCGGACGACGTCGATGGCACCCTTCTCGTTCTGCCATCGCGTGGTGAGCTCGGACAGCTTCTCCTTGTAGTCGGCCAACTCGCTGCGCAGCTTCTCCAGGCGATCCTTGCTGGCATCGTCGGATTCCTTCTCCAGCGCCATCTCCTCGATCTCGAGGCGGCGCACGACGCGCTCGACCTCGTCGACCTCGACGGGACGGGAGTCGATCTCCATCCGCAGTCGCGACGCAGCCTCGTCGACAAGGTCTATCGCCTTGTCGGGCAGGAAGCGGGACGTGATGTAGCGGTCGGACATCGTCGCCGCGGCCACCAGGGCCGAGTCGGTGATCCGCACGCCGTGGTGCACCTCGTAGCGGTCCTTCAGACCGCGGAGGATGCCGACGGTGTCCTCCACCGACGGTTCGCCAACGAAGACCTGCTGGAAGCGGCGTTCCAGGGCGGCGTCCTTCTCGATGTACTTGCGGTACTCGGTGAGGGTGGTAGCGCCGACCATCCGGAGCTCGCCGCGGGCCAGCATCGGCTTGATCATGTTGCCCGCGTCCATCGCCGACTCACCGGTGGCGCCCGCACCCACGATGGTGTGCAGCTCGTCGATGAACGTGATGACCTGTCCCGCGGAGTTCTTGATGTCGTCGAGGACGGCCTTGAGGCGTTCCTCGAACTCGCCGCGGTACTTGGCGCCGGCCACCATCGACCCCATGTCCAGGGAGACGACGGTCTTGTTGCGCAGGCTCTCCGGCACGTCACCTTCGATGATGCGCTGGGCCAGCCCCTCGACGATGGCGGTCTTGCCGACGCCGGGCTCGCCGATGAGCACCGGGTTGTTCTTGGTGCGACGGCTCAGCACCTGCACGACACGACGAATCTCGTTGTCGCGCCCGATGACCGGATCCAACTTGCCCTCGCGGGCAGCGGCGGTCAGGTCGGTCGAGTACTTCTCCAGCGCCTGGTAGGTGCCCTCGGGGTCGGGACTGGTGACGCGAGCACTGCCGCGCACCTTCGTGAACGCCTCGCGCAGGGCCTGCGGCGACGCACCGTGTCCGGTGAGCAGTTTGGCGACGTCGGAGTCGCCGGCTGGAGTGGAGCCTGCGGAACGACCAGAACCTCCGGCGAGGCCCACCAGCAGGTGTTCGGTGGAGACGTACTCGTCGTCCATCTCTCCTGCCAACTGCTGGGCCGCGGTGATCGCCGACAGCGACTCGCGGGAGAGGTTGGGCGTCGAGTTGGCGCCGCTGGCCTTCGGCAGACGGTCGACGAGGTTCGCGGCCTCGGTCCTGACGGTCGCAGGGTCCACGCCGACGGCCTCGAGCAGGGGCACGGCAATCCCGTCGTGCTGGGTGAGCAGCGCCATCAACAGATGGGCAGGCCGGATCTCCGGGTTGCCTGCGGCGGTTGCCGCCTGCAACGCCGAGGTCAGCGCCGCCTGGGTCTTCGTGGTCGGATTGAACGAGTCCACGACTCCTCCGTTTCGTTCAGGAAAATACTTCTCGCGTTCTACAACGCCGTCAAGGTTGAGTCCGTTCCGCTCAACTCTGTGCAGTTTCTGGAAGAGCCGCAAAGCTGCCGCTGGGCATACCTGGGCGCTCTCACAACGCGGTTGACATCTCGTCGAGGCGCAGCAACTTCATCCCCACGAGACGCTGCGCGAACTCGTCGAGCTGGTCGGAGATGACTCCTCGCAGCTCGTCGGCTCCGAGAAGCAGTCTGCCGTCCCGCTCGAACCGGATCACGTCCTTGCGCACGAGGACCAGCAGTTCGTCCTCCAAGGCAGCACGATCCCGCGTGCCGTCAAGCAACGGCAACAGATGGCTCTCGACAAGCGTCATCGGCACCGGCTCGTGCCAGACGTTGAACGTAGCCGCTTGCACGTCCCCGCGTGTCAGTTCAGTGTTTCGCCTGACCGATTCCTCGACGAGCAGCGGCGCGGAAGCGTTCTCGGACATCATCGGATCCAGTCGGTAGCGCGTATGTCCGCGGAGGATCAGAATCTCTAACGTGCTGTCGATGACCTCCTCAAGGTTGGCCGCGGGCTCCAAGCCGGCGGCCGCGAGCCGTGCTCGTGCTGCATCGAGCAGCTCCGGGCGTGACAAGGTCCCCGGAAAACGGGCACTAAGCGCATCGAGTGCCGCCTTGGCGTCCGCGCTCTGCGTGACAATCGTCAGCGCGCCCGGTTCGCCGTACTCCTGGGCTGAGTCATCCAGCCGCGTCTCCCCGTCGATCGGCGGCATCCACGCGGCGAAGTGCAGCCGGCCGAAACGGCTCGGGTCCAGCCGGTAACTGATCTGGGAGGCGCGGTCCGCGCGTACCAACAGCGTCTGCCGGAACGGGCGGTTGACCACGAAGTCCAGGTACTGCTCCAGAAGCACCTGACTGTGACCGCATTCCTGGAGCAGTGGCGCCGACACCTCGTCACCGTAATTCGCGGGGAACATGATCGGGGGCTGCGCCTCGGCCAGATACGCCAAACCGTGTTCACCAGCGGAATCGAGCAGTTCGAGGAAATAGCACGGTGAGTTGAACGTCTCCAGATACTCATGGGTCAGGTAGTCGTCCCTCGAATTGGCGGCGATCGTCTTGTATTCGGCGACCGCCTTGCTCAAAACACTGTCGGCCGGGGCCACCTTCTCCAGGAAGTCGATCATGCCGCGAGCAAGGTTCAGTCGCTCGTCCGGCGTCCCCCGTCCGGAACCGCGCATCAGCATGGCATCGCGGACGATCTCCTTGGCCTTCCAGCCGGGATACGTGTTGTAGCTGAGGTAGGCCACGCCCTCGGGCACCAGTATCTCCTGGATTGCTGCCAGGATCGCGTCCTGCACACTGTCCGGCACCCAGCTGTATACGCCGTGGCAGATGACGTAGTCGAACTTCCCCAGCGTCGACAGATCCATGGCGGCGATGTCACCCTGCAGCAACTCCAGGTTCTCCAGGCCCAGGGCCTCTACACGTGCTCGGCCCTGGTCAACCTGCACCTGCGACAGATCGATGCCCACCACGTGCGCTTGGGGATTGAATGCAGCGAAGGGGATCAAGTTGCCCCCGGCAGAAGAACCGATCTCCAGCACGCGCGCGGTGGAGACGGCCGGCGCGTCCAGCCCAAACATGTAGGCCACTGCGGCGAGGTGCCCAGGCGCCGACTGCGCAAAGGCATGCGACTCGTACGGCACCGCGTCGTACTCTGCGCGCACCAGTTCGACCGATTCGTCCATCTCATATCCCCCTAATTCGAACGCTTCCGCGCTCCCGACGAACCCGTTTGCGGCGCTGAGCGTTTCCGCGCAATGCCGAATCGTAGCGGCCGGTATGCGGATCTCACGGCATGTTGCCGAAGGCAGTTCGAAAGCATTCTGCTGGAACTGGTCCATCACGGTTTGCAGGCAGGCTTGACGACGGAAGTCCCCAGTTGCGCGGAGCCACATACGAGGTCGAGCAAGGGGCGCCACTCCCGCGCGTGAACGGCCTCACCGAACCGCTTGCGTACCCCGCTATTGGGACAGCTCGGTGAACTGCCCGTCCAACGTCACCAGATCCTGTAGGCGGGCGGCTTGGGCCGGGTCATCGGTGTTCCACGCCGGCGAGCGCTTTGATCGACGCAGAATCTGCTTCATCGGCGAACTTGCGCATCGCTTCGGCAATGGGGGGCGGCGTCGCTGCGTCGAGGTGGGACAGTAGATAGGTACTCGAGACCGTCAGCGCCCTGCGGGCATTCACCGCGACGACTTCGGCCCCGACCGAATTCGGATCGGGACCCGGATCGGCGTTGCTACGTAGCGTCACAGCGGCACGCACATCGTTGTACGCGCCGCACACCCTCGCCTTTGCGTCGGCGACCTGCTGGGCACTCGGCGCCGGCGACGCAGCCGAGTCGCCGGTCGACGAGGAGCGAAGCAGCATCCACAGGGAGACCCCCAATGAACCCAGCGCGTCGGGGTGCTGAAGTCTTCAGCGCTGGCCACGGACAACGGGGGCTCTGCAGCAACGCGTGAGCTAGGTCACAGGATGGCGAACATTAGCTAGCATGAGCACATCAAGGCGCCGCCGGACGACTAACGCCACCACCCAACTGCCTCAGGTGCCTCAGGTGCCTCAGGTGCCTCAGGCGATTTGGCGCACGCAAATCGCCCGCGGTGGCAGCGGCTGTGATGCCAGCTGCGTCCACGGGCGGTCACTAGTGCAGAAGTACAGGCCGCTACGCCTTCGTCAGAAGGAACGGTGCGGACAGACTCCCCGCGGGAGCGCCACCACAACCTCCGGGGAAGTAAAACGCGATCACGCCTTCAAGGGACCCTGGGTCCCACGAATACGTCACGTTGGCGGGCAGCTTGCTGCCATCGTCGCAGGTGATCGCGTCTGACCGGTCGACCTTCATGATGAAGTAGCCCACCTGCCAATGAGCCTGCCCCTCAAAGGGCGCGTTCTCACCGCCCGTCTCGGCCACGTTCACGCACTGCTGGAACGGCTCTATGCCGACGTCCTCGCACGGCGTGAACGTCCACGTCGCTGAATTCTCAGCGCCCAAGTCCAAGGCGTACGGGCCAGCTAGATCCTCCGCCGAAGCCGGACTTGCGAATCCGACCGCACTCAGGCCTGCGACCATGACGGAGATCGCTATCCCCCTGGCGATTTTCATGATGTTCCTTCCGTGCGCCCCCTCGATTCGCCTCCACCGGCGACGCGTCGAGTATTGCACCGCGTTGCGATCGACGGTGCGGTAATGCGGGAGCGTTTTGCTCGAACCGGCCCCTCAGTCGGCGAAGTCCCATTACTGCAACCCGCGACATCGCGTAGACAACCGACCCGCCGGGACCGCTCGGAATCACGGGTGAGGTCGTCGGCTATCCCAGAACTGCAGTCAGGTGGCCGTCGCGAAGATGGTCAGCGTCACCACGTAGACGGCCACATCGCAAGCCACGGCTCGGCGCCAAGCCGATCGAGCTGCGGCCGGAGGAACCGCGACAGCAGCATCACCTTCGGGTACAGCAGCATCAGCAGAGCATCGCTGACTTCCAACTCGGCGTCAGCTCGGTTTGGCCGTTCTCCATGCGCACCGTGGTACCGCATGGCGTCGTCTGCGATGCAGTCGAGAAGTCCCTCGCCAGCGTCGAGCGCAGCGACGACAGGGACTCCTTCCGCTCGTTCGACTCAGCCATTCACTCAACAGGCGCTGGGAGCGCGAGCACCCAGTCGTCGAGACCTTCCGGGGCAACGGGGCGGTGCAGGATGGATTGCAGTGGCGGTCATTCGACACACCACTAGTTCGCATCCAATGGTCGGCCCATGACGTACACCTCCGCGATCGACGCTTCCCGGACGCCCATCGACAACGCGAAAAGGGTTTGCTCACGCGCCAGTTCGGGGTTCTGCGACCGCACCCCATGTGTCACCGCTGCGGCCAGTGCGGGAGTTCGGGACGCATCGACGACCACGAAGTCGGCTTCCTTGCCGACGTCGAAGTTGCCGAATCGACCCTTCATGTCCAGTGCCCTGGCACCGCCGAGCGTCCCGATGAACAGCAGCGCGGCGGGGTGCATCGACACCCCCTCGTCACCGTGTTCGGTGACGTGGACCGTGAATGCGTCGCCGAGCACACGGGGAATCAACCACTCGTCTCCGCCACCGACATCCGTTCCAGCCGAGATGTTCACGCCCGCGGCCACGGTGCGTTTCCACGGCATGGTTCCGGATCCCAGGAACAATTGCGATACCGGACAGTGCGATATCGATGTTCCCGTTTCGACAATGCGCGCCAACTCGGCATCCTCGCAGTGGACGCAGTGCGCGAGGGTCGTGCGTCGGCCGAGCAGACTCTTGCCGCTCACCGCCGACCCCGGCAGGGACCTTGCCGTCGTAGGTGTCGAGATACGAATCGACCCGATACGTCTTCTTGAACATGTCAATCTCGCCGGTGGTCGGCCGGTTGTCCTCGTTGAGGTGGCTGTGTACGTCGACCCCGCGGTCGCGCACCGAGTCGTAGAGCTCGCCGAGGTTGCGCAACGTCTCGGTGGTCACCGAGAGCGAGAACCGCGGAACGATCGCCACGTGCAACAGCGCCGTGCTCGCGGCGCCGGTGTCGGCGGCATGCCACTTGTCGATCTCGTCGCGGGTGAGTCGGATCGCATCGTGCTCGGACGTCAGCAAGGGTGCCGCCGTGGCCGGCCCGACGGTCTGGATTCCGCGGCCACTGACGATGCGCAACCCGCGGCGCTGCGTCTCGGTGAACAACGCGTCCTGTGGATGCGGGAAGGCCGACCCGAAGACCATGGCTGCCGTGGTGCCTGCGGCAATCCGGCGGTTGCAGAACTCGACAGCCGCCCGCGCAGCGAACTCGGGGTCGGCGAACCGCGACTCGGACGGAAAGATGCAATGATTGAGCCATTCGAGCAACTGACCGCCGCCGTTTGAGTCGCCCGCGTAGATCTGAGGGTAATGGACGTGAGTGTCGACGAACCCCGGAAGTAGATATGCGGGACGATGATCTTGAACGCGGGCGGAGCCGAACTGAGCGGGTAGCTCAGACCTGCTGCCACAGAAGACGATTCGACCTAAACCGTCGACCACCAGGGCGCCGTCGGGGATGTCCACCAGCGCGGCGGCGGCCTCGGTGACGGTGGGCCGGCCCGCGACGTGGAAGACGTGTCCGTAGTGAACCTGACTCATCCGCCCACGATTACAGCAGCCGCGCATTGACGCAGATGCAAGCAGACTTCGCCCAATCGGGTGACGCTCCGCAACAACCGACATAGAGTCGTGCAGCAAACGTGGTAGAGCCAAGCAGAGGACGCAATGGACATCAACACCATCACCGAGGTCATACGGCAACCACCGGCCAGGCCAGGCCAGGCCTGGCGGCCCGGCGACGCCTGGCTGGCCGGCGGAACGTGGCTGTTCTCCGACAAGCAGCCAGACCTGCGCAGGCTGATCGACCTGGCGCCACTCGGCTGGGCCACCTTGAGCCCTGGCGCACACGGGCTGGAGCTCGGCGCCATGTGCACCATCGGCGACCTTTACGCCTTTGCGGCACCTACGGATTGGCGCGCCGCGGAGCTCTTCACCACCAGTTGCGAGGCCTTCCTCGCCTCGTTCAAAATCTGGAACTCGGCCACGGTGGGCGGCAACATCTGCATGTCGTTGCCCGCGGGCCCGATCATCACGGTGACCGTCGCGCTGGAGGCCAGCTACACCGTTTGGGCCCCCGACGGCTCCGAGCGCACCGTTGAGGCAGTCGATTTCGTCACCGGCGACAACGCCAACGTGCTCGCGCCGGGCGAAGTCCTCCGCAAAGTCGACATCCCCGACCGCGCGCTACGAAAGCGCCACGCCCACCGTCGGTTCACGCTCACCCACCTGGGTCGGTCGACGATATTCATGATCGCCACGCAAACACCCGGCACCGACGACCTGCTGCTGACCGTGACGGCAGGCACCACCCGCCCCGTCCAGTTCGAATTCGCGTCGATGCCCGACGCCGATACCCTTGCGCAGAGCCTCGACGCGATCCCGACCGACGTCTGGTTCGACGACCCGAACGGCACCCCCGACCACCGGAAGCATCTGGCCAAGCACTACGCCCAAGAACTGCGCACCGAGCTCGGGGGGTTGTGATGTCGTACACGGTGAACGGAAAGACGTTCGACGACGAGCCTCGCCCCGGTCAGTGCCTGCGGACCTTCGTCCGCGAGCTCGGCCACCACGGCGTCAAGAAGGGTTGTGACGCAGGCGATTGCGGCGCGTGCACGTTGTGGCTCGACGGTGATCCGGTCCACAGCTGTATCACCCCGGCGTTCCGGGCCGACGGCCGCGAGGTCACGACCATCGAAGGACTCGGCACGCCGGACGACCTGCACCCGATGCAGCGGCAGTTCCGCGCCGCCGCAGGATTCCAGTGCGGCTTCTGCACGGCAGGCATGATCATGACCTCGGCGACCTTCACCGAAGCGCAGAAGGAGGACCTGCCGCGGGCGTTGAAGGGAAACCTCTGCCGCTGCACCGGTTACCGCGCCATCGAGGACGCGATCAACGGTGTCGTCGACATCCAGGAACCGAGGCCAGGAGACGCCGTCGGAACCAGCGTCGGCGCACCGGCCGCCACCGGTGTGGTCACCGGCACCGTCGAGTACACGATGGACACCGAAATGGAGGGCATGCTGCACCTGAAGGTGCTGCACTCACCGCACGCCCACGCCCGGATCGTGTCCATCGACAAGGCCCCCGCGCTCGCGGTACCCGGCGTGCATCGCGTGTACACGTGGGAAGACGTCCCGCGCAAGCACTTCAACACGGCCATCCACACCGATCACCTCGTCGACCCCGACGACACCTACATTCTGGACGACGTCATGCGTTTCGTGGGCCAGCGGGTGGTAGCAGTGCTGGCCGACTCGATCGGCGCGGCCGAAGAGGGCGCCCTCTTGGTGGGTGTCGAGTACGAGGTGCTGCCCGCGGTGTTCGACCCCGAGGAGGCCATGCGCGAGGGCGCGCCGCAACTGCACGGTTCACACGACCCGTTCATCCAGGATCCCAAGCGCAACATCCTGCTCGAATTGCACGGCCAGACCGGCGATGTAGACGCGGGCTTCGTCGAGGCTGACGTCATCCACGAGGGCACCTACTTCTCGCCGCGGGTCCAGCACGCACACCTCGAGACGCACGGATCGATCGGTTGGATGGAGGACGGCCGACTGCACGTGCGCACCAGCTCGCAGTCGCCGTCGATCTGCAAGGGGAAGCTGGCCCACCTATTCGACCTACGCCCCGATCAGCTGCGGGTGTTCTGCAAGCGCGTCGGCGGTGGCTTCGGCGGTAAGCAGGAGGTCATCTCCGAGGATCTGGTCGCGCTTGCCACCCTCGACACGGGGCGCCCAGTGTGTTGGGAGTACACCCGCGAAGAGGAGTTCACCACGGCGTCACCGCGGCATCCGATGAAGGTCACGGTCAAACTCGGCGCCAAGGCCGACGGCACGTTGACCGCCTTCCACTTTCACAACGTCTCCAACACCGGCGCGTACGGCAACCACGGTGGCGAGACGCTCTTCGCAGGCGGTGCGGCCGTCGCGCAGTATCGTTGCCCCAACAAGAAATTCGATGGTTTCGCGATATACACGAACACCGTGCCCAGTGGGGCATTGCGCGGCTACGGCATGACTCAGCCCACGTTCGCCGTCGAATCGGCGATGACAGAGCTGGCCATCGCGCTCGGCATGGATCCGCTCGAACTGCGGCGCCGCAACATCGTGCAGCCAGGAGACTCCCTCGTCGCACTCGGTGAGCATCCCGATGACGTGTCCTTCACCGAGGACACCCTCACGTCGTGCATCGACCTGGTCGATGAGGCGTTGCAACGCACGGCCGGTTTGGACGACCTCGGCGCCGACTGGCTGATCGGCAGCGGCACGGCCAGTTCAATCCACGAGACGGCACCCCCCACCGACCACATCTCCGATGCGTGGGCCACCCTTCGGGCCGACGGCGACTACGAGATCGCTGTCGGCACTGTTGAATTCGGTGAGGGCACCTCGACTGCGCACGTGCAGATCGCCGCTACCGTACTCGGCACCACCCCGTCGCGGGTGCACCTCGTGCAGTCCGACACGGACCGTACGGGCTTCGACACCGGAGCTTTCGCCAGCGCGGGGCTGTTCGTCTCGGGTAACGCCGTGTTCAAGGCCGCGACGGCGCTGCGTGACGGCATCCTTCGCTTTGCCGCCCGCCTCACCGGCACCGAACTAGCTTCGTGCTCGATGGACGACGATGGTGTGAATTGCGGCGACTCTCGGCTCACCCTCACCGAGCTACTGGATGCCGCAAGCAGGCGCGGAACCCGGTTCGCCGAGTCGCGCAAGGCCTATGGCTCACCGCGCAGCGTCTCATTCAACGCGCACGGATTCCGCATCGCCGTGCACCGGGTGACGGGCGAGATCCGGATCCTCTACAGCGTGCAGGCCGCCGACGCAGGTGTCGTCATCAATCCCCTTCAGGTTCGCGGCCAGATCGAAGGCGGGGTGGCGCAAGCCATCGGGTTCGCACTCACTGAGAACTTCCACGTCGACGGGAGCGGCGTGATGGTGAATCCCAACTTGCGGAATTACCGGATTCCCACTTTCGCGGACATCCCCCGAACCGAGGTCATCGTGGTCGAGTCCCACGATTCGGTTGGGCCCATGGCTTCCAAGGGAATCGCGGAATCCTGCGTCAACCCGGTGGCGCCCGCCCTGGCCAACGCACTGGAGGACGCAACCGGGGTGCGTTACCGCGAACTGCCGTTTACGCCCGAGCGCATATACGCCCGCCTCACAGCTCGTCTGATTCCAGCGACCTGAGCCATGGACGCCACAAGATCAACCGACAGCGCGGCCACCGTCATCATTGGACAGCGCGTCCGCCCGGGGTCCGAGCAGGCCTTCGAGGCCTGGCAGAACGACATGAACACTGAAGCCTCGAAGTACCCTGGCTTCATCGGAGCCGAGGTCAGCCCGCCGACCGCGGTCCAGCCCGACTGGGTGGTGGTGTACCGGTTCAACTCCATCGCGCACGTGCAGGCGTGGATCAACAGCGCCACCCGCCAGGACTGGATGACCAGGGGCGCCAAGTACTTCGACGGTCCCGGCACACAACAGGTGATCGGTGGGGGCGCGCGCTACACCGACCCGTTGGTAACGGTTGCGGTGAGCCACCGCGTCAGCCCGGAGAACGTGGCGGACTTCCTCGAATGGCAGGAACGACTTCGATTGGCGGAGAGCAAGTTTCCCGGATTCCGTGGCACCGAACTGTTCCGGCCGGTGGCAGGTGTGCAGGACGAGTGGACGGCGCTCTACCGCTACGAGAACGCCGACAACCTGGACAAGTGGCTCATCTCCGACGAGCGCCGAACGCTACTCGCCGAGGGGGATAAGTTCTCCGAATACCACTCCCGCACCATCGACAACTCATTCGGCAGCTGGTTCGCCTTCGACGAGCACGGCCACCAGGCGCCGCCGCCATCGGACTTCAAGACATCCATCGCGGTCTGGGTCGGCCTCTACCCCACCGTGGTGTTGCTGACGCTCGCGGTGTCACCGCTACACATGCCGCTGTGGTTGGGCATGTTGATCGGAAACCTGATGTCCAGCTTCGCCGTCAGCTACCTCGCCATGCCGTACTACGTCAACCCGCTGCTGAAGCACTGGCTGCGGCCGCCACCGGACGTGCCGATCGCCACGACGAACTGGCGCGGCGCCGCCATCGTCGTCGCGGCCCTGACGACGTGCGCGGTCATCTTCTATCTGATCACCCGGGTGTTCTGGCACCTGCCCTAGCGGCGGCGCTACCGACCGCCCAGCACCGCGGGGCCATCGACTCCCGAAAGCGCAGGCAGGGTTGCTACCACGGTGGGAGCCACCGTCGTCGCGGTCGGGGTCGGCCGTGCCAGCGCGAGCTTCTGCACCACGGCGCTTCCCGCTTCCCGACCGCTGACGAGAAGGTCCGCGCCGTTGGTGGTGCTGGTGGTTGCCACCGTGACACCTGAGCCGGCGAACGGCTCGAACGACGCGATCTGGGTGTACTTCAGGTCGACGTCGTGATGGTTAGGGCTCTCCAGGTACATGCCCGGGAAGCCGTCGAGCCGCGACCCCGTCGACCACGCGCGCACGGTGCCCGCCCCACCGAGCTGACCGGTGACGATGCTCTTGGCGCCGCCCTCGACACCTGCGACCCAACCGGTCGACAACGAAACGCCGCCGGTGTAGCCCTCGTCGTACGCGAGGAAGGTCGACGTCATCTTCGGTTCGTTGGGCTTGCCGCCGTGCTCGCCTGCGGTGCCGTCGGCCCGCGCTCGGGCCGTCTGCGTGTACAGGTCGTAGCGGAAGGTCTTGATCTGCGGCGCATCTCCGGCGCCGGGGGCGGTGACGATCGACTCCCGGCCCGAGCCGAGCTCCACCATCCCCGTGGCGATCGTCACGCCGGACGTCGACCCTGGGTACGGCGTGAAGGCGGAAAAGACGTCGGGCACCGCCCCCTTCTCCGTCGGCAGCGTCGAGGAGAACACCTTGATCTGCGAGTCCATGCCGGGGCCCGATGCGACGATGACGTTGTCGGCCAATGCATTTCCATCGATGTCTGCCCCCGCCACGGTAACCCCGCCCGTGAATCCGGCGTCGAACGGAGCGAACCTGGCCAACTCCGAGGTGAACCGGCCCTGCGTCGAGTCGTTGCCGTCATAGGCGACGACCTGGGAGTCCACTCCGGAACCCGTGCCGACGACGAGGTCGAGGATCATGTCGCCGTTCACGTCGGCCATCGCAACCGACGGGGTGCCCTCGAAGCCCGGGAAGGGGGTCGCGTACCCGATCACCTTGTCCCCGTCGCCGTCGTGGACCTGAACCGTGGCCGGCTTGCCCTTCGACCCGGGCACCGCCACCGCATACGTCGACACCTCGGGGATGACGTTGATGGTCGCCATCAGTCCATTGTCCTCGTGGTTCAGTCGGTGGCAGTGCACCACGTAGGTGCCCGCATATTCGATGAAGTCGGAGCGCAAGGTCAATGATGCGGGGGCAAGCGGGTTGTCTCCTGCATCGACCACCGGTTGGGGGACGTTCGCGTTGTCGATGCCGAACGGCTGCACCCCGGTGGCCGTGCCGATGGTCGGACTCGTGACCTGCTGGACCTGAAAGTCGTTGACGTGGATGTGAATCGGATGGCTGTCGTTGTTGTAGTTGGTGAACGACCATTCCTCGACGGAGTTCAGCCGCGGTTGTATCAATGGGATGTTGGGGAAGATGTTGTCGTCGAACTGGTAGGTGAAGGCCTTCGGATCGTTCTTGTCGGCCTTCTTGTTGCCGAATCCGCCGCCGATGTCGAAGGCGCGTTTGACGGCGGGTTCCATCACCGAGGTGTCCACGAACGACGTGTAGGTGTCCAGGTTCTGGCCCGGCTCGAACGCCGTTGTCCGGCCCTCGCCACCGTCGGGTGTCACCTTGAGCAGATTCTGCGTCGGGAAGGTGAAGAATCCGTCGCGGGCCGCGATGTACTTGGGGTCGATGGTCACCCGGCCCAGCACGGCGGGGGCGTTCTTGGTGCCGTTACTGGTGTACAGCACCCCGGGTTCGTCGATGCCCTTGACGCCGGGACCCGGCGGCATCTCGACGACGAGGTCGCCGGAGCGCGGCATCGTGACGGCCACGGCATACCGCGAGCCCGGCGGGATCTCGAGGTACGTCCCGTCGCCGTCCACGGGACGCTGCACCTGGGTGTACGGATTGCCGTCTTGGCCGATGATCGCGAACTTCGGGTGGTTGCCCGTTGCCGTCTCGGTGAATCGCAATGGCACGAAGGCGATGTCGCTCATGTTGGCGAACACCCAGATTTCGGTCTGGCCCGGCTTGAGCTTCAGCTCGGGTTGGAACTGGCCGTTGATGGTGAACTGCACGTCGCGTTCGTTCTCGGGCAACGACGGATTCGCGGGGATGGTCTTCGACGGGCTGGTGAAGGTCTGCAGATTCGGCGGTATGAACTGGTTCTGCCCGCGGTGGTTGTGCACCGACAGCGGGCCGGTGTACCAGTTGGTGAAGTACTCGGCGCCCCTGGCGGATTCGGCGAAGTTCACCGGCGCGAGGCTCGGCTGGTAGGTGCCATCGGCGAGCTGGTTGCCCTCGGGTGGTCTCAGCGTGCTGACCCACTGCTCCCAGTACGGGTTGTTCAGCTGGTGCCCGCCACCCTTCCGGTCGAACACGTAGTTGTACTGCAGCGCCATGGTGCGGATCGGGATGTCGTTCTTGGTCACCACCGGCACGTTGCCATCAGGCCTGCCGATCTCCAGCATGCCCGCCAACCCCATGTAGGTCTGCTGTGCGGTCAGCGTGTGCCGATGGCTGTGATACCAGTACAAGCCATCGGGCATGTTCGACGGCACGGCGTAGTCGTAGGTGTTGCCCATGCCTGCCGGGATGGACAGCAGCACGTTGTCCGCGTTTCCGGACGGACTCACGTGCAATCCGTGAGTGTGCAGGTTCAGGGGCGCTGACGTGAGCGCCTCCGGGTAGATCGGGACCTGCCCACCGGTAGGGGTCTGCGCGGGATCGTTGAAGTCGTTGATCGTCAGACCCTGAAGGTCGTTGTCGTAGTGGACGATCAGGCGCTCACCCGGGTTCACCCGCAGGGTCGGCGCGGGGTACAGGTTGTCACCCCTGGTCGATCCGTCGGAACTGGTGCCCTTGATCACGTCGTAGCCGAACACCAGGAAGTTGGTGACCGGCTCCTTGACGGTGTCCAGGTTGACGGTGCCCTGATGCGCCGACAGCCAGACCTCGAGCACGCCGTCCTTGCTCTGCAGCCGCACCGGCTCCCGGAACGGCGCGGGCCTTCCGTCCGCCCCCGCGTTGACGCCGGGCGGCGGGTTCACCAAATCCTTCGACGTGGCGGAACAACTCGTCGTCATGGCAGTCATCGCCATGACGACCATCACGACGAGAATCGTCTTGACTCCACGGTGCGGCATTGCTGTCCCCTCGCGGCGGCCAAGACTTTGCTGAGCGACAACGACGTTACACAGCGAATCCCGCAGAATTGTCCGTTCCGCGAATAGTCACGCATTGCCCTCCCAGCGCCATTGACGATCTTGATAGATTTACCGCGGTGTTGACCGAACTGATCCCCCTCGCGCTGGTGGTCGCACTGTCGCCGCTGTCGATCATCCCAGCCGTTCTGGTGCTGCAGACCGCGCGACCCCGGCCGACCGGACTGGCGTTCCTGGTCGGCTGGCTCGTCGGGCTCACGGCGCTCACCGTAATCTTCCTGGCGATCTCGGGCCTTCTCGGCGGCCTTGGCGGAAAGCCGCCAGCATGGGCATCGTGGCTAAGGATCGGCATCGGCGCGGCGTTGATCGTGTTCGGGGTGTTCCGCTGGCTCACCCGGCACAGCAAGCCGCACGAACTGCCGGGGATGCGGCACATCACCGAGGCAGGTCCGGGCAAGGCGCTCGTCGTCGGCGCCGTGCTGACGGTGGCCAACCCGAAGGTGCTCTTCATCTGCGCAGCGGCGGGGCTGTCCATCGGCACCGCCGGTCTGGGCCTGGGCAGCGGACTGGTCGCTGCCGAGCTGATGTTCGTGGCGCTCGCGGGTTGCAGCGTCGCGTTGCCGATCTTGGCCTATGCCGTCTCGGGCGACCGCCTCGACCCGACCCTGGCCAAGGTGAAGGTGTGGATGGAGAAGCACAACGGGGCGCTGGTCGCCGCCATCCTGGTCATCATCGGCATCCTGCTTCTGTACAAGGGAATTCATGGCCTGTAGGTCGGTTCTACGTCTTGGCACCTAAGATCGGCCGATGTGGGACTGGACGACCGTGACGCGCTGGCCACGCTGCGTGCCGCGGTCGACCCGCGGGCCGACTCCGACGAGCTGATCCGCCGCTTCTACACCCGCTGGTTCGCCATGGACACTGCCGTCCGCGACCTGTTCCCACCCGACATGGACCACCAGCGCTCGGCGTTCGCGACTGCCCTGACGTGGTTGTTCGGCGAACTGATCGAACAGCGCGCCGAGGAGCCCGTCGCCTTCCTAGCCCAGCTGGGTCGCGACCACCGCAAGTACGGTGTCACGCAACGACATTACGACAGCATGCAGGACGCGCTCATCACCACGCTGCGCAACCACCTGATGGATCAGTGGGACGACCGGCTGGCAGACACCGCCGAACAGGCCGTCCACCTGATCGTCGGCGTCATGCGGGGCGCGGCCGACGCCGAGAAGGGGCCGCCCTACCGCGACGGTACGGTCATCGAACACCTCCGGATCACTCGCGACGTGTCGGTCATTCGGTTGCAGCTGGACGATCCGCTGCACTTTCATCCGGGCCAGTACGTCACAGTCCAGGTGCCTCAGTGGCCGCGACGCTGGCGGTACCTGAGCCCGTCGATCCCCGCCGACCGCAGCGGTGCCATCGAGTTCCACGTGCGTTCCGTCACCGGCGGCATGGTCAGCACCGCCATCGTCAACGAGACGAGGCCGGGCGACCGGTGGCGGCTGTCCAACCCACACGGCGCGATGCACGTCGACCGGGGCGGCGGCGACGTGCTGATGGTGGCGGGCGGCACCGGCCTGGCCCCACTGCGGTCGATCATCATGAATCTCACTCGCTGGGGCGTGAATCCGCGCGTGCACCTGTTCTTCGGCGCCAGGTACCCATGCGACCTCTACGACTTGAAGACGCTGTGGCAGGTCGCGTCGACCAACCCGTGGCTGTCGGTGACCCCGGTGTCGGAGTACTCCACCAATCCGCCCTGGGCCGCCGACTACCCGCAAGTCGAGCCTCCCCGAGGCCTGCACGTCCGCCAGACCGGCACGCTACCCGACGTGGTGACGCGGTACGGGAGTTGGGGCGACCGGCAAATCCTGGTCTGCGGCGGGCCCCGCATGGTCGAGGCGACCAAGGCTGCTCTGATCGCCAGGGGCGCCGATCCGCACCGCATCCAACACGATCCGCTCGCGAGTTGAGCGTGACAGAATCGCCGGATGTCCGAGTTTGAAGCCGTCACGCTGACAGACCCGTCGTCATCGGTGACCGCGACCTACGTACCGCTGGCAGGCATGATCGCCACGTCGCTCAGCGACGGCGAGGACGAGTTCCTCGGCCAGCGCCGCGGCCTGGACGCATACATCACCAGCGGCAAGACCATGGGCATACCGATCCTGTATCCGTGGGCAAACCGGTTGAGCGCCAGCAAGTATGGGATCAACGGCGCGGTGGTGACGCTCACGCCCGGCACCGGCGGCGTCCGGACCGACGAGCACGGCGTGCCGATCCACGGCGTCCTTGCGGCCTATCCCGGCTGGCTGGTCACGGAGCGTTCGGACAATTTTCTGACGGCCGTCCTCGACTACGGTGGCAAGCCGCGCCTGCTCGCGTCGTTCCCGTTCCCCCACGTGCTGACGCAGAAGGTGACGCTCCAGGACCGCACCCTCACCATCGAGACCACCGTGATGCCGACGACGGCCGCGTCCGTTCCGCTGTGCTTCGGGTACCACCCATATCTGAGGATTCCCAGCGTGCCCCGCGAGGAGTGGCTGTTGGAGACCCCGACCATGCGGCGCCTGCCGGTGGACAACTGGGGCATCCCTACCGGCGCTCATGCCGAGTGGGCCGCTTCCGCCGAACCACTGAAGTCCACCCAGTACGACGACGGTTTCGATCAGGTGCCCGACGGTTCGGTGTTCGCCGTCTCCGGTGGCGATCGGCGGATCGAGGTGACGTTCCGCAAGGGCTATCCGGCCGCCCAACTCTTCGCGCCCCGCAACGACGACGTCATCGGCATCGAACCGATGGCCGCACCGACGGATTCACTGCGCCGCGGCAACTACCGCTTCGCCGTCGCAGGCAGGCCGGAGAAGGCGGTGTTCTCGATCAAGGTGACCTAGCGACGGCCCTTGCTACTCCTGATGTCGCCGCCGAGCGGCTCTGGGCTGCCACACCACCAGGGCGGTGCTCTTCGGCACCACCGCCACGTCACGACGTTGGTTGGCCCGCAGTCGCCCCAACTCGTCGCCCATCTCGCTCATCCGCGAGCGCAGCGCCTCGACCTGGTTGGTCAGCTCGATGATGCGCTTGATGCCGGCAAGGTTGACGCCCTCGTCCTGGGACAGCCGCTGCACCTCACGGAGCAGGTCGACGTCGTGCTGGGAGTAACGACGCCCGCCGCCCGAACTGCGCTGCGGGCTGACCAGGCCGAGGCGGTCATACGTGCGCAACGTCTGCGCGTGCATGCCCGCCAGTTCGGCGGCCACCGAGATCAGGAACGTGCGGGCATCCTCGCTCCTCCGCTCCGCGCTCATCACGCACCGGCCCATCCGGCCCGCGGGTCGAACCCGCTTGCCCGCTCGGCCTTGGCATAGGCCTCGAGCGCCTCGGCCGCCTCACCCTCGATGTTCGGCGGAACCGCGACCTTGACGGTGACCAGCAGGTCACCGTGGCCGCCTGCGCGCTTGGGCACTCCTCGACCGCGGACCCGCAGGATGCGGCCGTCGGACGTGCCCTTGGGCACCCGAACCCCGACCTTGCCCTCCAGCGTCGGCACCGAAAGCGTTGTGCCCAGGGAGAGTTCGTGAAAGCTGACGGGGACCGTCACGGTCAGGTCGTCACCGGTCCTGCCGAACACCTTGTCCGGCCGCACGTGCACGGTCACGAACAGGTCCCCCGACGGGGCGCCGCGCAGGCCCGCTTCGCCCTGGCCCGCGAGGCGGATGCGTTGACCGTCCTCGACGCCGGGTGGGATCCGCACGTTGATGGTGCGGGTGCGGGTCGTCACGCCGGTGCCGCGGCATTCATCGCACGGCTCCTCGATGGTCGAGCCGCTGCCCCGGCATTCGGCGCAGGGCTCGGAGAACCCGAAAGCGCCCTGGTTGCGGTTGATGACGCCCGCGCCATTGCAGCTCGGGCACACCTTCGGGCTGGTGCCCGGCCGAGCCCCACTGCCGTGGCAGTTGGTACACGGCGCCGGGCTGGTAAGCCGCAACGGCATGGCGACGCCCTTGGTGGCCTCGAGGAACGACAGCTCGGTTTCGGTCTCCAGGTCGTTGCCGCGGCGCGGACGGCTGGGCCGCGGCTGTTGAGCGCCGCGACCGAACAGTCCACCGAACAGGTCGCCGATGTTGGCGCCACCCGCTTGTGGAGCAGCGTCGAACAGGTCGCCCAGATTGAATTCGGCACCCTCACCGCCGAATCCACCGAAGTTGCCGCCGCCACCGCCGCCACTGAATCGGCGACCGCCACCGTTGGCGAACAGCCGCCGGGTCTCGTCGTACTCCTTGCGTTTGGCCTTGTCCAGTAGGACGTCCTTGGCCTCGCCCACGGCCTTGTACCGCTCTTCGGCGACCGAGTTGTTCGGGTTGCGGTCGGGATGGTTCTCGGCCATCAACTTGCGGGCGACGCTCTTGATGTCGGCGTCGCTGGCGTCGGAGGTGACGCCGAGTTCCTTGTAGAAGTCCTTCTCAACCCATTCTCGCTGGACCATGCTGCGTCACCTCCTCACCTTTCTGCATATCGTTCCCGCTTACCTGTTTGATTCTGAGTTCTGGTCACCGTTCTGCGCACTACCCGGGTCGGAAACCTCAGGCGTGTCGGGCGAGTCGACGACACCGACCATCGCGTGCCGCAGCACGGGACCGTCGCCGAGGCGGTAACCCTGGCGCATCACGGAGCCGATCACCGGGTTGGTCCCGTCGCCCTCGTGCTGCACGGCCTCGTGCAGTGACGGGTCGAACGGATCGCCCTCCACGCCGAAGGGCACCAGTCCGATGGTCTGCAGCGCGGCCGTGAGCTTGTCGGCGACCGACTTCAGCGGACCGGACTCAAGGTCACCGTGGCGGCGGGCGCGCTCTAGGTCGTCGAGTACGGGCAGCAACTGGGTGGCCGCGAAGGCCTTACCCCGCTCCGCGGCAGCCTGTTCCTGCCGTACGGAGCGCTTGCGGTAGTTGTCGTATTCCGCCTTGACGCGCTGCAGCGTCTCCTTGAGCTCGGCGGCCTCATCGTCGTCGGTCGCGGCCGGCTCCGGCGACGACCCACTGGGGGCCGACGCCGGTTCCCGGACTTCACCCGTTTCGGGATCGACGCGCCGTTTGTCGGTGATGGTCACCGGCTCGTGCGGATCGTTCTCGTAGATCACTTCCGCTCCTGCTCGTCGTCCTCGACGACCTCCGCGTCCACGACGTTGTCGTCAGCCGCCGAGGAGGAGCCGCCGGCACTACCATCAGAGCCCTGCTCAGCCTGGGTGGCCTCGTAGATCGCCTGACCGAGCGCTTGAGACTCGACGCCCAACTTCCCCATCGCGGACTTGATCGCGGCGATGTCGGTGCCCTCCAGCGCAGACTTCGCCTCGGTGATCGCGGACTCGACCTTGGACAGCGTCTCCTCGGGCACCTTTGAGCCGCCATTCTCTGGCGCTGCGCTTCGCTGCTCGGCGATGAACTTCTCCGTCTGGTAGACCAGCGCCTCTGCATCGTTGCGGGCGGTGGCCTCCTCACGGCGCTTGCGGTCGTCGTCGGCATGCGCCTCGGCGTCCTTGATCATCCGATCGATGTCCTCCTGGGAGAGGCCGGAGCCCTCCTGGATCTTGATCGTGTTCTCCTTGCCAGTGCCCTTGTCCTTGGCGGTGACGTGGACGATGCCGTTGACATCGATGTCGAAGGTGACCTCGATCTGCGGAGTGCCACGCGGGGCGGGCGGGATGCCGGTCAGCTCGAAGCTGCCGAGCAGCTTGTTCGCCGACGCGATCTCGCGCTCGCCCTGGAAGACCTGGATCTGCACCGACGGCTGATTGTCGTCGGCCGTGGTGAAGGTCTCAGACCGCTTGGTCGGGATGGTGGTGTTGCGCTCGATGAGCTTGGTCATCACGCCACCCTTGGTCTCGATGCCGAGCGACAACGGGGTCACGTCGAGAAGCAGGACGTCCTTGACCTCACCGGCCAGCACGCCCGCCTGCAGCGCGGCACCGACGGCCACGACCTCGTCGGGGTTGACGCCCTTGTTGGGTTCCTTGCCGCTCATCTCCTTGACCAGTTCGGTCACCGCGGGCATGCGGGTGGAACCACCGACCATGACGACGTGGTCGATCTCGGAGACCGAGACGCCGGCATCCTTGATGACCGACTGGAACGGCTGGCGGGTGCGGTCCAGCAGATCCTGGGTGATCTTCTGGAACTCGGCGCGGCTCAGCTGTTCGTCGAGGAACAGCGGGTTCTTGTCCGCGTCGACCGTGATGTACGGCAGGTTGATCGAGGTGGATTGGCCCGAGCTGAGCTCGATCTTCGCCTTCTCGGCAGCTTCACGAAGCCGCTGCATCGCCATCTTGTCCTTGGTCAGGTCGATGCCGGCCGAGGCCTTGAACTTGTCGACGAGCCAGGTGACGATCCGGTCGTCCCAGTCGTCGCCACCGAGGTGGTTGTCGCCGGAGGTCGCACGGACCTCGACGACACCGTCACCGATGTCGAGAAGTGAGACGTCGAACGTGCCGCCACCAAGGTCGAACACCAGGATGGTCTGGTCCTTGTCGACCTTGTCCAAGCCGTAGGCCAACGCCGCCGCGGTGGGCTCGTTGACGATGCGCTGAACCTCGAGTCCGGCGATCTGGCCGGCTTCCTTGGTGGCCTGGCGTTGAGCGTCGTTGAAGTACGCAGGCACGGTGATGACCGCGTCGGTGATGTCCTCGCCCAGGTAGCTCTCGGCGTCGCGCTTGAGCTTCATCAAGATGCGCGCGCTGATCTCCTGCGGCGTGTAGTCCTTGCCGTCGATCTCGACGGACCAGTCGGTGCCGATGTGGCGCTTGACCGAACGGATGGTCCGGTCGACGTTGGTGACTGCCTGGTTCTTTGCGGGCTGACCGACCAACACCTCGCCGTTACGCGCAAATGCGACGACCGACGGGGTGGTACGCGAGCCCTCCGAGTTTGCGACGACGACGGGTTCTCCGCCTTCGAGCACTGAGACGACGGAGTTGGTGGTCCCGAGGTCGATACCGACCGAACGAGCCATAGTTACTGCCTCCTGTTTAGAAGTATTGCGGATCTGAGTGGACCACGCTCAAGCTTGCCCTCCGCGAGTGCGATGTGTCAAGCCGGAGTTGAGCGTTAGTCACTCAAGTTGTCGGATGGGTCAACGGGGTGGGTGTGCCATTTGTTCCCGGAGCGAATTCGATTGTAGGAATCCGCATAAGTTGTCGGATTGTCATTTAGCTGTCGGATGCGTGTCGGAAAGTCATCAACGTGTCGGCGTCAGGCACAGTCAGGTTGTGACATCCGTCAAGGGTGCAGCAACCGAAGTCAGCTACATCGCCGACAATGGCGAGCCGGTCACCGTGGCCTTCGATCGAGCAGATGCCGCCCGCATGATTCGCGGTCGGCCAGTTCGCATCCCGGTGTCCCGGGCGGGTCAGCGCAACTACTCGGGCCTGTACTGGTCTTCGACGACTCAGGCGCATCTGGTCTACGAGAGTCTGCTCGAACGCGACCGGCTTCTGCTTGCCGATTTCTGCCCGGCCGTCGAATGGATCGCCGCTCAGCCCTTCTGGATGCGCGCGTACGACGGATCAACGTTCCGCCGTCACGCGCCAGACCTAATGCTGCAGCATCGGAACGGCGCCTTCACCGTGGTCGACGTGAAGCCCGAACGAATGCTGAAGAAGCCCAAGGTGATCGACGCCCTGAAGTGGACCGACCGCGTGTGCCGGGAGCGTGGTTGGCAGTAGGAGGTGTGGTCGGGCACCACGCGGCGCTGCTGGTGGGCCAACCCACCTTGCGGCACCGGCTGCGCCTCGGCATCCTCGCCGCACTCGATCAACGCATCGCCGTGCGGTATTCGCTGACCGGGATGACACCGACCGACACCGCCGACTACATCGCCCATCACGCCAAGATCGCCGGCCGAACCGATGCCTTGTTCTCCGATGACGCGGTCACGTTGATCCACAACGCCGCCCGCGGGTATCCGCGCGCAGTCAACAACCCTGCCGCGCACGGTTTGACTGCCGCATTCGCGGCGAAAGCCTCGATCGTCGACGAGAAGGCTGCGCGGATCGCAGTCACCTGACTTGGCTCAATTTAGTGTTCGCGTCCGTTGGTAATCTTGGCGAGGGCTTCGCGCAGATCGTCGGGTAGCGGGTCGGCGGCGGTGATGGTCTGTCTGCCGGCTTTGATCGTGACGGTGCGGTAGCGGCGTGCGGTTCGGACGAACTTCTTGATGCTCCAACCGGTTTGGTGCTCGATCCAGTGGGTGACGGCCAGCGCGGCGAACACTGTCGTGAGGTGGGCGTCGATCGATTCGCGTTTGTGGTGGTAGATCGGCCGGGCCTGCAGGTCGTGTTTGGACATCCGGAAGCTCTTCTCGATGCGCCACAGCTGGTGGTAGGCGCCGATGACGAACTCGGGGGTCTGACCGGTGAGGTTGGTGGTGTAGCCCTTCCATCCGGCCAGCTCGCGGGTCTTGGCCTCCAGTTCCCGGTTGATGGTCTTGGTGGCGCCGGTGAGTTTGATGAACCGGTTGCGTTTCACTGCGGCCTTGCCGTCCACGGCGCGTTGAGCCTTGGCGACCTGTTCGTCGATCCCCCGCAATGATCTGCGGGCCCGGTCGTGGCGGTATTGGTAGTGCACGACCCGATCGGGGATCCCGCGGGCCTTCTCCCTACTCGTGGCCGGCCACGGTTGGGTGAGCACGTGCCCATCGGGGATGTCATCACCAGGATGATTGTCACGCCACTCCTGAACTATGTTGGGCAGGAATGGAATCCGGGTGCCGAGGATGAACGACAAGCCGGCGACTTGGATCGCGACCTGGTTGGCCTCCGAAATCATCCCCGCATCCGCCACGACGGTCACGTCGGTCAGTTGGTGAGCGGACTTGAACGCGTTGATCACCGGCAGCATCGTGGCGGTCTCGGCCTTGTTGCCCTCGAACGCTTCCAATGCCAGCGGGAACCCAGTCGCATCGGTCAGCAGGCCGATGGTGATTTGGGGCTCCAAGCGGCGCTCCTTGGAGAACCCGGGCTCACGGAAGCCGTCTCCGGCGTCGGTCTCGAAGTACAGCGTGGACACGTCGTAGAGCACCAGCGACGCCGGACCCAATCCAGCGTGCGCGGCATCCAGCGTGCGCGGCGCAGGCCGCCGAGAGTGCGTGCCGCCAGGACGGTTGGGCATAGATCGGCAGACGGCGTTTGACCGTGGCATAGGACGCAGAGTCCACGCCGACTTCGGTCAGGACCCGCGAGGCATCGACCTTGCTGGTCGGCTCGATGATTCGGGCCAATACCAGGTCACGAAAGACGTTGTCTGCCTTAGTCGCCGATTCGAAGCCCAGTACTCGGTAGACAACCCCCAGTGCGTCCCATAAATGACTCATCCGCGACGAGGTGATCGGCAACGTGCCCGGTTGGACTCCTGCGGTCAGTCCGAGGTCGAGTTCGGTTTGACCCGCGGTCAACCGTGCAGCCGCGGCGGTCTTGAGTGCCGCTAGCTCGACCTCGTCGTGGGCCGAGCCAAGGTGTTCGATCGAGCGGGAACCCCGCCGCCAGGACCACACGATCTGCACCGCCGTCGCTCCTGAGGCGGTCTTCACGGTGCGCACGAACGCCACCAGCGCAGTCTACGGCCCGACTTTAGTGTTCAAATTCCGACGAATCCGAACACAAAACACCACGTCAACCGACCGCTGACATGCCAGACCCCGAATCTTGAGCCAAGTCAGGTTTGACTGCCGCATTCGCGGCGAAAGCCTCGATCGTCGACGAGAAGGCTGCGCGGATCGCAGTCACCGAAAGTGGCCACGACTGAGTCAGCCACCCGACGACGTCACTACCCCGACTAACACGTCATCACACCGACGAAGGCCCTGCCCGCTGACGCGGGCAGGGCCTCTCTCATGTCTGCACCATCAGCAACGACCCTGACGGCATCATCTGCATCCTCAGCGACGGGCAACAGTCGATGCCCGCTACCTGTCGCGCAGAACCGGCTCGCCATCGCGGATGGCCTCTTGGGCGGGCAGACGATGACCGCGATCGCCGTGGGGATCGGCAAGCACACCTCGACGGTGTCACGCGAAATTCGTGGGCGCAGCGTCGAGGGGTTGTATCTGCCCTTCGCGGCGCATGAGGCCACCGCGGCCGCTCGGGCTCGCCCCAAGCAGTCCAAACTGGTCACCGACCAGAAGCTGCATCAGGCGGTGGAGGACGGGTTGTCGAAGAGATGGTCACCCGAGGAGATCTCGCATCGTCTGGTCAAGGACTTCCCAGACGACGAAAGCATGCGCGTGAGCCACGAAACGATCTACCAGGCGCTGTACTTCCAAGCTCGCGGCGAACGGGACGTGAAGTGGCCCAAGCACTTCGGACTGGCCAAACCCGACGCAAACCGCATCGGGATCCTGAGCAGCGCACGCAGCGGTTCGTCGACCCGATGCTCATGATCTCCGAGCGGCCCGCCGAGATCGAGGACCGCGCGGTGCCCGGCCATTGGGAAGCCGACCCCTACATCACCGGTGAACTCAACAAGACCGCCATCGCCACCCTCGTCGAACGCACCACCCGCTACACGATGCTGGTGCACCTGCCCGAGAGCCATGACGCCGAAGCCGTCCGCGACGGACTGATTGCCACCATCTCGACCCTGCCCGCCCACCTTCGGGGCTCGTTGACCTGAGACCAGGGCGCCGAGATGGCCCGCCACAAGCAGTTCAGCATGGCCACCGACATGGCGGTCTACTTCTGCGACCCGGCCAGCCCCTGGCAGCGCGGCACCAACGAGAACACCAACGGCCTGCTACGTCAGTACTTCCCCCAGGGCACCGACCTGAGTATCCATAGTCCAGAAGACCTCGAACACGTCGCCCAGCAACTCAACGGGCGCTCACGCAAAACACTCGACTGGGATACCCCAGCCGAGCGCCTGCGTGACCTACTAACGACCAATTAACCAGCAGTGTTGCGTCGACCCCCAAAAACCGCCGTGCTGTCAGTTCCGGCGACCATCCCTGCGACCAGGCAGCTCACCTTCGCCCCGGCGTTGGAGCCCTTGTCGGTCGGGCGGTCAGATGCTCATCGGCCAACACAGCCAGACCACATTCCTGGGCCAGGGTCGACATCGGGACCAGCCCAGCGCACGACACCAGATTGGGGTCGTCAAAACGTGCTGAGGCTACCGGTCGAGTGTGAGATAGATGCATCTACGTGATGGCCTTCGTCGTGGCCGAATGTGATCTTCAAGAAATCCCATTCTGCCACCAAGACAGGGCAATTCGCCTCTACAACCCGCACCAGACACCTACCAAATCGGTGGATCTAGGCTAAGTTAGACGAAGTTGAGCGAGGGCCCTTGCGATGAACGGACCAACATGACTAGACCGCGTTCCACTCATTCACTCGGCCGCCAGCCTTCGAGGACAATCGGCCCGCCCCTGCAATGTCTGGGTATCGGGATCGGCGGGGCGGCCCTTGTCGGCGTCGGGGTGCTGATGGCCTTGCCCGCCCACGCCGCGCCCGCGGTGACGCTGACCTCCGCCGAATCCCCGGCCGAATCCCCGGCAGGACCGCCGGCCCGGGCCACCGACGAGCTGTGGTGGCTAACCGACAACCGCCTGGCCGGTGCCGCGCCCACCCCGCCCCGGCTGATTGCCGCACGGCCCGCGGTCCCAGGCCGGCCCATCATCGGCCCCGGCGGCTGGCTGATCGGTGATGGATTAGACGCGCCTTCGAACTGCGTCGGGACGGCCTGCAACGGCGGAGCCGGTGGGCTGCTCTTGGGTAACGGCGGGCGTGGCGCCAACAGTGGCGCCGGCGGTGCTGCGGGCCTCATCGGTAACGGCGGCGCCGGGGGATCGGCAACCGCGGCCGGGCAGGCCGGTGGGCGCGGCGGCACGGGCGGTCCGGTGTGGGGTAACGGCGGCGATGGCGCCGACGGAGGGATCGGAGCGCCCGGCGGTGACGGCGGCGACGTGGGTGCATTGTCGATCTTCGGCAACGGCGGCAACGGCGGCAACGGCGGCTTCGGTATTGCCGGTGGCAACGGCGCCGCGGGCGTGGATGGCACCGACGGCGCCGACGGGGCGAACGGAATCCAAGGCGCCGACGGCAGCAACGGCACACCAGGAACCGCCGGGACAGACGGTGCCGACGGGGTTCGAGGAGCCGACGGCACGAACGGCGCCAACGGCGTCAATCCCACGCCGACCGGACCGCGCGGCGTGGCGGGTCCCGCCGGTATCGGCTCGACAGTGTTGCCGACGATATTCGGCTTCGTCACGTTCGGGAACCCCGGCGGTGACGGAGGCGCCGGCAATCCCGGAGGTACCGGCGGGATGGGGGTCTCGCTCCGTTCTTCGGAGACACAAACAGCCATTGCCGGCGGCCAGGGCGGCGTCGGCGGGGTGGGGGAACCAGGCGCAGACGGGGGCCGAGGCGGTGATGGTGGTAACCCCGATTTCGATACCTTCACTTTGGTCGCAATTGGCGGCAAAGGCGGCGCCGGCGGCACCGGGGGCACCGGGGGCAACGGCGGCAACGGCGGCAACGGCAGTTTCGCCGCGGCGATTGGCCAAGGCGTGATCGCGGTCGGCGGAAACGGCGGCAACGGCGGGGATGGCGGGAATGGGCAGACCGCCGAGTCCGGTCGTGACGGAGTGGCCGGTAGCAACGGTGAAGCGGGGATCGCTGGCACCGCGGGGGGCAGCGGTGTCACTGGCGGCGACGGCACCCCGGGTGGCGACGGGTTGCCTGGCGGCATGGGCAGCGCGGGTCAGGCGGGTAACCCCGGCATCGCCGGTGGTGGGGGCGGCAGAGGCGGCCGCGGCGGTCTCTTCGGCAACGGCGGCAACGGCGGCAAGGGAGCCGGCGGCGGGAACGGCGCGGACGGCGGCAACGGCGGGAACGGCGGGAACGGTGGCAACGGCGGCAACGGGGCCGACGGCGGGAACGGCGGCGACGGCGGCAACGGCGGCAACGGCAGCGACGGCGGCGACGGCAGCGACGGCAGCAACGGCGGCAACGGCGGCGACGGGGCCGACGGCGGGAACGGCGGCAACGGCGGGAACGGTGGCAACGGACTGGCTTTCGGCTCCCAATCCGTGCAGGCAGCAGGATTCGGTGGAGCCGCGGGGCGGGGTGGGACCGGCGGATCGGGCGGCGGTCGCGGCGCTGCCGGTGCGGCCGGCGCTGGCGGAGCTGCCGGTGCCGAAGGAGCGGGGGGCACTGCCGGAGCGGCCGGCAAAGGAGGGGCAGCAGGTGGCGCGGGGGCATTAGGTCTCGGCGGCCCGGGCGGTAGCGGCGGGGCCGGTGGACAGGGCGGTGCGGCCGGGACGGCCGGTTCGGGCGGCGTGTTCGGTTCATCCGGTGCCAGGGGCACAGCGGGCTCGGACGGCACCGCCGGTACCGCGGGCAGGGCCGGCATCGACGGACAGGCAGGCGCCCCCGGCGCAGTCGGTCGCGACGGCAACGCCGGACGTGCCGGTGCCGACGGCACGGCGGGCACCCCCGGCACACCCGGCAAGGCGGGCACGCCCGGGACTCCTGGGTCGGCTGGCAATGCCGGCGCAGACGGCGCACCGGGTAGAAACGGAGTGGTGGGCCCGCCGGGCCCCTAGCGGGGTCGCATCAGCGCTCGATGCGGCGGGCGCGCAGCTCGCTCTGCAGCAGCTCGAGGGCCACTTCCTCCGGGTCGCGGCGCGGCGCGGCGTCGTCATCGCGGCCGACCTCGGCGATCATGCTGTCTTCCTCGGCACGCTGGGAGTCGACCGGGTCCGGCTCGTGCTCCGGCGGCGTGGGTTCGACCTCCGCGGCCGCCGGACCGGCACCGACCTCGCAGCGCAACAGCCGACCTGCAGGTGCTGTCCCGACCCGGCCACGGCCAGATCCTGCTCGAGCTCGGTCGCACCGGCATCGGTTTCCCTGCGGCCTCGGCGCACCGTGTCCGCGGCGACCCCGGTCGCCTAGGCCACCGCGGTCACGCCACTGGGCCCCAACTCAGCCGCCTCGGCTCCCAGCCACAATCGCCGCTGAAACTCCGACAAATGCGGTCGCATCACCGCGTACCGCCGCGCGACCGAGTCGGCCAATTAATCACGAGCCCTTAGGGCATGGTCCTGCGCAGCCATGCTCATTGCCGCCTGTGCACAAGAACGTTCTCAAAGTAGACCATTTTAGGGATTCGACACCTTGGCGAAATCGCCCAGCGACACGACGGTGAGAATCCCCAGGTCATTGGTTCTCAAATCCGACAGGTTCAGCGACACCCTACATCGATTGTAGGAACCCGCATAGGTTGGCGGATTTTCGTTTAGTTGTCGGATTTTCGTCTAGTTGTGGGAAGCGTCTGGCCCAACGAGGCGCCCGTGGCGTTGTTTCAGCGTGAGATCGGATCGATCCCTCCAATCTGATCTTCAAGACACCCGTGAGGCGTCTGTCGATTCCTAGGAGATGACCGCGCCGCTTGGTCCGACGACGAGATACATGAGCTGACGTTCTTCGCCAGCAAATGATCAGGATTGGTGCGCGGATGCCCCAAATAGAGTCGGTATCGTGTTCCACCATGGAGGTGGTGAGGCAATGAGCAGAGAATTGCGCGTCAACGCCGACGAGCTGCGCATTGCCGCGGGCCACCTCGACATGTACGCGGCCGATCTCCTTCACGACCATGCGGCTGCGCATGCCAACATGGCATCCGCAGTTCCCGGCTTCGGCGCGGCATTGTCAGCCGCGGCACTGAACGAACGAATTGCCAAGTGGTAACAGGAAACCGCTGAGCACCAAGCCGAGCTAGGGCGACACGGGGAAGGACGCCGAGTTGCTGGTGCTTCCTACACCACTACCGACTCGGACAGCAGCGAACGGATCGTCGCCTCCGGCGGCGGTGTCGACGAGGCGGCCGGCGCGGTAGACCGCTAGCTCGCCGCCGTGTCCATGACATTGGCAGAGCTACGGATGTGGCCGGCCGAGATCACAACATTCGCGGATGCGGCAATTGAGCGTGCCAAGGCCAGCCGGGATGCCGCAACCAACGTCCAGTCCATCGCCGACATCTCCACCTGGGAGGGCAGCGCCGGTGACGCCGCACGTGACGCCATGACGCGGTCCGCCACCAAACTCGAGACATCTGGGTTGGAAGCTCTCGCACTGGCCGGCGCGAATCAGACGCACCAGGAAGCGCTGCGCGTCGCGAAGATGATCGACGACCTCACCGCGGATGCGCACGCGTCTGTCGACGGTGAGCCGGCCATGGACATCGACCTGAACACCAACACGGTGATTGCTCCCGACACGGGTTACATGACTGAGGACGCAGCTGCCAAGACCGCCCAGAAGATGGCGCGCTTGCAGGGCGAGATCGCCACGGTACTGGCGGCAGGCGAAGCGGTGGATTCCGACTTGGCGCGGGTCATCGCCTATGGCACGGGAGGTACCCCGCCAGTGCGCGATCCCTGGCCCGCGGGGCCAATTCGCACAGGCGACGGGCCTGAGCGTGAACACAACCAGCGCAACGCGTTTCAGGCCATGTTCGAACGACAGCCGACCAGTCCGTCGGATTGGCGTACTGCGGCCGCACTCGATCCGCACAGCTACCTTCCACTCGCCAAGGGGTACCCACCCGACATCGTGGTGGGAAGGATCGCGAAGGTCCCAGCCGCCGGCGTCGTGCAGACGAACGCGTTCATCAACACCGCGACCGCACCGTCCGGCTTGCTGACGAACGCCGGCGACAATCGCGGTTTTGATCCCGCAGCGCTGCCCGACACGTCGCGGGTCACCCTCCTCATCGACTACGAGAACGGCATCGTCGTGGCGCGGCAGTATCCGTCCATCAGACTCGACGACGGCGCCGTGCTGACCGGTCGTCCCGACATCGGCGTCGCCCAGGAAGGCAACGGGAAGGTCCACATCAAATTCAACGCCGCAGACCCGTTCACCCCGGTCCTGGGTGAGAACACCAAGCTGGCGGGCATAAGCGTAAACGGCGATCTGTTCTACAAACCGACACCCGACGGGGGAATCCTGGTCGGGGGAACGACGGGCTGCTACCCGGCCTGGGAAGTGAATCACTACGCACCCGACGGCACGGCCACCGCCGCGCTGCAGGAAATGCCGATCGCAGACAATCCGCTTTTGCTTGCCGCTCCTGGACGCGGTATGGGTGACCTGCAATTGCCCTATGAGTTCAACAACGTGTTCCCAACACTTCCCGGGATGGGCGAACCCGCCAGCATTCCCGATGGGCCGGTCGTTGCCGGAGGCATTCCACCGTTGATTGCGTTGCCCCCGGGGACGACACCACTCGGTCCCGTAGCGAGCGCACCAGCCATTCCGGTGATCAGTCCGGTCATTCTCCCGAAGTAGGCTGCGCCAATGACGCGTACCGACTGGATCGTCAGCATCTACGCGGGGGCGGTGTGGGGTGGCATCTTCTGGCAAATTCTGTACCTCTTCACGAAGTTGGGGGAACCCGTCCGCTACCACCCGACACGGTCCTGTTGACCATCGGCGTGTCGATCGTCGTCGGCATCGGCGGTCTGGTGCTGTTCCGTACGACCGGCGGCACGACCAGCCGACGGGTCGGGGCCGCAACCAGCATCGGCGCATTCATCGGCCTTCCCGTCCTGGCGTGGTTCGCGCTGTGGTTCGCGCTGTGGTGAACGAAGAGCGTGCCGAACGCGTCCCGGTGCAACCAGGCTGGGACTGGTTCTCGGGGCGATCTCCGGCGTAATCAACCCCGGGTTGTTGTATGTGCCGGTGCTGCCGTGGATCATCCCGGCGGTCATCGCTGGTGTGCTGAGCATCAGCCCTCGTACCCGCTCCCTGGCGGTCGGGTTCGGCGCCGCGAGCGTAGGTTGGCTCGCCTTCTGTATGGCGTTGGGCCTCGTTCCAGTAGTGGCGCCTCTACTGAGCTGAACACGAGCCCTTCACCATGGCCGAATACGCAATGTCTGACGTCCAAACCTTTTCGATCTCACCCTGGTCGAATCGGCGGTCCTCCAAGACGCCCTGTTGAAGGTCGCACACCGCCGCCTTGGTGATGGGATCGTCGAAGGATGTCAACCACGCTTGGGATCAACGCAATGCACTCATCGTGCGGGAGCGGAGTGTCGCCGTAGCCCGGCGCGAGCGGCTTCAGTTCTCGTCTGGCTGCCGCGCGGCAAGGAAAGTCTTTACGGCCGCCGACCGAACGTAGCCGATGGGAATCTCTCGGTTCTCAAGCTTGGCGGAAGCCTTGGTAGACCGGGCGGCGGCCCTTTTGACGAACGCCTTCTTGACGACCGCCTTCTTCTCCGTTTGGCGTTCCGTGGCCACACTTGCCCCAGACATCGACTGACAGTTTGATGCCACCGACCAGGAACCCGTTCATCTTGTCCAAGTCGGCTCCCGGACGCGGCTTGTCGTGACGTGTTGGGTACCAATGAGCGGTCGACGGGTCGAGCCTGTCCACTCCCCAGGCGTTGTTGTGGATGTTCTATTACGTCGGCGAGCTTGAGCAGATCATCCGTGAGTGGGGTCGGTAATACAGCCAGGTGCCGATTCGGCGAGCCACGGCGAAGCTGGCCCAGCCGGCGGCGGCGGCGGCGAGGGCTTCGTCCCCGCGCGGCCCGGGCTGTGGTCGCGCGTCGCAGAGCACCTGCTCGTCGACCTGATAGGCGGCGAACGCCGCCAGGAGCGCGATTCGTCCGAGCGGCCGCTGCGGCCCGTCCAGTGTTTCGACGGGCGTCTTCCACCCAGCCTCGCGACACGCCCGGCGCCTTCCCGCGCCATGTGCCGAGCGGCCACCAACGCCCGAACCGCCTCGGGGAGCTCTCGCGTGCCGGCCGCGTCGAAGGCGGAAGCGGCTCGGCCGAAGGAGTCGGCGCTCACCGGATCGCCTGCGGCCCAGGCGAGGTCGTCGGGCAACGCCGCCGGCGACAGGAAGTCCAGCGACCAGCACCGGGACGTGCCCTGCGCGAGGCCATCCTGCGAAGTAGCGGCACCGCCACCCGAGCAGACAGTGGGCGCATCCTCGTCGTGGGGTGTCGACCTCGATGTCCCACAGGTCGGTCAGCCGACCGCCGACGAGGCTATGAGTGGTGAGGCAGCTGCGTTGAGCTGCCCGACGATAGAAAGCAACTCATGCTGCATCACTCACCCCAGGCCATCTCGACGGACCGCTTTAGGCCAGCCTTAGGCCGGCTTGGAGGATGAGCGGGGGCTGTTGGGGTTCAGAAGTGAGTGCTTGTAGCCGTAGAGTCCGTAGACCATCAGGCCGATCACCAGCCAGGTGCCGAACCGCAGCCAGGTGAGCGAGGTCAGATAGGTGGTGAGCCAGATCGAGGACGCCACTCCGATCAGTGGGATCACGGGCATGCCGGGGGTGCGGAAGCCACGCTCGATATCTGGAGAACGATAGCGCAGCACGATGACTGAGCTGCACACCACGGCGAAGGCGAGCAGGATGCCGATGTTGGTCAGCTGGGCGGCCTCAGCGATCGGGGTGAAGCCAGCGATCAGGGCCGACCCGACGCCCACGATCCACGTGACGCGCGCCGGTACCCGGTGCTTCTTGTCGACCACCGCAAACCAACTGGGCAGCAGCCCATCGCGGGCCATCGAGAACCACACCCGGGTCACGGCGAACATGAACGTGAACATCACGCTGGCGATGCCGAGAATGGCGCCGACCGAGATCACGGTCGCGATCCCGGGCAGGCCGACGTCGGCGAAGGCCTGTGCGAACGCCGACTCCGGATCGACTTCCGAGTACTTGATCATTCCCGTCAACACCAGACAGGCCAGCACATAGAGCGTCATCGAGATCGCCAGCGAGATCAGGATGGCCTTCGGCAACACCCGCCGGGCCTCGGCGGACTCCTCGGCGGCGGTGCTCATCGCGTCGTACCCGAAAACGGCGAAGAACACGATGGACGCCCCGAAGAACACCCCGGACCAGCCGAACGGCAGGAACGGCGTGTAGTTGTCGGTGTTCACGTAGAACACTCCGATCCCGACGATGAGGATGACGAGTCCGACCTTGAGCCAGACCAGCACACTCTCGAATCGAGCGGCGTTGCGCACACCTTGAGTGAGCACGAACGCGATGAGCAGACATAGCAGGAGCGCGAACAGGTCGACCACGCGGCCCGGCTGGTCGGGGTCGCTGCCCGGCGCTCCCAGCATCCACTCGGGCAGGTTGAATCCAATCTGCTGGACGAGGAACCCGAAATATCCTGAGATGCCGATGCCGACCACGGCCACGATGGCGGTGTATTCGAGCAGCAGGTCCCAGCCGATGAACCAGCCGACACCTTCGCCGAGCACGGCGTAACTATAGGTGTATGCCGATCCGGCCTTGGGGATCATGCCCGCGAACTCCGCGTACGACAGAGCCGCGCACGCACTGGCGATGCCTGCGACAAGAAACGACAGCAGCACCCCCGGTCCGGCAGTGTGCTGGGCCACCGCGCCGGCCAGCGAGAAGATACCGGCGCCGATGATGCCCCCGATGCCGAGCGCAGTAAGTTGCCACAGCCCAAGCACCCGCTCCAGCCCGCCACCCGGCGACAGATCGTCCGGCTCGATCGGCTTCCGGCGGAAGACTCCCGCCGCCGAAGACGAAGAGTCAACGAAACTCACCTCACGTACCTTTCGCAGCGCGACCAAAACGAACCCACCTGACGCTAGTTCCGACGCGAGCACACACAGGTGGTGTTGGACGAATTGCGTGAAATCCTGACCCGGCCGCCCCCACTGTCAGTCGTCGTCCACCGCGACCACGTGTTACGTGCACGCCAGTCGCCGCGATTCTTTCCAGCTGTTGACGATCGGCGGTGGAGTCGGTCGACAGATGATCAATACGGCTCAGAGGCAGCATCTTCGCGAATGTGACCTCGCCGATCTGGGCGCCGTCGACCGCGACGACGACTCGTTGGGCCTTCGACGGACAAGCCGATCGCAGTGTGGGCCTCGGCCTCGGCGAACGTCTTCGCCCCGACGTCGGCGGACATTCCGCACCAATGATCGGCGGTACCGGCGGTGGTGGCCTGAAACGCGTGCGGACAGTGCTCCAACGGCCAGCCCGAAGCGCGGAGTACTTCGGGCCCGTTTCCACGGGCAGGCAACGGGAGATCGCGACCAGCGTCTCACGGCCAATGTGGCGATGTCGGTATCGAGACGCCGAACAGAACGCGGATCTGCTGCCCAGGGCGGGAGGCCTGTCCAGGAGCGGAGATTGCCCGGCTTGGAGCTATCAGGGCTTCGAAGAGAAGCGCTGGCCGGGCGACCGCATGTATGGGGCTGGTGGCCTGACCCGGAGACCGTCATTCGTCAAGAGTTCACGCGAGGGGTCCGTCGGCGGGTTCGAGGAACTCCAGCCGATCGCCGAATGGGTCCTTGACGTAAAAGCGGCGAAATCCCGGAAATTCGTCATCCCGTAGCACGTCGCAGCCAGCGGCGATACGGCGCCGAGAGCGCTTCCACGTCCTCGACGAGGATGCCGGGATGTGCTTCGCGAGCTGGTCGGAACTCGGACTCAACGCCAAGATGGAGTTCGAGGCCGCCGGCCCGAAACCAGGCGGCACCTCGTTTGCGAGAACTGCCGGTTTCGCTACCTCGGACCAAGAAAGGCAACGAAGACATGCCGTGCCCGCTCTTCTTCGCCGACTGGCATCGCCAGCTATACATGATGTAGGCCCACAAACATGACCCAGGTTGTCCTCTCATCGGGCGCTTGACGGTGGGGCCGCCCCCGAGGCCTCGGGAACCGACCCGCGTGGCGTCCGATCCACAGTCTTGACAATTTCTCGGATCCGCGTCCGTCCGGGTCTGACCGGAGCGAGCATGACCGAAGCGGGCCAACACCGAGATAGTCGTGAGAGCTTCCACCTGTCAAACTATCCAACCGGCTACGTATTGACGATCTGGTGAATCACGGTGGGACTGTGGCATTCGAGCTGGCCATAGAGGTCGCGCAGGCCATTGACCCGAGGATCTGGACAAGCTTCTGAGATTTCTCGGTGACAAGCTTCGGCCAAGCCACTGGTCGAAAGCCTGCTGCCGTGACATGTTCGGCGACTTCCTACAACTGCTGCGCGACGAGGCAACCAGCGACAGCGTCGTGCAGCGGCGACCGGGCAGCCCCGACCGATAGCACATCACGGAAGTCGCGGCGGCCGGGCATCAACCCGCGGCGAGATGGCCACGACGCGGGATGGACGAGAGGACGCCGATCCGCAGCCGACAGGCTGATGGGCAGTCATGGACTCGCGAAACATATAGCGCGCTCCTAATTACGCGTGATAGTTTTCACGTAACAACATGCGTTTCGAAGGTGCCGAAGGGTCTTCCGGCACCTGGAGGACGCCCCGGCGAAGAAGGGCGGTGGTCAGCGTGTCGGCTCCGGTGCAGGCCTGGCAGGCCTTGCAGGACGGTAATGCGCGTTTCGTCTCCGGTTACGGCTCCCGGCACGAGCGGGCGCGCGCGCGGGCTGCCGACGCACTCCCGATCGCCGTGGTCTTCGGGTGCGCGGATTCACCATTGTCTGCGGAATTGGTGTTTGACCAGGGTGCCGGCGCGGTGTTGACGGTGAGCACGTGGGGTCATGTGGTGGGCGAGGGCGTGTTGGGGTCGATCGAGTACGCGGTGGCCGAGGCCGGCGTGCCGTTGGTGGTGGTGCTCGGTCATCAGCAGTGCGGCGCGCTGCGTGCGGCGGCTGACAACGGGTGTGCTCGCGGGCTGTCGGATGGCCATGCGCGGATGGTGGTTGAGCAGGTCGGGCTGTCGCTCGCCGCGGACCGCGGCGGTTGGGCCGCCACGGCGGATGTGCAGGACCGACACGTCGCGGCGATGGGGTCGACGCTGCTGGCGCGGTCGACGGTGCTGACGCACGGGGTGCGGGCGGGCCGGTGCGCGATCGCGTGCGCGATGAGCACAGCGGACGGGCGGGTGCGCCTGCTGGGTGTGCTCGGCGATGTCGGCGACATCGCGACTCTTTCCTGCGACGATCGATGACTTCCTGCGTTGGGTGCCGCTCCGCGCCCACGGTTACCGGTTAGGGATTGCAGTAGTCGCACCAGCGGGGTTCGGCGCCGGTTGCATGTCGGGGGACGCCGTGCCGGTGCTCGCAGGCTGAGCAGCCATGGACGTCGGCGGCGATGACGCCGGTGGACGACCCACAGAGCGTACAGGGCAGGCCGCGGCGGACGTCGACTTTGCCGTAACCGGGGGTGTGACAGGCCGGGCACGGGGTGGCCAGGCGGTGGGCCATTCGCTCGGCGAGGCGGGTCAGCACTCGGCGGCGGATGGGGTTGTGGTGGGCGCGCAGATCCGGCTCGACCCACACCTGGCCGGTGTCGGCGACGCCGAGGGCGGTCTGCACCATCTGAGTAAGGCGGGTGCCGTCGGTGAGTCCCTTGCCCACGACCCGCACGCGGCCGGCCGCGACGACCTTGACCGCGGCGCCCTGATGGGGGAATCCGAACTGGCGCGCGGCGAGCGCGGCTTCGGTCGCGCAGGTAACCAGTGCGGGCGGGCCGGGGGTCTCGGGGCAGTACTCGCCCTCGATCACCTCGATCCCCCGGGTGTCGTCGAGGAACAGCAGGACCTCCTCGTGCACCGTCGGGAGGCCGTACGCCGTGCCGTAGCTGGCTTCACTGGCCAACCCGTGGGACAACCCCGCGACGGTCATCGCGAGCCGGGCCTTGGCCGCGGCCGCCCGACGCGGACTCAGGGTGCGCTCGACGTCGCCGGTGAAGGTGCCGAACTGGTCGGTGTCGAGTCCAGCCGGCACCAGCACGCGGGCGCCGAGAACGTCGGCGAAGGCCGGGGCCAGCTGGTGTTGCTTGCCGTGCATCGTGCCCATCGCCATCACCACCCCGGCGTAGGGGCGTTCGGCGCCGTCGCGGCCGGGGGGTCGATGGTCTGCGCCGCCCCCGGTGGAATCCTTCGTCACGCGGGAGCCTCCTCTAAACGCGGCGGGGCGCCATCGGGACGCCACCCGATCCACCCCCGACGCCAGATTACACGTAAACTACTACGCGAGAACCACTTCGTATGTCGTGGTGGGCGTCGGCTTCGGCGCCGACGTGACCATGAACCGCCCCACTACTGGGCCACCCGCGGGGCGTGCCAGGTAGAAACGACGTGATGACTCGCGATGGGACCGGTGCCTTGCTGCCAGGCGTGCGGCGCGCTGCGCCGATGGCCCCGTCACCCTGGGCCGCCGATTCCGGGGCGCGTCACCCTTTCGGGGTTTGACGACGGTGAGCGCGGTGACGGGCCGGGATTGCCGCCCAAGCTCGAGTCGACGGGCCGGCATCCGTTCCTGGGCGGGTCGGCGACTCCGGACGCCCCATGGGCAGGCTGAACGGGCCGGCGATGAGAATCGCGGTGCCGTGTCGTCGACGGTTTGAATGCGTCGCCCCCCGGGCGATGGGTGGTCATGAGCGGGTCAGGCCGGATCGGTGGCGCCGACGAGCGCCCCCTTCGACGCCGGGCCGACCAGTCGGGCGTACTTGGCCAGGAAACCGGTGCCGGTCGGGAGCGCAGGGGCGCGCCAATTCTGCCGGCGCTTGCGGAGGTCTTCGGCGCCGACGCGCACCTCGAGGGTCGTCGTACTACTCACCGGGCGAACAGAAACCAGGATAGTCATTTCCTCAAATCTACTTCACAATTTGCGTTACAGGAGAGTAAGTTCCGATAAGCTCGATGCGGAATCCGTCCACGCTGGATGGGTTGATGGCTTTCCACTAGACCACCCCTAGGAGAGGCGTTCGGATGACGATGGTTGATGAGCCCACGGCGATCCACGTCGGCGCCGACGAGCTGCCGTTCGTCGAGATCGGTGATGGCTCCAAGCTGAAGGTGATCCAGGTGAACGCGGCCGAGGGCCTCTGGATCGTGGAGAACGTGTTCCGGGCCGGTTACGAGGTGCAGCGGCACAAGCACACCGGACCGGTCTACGGCTACACGACGTCGGGAGCCTGGCGGTACAAGGAGTACAGCTACGTCAACCGGGCGGGCTCGTTCCTGTATGAACCGGCCGGATCAGTCCATACCCTGGAAGTCATCGAGGATGACACGCATGTGTGGTTCCAGATGTACGGGGCGAACCTGAACCTCGACGCGGCCGGCAACGTGGAGAGTGTTTTCGACGGGCCCAGCACCTTGCTGACCTACCTGACGCTGTGTGAGGCGGCCGGCCTGCCGCGGCCGAACGTCATCATCGGTTGAACCGTGACCAGAACCGCAAACGTTGTAGATCTGGCGAGCCCGGACACCTTCGTCGAGGGTGTGCCGCACCAGGCACTAGCGGTGATGCGGCGCACCGATCCCGTGCACTGGCAGCCCATGGAGGGCGAGCCCGGCTTCTGGGTGGTGCTACGTCACGCCGACGTGGTTCAGGTCGCCCGCCACCCCGAGATCTTCTCGGCCCACGCGGGCGGGATTGTCGTCGAGGACCTTCCCACCGAGACGCTCGCGAGGGTCCGCAACATGCTGGTGGCCATGGACCCGCCGCGGCACAACGTGCATCGCGCGCCGTTGTCACTGCACTTTCGGCCTCGGGCGATCGCCGGGCTCGAGGCTCAAGTGCGCGATACGTGTCGGAGCATCATGGCCGATGCCCGGGATCGAGGCGAGGTCGAGTTCGTTCACGACGTCGCGTCACCGCTGCCGACACAGGTGATCGGCGAGCTCTTCGGCCTGCCGCGGCAGGATTGGGATTACCTGCGAAGGCTGGCAGAGCGCATCACCTCGAGCCAGGATCCCGACCTTGGGGGGCCGGAGTCCGGCGGCGCCACGGGCGGGGCCGAGATGGCCGCGTACGCGGTCGAGTTCGCCGCTGCCAGTCGCCGGCGGACGCCCACCGACGATCTGACCAGCGCGATCCTCGAAGCAGACTTCGGTGGGCAGCCGATGAGCGATCTCGAGTTCGGCGGCTTCTTCGTGCAACTCGTCACCGCCGGGAACGACACGACGAAGGGCATCCTCTCGTCGGGGCTTGTCACGCTGCTCCAGCATCCGGACCAGCTGGCCGCGTTGCGGGCCGACCCGTCGCTGCTACCGGGCGCCGTCGAGGAAATCATCCGGTACGACAACCCGCTGCACTATTTCCGACGCACCGCGCTCGTCGACACCGAGCTCACCGGCACCCGCATCGCCGCTGGCGAGAAAGTGGCGATGTACTACACGTCGGCCAACCGGGACGAAGAGGTCTTCGACGACTCGCAGGCCTTCGACATCCACCGCCACCCCAACCCACATCTGTCCTTCGGTATGGGCGGCCACTTCTGCCTCGGCGCGCACCTGGCCAGGCTCGAGGGCAGGGTGTTCTTCCAGGAACTGCTCGACACGTTCGTCGACATCGAGCTGATCGGCGAGCCCGTCCGGATCCGGTCGAACCTCAACAACTCATTCAAGCGCCTCCCCATTCGGCTGGCCGCCTGAGAAGACACCGTCCAGCGCGCGGCGCACCCCTCCAACCCACACGGGCCAGCTACCTCGCGGGCGCACCGGCGGCTTCACAGAGGACCGCTGCGTGGGCACGCAGCAGTGTTGATGACCTCGACGCGCGCTCCCATTTGGATGCCCTCAACATCCAGATCCCCGTGTTCACGTCGTCGTTCGCTTCCGGTCGTTGACCCGGAAGAACCGGACCAAGCGTATGACCTCACTATGGGGAAAGCGTTTCGCGTTTCAGTATGGTTCTTGGTCGGCGGAGCCTGCGCGCTGCCAACCGCCACATCGCACCTGAGCTGCACGTGTTCGCAATGTTCGTCCATCCGCTGTGGCGAGTGCCTCGCCGGGATCGGGGCCGCGCGCTGTCGTCGCCGCGTGCGATCCGACGGTGTGGTCACCTTGGCCGGTACGAACCGAGGTCTTCGCTGGCACTGCCCTCTACCGGTATCGTCGGGAAAAGCACTGCGGCACAGACTCAATCACGGCAGAGGCTGACGCTTCAACCGAGCCCTGACCCGCTCACTGACTGTCCCGATTCGCAGCACCGCTCATCGTCGCGAGACGGGTTGTACCACAACAGAATCCCGCGTTCGCTCACGCTCTTCCTCTGACCCGATAGCTATTCGGATCCCACCCGGCCGCGCACCCTGTTTCGGCACCCCCTTACCAAGTGCTCCGCGCGACGTGGGCACATCGGCCGGAGATGACTCACTTTGACAGGCGAAGCAGAGTTCCTCATTGTGGTGGGTGAGGGGAGTACCTCGCTGAGCACCGCTCACCCCAGCCACCCGATCGACGGCGCGATCAAGTCGTGCCTGCTGGCTCGGAGACAGCCGACCGGGACAACCCTTGTGACATATGAAGCGCGTGACGTTGACCTGATTTCTCAAGGGGAGTCTCCCCGAACGGCGATCATTCATTGCGGCATCACTGCCCCATCGCCGAGGCCGCCAATGGCAGCCCGGGCGAGACCTGCAGCGTCCCATCGACCACCGCTGGGGAAACCATGTCGCTTGTTTTCGCACCCGAAGCGAACTCGTTCAGCGTCGCCGCCGCGTGGCGGTGGCAGCTCACGGGCGAGAACTGTTGCAAGACAAGCAGACCGCTGTGCTGCGCGCATTCCCGGAGGGCGGCCGCCTTCGGCGACGATTGGCAGGACACTGTGCGCGCGGGGATCGCCGGTCAGCTCGACGCGTTGCTCGGCCGCACGTAGCTGCGGGTCTCGGCGGCAGCGGAGACAGCCGCGGACGCGCCCGTCGCCCACGACCAGCACGGCGCGGTCGGCTTCCCATGCGACGGGAAGCAAGGGGTCGTGATGGGCGGCGCCGATCGCGTCGCCGTGATCGGCGTGTCGTTCGGCCAGGCGCCGACCATCGTCCAGCGTTGGCGAGCCGACGACGTCGCCGGCCGAGAGGTCGATCGTTGCCGCGACCCAACGCCACCGGTTTCCGGTGAACGTCACCGACGCCCTGGGCGAGCGAGAGCTCCGCAGGCCGTACGGCTTGCCTTCGTCATCCGCGTGATGTCGTCCGGGTCTCGGTCCGATACGCATATCGGAACCGAATTACAGGTAACTTGCTACGCGATATAATATTCGTCTATCGTGCTGCGGACGGCCCAAGTACGGGTGTGAGCCGGAGGGTCTGGCCGATGGGAATGGGAGAAGCTGTGGGCGTGGTGTTGATGGTGTTGATCGCAGGCCCGCTGGTGGCGGCGCTACTGGCCTCGGTGGTGCGGATCCCGGCGCGGGTGTGGGGACCGGCGACCGCGGTTGCCGGCTTCGTGCTGGCGGTATCGGTGGGCATCATGGTGCTGGCGGGCGGCCCGGTCGGCGTCATCGTGGAGAACGGCGGCGGTCGGGTCGTGGCCGGAGTGTGGGCCGACCAGGTGGCCGCAGTGCTGCTGGTGCTGGTGTGCGGGATCAATGCGGTGGTGCAGGTGTTTGCGCGGCGCTATCTTTACGGCGATCCACGCGCCGGGCGGTTCTTCACCGCGACCGCGGTGCTGACCACGGCAACGACCGCCGCGGTGACCGCAGTCACCCTAGTCGGCCTGGCGCTGGCCTGGAGCGCGGCCGGGGCGGCGTTGTGCGTGGTGCTGGGCATGTACGGTCGGCTCCCCGCCGCCCGCGACGGGGTGCGCCGCACCGCGCGCGCATTTCTGATCGGGGATGCGGCGCTGTGGGCGGCGGTCGCGGTGATCGTGATCCGCTGGGGCGATCTGGACCTGCGCGCCGGGGTGCCCACACCGGTGGCCTCCGCCGGGTTCGCCGAGGTGACCGTGCTGGGATTGCTGCTGGTGGTCGCGGCCGCGTCCCGCTCGGCGCAGGTGCCGTTTCACCGCTGGCTGCCCGTCACACTGGCCGCCCCGACGCCGGTGTCGGCGCTGCTGCACGCCGGTGTGGTCAATGCTGGCGCGATCCTGCTGCTGCGCACTGCGCCGGTTTTCGCGTCCTCGACGGTGGCCATGCACGCCGCGTTCGCGGTGGGCGGGGTCACCATGGTGTACGCCACGGTGCTGATGCTGACCAAACCCGACATCAAGGGCGCGTTGGTGCACTCCACGATGGGCCAGATGGGTTTCATGATCATGACCTGTGGCCTCGGGTTGTTCGCCGCGGCGATCTTTCACCTGACCGCGCACGGCATGTACAAGGCGACGCTGTTCCTGGGCTCGGGGGCTGCGGTGCACCGCCACGTCCGGGCACGCCACGCCCCGCCGGTGGCGGCCCTAAGCCGTGCGCACCGCGTGGCGGTGGCCGGATTCGCGGTCATCGCCCCGGTGGTGGCGCTGGCGGTGGCCGCGACCGTCCTGCCCGCCGGGGGGATGGCCCAGAATTCGCAAGTGTTGATGGCGTTCGCCTGGGCTGCGGGAGCCTGGGGCTCCTGGGCATGGTTGGCGCGCAGGCCCAGCATCGGGCGGGCGGCGGCGGCTGGCGCAACGCTGCTGACCGTCATCCCGGCCTACCTCGCCGCGATCGAGGCCTTCACGGCCTTCCTGAAGCCGGCGCTGCCCGCGGTCCGCGTCCATCCCCCCAGCGGGTGGCTGGTGGTCGTGGTGGCCGCCGTCCTGGCTGCGGCCACCGTGATCCGGCTCGCGCCGCGACTGCCCGGCATCGCCGCCGCGCACGACCTGCTCTACGTGTGGGCGCTGACCCACGCCCGCCCCGGCATACCGACGACCGCGCCGGTCACCGCCATCGCGGCGGCACGCCGGGATGCCAGCGCCGCGCGGGTCGGGGCCCCGGCATGATCGACCGTGGCGCCGCGTCAACGGTGAGCGCCCGCACCCAACTTCGCGGGGACGTCATCGAGGCCGGACGAATCCTGACCCCGTATTGGCCGATCGACACCTTCATCGCGGTCAACCCGCTCGGCGGATGGGAACACCTCCCGTTCGACACCGCCGTGCACAGCGCGGGCACGCTGCTCGGGGCCCGCGGCACGTTGACCGACACCCAGTTCCGCGCCGCCCATCGGTGCGGCCGCATCACCGAGGACGACCTGGCCGCCGCGATCACCCACTACTGTCCGCAGGTCGCCGAGCACCCCGGAGTGCCGGTGGACGGGACTGTTCTCAGCGCGGTGGACATCCTGGGGGCCGATCTGCTGTACGGCACCCCCGAGCCCGCCCCCGCCCGGACGCTGCACACCCGCAGCGAACTGCTCGCCCCAAGGATCGCCGCGGCGGTCAACGCGCATACCACCACCTGGTGCGCGGCGTTCTTCGCCGCCGAGCACACCCCGTGGCCGATGCCGCGCACCGAGCGCGGACTGTATCCGGCCTGGCGCGACCTGGCCTGGCGCGACCGCGGCCTCCCGGCCGGTGCCCGTCAACGGCTGCGGCAGTTGCCGGATCTACCCGACGACACTGCCCTGGGGGCGCTGGAGAGCTTGGGTATCACGCGCGCGGACCGGGTGACCTACCTTCAGGCGCACCTGGCCAGCATGCCGGGCTGGGCCAGTCACATCCGCTGGCACGCCGAGAACACCTCTGCCGCTAACCTGACCGACTACCTTGCGATCCGCCTGGCCTACGAAACCGAGTTGCTGCGCGCGGCCCGCCTGCTCGACCAGCCCGCAGCCCCCGCCGCCCTGCCGCGCAGCGATCCGTCGCCGACGCAGCGCAGCGTGCTCGTCGCCGCCCGGCTGACCGGAGGCAACACACAGATCGCGGCGATCGGCGACGTGCTGGGACTGTTGCCCGCGGCGGCGCGCCGACTGGTGTGGCAGCACGCGTACGAGGCCGGCTACCGCACGACGCTGCTCCGGCAGCTCACCGACCAGCCGAGCGCGCCACCGGCCGGCCGGCCGGCCGCGCAGATCGTGTGCTGCATCGACACCCGCTCCGAGGAACTGCGCCGGCACCTCGAAGCGGTCGGACCCTACGAAACGTTCGGGTTCGCCGGATTCTTCGCCGTGGCCATCCGCTACCGCGAACTGACCTCCGCCGCGGCCAGTGCCCAGTGCCCGGTGCTGCTCACCGCCCGCAATGACGTCACCGAACACCCCACCGGTGCCGCGGGACACACCGCGGTACGCGCGATGACGGGACGCCGTGACCTCGCCGCCGGTGAGGACGCCTTCCACGCCGCCAAAAACGACACCCTGGCCCCGTTCACCCTGGCCGAGGCCGCGGGCTGGATCGCCGGACCATTGGCCGCGGCCAAGACCCTTGCCCCCCGATGGCACCACCAGCTCCGCCTCCGCCTGCAGCGATGGATCGCCCCACCGGTGCCGACCGTCCTCACCATCGAGGACGGGTTCACCGCCGAGGAACGGTACCTGTTCGCCGAAGCTGCTCTCACGATGATGGGACTGACCGCCACGTTCGCGCCGCTGATCGTATTGAGCGGGCACGGCAGCACCACCGAGAACAACCCGTTCGAGGCGGCACTGCACTGCGGGGCCTGCGGCGGACACCGCGGCGCCCCCAACGCGCGCACCGCCGCGGCGATCCTCAACGACGCCGCCGTGCGCGCCCACCTCGCCGGCCAGGGCATCCACATTCCGCCCGACAGCTGGTTCGTGGCCGCCGAACACGACACCGCCCACGACACCGTAACCCTGCTCGATGCCCACCTGGTGCCCGCCAGCCACCACGACCCCCTCGAGCGGCTCACCGCCGACCTCGCCGAAGCCGGGACGCGGGCGTGTGTGGGACGGCGCCCCACCCTGCCCGGGGCGCCCCGGAGCGCCCGCGCCGGCCGGGTGGTGCGCCATGTGCGCGCCCGCTCCGCGGACTGGGCGCAGGTCTACCCCGAGTGGGGACTGGCCGGCAACGCCTGCTTCATCGTCGGGCCGCGCACCATGACCGCCGGGATCAACCTGCACCGGCGTGCGTTCCTGCATTCCTACGACGGCGCGGTCGACCCCAACGGCGTCGCGTTGGAAACCATCCTCACCGCGCCGCTGGTGGTCGCCCAGTGGATCAACCACCAGTACTACTTCTCCACCGTGGCCCCCGAGGTGTTCGGTGCGGGCACCAAGACCATCCACAACGTCGTGGGCACCACCGGCGTGCTCGCCGGTCACACCGGCGACCTGCAGCTCGGGCTGCCCTGGCAATCGGTCGCCGTCGGCGAGCACCTCGTCCACGAGCCGCTACGGCTGCTGGCGATCGTGCAGGCCCCCTTGGCCCGCATCGACGCCATCGTCGACCGCAACCCGATCCTGCAACACTTGTTCGGCAACCACTGGATCACCTTGACCGCCCGCGAACACCCTCACGATCCCTGGCAGCTGCACACCCCCCACGGCTGGCAACCCAGCCCCGACCCGAAGGCGCCCACCTCATGAGTCAGCCCCCCCACCCCGGCCGGACCCCGATGACCAAGATCGAAGTCGTCATCGCCGGCAGCAATGCCCACGCCGTGCGCGAACTGATCCGCACCGCCGGCGCCACCGGCTACACCAGCGTCTCCGGCGTCTCCGGATTCGGCCACCACGGCCTCCACCAGGGCCGCCTGCTGTTCAACGACCAAGCCCCCCTGGAGCTGCTCCTCACCGTCGTTACCCCCGAGAACGCCGACCCGCTGATCACCGCTCTGCGCCGACTCCTCGACACCACCGCCGGCGTCATGTTCGTCACCGACACCCACGTCAGCCGCCCCGACTACTTCACCTGACCCCAGTTCGAGACCTGCCGCCACCCACAGCATGGACCTGCCGTGGCCACAACCCCACCACCAGCCATCCACCTCCCAACCGGCTACTCGTGCGGCCATCGGTCCCGGACCCGGCCACAACACGACGACCCGATCATGGGATGGCCCGGGGCGTACACCATCGCACCCATCCTCCGGTCCGGCACGCCGGACACCGACCTCAGCGTCGCCAACCCCCAGGTCTTGAAATACGAATCTGTTTACGCGTATCACGTAACGTGTTACGTTGTTCGTGTACCGGTTCGTCCCCGGGAAAGGACCCATCCATGACCGCTGACTCCGTTCTGTCCCACCCGCTCGTCACTGGAGCCCGCGCGGCAGTGCCGGTGACGGTGGCCCGCGGCGACGGCATCGGACCCGAGATCATGGACGCGACCCTGCGCATCCTGGCCGCGGCCGGGGCACGGTTGGCCATCGAGGAGGTCCAGATCGGGGAGAGTGTCTACGCCCGCGGCCACACCGCCGGCATCGAACCCGACACGTGGGAATCGCTGCGCCGTACCCGGGTCTTCCTCAAGGCGCCGATCACCACCCCCCAAGGCGGAGGGTTCAAATCCCTCAACGTGACCGTCCGCAAGACCCTGGGCCTCTACGCCAACGTCCGGCCCTGCGTCGCGTACGCGCCATTCGTGCCTACCCGCCACCCCGGCATGGACGTGGTGATCATCCGGGAGAACGAGGAAGACCTCTACGCCGGGATCGAGCACCGCCAGACCGACGAGGTCACCCAATGCCTCAAACTCATCACCCGCCCGGGCTGCGAGCGGATATGCCACTACGCCTTCGACTATGCCCGGCGTCACCACCGCTCCACGGTCACCTGCTTCACCAAGGACAACATCATGAAGCTCACCGACGGCCTCTTCCACCAGGTCTTCGATGAGGTCGCCGCCGACTACCCCGACATCACGGCCGCACACTGGATCGTCGACATCGGCGCCGCCAAGCTCGCCGACTCTCCCGAAGACTTCGACGTCATCGTGACCCCCAACCTCTACGGTGACATCCTCTCCGACGTCGCCGCCCAGATCGCCGGCTCGGTGGGCATGGCCGGATCGGCCAACATCGGCGAGAAGGTCGCCATGTTCGAGGCTATCCACGGCTCGGCCCCGCGCCGCGCCGGCCGCGATGTCGCCAACCCATCCGGGCTGCTGCTCGGCGCGGTGATGATGCTCGTGCACATCGGCCAGGGCGAGGTCGCCGCCGCGGTGCACAACGCTTGGTTGGCTGCCCTGGAAGCCGGCGCGGCCACCTACGACATCGCCCGGCCGGGCCGCGCCCCGCTGGGCACCGCCGCGTTCGCCGCTGCCGTGATCGCCCACCTCGGCCGCCGACCGCAACAGCTCGGCGCCGTGGACTATCCGGTCACCGAACCGGCCACCGCACCGACCCTGGCCCGGCGCGCCGCGGCCACCAAGACCTGCGATGGTGTCGACGTCTTCCTGCACGCCCCCCAGACCCTCCCCGACGAGCTAGCCGCCGCCGTGCGCGCCGCGATCGGCGACAGCCTGCTGCAACTGCAGATGATCACCAACCGCGGCGTCAAGGTCTGGCCCTACGGCCTACCCGAAACGTTCTGCACCGACCACTGGCGCGCCCGATTCCAGGCCCCCCAACCCGGAACGGCCACCCACCGCCACCAACTGCAACTGCTGCACCGACTCGACCAGGCCGGACTGGACTTCATCAAGACCGAAGGGCTCTACCGCTTCGACGGCGAACCCGGCTACTCACTCGGCCAAGGACAGTGACCCTCGCACAGGAGGTGCGGCGACGGCTGATAGCGCGCTGGCATCGGGGCAACGCCGTGCGCTTCAGCGTGTCGGCGGCGACCGAGATGCAGATGCGCAGGGTCGAAGCATCGGTCTCGGATTGATCCGGCGCCGGGTTCGCGTAGTGGCTGCGAGTCTTACAGACGTCCTCAATTCAGTCTGCCCACCCAGTGGCGCGCTGAGATCACCTAATCAGTTCCTGGACTGCCAAAGAAGATGCAGCGTGTCGGCGGCGCCGTAGGGCGCCACTGAGCCGGCAGTCGCGGCAGTCGCTGCACTCGCCTTCGTCACCGCACCCCCGCAAGTAGGCGCTTGACACATCCCGCCGCGGTATTTACTTTGTATTTGTGCGAAATAGCGAATTAGCGAAGGGTTCGGCTCCGCCGCTGAAGACGCTCAAGGCTGTTTCCAGTCCAGTGCGGCTTGAGATCCTGTCCTTGTTGAAGGATCCGGTGGCGAACTTCCCGCCGCAGAGCGATGGTGATCTGGTTCGCGAGGGCGTTTGCGCTGACTTCATCCGGGACAAGTTGGGGATCGCGGCCGCGACGGCGTCCCGTCACCTGACGCTGTTGACCGACGCTGAACTGGTGATAGCGACGCGTAAGAAGGGCTGGACCTTTTATCGCCGCGACGAGCCGGCGATACAACGGTTCACCGAACTCCTCAGATCCGAATTGTGACGGAGAATCTGGTGAACCTCGCCTACCGCCATGTCGACGTCTTCAGCCAATCCCCATTCGGCGGCAACAGCCTGCCGGTTTTCCCCGACGCTGGGGACCTCGGTGCGGAACAGATGCTGCGCATCACTCAGGAGATGCGGCACTTCGAAGCCATCTTTCTCCAACCGGCGGGGCAGCCCGGCGCCGTCCAGACCAGGATCTTCGATCTGTTCGCAGAATTACCCTTCGCCGGACACCCGATCATCGGGGCGGCGGCAGTCCTGCACGACCGCTCGGGAACTGGCCGCGCACAACGCTGGCAGTTCCAGCTTCCGGGCAAGACAGTCGAGGTCACCACGGAGGTCACCGCCCGCGGCTACGCCGGGCTGCTGGATCAGGGCGCCCCGGAATTCCTGGGCTTGCCCGACGACTGCGCCCAGTTCGCCGCGGCGTTCAATCTCACGCCACACGATCTCGACCCGGACCTGCCGATCGAAGTGGTGAGCACCGGGCTTCGTTACCTGATCGTGCCCGTCCGACCGGGCGCCTTGGCGCGAGCCCGAATTTCGGCCGACATCACCGACTTGCTGCAGGGCGCGGGCGCCCAGTTCGCGGTCCTGCTCGACGAATCGACCGTGGAAGTGCGGCACTGGAACAACGACGGGATCATCGAGGATGTGGCCACGGGCAGCGCCGCAGGCACGATCGGCGCCTACCGCCTGCGCCATGGACTGGTCCGCGGCGGAAACACCTTCATCCTCAACCAGGGCCAATTCACCGGCCGTCCAAGCACATTGCGCGTACTCCCAGAGGGCAGCCCGCATCGCGTCGAAACGGTCAAGGTGGGCGGAGATGTCTCCTTCGTCGGACACGGCGTCATCGAGGCCCTTCCATGATCGGACGTTCGTGGCGGCGACAGGCCGACTGCCTCGAGGTGCGTGCACGCTCCGACGACCGGTGCCTCGACGAAATGGGGTGGGCGTGAGCGTCCGGATCGTGAGTGCCGACCACATCCGCGCGAGCGTGGACTTCGAGGATCTCATCGAGCCGGTATCGCGGGCTTTTCAGGAGTCCAGCGCCGGCCTCGCCGACAACGGGCTGATCGTGATGTTTCCCGCCGAGCGCCCCGAATTGGGCGATGTCTATGTGAAGACCGGCAGCCTCCGAGGTCACGACGTCTACATCGTCAAGGTATCGCCCTGGTTCAGCGCGAATGTCGAACGCGGCCACCCCCAAGGCGGATTCGTCGGGGTCTTCGACAGCCACACCGGGCAAACGCTGGCCCTGTTGAACGACGAACACTACCTCTCCGACATCCGTACCGCCGCCGCCGGAGCACTCGCCGCCCGGATGCTCGCGCCGCACAACGTCACCACCGCCGCCGTGCTCGGCTCGGGTACGCAAGCCTACTGGCAAGCCTTGGCGCTCCATGGCGAACGCCCGTTCACGACCCTGTTGATCTGGGCGCGCAGCCAGCAGAAGGCCGAACATCTCAAGTCCCGGCTGACCGACAGACTGCCCGACGTCGACATCCGCTGTTCCTCCGATGTCGAGCGCACCGTCCGCAGCGCTGATGTCCTGATTACGGCGACGACGGCGCGTCACCCGTTGGTCCAAGGAGCGTGGCTGCGCGAAGGCCTGCACATCACCGCCGTCGGCGCCGACGACCCCACCAAATGCGAACTGGACTCGACAGCGCTTCACCGTGCTCGAGTCTTCGTGGACGCACGAGAGACCACTGCGGCCAACGGTGACGTCCACCGAGCAATTCACGCCGGCCGCTATTCCCTCGAGGATTTGTCGGGCGAGTTGGGCGAAGTGATCTGTGGCCAGACCGCGGGACGCACCTCGGACGCCGACATCACCATCGCCAAACTCGTCGGGATCGGCGCCCAAGACCTCATCGCCGCGGAGGTGACGATGGCGAGGCTGTCCATCGACGGACCTGCCTAGGAGAAGACGTGCCGACCACTGCCGGTCGCGTGATCCTCCCCTGAGGCATCGCGACCAGTCTCGTGGCCGCCGATGTTCACTACCTGACCGTCGCTACCGGCGACTGCGCCTATTCTGAGGAGGCGCAGCTGTTGGGGCGCGAGTCTTTCTTGGACTCGCTGCCGGGATGCCACGCCGGAGCGGTCGCGGCGCGGACTGCACAATCGTGGTGTCTGGCGACGCCGGCATCGGGAAGTCCGCCTTGTGCAGCACTTCTGCGAGTGAACCATCCTGGGCTTAATGCTCGTTTCATGCAACGTCGGGGTTCTGCGAGCTGACCGGTTGGCCGGTAACGTGTTCGGAAATAGTACTGAGCTTCGGCCTCAACGGGTGGGACACGGCCGAGGCGGCGCATGAGGCGCTGCTGGTTGAACTTATGCGGGTGATCTTGTCAAGCGCCGCATCAGGATGCGCTCGTTCGAGCCTGTTGAGCAAGCCGTCGAAGTCCTTCTGGCGCCCGATTTGCCCTTGCGAGCCGCGTCGTCGCGTTGCCGTTGCAAGGTGGGGCGGAACTCGATGGTGGTTCCACCGCGCTGCGGTGTCTCGGCTGGAAGTGCCAATCCGGGAACATGTTTCGCTGAACCAGTGGTAGTCCTAGGCGCAGAACCGCCGCGCGGGATGCCGGGCCGCAGATCGTTGCGGCTGAGCAGCCCGGCAGCGACGCGGATGCGGCCGCTGACCGTACCTCCATGACAGGCATGGAACGCCCGTCGAGATCAGTAATGCTGTCGTCAGGTGAAAACGCTGATGAGTTCGCCGATCGTATGGGCCGATTCCAGCGGGTGACGAAGTCGGCCGCGGGGATTGACGGCGTACACGTTGCGCCGACCCTCCTTGGACTTGGACAGATATCGGTCCTCGATCAGATCGGCCAGAATCGCCTGCACCGAGCGTTCGGTGATGCCGATGCGCAGGCTCAACTCGCGAGCCGTCAACGACTCGCCCTGCGCCAAGCACAGCAGCACATGGGCATGGTTGGTCAGAAAAGTCCATCCGCGGGTCCCCACGCTGGTGGCTGCCGCCGCACCTGCGGCACCAGGCCGATGGCGCGGTGCCGCGACCGTCCGGGACTGTTTCGAGGTAACCATTCCAGTGTCTACCATACAACACCTTTCGCGTAACGCATTTCGTCAAATGACTGCGGCCATCGCGGCGTCATTCCCGGTAGTCCGTCGGTGCGCGTCGTCGGGTTGCTACGCCGGTGTGGGGCGGCTGCAACGATTACCGGGAAGCACAGTTCCCCGCGAACCTAGTGGACTGCCTATTCACGACACGCACCTCGGTCAGATTCGTGGTCTTCACGGCGTTGACTGCATGACGTGGGCTAGTTCGCGAAGGGAACCTCGGGATAGTCGATTGGCACCCCGCTGAGGTGATGCAAGTAGTTGCTCAGGGTGGTACTGATCGCGTGTCCGACTAACTCCGTGATCTCGCCCTCTGCCCATCCGGCACTGCGTAACGTGTCGAGTCCGTCGGCGCTGACAAGACCCCGCTTTGCGACCAGTTCCTGGCTGAATGTAAGGGCGGCAGCGGTCTTCGGGTCGGACGCGTCACCGGTGCGAGCCTGAGCGATATCCTCAGCTGATACGCCGTAATGTCGCGCAGCCGCGCTGTGCGCCGCGAGGCAATAGGCGCAACGGTTCTCGTGCGACACCGCTATGGCGAGTTGCTCACCGAGCCCACCGTGCACCGATCCCTTTTCGAGTGCGGCGTCGAAGGCCAACGCGGCGAGCGTCAACGGCAGGGATTGCGCCATAACCAAGCCGAGGTTGGGCACTGCGCCCCAAGCACCCTTGATTGCCTGGCGGGCGTGGGTCGTGTCGGGGTCGTCTGATTTTGGGTCGGTAGCGGCGTTGGTGGCGAGGTGCGCGTACACCACTCGCCCGTGAGGATTCACCACGAATGTGCCGCGACCCTGCAGGGTGTCGGGTTTCACGCCGCGCACCTTGGATCTGTCGCGCATCGCTCGGATGAGCTTGCCCGGCCCGAAGGCTGCGTACTTGAGGAGCCGGAACCTCTGAAGTTCGACTGCCTTCTCGAGGGTCTGGGCTGGATCCGACGCGCAGGTCGGGGTGGTGTGCCGTTCGGTGCACACCTCGGCGACTTTGCTCGTGTCCTCGCGGTACACAATTACTGCGTCGGCGCCGAATTGCTTGAGTTGCGGCAGTGCGGCACTCAGCTGTGTTGCCGCCTGCTGGCAGAAGGGACACCAAATGCGATGAAACGCGATCACCAGCGGTCCTTGACTCCATTTGGCCGCTAGGTCCATGGAGCCGTCAACGGTGTCAACGGTGACCGCGGGAAAGCGGTCTCCTACTGCGATTGTCATGTACTTCCTTCTCACTGAGCGTCGGACCGTTGTTCTCTCGGTCGCTGGGCGAGCACGAAGAAAGTCGGGTCACGGTCTCCTGTCATCACGGTGGCGACCGGACTCTGATCCACTCGCAATCGCGCATGAAAGCGACCGTTCAGCGACTTCTCGACCTTTCATTGGTCAGCTGATGGATCGAACGTGGGGATACCGCGGTCGTTCATCGTGTCTGACTGCCTTTTGCTAACCACCATAACACTTTAGGCAGTCTGCACAAGTGCCATTGCTCCGTTCGATGGTGCCGCGGTGGCGCATCGCTTGCTGCTGGGCCGATGGCATGCAGAGCGGGTGACCGGTGAGAGCGAGTCGATAGCTTAACCTTGCTACGCCAGATATTCACTGGTCGTGGAAACAGACCGTGCATCGGGCCCTGGCTGCGGACACTGACTCCATACCTCCGTCGTGGCCACTCACGGCTGCCTCGCCGACCATTGTGCGTAGGGCTTGCATCACCTGAGACGCGGAAGCGTGGAGGCCGATAAAAGCTGTACGCTGGTCACATGACGGCAGTGATGGGTCGGCAATCAGCTGATTTCTTGGTCGATTTCATGAACACGCTCTATGTCCCCGAGGATGACGACACACTCAGTGATTCCCGAGCCGCTGGTTGGCTGCGAGACCACGGGGGGCGAGAAACCGTCGTGCCTCGTCAATCACTTGAGCGCCTACGCCGAGCACGCGAGGGGTTGCGTCAGCTTGCACTGGCCAACAATGCGGTCTCGGTGGATAGGGCGGCTTTGGACTTGGCGTCCGCCGCAATGACGGAAACTGCTGTGCAATTCCGCTTCGGCGGACTTGCCGAGTTACCGCAGTTCGTCGCTCCGCCCGGAGCGGATGCTGCGCAAGAAGTTGCCGCCCAGGTCATCGGAGCGTACTTCGCCGAACGGCAGGGCCCTCAATGGACCCGAATAAAGGCGTGTGCCTCGCCCGACTGCAGGTATGCCTTCCTGGACCGTTCGCGAAACACGTCACGCCGTTGGTGCGAGATGAGCAGTTGTGGCAACAGGGTCAAGAACCGGGCCTGGCGGGGTCGGCAGCGACAATCGAACGACCCTGTTGGACGACTAGGTGACAACTGAGATGGCTTGCCCGCAGGGGCGGGCTGGCGGGATGTCTTGGCGAGGCTCCGGGCCGCGGCCGGTGGCGCCACCAACGCGGCACCACGGCACACCGAAATCGGAATCCATTGCAGTCGAACCTATCTCAGCAACAAGACTAGGGAGTTCGTCGCCGTCGGCGTTGCGGCGTTCCGACCGGCAGGTAAGACCGAAAGGAATTGATCATGAAGGAATCCGTCGTTACCCGACGAGCGGGCCGTGACAGAGGTCCGACTGGTCATCCCGGTCGGATACGTGCCGAATACGGCCCGTCTCAGCGCGTGTTTCGTCTCCGTCATGGCGACGACGGCGTCGCGGCACGTTTCGACGCGGTCGGCCACCCGCTAGCCCCTTGAGCAATCCGAATATGACTCGGGCGCGGGCCGCGGCCCGATCTCCGCTGTAACCGGCGCATCACCCCCTAACACGGTTGACGCTGGCAGGCACCCGCGTCCCCCTCGACATGTGATGCGACACCAGGTTCGCTCACCGTCTCCCCCCCAGAATCGTTCCGGGTGGCAGCATCCTAAGCGCACACGGGTTCACGTTCCCTTGACGTTCAGCAGCTGGCGCAATTCATGCTCGATCTCGACGAGATCGCTTGCGTCAGCCATGACCATGTCGATGTCCTTATGGGCGTCCGGGATCTCGTCAACTCACTGTTCATGTCGAGAGGTTAGGTATTGCGCGTCGAACGCGTTGGGCTGCAGGGCCTCTCAGGTGGGTGGAGTCGGTGTGGAAGCTGGTGCTGTCGTCGGATGGAGCCGGAGTGAGGCTGCAGGGGTTTCTCGGCGCTCGGTCGATGTACACCCATGATTTGCGGCGGCCGCTGTAGGCTTTGATCCGAGCTTCGGAGGCATCCCGATGGTTCGACTTAGCCGACTCGGCGTTTGGCGTTCAGTACTGATCGCCTACCTGCTGCTGGCGATTGCCGCTGCAGCCGGAACTCTTACGCTGGATCCAAGAGCATCAGATGGGCGGCAGGACGGCTTCTTGGCCTATGGCCGAGTCTCGGTGGCAATCTCCAGCAACAATGTGAATACTCCGCAAACCAAGCGGTGCATAGCTAACTCCGTTCAGGCGGGCATCGATGTCCGGCAAGGCACTCCGGTGGTCATCAGTCTCGACGGCGACGCCGTCGGCGGCGGGGACTTGTCCACTGGTGAACTCATACACGAGATGACACAACGAGGAAATTCCGAATCGTCCGGCGCTTCTTGCCAATACAAGTTCTCGGCGCCGGTAACACAGCCCGGTGACGGCCAATACACCGTGGATATAGGCGACGCAAAGATAGCTTTTTCGATGGATGCTCTGCGGAATGGCATCAATCTGGGTTTATCGTGATGTCATTCCGCAGGAGTCCGTATGTCACCGATTCTCTGACCCGTGGTTCCGAAGATGCAGCTAAGGACTCGAACCCCGCAAGTAAGCGTACGTTCGCCAAGCGGATCGCCGAGGGCTCATTCACGACCAGGTTGGACCAGCCCAACGATTCAACGACCAACGGTGTCCAAGCGCACAACAACACGATCTTCGGGTGGATCATCCTCTAGCCGCGGGCGTTCCACCGATCGGCGGACACGGGATTCCACCGACCCATCCACCGGTCACCCGACAAACACCGCCGCCGCGCTCAGACATGATTATCCCATCGCCGGAACACACCGGCCACCCAAAGCCAAAAGCCAACTTAGACAGAAGGACTCGACATGTACACCATCGCCCGCACCCTCATCACCACCGCCATGATCGGCGGCGCCGCCCTCGGACTGGCCGGCATTGCCAACGCCACCACCTCCACCGCACCCCAAGGGCCCGGCTACTCCTACAGCCCCGGCACCTACGCCACACCCGCCCCCACCGCCCAACCCGGCTGGCACAACCACCACGGCCCCGCCTACATCGCCCACCTCAACGGCCGCTAGGCCCCACGAACCCACCAGGCCCTCCCCACCCAATCCCCGGGGGAGGGCCTGGTGTATTCCAGTCTCAGTTCACGGTCGCCCGGCGGAAGATGATGCGCTGCCCGGGCCGGGCTTGCGCCATCAGGTCGAGATCGCGGTCGACCACCGTCGCGATGACGGGATACCCACCGGTTATCGGGTGATCGGCGAGGAAGACGACGGGCTCACCGCTCGGGGGAACCTGGATGGCACCGACCGGCACACCCTCGGTCGGCAGTTCCTTGGCATCGAATCGTCTCAGCGGAGGGAAGTCTCGATGTCGGTGCAGGCGGGCACCGATCCGGTCGGCGCTGTCGCTCAGCTCCCACCATCCGGCCAAGAGATCGCTCGGTTGGGTGAACCAATCATCGCGCGGCCCGAACATCACACCAACGACGACCGGAGTGGTGTCGATCGCGGCGACCGGCGCGACGTCGACGTAGATATCGCGCAATCGATCGTCGCCCACCGGTAATTCCATTCCAGCACACAATGGTTCAGGACCCAGTCCAGAGAGGGTGTCACGACTACGCGAACCCAGAACCGGAGCTACGTCGATGCCACCTCGCACGGCGACGTACACACGCATACCGGCTTCGGCCATGCCGAGCCGCAGCAGCTGACCACACTTCAAGGTGATGACGCTCGAGTGGCCCATCGATGTGCCATCAACGGTGATCGGCGCCGGTGCACCCGTTACCGCGACGATCACCGGTTCGGCGGCGTACAACTCGAGTCCGCCCAGCAGACACTCGATCGTTGCCATGGTCTCGCGGTTGCCGACCAATCGGTTTGCCAAGGTGTGCGACCGCCGATCGGCCGCACCTGAAACCCCCACGCCGGAGGAGAACCAGCCCGGTCGCCCCAGATCTTGGATCACGCTGAGCGGTCCGCTCGCGATTACGTGGAGACGTGGTCGCCCACTCATCGGATCGACATGGCGACGAACTGCACCAGACACCCCGGTCGGATGAGCGCCGGTTGCGGACGGTCGAGATCCCAGATCGCCAGCGTCGTCGTACCGATGATCTGCCAGCCACCCGGCGACCGGCGCGGGTAGACCGCGCTATACCCACCGGCGAGAGCGACGGCGCCCGAGGGAACGGACATCCGGGATTGCTCGCGGCGAGGTACGACCAGTCCTGGTGTGCTCGACTCGAGGTAGCCAAAGCCCGGTGCAAATCCGACGAACGCGCATCTCCACGTTCGGCTCGTGTGCTCCCTGATGACGTCGTCGACGGAGATCCCCAGCATCGATGCGACGTCGTCGAGATCCGTACCGTCATACGACACCGATATCCGCACCGTCTCCGTGTCGGGTCTCGCCTCGGCGTCGACGTGATCGGCTGTCGCGATCACGCGCTGTATGGACTGTTCGAGTGTCCGCAGTTCTACGCGGGGCTCGGTGGTGACCAGAATCGTCTGCGCTGCAGGAAGAACGTCGCTGATACCCGCGAGCCCACTGTCGCGCAGTGCCGAGGCCAGCGCACCGACGCTGGCGTGATCCTCGGGCGCGATCAGCAGCGCGCGACTACCGGCGGGGAGGATCCGGACGTGTTGACGACGCCTTGCGGGGGTCACGTGAAGGCCTCGACGACGACGCGATCGGCTTCGAGCGAAGCCCGAACCGAACGCGCGACGTCGACAGAACCCGGTGAGTCACCGTGTCCGCAAATACTTTGGGCCAGAACATGAACAGTCGTGCCATCCACGGTCGATGCCGTTCCCGTCGTCGCCAACGAGAACGCCTGCTTCGCATTGGCTTCGACACCGAGCACCGTGTGGTGGCCGCTTGATGGAGCCAGTCCGGCGGTGCTCGTGTACGCGCGGTTCGCGGCCGTCATGTCCGCGGGCCTCATGTCGATGGCTCGACGCCCGAACCCGACCAGGTCGCGGTATGCAATGTGCGCTCCAGTGCCCCGGGGCGTGAGTAGTCGCGAGTGGGATGCCGGAGGCCGTGATGGCCGCCCGGGGCGTGGCCCCGCATCGCCGGTTCCAACGACGTCGAGTTCGTGGCTCTTCTTCACATAGGTGGGCAGCCACGGGGCGAGGGTGCAGTAGCCGCCCTGCACGCCGGTTGCCAGCAGCGATGCGAAGAAGGTGGTTCGCAGTAGGTCACGGCGGAAGATCGCGGTGAACGAACCCCGCGTCGTGCCTGCCGCGGAACGCTTTTCGGTGACGGCTTCGGTGTCGGTGACGGGCCGACGTACCCAGATGATCAGCAGTGCCGGGATCGCACCGGTCCAGAACAGCACACGCCACGCGATGTCCTCGCTGAAGACCTGGAAGACGATGGTGTAGACCAGAACGGCCAGTCCCCAGCCCACTGCCCACGAGCTTTGGACATACTCGACGGCCCGCCCGCGGTACTTTGGCTCTGCGAACTCGGCGACCAAGATTGCACCGGCCGCCCACTCGCCTCCGAATCCCAGTCCCTGCAATGCCCGGAACACCAGCAGCGTTTCGAAATTGGGCGCGAACCCGCAAAGCACCGTGAACACGGTGTACGTGGCAACCGTGAGCTGCAACGTACGGATCCGGCCGATCTTGTCGCACAGAACTCCGGCCAGCGCGCCACCCACTGCCGAAACCACCAGCGTGACAGTGATGAGGAGGCCCGCTTCGCCGGTGCTGATCGCGAAGTAGGAGGCGATGGCGCCGAGGACGAGCGGCAGAACCTGGAAATCGTAGGAATCCAAAGCGTAGCCGCCGAAGGCTCCGAAGAATGCCCGACGTCCCTTGCGGCTCAAGGTTCGGAACCAATCGAAGGGCCGGCCCACGGCGTCAGGTCGGATTTCTTGTTGTCCGGTCGCGGTCGTCGTCTCCATCGTGCGCCTTGTGTGTGTGTTGGTGTGAGTGATCCAGTTCTCGTTTCGAGATTAGAGGATCATTGAACGATCCGACAATACTTCCGGAGAATCGTTTACATAGAGGACATATCGTGCAAATCTAATGCCTGATCGCGCACCACAGATTTCGAGAAAGGGCGCAGCACGCATGGCGTCACCTTTGCAGGCAGGCGAAACACCCACTCGCGCCGCGCTTGCCGCGCGGCGAAGCCTGCTCGACCGTGGTAGTCGAAGCACACAGATCGCGGACATCATTCGGTCGTGCATTCTGCACGGTGAGTTCCTTCCCGGGGCACGGCTCTCGGAGCCCGAAATCTGTTCAGCTCTCGGTGTATCCAGGAACACGCTGCGCGAAGCATTCAAGTCGCTGGTCGAGGAACGGCTGGTCGTCCACGAGCTGAATCGTGGAGTGTTCGTTCGGATTCCGACACCTGACGATGTAGGTGAGCTCTACAGCTGCCGCCGGGTCGTCGAGTGCGCAGCGATTCGTGGGGTCGACCTAGCGATCGCGGATCTCGGACCACTAGTGCGTGCGCTCGACGAGGCTGACACCAATGCCGCGCGCGGGGACTGGACCGGTGTGGGAGACGCGGACATCACCTTCCACAAGGCGATCTCCGCACTGAACGACAACCGGCGACTTGACAGCCTGATGGACGACGTGTGGAACGAGCTGAGACTCGTATTCCACGTGATGGCGGATTTGCACACGTTCAACAAGCCGTATCTCGAGCGGAACCATGCGATCTACGACGCGGTGGAGTCGGGCGCGGTCGACGTTGCCGAACAAATGCTTGCTGAATACTTGCGCGATGCCGAAGGACAGATCCTCAAGGCATATTCGCTCGTAGTTCGGCCTGACCCCGGCCGCTAGGCCCCACGATCCCACCAGGCCCTCCCCAACATCCCGGGGGAGGGCCGTCGTCGTCAGTTCGCCGTCAACCGACGCAGCCCATCGACGCACGAAACCCACGCGTGCGTACCGACGGTGATGGGACCGAAGTGATCGCCGTCGAAGGTCGGAAGTTCGCTCATCTCACCGGCCCGTCGCGCAGCGTCGGGGGCATCCGTCCAAGGTGCCGATGGGCGAATTGCCCGGCCTGCTCCTTCCCGCCCTGTTGGACACCCTGATCATGGTCGGCATCGTGATGGCGATCGTCGTGGTGGTCGGTGTGCCACTGGGTGCGCTGGTGCACAACCTCGCGCCGGGCGGGCTATTCGAGAACCCCGCTCTCCACACTGTTTTGAGCTGGATCATCAGTATCGGCCGGTCACTGCCGTTCCTCATCCTGATGGCGTAGACCATGCCGGTCACCCGGTTCATCACAGGCACCAACATCGGCATCGCTTCAGCGGTGGTGCCGATGTCGCTGGCCGGCATCGCGTTCTTCACGCGGATCGTCGAGAACTCCCTGCGCTCGGTGCCACCGTCGGCCGTGCAGGTGGCATGCGCGTCGGGCGGATTGCGCCCAGATCATCCGCACCGCACAGCTCAACGAGACCGTCCCCTCGATCAACCGTCCCCTCGATCATCGGTGGGCTGACGATCAACGTGATTACGATGATCGAATACTCCGCCATCGCGGGCACCATCGGTGCGGGCGGAATCGGCTACGTCGCAGTGACATACGGCTACCAGCGTTTCGGGTCGTGGTCATCGTCGCGGTGGTCGCCGTTCGCTTCTTCTTCTTCGGCGAGACCGAGTCCGCAAAGGAGGTCGCGCCGCGGCACGGCATCAAAGTCGACTTCCGGGGCCTCGCCGACGGCAACACCATCAATCAATCCGCGCGTGAAGAACATCCTTCTCCCGATCTAGCGGACCGGTCTGCGACGTACCATCAGAGACATGGTCGACAAGGGTATCGAAGACGCCAAGAAGCTCGCGGGCGGCAACCTCGCCGCGTTGCTGCCACGCACCGACCGGACGGTCGAGGAGGAGCGGCTGCACCGCAAGCAGAATCTCGCCGCCGCCTTCCGGTTGTTCAGTCGATTCGGGTTCGACGAGGGCGTTGCGGGGCACATCACCGCCCGCGACCCGGAGTTCACCGACCACTTCTGGGTGAACCCGTTCGGCATGCACTTCGGCCACATCAGCGTGAGCGACCTTCTGCTGGTGCGACATGACGGCGAGATCGTGCACGGGGACATGCCGGTGAACCAGGCGGCGTTCGCCATCCACTCGCAGGTGCATGCGGCCCGACCGGACGTCATCGGCGCGGCGCACTCACACTCGGTGTACGGCAAGACGTGGTCGACGTTGGGCAAGCTGCTCGACCCGATCACCCAGGACGCCTGCGCCTTCTACGACGACCACGCTCTGTTCGACGCGTACTCGGGAGTAGTCCTCGACCTCGAGGAGGGCAAGCGCATCGCGCACGCGCTCGGTGACCGCAAGGCCGCCATCCTGCGCAATCACGGACTGCTCACCGTCGGCCAGTCCGTCGAGGAGGCCGCCTGGTGGTTCATTACGATGGAGCGGTCCTGCCAAGCGCAACTGATGGCCGAGGCGGCGGGCACCCCGGTCCTCATCGACGAGGAGATGGCCGCGCTCACCCGCGGTCAGATCGGTAGCCACTTCGCGGGCTGGTTCAGCTTCCAGCCGCTATTCGCCAAGATCACCAGGGAACAACCAGACCTGTTCGAGTGATCTTGGTACGACTGGTGATACCGAGTCTCCATAGGTATTCCCGGTCGTACCAGGGCGAGTCACTGCAGCAACTTCCGACACTGTCTGCGTAGCCTTGAAGTCGATGAAGGCTCAGCTGATGGCGGGGAGCTTGGTGGCGGCAGGTGTTCTTCTCGCGGGCTGCCAGTCCACGATTCCGGGAACCCCGCGGCCCAACGCCCAAAATCCGACCGAACCCACATTCCCCACGTCGCGGCCGTCGCGGACCACCTCGACGACACCACCGTCCCCCAGTCCCACGCCGACCCCTCCCGCGACCGCCGCACCGCCTGCCGGTCAGACACTCCCGCCGCAGAACGGCTACGTCTTCATCGAGACGAAGTCGGGCAAGACGCGATGCCAGATCAACGCCGCGGAAGTGGACTGCGAGGCACAGTTCGCCAATGCACCGGTGATCAATGGCTTGCCGGCCAATGGAGTAAGGGTCACCGCCCCCGGGCGCCTGGAGTGGGTCGTGGGCAACCTCGGCGACATCCCGGTCGTCACCCTCGACTACCGCACCTACTCAGCGGAGGGGTGGACCATCGTGGCGACCGAGGACGGCACCCGCTTCACCAACGACGGCACTCGACACGGCATGTTCGTCGCGGTCCAAGGGGTCTCTGTCTTCTAGAGCGTCAGTCTTCTGACCGTAATGTCTCGACGGTTAGGCCACCGCCCGTTTCCGGGCCCTGCTCGACGCGACGACCTCGTAATGGCGTGGGCCGAGAACGACTGGAACGTGCTCCTCGACCAGATCGCGTCCGGACCGCCACTGCTGTCGCCGTTCACGCTGCTCGACCCGTTCGTCGAGGTCACTGAGATGTTCATCCACCACGAGGACGTCCGGCGCGCCGTCAGCGGCTGGGAACCGCGTGAGCTCGATGTGAGCACGATCACGGCGCTGACCCGGATGGTGTCATTGATGGCGCCCATGGCCCTCTCGAAGACTCCTGCCCACGTGACCCTGCGCATACCCGAGGGCAAGACGCTGACGACGATCGGGAAGGGCCCCACCGTGGCGGTCACCGGAGCCCCCCGGGGAGTTGCTGATGTTCATCTCGGGTCGGGACGAAGCGAACGTGACGCTGACCGGGGACGACGACGCGGTCCGCGCGGTGCGGGCCGGCCGCGGCGGTCTCTAGAGGGCTATAGGCTGGGAGACATGGACTTCCGCGTATTCGTCGAACCGCAGCAGGGCGCTACCTACGGTGATCAATTGGCGGTGGCTCGCACCGCAGAGGCTGCCGGTTACTCCGCGTTCTTCCGGTCCGACCACTACCTGGCGATGGCGGGTGACGGCCTCCCGGGGCCGACCGATTCCTGGGTGACGCTGGGTGGCATCGCCTGCGAGACGTCGACGATCAGGCTGGGCACGATGGTCACCTCGGCCACGTTCCGCCACCCGGGAGTGCTGGCCATCTCCGTCGCCCAGGTCGACGAGATGAGTGGCGGCCGTGTGGACTTCGGCATCGGCGCGGGTTGGTTCGAGGCCGAGCACGAGGCGTATGCCATCCCGTTCCCGTCGCTCAGCGAGCGGTTCGACCGGTTGGGTGAGCAGTTGGACATCCTCACCGGGCTGTGGAACACGCCAGTGGGTGAGACGTTCGACTACATCGGCAGGCACTACTCCATCAAGAACTCGCCGGCGCTGCCGAAACCCACGCAGACGCCGTACCCGCCGATCATCATCGGTGGCGGCGGGCCCAAGCGGACGCCCGCCCTGACGGCGAAGTACGCATCCGAGTTCAACATTCCGTTCGCCGACCTCGACAGCCTCACGACCCAGTACGGACGCGTCGCAGCGGCGGTCGCCGACGCAGGCCGCACGCCCGACTCGCTGACGTACTCGGCGGCGTTCGTGGTGTGCGCCGGGCGCGATGACGCCGAGGTCGCCACTCGGGCGGCTGCCATCGGCCGCGAGGTCGACGAGCTACGCAGCAACTCACCCCTCGTCGGCACGCCAGCGGAGATCGCCGACAAGCTGGACGCCTTCGCCGAGGCCGGTGTCCAACGGGTCTATGTCCAGCTTCTCGACATGTCCGACCTCGCGCATCTGGAGTTCTTCGCGAGCGAGGTCGCCCCGCAACTGGGCTGACCCGTCAGACCCGGGCCTCCCGCGGCTACTATCGGAGGCCGTGGCCGGCAGCGGAGATTCGGGAGACTCCAAAGACGACGAGCCCGCCTGGCACGAGCGTACGTCGACCGTCGTCGGTGCCAGCGTCGGCGCGATCGCCGCGATCGGTCTGCTGTGGCTCGTCATCTCCTATGTGGCCGGCGGGTCCGACGATCCTCCGCCCGCCTCCCAGTACTACCTCGAGCCGAGCGCCTCCGGTAGCAGTTCGGCGGCCGCCAAGACCACGACGGGCACCGCGACAATCACCAGTACGAGTCCGCCGGTCACGACTGACATCAATCCCGGCGACACCTCGACGACGTCCGGCACCGACACCAGCAGCACGTCCACCACGCCGTTCGATCCGTCCAACCTGCCCCGCACGCGGAACTCCACCACCTACAACAATGGCGACACCTCCACCCGCAGGCGCCCCAGGCTGAACGAGACGCGCACGCTGTACCCCGCGCCCTAGGACGCCTTCGGGCGAGTGAGAAGCCGAGTGCACGCATGTCGTATGCATCGCCTAAGCCGAAGTTACGGCGGCTTTTTGGGTGATTGTGGTGGTTGAGCTTGGCTTATCGTGTGGACACGCCACCGAATGTAGTCACTAATATAGTAGGTGTTCGTCACGGCATAGGTTAGAATCGGTTCGTGTCCAAGGGGT
>JBBRTH010000029.1:0-70187 GCA_038244615.1 Mycobacteriales bacterium | reverse complement strand
TGGGGCACGATCTACAATTAGGAATCGACACACATTCCAGGTTCTCACGGTGCTCACCAGCCAGCGGCTCGATGAACAGCCTCCGTCGACCGGACCATTACCGGTCGAAGGCTCGCTGATCGATTCCCATTAGGTTCTCAGCTTTGGTGACATCTCCAGCACCCACTGAACTGCCATTTTCCTCGCTGTCTCACCGCCACTGCAGCCCGGTCTGTCTCACCGAGTGCTTCATTTCCTAAGCTGCTGTGGTGCCCCTGAACTCCAATCGCCTCCGATCCCCCTTTTGCCATTCGGGCAGCGGGCGATTATGCGCTCAGCGGGTTCGTCCAGCGCAGTCCGGGGAACCGCAAGAAATCTGTATCGGCAGAGACTATTTCGACTCCATGTTCGACCGCGAGAGCGGCCAGTTGCGCATCTGGGACGAGATTTCCCGTGATCTCGACCTGTTCGCATAGTCTCGCGTAAACCCGCGCTGTGATCTCCGTCGCGGGTGGGATCCACACCACCGGGACTGCGAGCCACTCCGCTACGTATCTCCAGGCGTCGGCGCCCGACAAGGGGTTCTCGGTGATTCGTGGATGCGTAGCGATTCTGAGGAACGCGCCAATCGTTTGCCAGGGCAACCCGACTCGGCTATCGCCGTCAAGCACTTCTTCTAGCCAGGATGCGGCAGCGCCGTTATGGGCGCTGTTCTCATCCACTGCATACAGCAGCAGGTTCGCGTCAACGATCATCGTCGAGCAGATCGAGCACGTCAGCTGTATTCGTTATGTCTACCTTGAGGCCGATCCGCGAGGTCCGATGCTGATACTTGACCGTCTTGGAAGGGGCCTCCTTGGTCATCCCTCTCCGCGCCAGCAGGTTCAGGGCCTCACTGAGGCCCATCCCTTCGCGGCGAAGACGCTCGATCTCACCGGCGACATCGCTATCAATCACTACGGTTGTCCGCATCACGCCCACGATACAGGACGACGCATCATGATGCGTCCGTGCCGGCATTGCCATGCCGAGATTATCGGCAGCTGCCTGGATGAGAGGGTCACGGCTCGTCGGGGAACAACTGATCCTGCACTGGTGCCGCCACTGTGAATCAAATCGGCGATAGCCCGCTGGCACGGGAAAGATCCGCTCCACTCACGCACCGCTGTTGCGATCGCAGCGGTCTAGGGGTCCGGGTGGCGCCACCGGCGTCTTTTTGACAGTTCGCTGAAAATTTCCTTAGCGGCGTTCGGTGGGTAGCGGTGCGGGTGCAGACCCGGGTGGCGGGTTCCACACTCGATTCTGAGGTGTCGGCGTCCTACGTCGTTGCATGTGACCAGCACACTCCGCCACCTGCTCGACACCGAGCTCGACTGGGCAGGCGCAGCTCCGCCAAAGGATTATGGGAACTTCTTCGCCGGCCCGAATACCATCGGCGGGTTGGGTCGGCTCGACGGCAGAGTGTGGCGAGTGATCGGCTATCTGCGGCCTGACGATCCGCGCGCGGCGGGTGAACTCACCACGGCCGCAATGCAATCAGTCCTTGACGAGCACCCCTATCTGGGCGCCCGGGTGCGCAACGTGGAGTGGCAGTCGGTGTACCGGGTGTCGAACCGCATGGGCGATCAGTTGCGCTTCGGCAGACCGCCGTCGCCCCAATAGGTGGACGCCAACCCCTCGTACCTCGTCGGTGTTGAAGCGAAAGACGTCCGCGTCGGGGCGCCGCCCAGTCGAACTTGGGTTTGCCCATCTCGAGAAGGACGGGCCGCGCCAGCGAATCGACCTCACTCAGCAGTTGTTCGGCCATCGGTAGAAAGCCGTCGCAGCGCTCGGCGGCGGGGGCCTCCCGCTAGCCTCCCGCTAGCCCTGCTAGCCGGTGATGGCTTGGCCGATGGTCGCACGCCAGTCGTCGTCGACGGGGCAGCTGGTGATGGCGACACCGGTGCCACGGTTGAACGATCACGCGACGCCAACTTCGGTGGTAGTCAATCGTGGACCTTCGGGTCGGGCGGTCTAAATGCCGTGCCTTGCCTAGCCTAGCCATGGCGGCTGTGCACCCGCGCACCGCCGAGGAACACGTCATCGACGGCGATGGCCGAGAAGTCCTCGACACTGGTGCTCAGGGGGTCGCGGTCCACAGCGATGATGTCGGCGAACTTGCCGGGCTCCAGGGTTCCCCGGGTGTGTTCTTCACCGAGCGCGTAGGCACCGCCGATGGTGTGCATGCGCAGCGCCTCACGTGTGGTGACGCATTGATCGGTGTTCAGGGTGTGACCGTGAAACGTCCGGCGGCCGACGGCGCAGGCGATGCTCGAGAAGGGGTTGGTCTGGCCGATCTCGGATCCCACCCATACATCTGAGCTGCCCGACACGGGCCAGCCGTCGTCGATCATCCGCCGGAGCGGGAACTGCCGGTCACGGGCGTAGTCGCCGACGTACTCGGGTAGAAACTCGGCGAAGTTGTGGATGAACACCGGTTGCGGGACGGGAACGATGTTCGCCCGCTTCCAGGCGGCGCTGAGCTGCGGGTAGTCGGGAACGAAGTTGCCGGCGTGTTCGATACGGACGCGGGGATGACCGGGGCCGCGGCCAACGACGCCCGCCAGCGCCTCGCACACGTGCAGTTGGGCGCGGTCGCCGTTGGCGTGCACGGCCAATTGCAGCCCGGCCTGTTGGGTGCGCTGCGCCAGCTCCACGATCTGGTCAGTGGACAATCCGAGATCGCCGCAGTTGTGGCCGCCGTCGATCACGTATGGCCGGGTCAGGGCCGCGCGGGCCGCGGAGTATCCCCCGTCGGCAAAGACCTTGACGCCCTGGATCTTGAGGTAGGCGGGGTCGCTGCGCAGGACGGCCCAGCTGCGGTAGTCACACGCCTGATCGAGAGTGACCGTTCCGGGCGTCCATAGGTAGACGTGGATGCGCGCACTGATCCGTCCGGCCGCGATCGCGGCGTCGTAGACCTCGAGCCCTTCGTCGAGGGACTCCGAAATCTCGCCGATGGTGGTGACGCCGTACGTGGTGAACAGGTCGCGGATCCCGGTCTCGACCGCCTTGCGTGCCGTGCCAGCGCCAAGTTTTGGGAAGGGCAGCAGCTTGTCCATTTCGGTGACCACCCCGGTGGGTCTGCCGGCTGCGTCGCGGTGCACCGACGGCTTGCCCGTGACGCTGTAGTCCACCGATTGGTACGCCTCGTCGATTCCGGCACATTCCAGGGCGCGGCTGTTCAAGATGCTCAGATGCCCGCCAGCGCGGATCGCGATGGCCAAATCCGTACTGACGGAGTCGAGTTCATCGCGGGTGGGAAACCGGCGGTCGTGAAGTTTTTGGTCGAAGAACAGATTGGCCTGGGCGACGAGCCAACCGTCGCGGGCGTGGCGTTGGTTGGCGCGCAGTGTATCCAGCACTTCGGCGACGGTCGAGCAGCCTGGTGCGCGGACGTCGACCATCTGGAAGGTGGCCTTGGCGGCGACCTCGGCATGAGCGTGTGGATCCACGAAACCCGGCATCAACGTGCGGTGGCCGAGATCGATCACCTCGGCGCGCCGGCCTGCCAGCCGATCCAGCGCCGGGGCTGCGAGCACGGCGTCGATGATGCCATCGCGCACCACGATCCCGCCCGGCCCGTCGAATTCGTCCGGGCCCAACGTGATCACCTGGTCGGCGCGGATGATGCTGAACGTGTTCTCGTCGTCGTGCATCGCTGTCAGCTCTGCCGGTTCACGTTGAGAACAGCGACGCCCGCTGCGGCGAAGTTGGCCAGGTCCTCGACCGAGGCTCGGCCGGCCGGCGATCCCAGTGATTCTTCGGCGTCCGCTGCGCTGGCGTAGGTGAGCCTGGCCACGGCGTAGTAGCCGGACGTGTCGCCGTCGTCGGCGGCGACCTTCCCCCAGCTGAACTCACTCAGCAGTGGAAGCTGCTCGACCAGCGGGATGTGGGTGGTGCGGTAGTGGATGTCGAACGCGTCGGGGTCGTCGGGGTGGTTGTACAACACGATGACGTCGTGCATGGTGGTGCCTTCCGTTTTGCCAGTACGACCAAGGGCGATGATTGTCAGGCGACGGGTTCGCTGTCGCTCACCGCCCGCGGTGCCTCCGCCCGCTCGGTGGCCGCGGATGCGTTGTTGGCACGTTGCGCCGCGGGCGTCGCGCTGCGCCCGTATCCGCCGATACCTCGTGGTGTCAGGAGCAGCCGCACTCCGATGACGTAGACGACACCGGCGACGACTGCCGCGGGGAATGACGCGGTCAAGTACTGGAAGGGGCTTCGGTAGACGTAGGTGACCGGATTGAGCAGATAGATGTAGGTGACGACGCCGGCGGCGAAGGCGGCGAACCCCACCGGATTGAACCCGGCGACGTAGAAGTACTTGGAGGACTTGCCGGGCAGGTACAGCGAGAGCACGTCGTAGCTTTGCTTGCGCAGCACAAACCAGTCCGCGATCTGGATGCCACACAGCGGGGCGAAGGTCACGCCCAGGAACGCCAAGAAGATGCCAAAGAACGATTCCGCGGAATGGGCGAAGAATCCGACGATGATGATGGCGGGCACGGACACCAGGAAGATCGTCGTCTTCCAGGACAGTTTGTCGGCCTTCGGTAGCTGGCGCACGGCCAGGCTGGCGGCGTAGATCCCCATCATCGCGGTACCGATGTTGGCGATCAACAGGAACCCCAGCATGACCACCCCGATGATGAGGCCACCCTGGCTGATCAGGAACTCCGTGGGATCACCGCCCGAGCCCTTGACGACCAGGCCGGTGTAGAGACCGGTCAGTGACCCGATGCCGACGCCGAGGCCGAAGCCGATGACGACCGGCCACAGCGAGGTGCGCGCGCTGGGATTGGTGCGCACGATGGTGCCGATGTAGGCCCACCAGGACAGGTTGGAGGCCACCAGCACCTCGATGGCGCTGGTCCAGTTGCCCGACGCCATGTCGTAGGGGGCAACGGCGACGGCGTCGACGATGCCGTGGATGCCGACGCGTTGCACCAAGAGCAGCATCACCACGAGGCTCATCACTGCGACCAGCACCGCGATGATGGGACCGCGGCTTCGGACGTACTGGGGTCCCTTACGAATCAGGTCGAGCACCAGAAAGATCGCCAACACGCTGACGATGGACACGCACAGGTTGAAGTAGCGGCGGTCCATGATGCCGAACGACACCAGCAGTTCGGCGATGGCCCTGCCCTTGTAGATGAACAGGATGATGCTCCAGCCCATTGCCGAGCAGTAGACCAGCACCAGCGACACATACGATCCGCGGGTTCCGAGCTGCGCCCTGCTGGCGACCACCGAGTCAATTCCGTACTTCGAGCACATCGGCAGCGTCGCCAAGGTGACCAGCAGGATCCCGAACAGTGATCCGGCCAGGACGGCGAACGTGCCCGCTCCGGCGTTGAGATAGCTGGACACGAAGCCGCCGATGGTGAAGCACCAGGTCGCCATTGCTGCCGAGAAGGCCGCGAGGAAGATCGCGACCTTTCCGAAACCGCGCTCCGAACGCAGCAGCGGCCAGCCGTTCTCTTCAGCTAATCGATATTCTCCGATGCTCATAGGAGTGCGCCCGCGATGACCATTATTGCGGGAACGATAATGGTCGCGACAGCGAACCAGAAGTAATCACCCAATGACAAGGGCACGCCCTGGGAGTGGCCATCCTGGATGGCGTTGCATCGACTCAATAATTCGGGGGGAAGCAAATCTGACATCCGGTCGACCTTCTTTCTGGAAAGTGGGGGCTGGCTGTTATTGGTGGATAGCGGAATCAACTGCGGGAATGACTTCGTGGCCGATGAGTTCGAGGGAGCGTTTGATGTTTTCGTGCCCGACACCGTCGATGCGCAGGAGTACTTCATCGACACCCATCGCTTCGACGCGACGGATCCGATCGATGAAGTCATCGGGTGTCCCGATCATCACCGCCGGTGTGTACTCACACAGCCAGTCCAGATCGTCCTGGTGCGCGATGAGCTCCTCGAGGGTGTCCAGGTAGGTGTAGCCGGGGTTCTTCGACAGCGGGATGTACAGGTCGAGGATGAACTTGAAGTAGGCCATCGCCACGTCACGTGCAATGCGTCGAGCCTCCTGTCGGCTCTCGGCACAGTAGGCGGTCGCCACGTACAGCCCGCGATAGTCGTTGGGAGCAGCCACTGCCGAGTGGTCCGCGGTGTCGAAGGTGCTGCGGTAGGCGTGGAGGCATTCCTGCAGGTATTCGAAGCCAAAGTAGTTGTCGAACGTGATCGCTCCGATGCCGCGCGTACCCGCGTTGGCGTGGGTCTGCGCGCTGGAGGCGGCCACCGACACCGGCGGATGCGGCTGGGTATAGGGCTTGGGGACCACTTCGACCGATGGAATCCGCCAGATGGGACCGTCGTGTTCAAGTTTGTCGGAGGTCATCGCCTTCATCAGCACGTTCATGCCGTCTTCCCATTGGTCGCGGGTCTCGGCCGGATCGACGCCGAAGGCCGCCAGTGTGGTGAGGTTGTTGGAGCGGGCGGTACATATCTCCGCTCGACCCTTCGAGATGATGTCGAGGGTGGCCAGCCGTTCGGCGACCATGATGGGGTGATTCCACTTCAGCATGACCGAGGCCATCGTGCGCAGTTTGATCGTGCTGGTCCGCATGGCAATCGCGGCATACAGCACTTCCGGCGCCGAGACGGAGAAACTAGGTGGGGTGAAGTGTTGTTCTGAGGTCCCCCACGTGGAAAATCCGAGTTGGTCGGCCAGGGTTACTTCGTCGATCAATTGGTGGTATCGGTCGAACGTCGTGGTGCCGGTCAGGTCGCCTTCTTGTAACAGTCCTACGCGCATTTCTTTGGCTCCTCATTCGTGATGTCTTCGTTCATTGGCGGTGGCGGGATGGTCACTGCGATCGAGTAATCTTTGGGGTATGCCATCGTCGCCTGGATCGTCTCCGCTGGGGCTGGGCGCCACCGACGGCGCGGGCTTCGAACGCGAGATTGCCCGGACGCTGCTGTCGGACGCCGGCTCCGACCTCGACGCGCTGGACCTGCAACTGATCGATCACCTTCAACGCGATGGCCGGATCCCGTACGTCGAGCTGGCGCGGCGCGTCGAGGTGACGGAGAAGACGGTGCGACGGCGGGTATCGCGGCTGCAGAGCGAGCGGTACGTCACGATCGCGGCGGTGACCGACCCCAGCGCGCTGGGCTTCGGCTCGGTGGGCCTGGTTTTGGTGGCCACCGATGGGTCGCGGTCTCCGGTGGATGTCGCAGCCGAGCTGGCGCTGCTGCCCCAAGCCGACTACGTGACCGTCACGACAGGCCCGTTCGCGGTGCAGGTGGAACTGATGTGCACCAGCACACGGGAACTGCACGACGTGGCGTTCAACACGATCGGATCGATCGGCGGCGTGAGCACGGTGGAGATCCTGCCCTTCCTGCGGTTGCATTATCAGCAGGCACGGTTCTCCGGAATCAACGGCGAACCCGATGGTGTTCGACCGCGCCCGCTCGATGAACTCGACCGCGCGATCATCGCCTTCCTGGCCGCCGATGGGCGCGCGGCATTCCGCGACTTCGCCGACCCGCTGGGGGTCTCCGATGCCACCATCCGGTTGCGCTACACCAAGCTGGTCGAATCTGGTGCGGTGCGGGTGATGTGCATCGTCAACCCGCTGCGTCTCGGGTACCGCTTCACCAGTTGGGTGGGAATCCACGTCGGCCAGGGAGGGCGAGCCCAGGACGTCGCCGAAGCGCTGACGCATCTGAGCTCGGTGTCCTACGTGGCGATCACGACGGGCCGTTGGGACGTGTTGGCCGAGGTGGTGGCAGCCACCGGGGAGAGTCTGCTCGCGGTGCTCGACGAACGGATCCGGGCGATCGACGGGGTGGTCGGTCTCGAGTCGTGGCTCTATGTCGCGTTGCACTACAAGGCCATCCGGCCGCGCCTGGCGACCTGCCTGTCTGGTCATGACAGCGACATCCAGATCGTCTGAGTGTCGAGGTACTTCTCCAGGCCCTCGACGCCGCAGTCCTTACCCAAGCCGGAACCCTTGAACCCACCGAACGGCGCGGCGGCGTTGTAGTCGGCGTAGGTGTTAACCCACACCAGACCGGCTTGCAGCCGCTGCGCCACCACGTGGGCCTTGCGGACATCCCTAGTCCATACCCCGGCCGTCAAGCCGAAACTACCGCGGTTGGCCCGTGGCAGCAGCTCGTCGACCGAGTCGAACGGCTGCACCACTAGCACTGGCCCGAAGATCTCGTCGGTGACGACAGGGTCGCTGTCAGCTGGGCCGACGACGGCCGTGGGTTCCAGGAAGAAGCCGTCGCCGGACAGCCGGGAACCGCCGAACACGACGTCTCCCTGGGTGCCGGAGACGGTGTCGAGGTACTTCTCGACCCTGTCGCGATGGGCGCTGGACGCCAGCGGCCCCATCGTGGAAGACCGATCCAACCCGTGCCCGACGACCAGCGCCTGGGCGTACAGCCCTATCACGTCCAGAACTTCGTCGAGGGCAGCGCGCTCCACCATCAGCCGTGAACCGCTGAAGCACACCTGCCCGGAGTAGAAGAAGGCGGTGGTCGCCGCCACGGTGGCGGCCTTGCTGATGTCGGCATCGGCGAACACGATGTTGGGGTTCTTGCCGCCGAGTTCCAGGGAGACGTGCTTGAGTGACCGGCCGGCCTCCGCGCCAAGGTGGCGGCCCACCTTCGCTGATCCGGTGAAGGAGATCTTGGCCGTCAGTGGATGGGAGACCAGGGCCTGGCCCGTGGTTGGGCCGCACCCGGTGACGACGTTGACCGCTCCTGGGGGCAATCCAGCCTCGATTACCAATTCAGCCAGGCGCAGCGAGGACAGGCTGGTCAGCTCTGAGGGCTTGAGCACCACGGTGTTGCCCGCCGCTAGTGCGGGCGCCAGTTTGATCGCGGCCTGGCACAGCGGAAAGTTCCACGGCGTGATGGCGGCGACGACACCCAGGGGCACCTTGCGGGTGTAGACATGGCTGTCTGGGGTGTCCACCGGCACCACGGCGCCGGTCAGCTTCGTCGGCCAGCCGGCGTAATAGCGGAATTGTTCGACGGCCAACGGCACGTCGATGGCCTCGACGTGGGAGATCGGCTTGCCGCCCTCCAAGGCGTCGTATTCAGCCAACTCGGTCGCGTGCCGCTCGATCAGGTCAGCCAACCGGTGCAGTGCAGCTTCACGCTTTCCGGGCAGCATCTGCCCCCAGTCGCCCTCGAACGCCGCCGCGGCCGACGATACGGCGGCGTTGACGACCTCGCCGTCGCTGTCAGCGATTTGGGTGATTGGCTGCCCGGTGGATGGGTCGAGAGTCTCGAGGGTGCTCTCGCCGGGCGAGACGTGTCGCCCGTCGACGAACGAGCCGTGACTAGCCGAGGCGAATGTGCGCGCCCCAATGGTCGTCAAGCTGTCCAGCGAAGTAGTCGTGGCCGTCATCGCGGTTTTTCTCCTCGTGGTGGTTTGGGCCGACTCTGCGACGGGAGGCGTGTCGCGGCTGAGCCGTCCCGAACAGTCGATTGCTGTTGCAGTCTGGTTGAGATAGACGTTATGCGCATCTGGAGCGCGTTACAAGACCGTAAAGCGAATTATTTGCGGTTTTCGTAGCCGCATTGCGCTATGCTGGTCCACGGTAGGTTCACCGTGAGCAGTCTCAATGGCCCGCATTGACATGGCCCAGGCCGTCAGCGCCGACCTCCACGTCTGCCCGCGGTGCATAGGTAAGGAGCAAGCCCGATGCCGAGCACACTTGCGCTATCGCCAGCATGCCGGTGGGGCGGCGCCTGGGAACGAGCGGCCGAGGAGGTTCGCCGCGCGTTCGCCGACGGTCGCTCCGCGGTGCTGCTTGACGTTGGCGGCGCGATACTGGCGTGTCCTGGGGCCACGGCTACCGCAGCCCAATTGAGTTTCGCGATTCGCTACTCGTCGGGTCTGATTCACGCGACGGTGAGATCGTCCTGGCTCGATCAGCTCAGGGTGCCCGACCAGCCGGTGCTGCAGTCCGAGAACAGCCGTACGAGCTTCACCGTCGCCGTCGACGCCGCAACGGGGATCGGGACCGGCATCTCCGCGCGCGATCGCGCACGCACGATTCGCGTGCTGTCCGACCCCGACTCGCGTGCCGATGATCTGACCCGCCCAGGACACGTGATGCCGATCCGCTGCGCCGACGCCGGTTTCGCCGAGCACGCCCGTCCATGGGAGTTGGCCAGCGATCTCGTCGAAGCCAGCGGGCATCCACCGATCGCCGTGGCAAGTCGACTCATCGACGAGCACGGAGACCTCCTGGACGACACCTCCGCAACGGTGTTCGCCCTGACCCACGGGCTACCCGTGCTGGGCGCCGCTTCCTTGATGGATCAACGCCGGCAACTCGTGGGCAGCACGCCCGAGGTGGGCAGGCGATGATCAGCAACAGCACCCGCGCGGTGCCCCTGACAGTCGTCGCGAGCGCGCTGCAAGACGTGTGGAACACCGGCGACGTCGACGCGCTCGATGACCTGCTTGCCGAGAGCTACGTCCGGCACGGACGCACCAAGGACATTGACAAACGAGCACTGAAGACGACGATCCAACTGTCACGCCAGGCCTTCCCCGATCTGCACACCGAGATCCACCACATGGTGCACGAGGACGACGTCGTTGCCACGCACTGGCGAAGCGTCGGCACACACCGCGGCGCCTTCTACGACCTGCCCGTCACCAACAAGACCGTCACCATCTCGGGGATGACCTTCTCCAAACTGATTCACGGCAGAATCGCCGAGGAGTGGGAATCCTGGGACGGAACCGACCTTTTCGCCAGCCTCGGCGTCGTCAACCTCTGGGAGGCCCAATGACCGTCAGCACCGGCGGGCCGACCGCCGAACAGATCAAGGCATTCCATCGCAAGTTCGTCACCGGGGTCACCGTCGTCACCGCCACGGCCGACGGTGAACCTCGGGGGCTGGTCGTCAACGCGTTCACCAGCGTCACCGTATCGCCGCCAACAGTCTTGGTGTGTATCGCCAAAAGCTCCTCGACCCACGACACACTGTTCGGCGCGCAACACTTCGCGGTGAACCTACTGGCCCATGACCAACAATCGGTCGCCGAGCGGTTCGCCACCAAATCCGGCAACAAGTTCGCCGAACTCGACTGGCGCACCGGCGAGCAGGGCTGCCCCATCCTCGGCGGCGCCTGCGCGTACCTAGAGGCGGCGATCAGCGCTCGAGCCCGAACCGCAACGCACACAGTATTCTTCGGCCGCGTCCTCAATGCGCACAGCAGCGACGCCGCGCCGCTGATCTACGCCGGTTCGCGTTTCTTCGACGGAGCCACGCTCGAAAAGCTGCCCTGACGCGCCGCATCGGATCCGGGTGGTTCCGAGTGGCTGTGATCGCCAAGCTTTCGGCGATCTGGGCTCGTCGGTAGGCCTCCCCGGGCACAGTGCGGACACCACCGCGCCTCATCATCACCACTGGCCGTTGGAAGTGGCCACATCACCTCAAGGAGCGGCAATGAGCACCACCGACAGTGCAGTACCACGGCTGGGTATCGCCTACATTTCCGGCTTCGCGCCCGAGAGACTTCGGCACGCCGTGCACACCGCCGAGGCCGCCGGGCTCGACGAGTTCTGGCTGTGGGAGGACTCCTTCGCTCACGGCGGTCTCACCACCGCGGCGGTAGCGCTGGCCAGCTCCAAGCGCATGGCGGTGGGCATCGGGCTGCTTCCCGCCCCACTGCGCAACGTCGCGCTCACCGCGATGGAACTAGCCAGCTTGCATCGGCTGTTTCCGGGCCGCCTGATCGCCGGCGTGGGACACGGTGTCCAGGAATGGATGGGTCAAGTCGGCGCCCGATTGGACTCCCCGATGACACTGCTCATGGAGTACTACGACGTGCTTCGCCGCCTGCTCGACGGTGAAACCGTCACCGTCGAGGGCAGATACCTGCACATGGACCACGCGGCGCTGCGCTGGCCACCGGAGGAGCGGGTGCCGTTGATGCTGGGCGGGGAAGGTCCCAAGACACTGCGCCTCGCCGCCCGCACCGGCGACGGCACGTTGCTGACCTCCGCACTCACCGAAGCCGAGATTGGTCAGGTATGCGACCTCGTCCGCGACGAACGCGCGAATGCGTCGCACCGCAGCCCGGGCGATCACCAAGTCGTGGCCCTGCTCCTGGCCGCCACCGGAGCCGGAGCCCGCCAGCGCGTCGACGACGAAGCCGCCCGCTGGAACAGGCCCAGCACCCAGAAGATCGGTGTCAGCGGCGATGCCGACGACATCGCCGCGGCCGTGCTGCGCCTGGCGGACGGGGGCGTCACCTCGGTGGCCGTCGAACCCACCGAAGACGAACCCGACCTGCCCGGGTTCATCGAATTCCTCGCCACCGAGGTCAAGCCACGCCTCGCCTCCGCGGTCGGCGCCGCACCCGTCACACCGTGACAGCCGAGGATCACGATCCGGTCGTCTCACCGGTCGAAGCGGCCCACGCCCCAATGGACTTCGAACCAGCAGACCCCCACTGAGGCAGGAAGCCTAGTTCGACTGCCAGGGTTGGACTTCGGTGCCCAGGTCGCGGGCTTAGAGCCCGTTGATCACTCCGGAGTATCCGTCGGCTCCACCCGGGCTGGGGCCACCGCCATCGAGGTGAATGTTATTGCGGTGCAACGTGATGCGGGAAATCGCCCGACGTGTCGGTATGCGGGCCGACGTTTCAGCACCGCCGGGTGATCCCGCGAGCGACGCCGGGACATCTTCATGGCGCGCACTGTGGTACGCCGCCGAAAGCGTTGCGCACCTTGTCTTTTGATGGACTATAACGTCACGGTGACGAAACTACCCGACGTAGGGGTGGCGCGGCTCGCCTGTGCACGGATCCTTCAGGTCGCTGCGAGGGTCGGCGGACGTGCTGGGGAAAGCTGGCCGGTCGCTCGATCGCGCCGGAGACGCTAGCCGTTCCTGCAGCCGGCTGTCGGCAAAGGTTGAGATCGTCCCAGAGGGTACATCGCTCCTGCACGTTGCGGGTGGGGAACCCTAGCAGATCCCTAAAGGCGCGGCGTTATCACGGCATGAATTCACTGCCCCACAGAAGAATTGACGGTTTACTTGACATAAGGTACATTATCGCCCAAATATCAGGCCAGCGTCAGGCTATTAATTAGGCTAGTATCGCCAATATGAAGACGGTACCGCTCAGTGAGGCCAAGGACAAGCTCTCGGCGTTAATCGATGAAGTTGACGTCACCCACGAAATTATCCAGATCACCAAGCACGGCCGCGTCGCCGCGGTCATCATGTCCGCCGACGATCTGGCGTCCCTCTACGAGACGCTGCATGCGTTGCGCACTCCGGGCCTGGCCGACGAACTCGCGCAGGCCGATGCCGACTACGCGGCCGGTAATACCGTCGACGGTGACGAGGTGCGTCGGCGCTACGGGCTCACGTGAGCGACGCCGCCGACTCTTGGGCCGTCCGGCTCTCACCCACGGCTATGCGTGCCCTCGATCGGCTACCGCACAAGGTGGCCGCGGCGATCGCCGAGTTCACCACGGGGACCTTGCCGACCGATCCGTACCGACTGTCCAAGCCGCTGCGCTTTCAGTTCGAGGGCTGGCGAGTGGCCCGCCGCGGGGACTACCGCGTGACATTCCGCGCCCTCGACCAGGAACGGGTGCTCTACGTCGGCCGCATCGAGCACCGAGCGCATGTCTACCGCCCGGAGTAAACGTCATAGTGACGGAACTCCGGTGTCGTGAGTTTCAGCTCCCGGTTCTCGGCGCGAAGCTTACGCATCTCGGCAGCATCCTCGGTGCTCGTACCCGGCCGCTGGCCGGCGTCGACCTGGGCTTTGCGGACCTAGTTCACCGTCACCGTGGCCACACTCGCCGGGAACCTGAAGGCGGTTCGCGCCGTCGGCAGCGCGTGTGCCACCAACCCGCTTCCGCTCGTCGTGCCGTGTCACCAGGTGGTGCGCAGCGACGGTGCCCTCGGGCAGTACCTCGGCGGCGTCGAGGCCAAACGCACCCTGCTCACCCTGGAGGCCGCCGCATGAGCCCGGGGCGAAAGACCAACGGCCGCACCGATCACACGCCGGGCGATCCTTCCACGCGGTGGCGGGACCGGGTGAACACCGTCGACTGGGAGACGGTCCGAGCCGACCTCGACGACATCGGGTGCGCACTGACCGGGCCGCTGCTGTCGGCCGATGAGGCCACCGAGATCGCCGCGCTCTATCCCCAGGACGCCAGGTTCCGATCGACGGTCGACATGGGCCGTCACCGCTTCGGTGAGGGACAGTACCGCTACTTCACCGAACCGTTCCCCGAGGCCGGACCGGTCGACTGGAACGCCCTGCACCGCGACCTCTACGGCGAGCTGGTGTTCCCCCTGCAGATCGTCATCAACCTCAACCGTCCCGGCATCGACCACACCGGCGGGGAGTTCCTGCTCTACGAACAGCGGCCCCGCGCCCAGTCCCGCGGCACCGCCACCCTCATCCCGCACGGCCACGGCTTAGTGTTCACCACCCGCGACCGTCCCGTGCCCTCCCGGCGGGGATGGTCCGCCGCCCCGGTGCGGCACGGGGTGTGGATGATCCGGTCCGGCACCCGGTTTACCCTGGGACTGCACTTCCACGACGCCGCCTGATGGCCGACGCAAGTCCTACACGCTGCTCGACGCCCACGGCGGGCCCTATCCCAGCAGCACGCCCGGCACGTTGGGTGGGCGCCGCCGCAACAAGCTCTACGGCCGCCTGGACTGCCCCGCCGCCGCGCGTGCGCTCGCCGCCAGCGGCGATGTCGTCCACCGCGTGTTCTTCGCCGACCAACAGACCGCCGTCTCGGCCGGCTACCGACCGTGCGCTGTCTGCCTGCCCGCGGCCTACACACTCTGGAAGGCCCCCCGATGACCACGAACTAACCACGGATCCCCCGACCGGACTATCAGCCGCCACGCGACGGCCAGCGGCAGGACCTGCACCCCGTGCCGCAACGTGATTGACGCAATGTGATGCAGCAAGGCCTCGGAGTCCATTCCGAGAAGCTGCGGTAGTCGCGGGCGACTGTCCGAGAAACGGTCTATCCCCAAAGCGTCCGAAGCCGCCGCCGTGGAACTGGGCACTACTGCCCGTCGCGGCCAGTAGTGGATCGGTGATGGGCTCGGTGGGCCAGCCCGCACGGTATCGGCGATTCTGCGTCGTCACCAGATGCCTGATCTGCGCCACCTGTGCGGCGTTCTTGGCCCGGGCACGTGACACGCTCAGTGCGGGCGCGTGACGGCATCTCTTTGCGTGGCATTCCGAGACCGCAACGTACGTCAGTTCCATGACGGCCCCTGATGGCACGATGAGTGACTGTGGATGTCACTGCGGTCTTCGAAGCGGAGCGACCACGGCTGCTGGGCTTGGCCTCGCGGATGCTCGCCGATCCCGTCGAGGCCGCGGACGTTGTCCAACGGGCCTGGCTCCGACTCCACAGTTCGGATTCCGAGATCCAGAACCTTCCCGCGTGGCTGACGACGGTGACCTCTCGCCTGTGCCTGGATCGGTTACGGGCTCGGACTCCCGTACCCGTGCCCGACATCGACGTCCGTGAAACGGCTCCTGACCCGGTCGAGGAGGTGATGCTGGCCGAAGCCGTTGGGGTCGCACTCCAGGCGGTGCTCGACCGCCTCACACCCAACGAGCGGGTCGCTCTTGTGCTGCATGACGCCTTTGGTTTCGATTTTGAGACCATCGCCAGGGTCCTCGACACGACACCGGCAGCCGCCCGCAAGCTTGCCTCACGCGCTCGCAGCAGAGTCGGCCAACCGGCCCCCGAAGACCAGCTGGCCGATTGGGAGGTGGTCGATGCTTTCCTGGCCGCCGCCCGGGGCGGCGATTTCACCCGCCTGCTTGTACTGCTCGCGCCAGACGCCGTGGTCGCAAGCGACGAAGCCGCGATCCGGGCCGGTACGCCCGCCGAGATTGTCGGGCAGCGCGACGTGGCAAGTTTCTTCAACGGCGCTGCCGCCGCGGCCCTGTCGGTCTTCATCGATGACCGCCCGGGAGCGGCGTGGTTCCATCGCGGGCAGGCCCGGGTGGCCTTCGACTTCACCGTCACGGACGGCGTCGTGCGCCGTATCGACTTCCGTGCCCGCCCTGAGACGTTGGCTCGAATCACTGGCCGTCTGGGCACACGCGACGCGACTGAGACGCCCCAACCAGAAGATCCGGTCCTCAATCGGTCACACTTGCCGCGGCTCGATCGTCATAACAGACAGGCGACCCCAGGGCGGGTCCCTGAACATTCAACTGGGAGGACGCGAACCGATGAAGACAATGACGTGCCGACAGCTGGGCGGTGCCTGCGACCTCAAGTTGCGCGGAGAGACCGCCGACGAGGTCATCAAGGCCCAGGACCGCCACCTCAAGGAGGCGGTCAACGAGGACGGTGACGTTACGCACGAGGAGGCCAACCACAAGATGAGAGGACGCTGGAAGCAGCCCAGGCAATCGCTGGGCTGGTACCGCGCCACCAAGAAGGCGTTCGCCGAGCTCCCCGAGGACTGAGCCACGCGTCGTGAACGACAGCAACCCACGTCGAGGTTTCGTTCGAACTGGTCCGAGAGATCCGTGACCTCGCGCCGAACCCGCCGTGCGGCATGCCTGCCTACGCGACGCCGTGTAGGAGCGGCAACGGTGATCTACGTGTTTCAGAGCGCCGAGATGCTCAAGACGTGCGTTCCGGTTCGCAGTCAAATGCTATGCGCGTCGGGCTCGGCATGTGCCGCCACCGTGATCTTGTCAGTAGTCAGCGAGTGTCCGGCGGGGTAGTCCACAAGCTGCCCGCCGACCTGCGGAAGGTGCTGATCGCCAACACCAAGGCCCACGACGCCTGGCAGGACATCACCCCCTTGGCCCGCAATGAGTTCATCTGCTGGGTCGAGGAAGCCAAGCAGCAGGTGACCCGAGAGCGCCGCATACGCCGACCCAGGAAGAGCTGGAGGAAGGTCAACGTAGCCCTGCTGCTGGCCGGGGCGTAAGCATCGCGAGCGCAAGTCGGTCGACGCGTGAGGGTCCATTCGTGCGCCTCGAGTTTCTCGATTCGGTGACGGCGAGCAGCTAATCGACGGCCGCGCCGTCCCCATCTGCTTCCCTCGACTATTGACTGAATGTTCATTCAATCAGTTGGCAAGCCCTTGAACGCCTTAAACCGGTGCCGCAATCCAACGCAAGTCGTCCCCGACGCGGTGGGTTCTCGTGGTGGTCGGGTCCTAATCTGTCTCACCGAGCGGCTAACTCCGCTCAAACGAGCGATCGCCGGTGGCGTCGCGAGGGACAGATTCTGATTGTTTGCGTTGGTCGGCAAGGTCGTGGCTCAGGCGGGATTTTCGAGGAGTTCAATCAGTGCGCTGCGAAACTGCGGCGCTGGCGCGTGATCGGTGATCAGTCCAACGGTGAACGTGTCGCCGCCGCGCAGGATACCGAGCAGGATGTGTTCGCCGCTGATCACGTTGTCCTTATGCAGCAGCGCTTCCCGCAGGGCCAGCTCGAGAACCTTCTTCGACGACTTCGTGAAGGCGAGGTGGGCGCGGCGGCGGCGGCGGCCCGACCGGCGCAGCGCGTTGTCGAAGACCTCAGATCCGAAGGTGCGTGCCACGCTATCGCGCACAGCCCCTAGGTCGATGCCCAGGGAGCGCAGCGACTCGGCATCGTCGTCGAAGCACTCGTCCGGTGACGAATCGGCGGCGAACAGGTGGTTCCGCACCCCCTCTGCGGTCAGCCCGTGATCAGCCAGTAGCCGCGACAAGGCGTGCCCAGCGCTCTGTAGAACCCCGACCAGAATGTGCTCGGGGCGGATCTCGTCGGCGGCGAGCTCGCGCGCCTGCTCCTGTGCCAACACGACGGCCACCCGAGCGCTGTCACTGAACCGCTCGAACATGCTCATCTCCTTCGGTTGTACTTCTGGTGGACGGCCTGCCGACTCACCCCTAGCGCGTCGGCGATGGCCTGCCAACTCCATCCCTGCTCGCGGGCGTTGGCGACATGAATGGCCTCGAGCCGTTCTTGCAGGCGCTGCAGCGCCCGCACCGCAGGTAACCCCACCGCGGGGTCGGCGCTAGCAGCCACGTCCGGAACAGCATCGGTCTCGGAATTCAGATCAGCCACGTCTGTCAATCTAGCTTGACATGACTTATGTGTCCATGAACATTGACGGCCTCACTGAGGGATCGCCTCATTCGGTTCCGCGCATGCTGCTCGAGCCTGCTTCGTCGAGGTGGGCAAAAATCGGGCCATGCGTGAGCCGTGGAATGTCAACATCCACTACGACGCCCGACTCGACGCGTCGGTGTCGGTGGATGCCAGCTCGGTACTCGATGTGGGTTGCGGTGATGGATTCTTGGCCGCCCGACTGTCGCGCCGCATTCCGCGCGTCGTCGCCCTCGACATCGACGAGCCGGTTCTCGAGCGGGCCAAGATGCGCTTCCCTGACGCACGGGTGATCTGGATGCACGGCGATCTGCTGCGGGCGCCAGTCGGCAGCTTCGACGCGGTGGTCTCCAATGCCACCTTGCATCACCTTCCCGACACCCGCGCCGGACTGCGCCATCTGCGCCGCCGTGTACGCCCAGGCGGGACGCTGGCGATCGTTGCGTTCGCCCGCCCCGGGTGGCGCGACCTCCCATGGGCCCTGGCCGCATTCGTGGCACGCAGCGTCGCGATCGGCGTTCGTGGCAAGTGGGAGCACACCGCGCCGACTGTGTGGCCGCCGGCGGTCACCGTTCACGAATTGCGGCAACATGTCCGCGCCGAGTTGCCGGGCGCTCACGTGAGGCGTCTGCTGTTGGGGCGGACGTTCATCACATGGCGTGCGCCGACCCGGTAGGCAGAACCCAGTGACGGCCAGCGGCGAGCAAAGCCGGTCGGAATGGGCCACCCATCATCTCGCGGCGCCCGCCTATGCCTGGACAGTTGAGTGCTCCTGCGTGCACGATCGGAATGTCATCGATTGAAAGCGCGGGTCACCGCATCCATCACGTCCCGGACGGCAGGCAATAATAGTGGCGAAGAAGTCGGTCTCCAGGGTCGTCGCCATCGAGGAGGCCTTCCTGCATCCCAGTGTGTGGGAGTTGTTCTCGCAGTCGCAGCAGCAGAGTTACGCCGTGCTGAAGGCGCGACTCACCGATGTCGGCCCCGACCGGATTCGCCGGATGGACGCAGCCGGAATCGATCTTCAGGTCCTCTCTCACGTCCAGCCCGGCATTCAAGTCCTTCCCGACGCCGACTCCGATTTGGCGATCACGATCAGCCGTGACGTGAACGACTGGCTCGCCGACGTTGTCCGGTCCTATCCGACCCGCTTCGCCGGGTTCGCCATGCTCCCGACACAATCGCCTGCGCACGCGGCCGACGAACTCGAGCGGACGGTGTCGCAGTTGGGCTTCAAGGGCGCTCTGGTGAATGGCCACACGAACGGGCGCTACCTCGACCATCCGTCCTTCGACGTGCTGCTCGAGCGAGCACAGTCACTGGACGTGCCCATCTACATTCATCCAACGGACCCGCCGCAGGCGATCGCCGACGTGTACTACGAGCCCTACACACCGGCGCTGGTGCCCACATGGGGATGGCCGGTCGAAACTGGAACCCACCTGCTGAGGCTTGTGTGCGGCGGCGTGTTCGACCGCTATCCGCGGCTCAAGATCATCGTCGGGCACATGGGCGAGCTCCTTCCCTACTGCTACAGCCGCCTCAACTCGGGCTTGACCATGGCCAACTGGCTGCTGTCGGCGCAAGCGAAGAAGACCAACCCGGGCGGCGGCCAGTCGGGCATGCAAAAGAGTGTCGGGTTCTACCTGAAGAACAACGTCTTCATCACCAGCAGCGGCGTGTTCGACCAACCCGTCTTCGACTGTGCCAGGACCATGCTGGGCCTCGACAACTTGCTGTTCTCCGTCGACGACCCGTTTCAGGACAACTTCGCGGCCATGGATTTCCTGAACGCCTGTGATCTGTCGCCGCACGACAAGGAGCGATTCGCACACGGCACGGCGGATCAGCTACTCGGGCTCGATGGCCAGGCCCGGCCGAACGGCGCCGGCCGACCCCACATCGGCGACTCTTGGTACGCAATTCGGGCTCGGATGAAGTCCAGGGTGGGACGAGCGCTCATCTCCGCCCTCGTCAAGTAACTGCGGCCGTCGCGCGGTGCATGAGTGCCTTCCTACCCCTTGCGCCCACATCAATACGGCCGAAACGATGTTGTGCAGCAATGCGTTCCGCATGGGCCGGAACATCTGTCACGGACAACACCGTCGCAGATTCCTTCGAGTACACCGTTTGGCGCAGTGCAGTGGCCGTCGGCGGAGTGTCTCACCCACTTGGCGGATCCGCCAGCCGTGTTATCCCTTCGTGTCGAGGCGACAACCCGCTCATGGAGGTTTTGGATTCATATGCTGCTTCCTTCCGTACGCCATCCGCTCAGTCGTATGTGGCCGCCACGACTCTCAACGAGCCCTTGAAGTGCTTCAGGTCGCGAAGTCGGCCGCGGCCGACGATCCGACTCACCGGACGCCAAGTCCACCTCCACCCGCGCTGCAGCCCGCCGTTTTGCGTCGGGACCGACGAATGCCCACCCCGATTGTGCTTGCCGAACCTCGGCCGTGAGCAACATCTCTGGCCGACCGTAATACGCCTCGACGAACCCGTCTTCGCAACCCCATGGGATCGGCACGACACTCGTCCCGGATATGCCGCCTAGAGGCGCGATGATGTCATCCATCGCGGGTAGGGGGCGACGGGACATCGTCGCAAACTCCGGTGAATGCTCCGCCAGCCAGAATGAATCGAAGGCCTCGCGGTCGAACGTGCGCACGACGACCACGTTTCGACTGACGGGCCGCATCTCTGCCAAGCCACGGGCCGGGTTACACGCCACTGATGGACCGTCATGACAGCCATGACGGCGTCGAATACGCCGTCATCAAGGGCACGATTCCGCCCTGTCATCGGTCGCCGGGCACAGCTCAGGTGGTCGTTGTGCGCGCATGGCCGCTGAAGGCTCGACCACAGCCACGTACCTGTCACGTGGTTCGTAGGATCCCGAGCCTGCACCCAAGTTTAGACAAAGCGTCGGTGGTGCTCGGCAGTGACCGCCTCAACGTCCACCAATCCTCACGGAAGCGGCACGAGCTTGATGTCGTGTGGGTCGTTGCCCCGGAGAACTTTGAGCGCAATTCCCTTTCCGGCGGGACGCTGGTCAATCAGTTCGGCGAAGGCGACGATACTGAGGGCGGGCTGGCCGTCCATCTCGATGATGAGATCGCCCCGCGTCATTCCGGCGGACTCGGCGGGACTCCCCGGCTCTGCCCCGGTGACAAGCAGGCCCGGCGTATCGGACAGTCCGACCGCGACCCGACGGCGCCGCGCCACGATCGGCGATTCCAGGGTCAGCCCGAGACGATCAGCGGTCGGACAGCGTGGCGCCTCTAGCGAGGCCAGGAGGTGTCTGAGGAGTCCGGCGAGTGTGCGGCGCTCGTCACGAGATAGCGCCGAGAGAAGCTGGTCTCCGTTGGCGAGATGGTCGGGGGCCAGGACATCGAACAAGCGTTGACCTTGCTGGGTGAGGCGGATCAGGGAGCCGCGGCGGTCGTCGGGATCGGACTCGCGGATCACGGTGCCGGCCTTGACAAGCCGGTCCAGGCGAAGGCTCACGGTGCCCGAGGTCAGCCCGAGCGCATCCATCAGACGGGCCTGGGGCATGCGGTACGGCGTGCCGGCCCGGCGCAGGGTCACGATCACTAGGAAGTCGGCTGCCGTGAGCCCGTGATCGGCGAACACCTCGGCGAGCCGGTGCTGCAGGTGGGTCCGTACCCGGCCCAGCCGGTTGATGACGGCGACGGGGGTGAAGTCCAGGTCCGGGCGTTCCCGAGCCCAGTCCGCGAGCAGGTAATCGACGCTATCCCAGGCTAACTGGGATTGCGGGATGCCGTAACGCCGGATCGCCTCGGTCGATGCCTGTGCCCTCACAGCGAACAGGGTACCGCCAACATTGCCCACAAAGGAGTTGCACTATTGCTTGAATTCAAGCATTCTTACCAAGTCAAGCCGTCGAGAGACCCGGAGATGTTCATGGAGCACCGCAATTCACCCATCATCAGCGCGAAGTACGGTCATGCCCGCTTACTGAGTGCGCTTGCCGTCCGGAACAGTCATCCGGTCACCGGCCGGCCGCAGACCTCGGATCGGACGCCCGGCGGAATGCTCAGGGCGTAACACGATGGATCCGACGGTGTACGAGTGGTGTGGCGGACTCCCGGCGCTGACCCGGTTGACCCGGCTGTTCTACGACAAGTACGTTCCCGCCGATGCTCTGCTGGCGCCCATTTTTGCCGGCATGTCCGCCGATCACCCCGAACGCGTGGCGCACCCGGTGGGTTACGTTGATGCTGCAGTCCGCATCCGAGGCCGGCCTGCCCGGCGACGCCGAGTTCCGGTCGGCCCTGGCGTCGTATCCGGGGTGGGGTTCGCATCTCGCGGTCGAGAATTCCCAGCCCGACGCCCATCCGCCGCTACACATGCCGATGCCGCACTGGGACTGGGGAACCGCTGGGCCGCCCGGAGTCCGCGTTTCCGCTCTGGTCCCCGCCGACGACGAGCGGCCACCCGTGGAACTACCCGGTGACCACGAGTCGGTCACCTTCGACCGCCACATCAAACCGCTGTTCCGGGATCGGGACCCCCGTCGATGAAGTCAACCTTCGACTTGTGGTCCTACGACGACGTCGCCACCCACGCCACCGCCATCCTTCATCAACTCCGCGCAGGCACCATGCCCTGCGACGCCGCGTGGCCAGCCGATCGTGTCGATGTCTGCAGCGCTGAATCACCTACGGCATGACCCATTAGCCAAACTGAAGGGAGGACCCATGAAACTCGGCATTATCGGCGCCGGAAACATCGGCGTCGGAATGGGTCAACGCCTCACCGCCGCAGGCCACGACGTCGTCATCAGTTTTTCGCGGACACCGGAGAAACTGCAGGCGGCCGCCGACACGATCGGCGCCAGAGCCGGATCACCGGAAGAGGCCGGGGCGCACGGCGACGTCGTCATTCTCGCGACACCGTGGGCGGTGACCCTCGACACCGTGCGAAGCCTAGCCGACACGCTCGCCGGAAAAGTGGTGTGGGACGCCACCAACGCGGTCACACCGGACATGAACGGACTCGAGATCGGCACCACCACCTCTGGCGGTGAAGAGATCGCCAAGGCCGCGCCCGGAGCGAAGGTCGTCAAAGGCGTGCCGCCGTTCGCCGACGTACTACATGCGGAGTCGACGCTCGTCGAGGGCCGCAAGCCCGATGTCTTCGTCTGCGGTGACGATGCCGGGGCGCGGGCCACGGTGCTGGCGCTGGTCGGCGATATCCGGGCGAACGGCGTCGACGCTGGACCGCTGGCGCTGGCCCGCTACACCGAACCCCTGGGGATGCTGCTGGTGCAACTGGCCTACGCGCAGGGAATGGGCACCCACATCGCGGCCGTGGTGACCCGCGGTTCCGATGCCGCTGTCGAGTACATCCGCTACCGCATCCCCGCGGAGCGGGCCGACGCGTTCGTCGACGCCTACCGGGCTGCCGCTGTTCCGCTCGACGCCAGTGCGTACTGCCTGGGCTACGACCTCACCCACTGCGCCGAAGAACCCGAGCGGTTCATCCTGCGGATCCGGTGGACATCGATCGACGACCACCTGCAGAAGTTCCGGTCAAGCCCCGAATTTCGCGACTTCTTCTCCTACATCAAACCTTTCGTCGAACAGATCGAAGAAATGCAGCACTACACCGTCACGTTGGCCAGCTGAGTGACGAGCGGCCCTTTCGCCGTCCGCGGCGCGATGACGTTCCAGGTGGCCGACGGTCTGAACCGCTGTACCCAGACGCCCAGCGAAAAGAGCAGACACCGTGCGGATCATCGTCACTGAATTCAGAAGCCTGGACGACGGCGCCCTGCGCACCCTCGAACCGGTCTCCACCGTCACCGCCAGTAGGGGAGGAATCGTCTGCACCTGCCGACCTGACACCGGCGAGTGCGACCGGTCGACGTCAGGTCGCCAAACCACCTCGTGCACAGACCAGTCCTCTCAGCGGTTGGCTGCATCGGGCATCACGCGGCAGCGGAGGCATTGACATGATCCTTGTTACCGGAGCGTCCGGCAGCGTCGGTGGGGCTGTTCTGGAAGAGGTGACTACGGGTCAAGCACCGGTGCGGGCGATGTACAGAAACGAGCGCGATGCCGGCGACGTCCCGAAGGGTGTGGAACCGGTGCTGGCCGACTTCGCCGACGCGGCCAGCTTGCGGGACGCGCTGCAGGGCGTGGAATCGGTTTATCTAGTGTGCGGGCCGGTGCCGCAACTCGTCGAACTGGAAACGAACATGATCAACGCCTGCATCGACGCGGGTGTGCGCTTTATCGTCCTCAACTCTGCGCTCGGCGCCGGCGATTTTCCGAAGTCGTTTCCGGCTTGGCACTTTCAGGTTGAGCAGAGACTGCAGGAATCCGCTCTGGCGTTCACAATTTTGCGTCCCAATGGGTTCTTGCAGAACATCGTGGCGTTCAACGCCGCCAGCATCCGCGCCGACGACGCGTTCTATGCGGCAATGGGTGACGCGAGGACCAGCATGGTCGATGTGCGCGATGTCGGCGCGGTAGCCGCCGCCATTCTGCGCGAGCCCGAGCTGCACGCCGCGCACACCTACGAACTCAATGGTCCTGAAGCGGTCAGCGATTCAGACATTGCCGCCCGGATCTCCGGCATCGTTGGACGAACCATTACCTACGTAGATATCCCCGAGGAAGTGCAGCGGCAAGCGATGCGCGATCAGGAGATGCCGCCATGGCAGGTGACGGCCATCCTGCAATTGCAGGAGTACTACCGTAGCGGGCGGTGCGCCGCTGTTGATGGTGTCGTCGCGGAACTGCTGGGGCGCCCGCCGAGAACGCTGGATCAGTATCTGCAGGAGAACATCGCCAGCTTCTAGCGAAAGATCGCTTGAGGTTGGGCGACGCCGGGTGTCGTAGTCAGTTGGCTGCATCCGAGCGCGCCTTGGAAAGCACGTCTCATTCTCATAAGTTCGAGAGTCATCGAATCTTGTCTCAGCTAGCCGATGGGTACAGCGCCACCGTGCGAGCTCATCGACGAACCTGTGGGCCTAGCCTGAGATGGGTGAGCGTGACGTGGGCGATCCGTCCGCCGCATCCGGTGTTGAGGCCGTTGGTCAGCAGGTATGTCGGGTACGAGCAGGACGACGTCAGCTTGGCGGTTCACCGCGGCCTGCCGTCGCGCCATGTCACGCTGATCATCAGTCTGCAAGATCCGGTGAGGATGTTGGGACGAACGCAGGCTTTCAGTACGCAGGGCCTGGTCGGGGGCTTGCACACTGAGCCGGTGCTGATCGGCCAGGGTCGAACACAGGGCGGTATTCACCTCGAGCTCCTTCCGTTTGGCGTGCGCGCCCTTCTTGGGGTCAGTGCCGCAGAGCTCAGCGGCCGTGTCGTCGGACTAGATCAACTTGGCCGGCCCGAGCTGGCGGAGCTGCCGGACCGGTTGGCGTCGACACCGGGGTGGCCTGGACGGTTCGACATCCTCGATGACGTCCTGGCGGCCATGGTCGCCGAACCACCGGGTGTGGCCTCGGAGCTCGGCGAAGCCTGGCGGCTGATGCTGGGCACCGGTGGGCGAGCTCGCATAACCGATCTCGCCAATGAGATCGGTTGGAGCAGAAGACACTTCAGTGAGCGGTTTCGCGATGAAATTGGGCTGACGCCGAAGCAAGCTACGCGGATCCTGCGGTTCGAGCGCACCGGGGCGTTGTTGCGTCGAGGACGCCTCGATCTAGCCAGCCTCGCCATCGAATGCGGCTACTACGACCAGGCCCACCTGAGCAATGAGTGGCGCGCACTGGCCGGGTGCTCACTCCGGACCTGGATCGGCGAAGAGCTCCCGTTCCTACAAGACGACGACGACTTCGTTGGTCAAGACTGATTGGCATGCCTGAACTACCTGCTCCCACCGTCTGGCCTGCCCTGCGCTACGACGTACGCACCGGTTGCAGTCCGGTTCCTCGTCGACGTGCTCGGCTTTACCGAAACCCTGGTTGTGCCAGGCCCCGATGACTCCATTACCCATGCCGAATTGCGCTGGCCCGAGGGGGGCGCGGTCATGATCGGCAGTACTAGTTCTTGCGCCGATGGCGTCCACGACGCGATGAAACCCGGGATCAGTGCGGTGAATGTCGTCTCCGGCCAGATCGATGCCATCCACGCAAAAGTCGTGGCCGCAGGCGCGGAGATCACGGTCGGGTTGCACGACACAGATTACGGCTCGCATACCTTCACCCTGCGCGACACCGAATGCAACGCCTGGACGATCGGCACGTACCGCGGCGCACCGTGAGGACCCCTGCGGCAGCGGCGAATTGAGATAGCCGGATCTCGTCTCTCTTGTGGACAATCGAGACGGAATCCACCGCTACCTTTTTCGCCGCATTCGCTGCAACACACGAGTCATTGTCAAGACTGTGGATCGAGGCGAGTGATGGACTCACATGCCGAAGTGCGTGCGACGCACCGCCGCAACGGCCTCGGGTAGTCCTTTCACTTCGACTTGCGCGGCAGGCTGACGCCCAAAGATGTATAGGAGGAGTTCGCCCGGCGGACCGCTAAGTCTAGCCATCGGCTCGCCTGGTCGAACCGTTACCCGCTCGTCGGTTCCGGCCCACTCAATCTCGAGCCCAGTCGCGCGGAGCCGCCGACTCAGGTAGTGGCTGCCACGGCGAACGTTTCGCCACAAGGCAGCATCCATTGCAGGCGTGAGGCTGCGGGGCCCATGCCCATTCGCTCTGCGAACGTCCTCGTGGTGAACAAAGAACTCATTTAGATTCGGGAAGGAGCGGACCCATCCAATGCGGAAAAACCCGATCGGCGGGCCTGACCGGATCCGCGCGACGAGCCACGCGAAATCCTTCCTCTCAGCCAGGCTGACCCTACGCGCCTCGGCGAAGCGTTGGAAGGGACGAGGTAGAGCGATGCAAAGGCCAGCAACGAAATCGCGTTCTCGCAACAAGATGTGGGCGGCGAGATCGTGAGCAGTCCAGCCCTCGAGCAGTGTGGGAACGGACGGACCGAGCTCGTCGAGGAGATCACACAGCTCAAGGCGCTCTTGCGTGTCCAGCGGAACATCAGCCATGAGTTCAGCGCCCCAGCAGCCGAGCGACGGTGTCGCGCAGGACGATACTGCCTCGGGATCGGGGTACCAGCAGCATTGCCGATGCGGTGAAGCCACGCTGCCGTGTCTTCACCAATACGCGGTGGCGCTGTTCGTAGCGGGCCACTGCGGCGGGCAGGTCGGCGGGTGTGCGGGCCAGTTCCTCGGCGAGGGTGTGGGCCCCGGCGATGGCCAGGGTGGAGCCGTCGCCGAACAGTGACAGGCTCGACGCCGCGTCGCCGAGCAATGTCACATGACCGGTCGACCAGTGCGGCAATTGAACTCGGCTGACCGAGTCGAAGTACAGGTCGTCTGCCGCCTGCAACTGTTCGAGGTATCTGCCGAAACAGCCGAGCCGTCCGGCGAACGCGTGGGTGACCACTCGGGTGTGCAAGGCAAGGTCGGGACGATCGAGTCCAGGCACGGCGGGATGCCGGAACATGAACGCCGCCCCTGGCGTTCCAGATGCCGGATGGACGACGAACGCACGGCCCGGGGTATTGAACATCACCACTTGGTGTTCGTCGCGGATCGGCCGGTCCACCGCCATGGTCGCCACGTACATGCCCATGTGCCGGATGAAGTCCGCCTCGGGCCCGAAGGTCAGGCGGCGCACCGTCGAATGCAGTCCGTCGGCGCCGACCACCAGGTCGAACCGCTCGGGCTCGGCGTGCTGGAAGCCGACCTGAACCCCGTCGCCGGTCTGCGTCATCTCGGTGATCGTGTCACCCCAGCGGATTTCGGTGTTCTGGCCAGCGGCCGACAGCAGGATCGCGGCCAGGTCGGCGCGCGCAATTTCCACTTCGCGATCCCCGGCAGAACCCTGAAATGTCTTCATGTTGAACCCGCCTCGCTCGCGCCCGTCGGCATCGACGAAGACGAGCCGGTTCACCTGCGTAGCCGCGGCGCGTAGCTCCGGCATGATCCCCATTTGCTCGACCACGTCGGCTGCGGGTCCTTTGACGTCGACCGGGTGACCACTCGAACGCTGCCCGGCAGCGTGCTCGACCACCGTGACCGTGAACCCCTTCCGCGCAAGCCAATACGCCAGAGTTGATCCCGCTATGCCGGCACCCGAAATCAGCACGCTGGCACCCATGGCTGCATCCCTCCGATCGAGTGGACGAATTTCGTCCACTTAGTCACGTTACGGTAGGCGGAAGATACTCGTCCACTTATTAGGGGAAGGTGCGGGCGATGACCAGTCAGTTGCGATCCGACGCGCGCAGCAACCGCGATCAGATCCTGGCCGCGGCCGAGATCGTGTTTCGCGAGCAGGGCGTCGACGTGCCGATGAAGATGATCGCTGATCGCGCGGGCGTCGGTGTCGGCACCTTGTACCGTCGGTTCCCGAATCGCACCGCGCTGATCAGCGCTGCGGGGCACGAGTATCTCGCGAGCCTGGCGAATCTGGCCGACACCACCCGCGGCGAGGCAGTCGGTGCCTGGCCCGGTCTGTGCCGCTTGCTGCGGGAATGCGCCGAATTGCGTTTGGGTGCATTGGCATCCGCGCTAGAGCCAACCTTACATGCAGGCACCCGCAGCGACCCGAACCTCACCGAAGTCCGAACCAGAGTGGCCGACCGGGTCGTCGCCCTGACCGCGCAGGCCCAGGCCGACGGCGACCTGCGGCCAGACGTCACCCCGCAAGACGTGGCCAACCTGATGACCCTGCAGATCTACGTGCGTCCGGGCCAGTCCTATGCCGAGGCCGCCCGGCGCACGATGGACATCGTGCTGGACGGCCTGCGCCCCCGCCGGAAATCGCCTTGAGCATCTCCGGCCTGCGCTCAACGCGCCGCCGGACCAAGCGATCACTGCGGCTCAGGTTGGCTTGGAGCGAAACTATGCTCGAAGAGAATGGTGAAGACTGGTCGATCGGCGGGTCACGCGACTTGCCGATCACCTCCTGATTCCTCGGGTCGTTCGACGAGCTCGCCTTTCTCGAATCGGGCGCCCGCGCGGACCCAGAGACATGAGGTGGGGGCCGTTGACGGCCCGGCAGCGTCCTTGTGCGGACTCGATGCGCTTGAACGCCATCGCTATTCCGGCGACCCGCGAGCGATATTTCCACGACCTGTGGGGGGGTTGTTTCAGGCGACCTGCGTGTCGTTTGATTCATCACCGGATTGTTCCGGTGTGATGCCGACGGGACGTTCGAGTAGTTGCCTTTGTGGCACACCGCGCCGGTACGGACCAGTAAAACCAGGTGCGGGGCGTCGATGGCCCGCCAGCGGGCCGGTGCGGCGTCGATCAGCCTGTAGGACACGGCAATTCCCGCTGCGCATGATCCGGGTCCTTTGGTGACCTTGGTCCGAAACCGTACGGTGGCGAACGTCGACTTAATCGGGTTGTCGTTCTGAGGTGGATCCAGTACTCGGCGGGATACCCGTAGAACTCGAGTAGTGAACCGTCCCCATTGCGGCAGGCCGCAGCCGTGATCGAGCCGCGGCACTTGGCCCACCTCGCGGGCATACTTGCCACATGACCAACAACCCCATCGACCTGGCCGAGAAATTAGCCCTCATCCCCGAACACTGGTCACCGAAAACCGTTGCGCAACTCAATGATTACCAGATCAAGATCGTCAAGATCCAAGGCGAATTCGTCTGGTACACCCAAGACGAAACCGACGAACTGTTCCTCATCCTTTCTGGCGAGCTGACCATCCAGCTCCGCGACCGTGACAGAGCCCGCCCGTGAAATCCTTTCGCCCATGCTCATCTCGTCGGGTGGGTCTGAATCGTTCTTGCTGCTGAGAAGCCCTAGTTTGGTGCGCGTCTCCCCACAGTTCCCCGGCCGAGAGCAGGTTTCGTCGATGGCATGTCGTATCAGTGAGCTCGTACTCGGCTGCCGCGACCCTGAGGTCCTGGCGCGGTTCTGGTGCGAGGTCTTGGACTTCGTCGTTCTCGATCACGAGGACGACGGCTCGGTGGAGATCGGGCCAAACCAAAGGTTCGGCGGTCCGCAGCCCACGATCATCCTCAGTCGCAGGGATGAACCAGAGCCAGGGAAGTGCCGGCTGCACATCGACGTCAACGCCACCGACCGAGATCAAGACGCAGAGCTCGATCGCCTTCTGAAGCTCGGTGCGCGTCCGGCCGACATTGGCCAGACAGGACAGGAGCAGTGGCATGTCCTGGTGGACCCTGAAGGTAATGAGTTCTGTCTGCTCAAGGCCCGCCTCAAATCACTCTGATGCTCGCCGGTCCTCCCCAACACAACTAGCTGACCCGTTTGCCTCGGGTGGTGGTTTTGCGGACATTCTTCTCGGCCTCACCGCACCGGGTTGGGTACCTACGGACCAATGCTCATCGCCAGATTTCCGACGTCGTTCGTGAGACCCTGGCGATGCCCGACCCGTACGAGATCTCGTGCGGCCTCGTAATCGGCTATCCCGCCGAGGACCTCCCAGCCAACAATCTCAACATCGCCCCTAGATCACGCCTAAATCGATCGACGAGACCGCGGTATTCCTAAACGATCGCCCGGAGTCCCGTGTGCTCAACCGAACGACGGAGCCGACTCATGACCGCGATGACGGTGGGTGACCTTCGGCCGGTAGCCCTGTGGGCGGCGGACTGCGCCGAACGCGCTCTCCGTCTCTACGAGGACGCGGTGCCCGGCAACCTCCGGGTACGGAACGCGATCGAGGGTGCCAGGGGTTTCGGCCTCGGCCGACGGCGGGACAAGCGGATGCGGACGTTAGCGTTCGCAGCGCTAGCCGCAGCCGGCGACATCGACGACCCGGGCGCCAAGGCCGCGGCCAGGCAGACGATGCACCTGCTGGCGCCGGCGGTCTCAGCAGCCCAGGCGCGCGAACTCGCCACCAGCGTCCCGGCTGCCGCCGACACCGAGATCGATTGGGCAAGAGAACATTGCACCGGGGCGGTGCGGGTCGTCGTCACGCAGATGCCCGACCCTGCGGCCGGGCGGACGCGGCTCGGGGATCTCTACCGGGCGCTGGACACGGCGCTGCGGCACCCTCCCGGCACACTTGCGACACTCCCAATAGGTTCATGACGGTGTCGGCCGGTTCGTCTCCCGAGCCGCTTCATCTCCTATGGTGCCGGACGAGCGGTGACGCAGCGCTCGCCAACGGGTTTACGGCAAGCAGATGAATTGCCAGAGGTGACTGACACCGCCACCGGTGCCACGGCAGCCGCATGGGACCCGCCGTAGCCGCCAGCGCGTGAAGAGCCATGCACGCAATGACAAGACGGGAACGCTCGGCAGGTCGAACTTCGGCCCGGCTAGTGTGCCGCCGGCGCTTACCCGATGTCGTCCGGGTCGACCTCCACGGCGTAAGAGGTGATGCGGGCGATCTTACTTCCGTCGAATTCGTAGATGTCGCAACTAGAGACGGCGGTGACACCGTCCTTGTCCTCGTAACGCCCGACTACGTCGACCGCCACCACATCCTCTCCGGCTGCGGACACGACCCGCAGCCAGCTAGTGGTGGTCTCGGCCAGTTCGTCACCTGTCCCGCGGCAGGCCTCAATCACCGCCTGTGATCCTTCGATGATGGCCTGGCCCGGCAGAATCCACCGGACCTCGTCGGCGAGGTCGGCGAAGACTTCTTCGAACCGATGGGTGGAGAAGGCCCGGCAGATGCCGTCGCGCTCCCGGGATGTGCTCATCGCGTGCTCCTCGAGAATGGGGGTTCGCAGTTGTGACCCGACCCGAGGCCGCAATTCATCGCAGCGCCACCAAACTTCGTGCGCAGTGATACTTGCGCCGCCCGGAGTGTCTCGAGCGCGAATCGAGCATGGCATCACCTCCTGCGGCTCGGCGGGTCAGTGCCGTGAGCTTCCGACACCGGGGACCAGATCGTCGCGACGAGCAAGACGGCGAGGGCGACGAAACTCAAGACGGCGGACACGGCGTGGGCCGCCTCCCAGGTGTCGCGGTACGACGCCCAGTTGGCGGGAAGTGTCGCCGATGTCCATTGCGCCACCTGGCTGTTGACGGGCCGGTTGCCGAACCAGTAAGCGAGCAATGTCCCCAACAAGCAGAGCGCCGCGAGCGTCGGCGGCAGCGACGAGCGGAGCTGACGACGTCTGAGCGCCGCGTCTGTAGCGGTGGAGGCCAGTCCGATGAGTTCACCAAGACCGCCGACGATGGCAAATCCGCCGTAGAAACTGTGCTGTACGCGCAGCCATGTCGCGCCATCGAGGGTGCGGCTCCCCGGCGCCTGCAAGACGTGGCTGAGGGTCAATCCGACGACCAGCGAGCAGGCGAGTAAGCTCACCAGCCGCAACCCCCTGAGCGACGGTGTCATGGTTCGTGCTCCCTGTGTCATCAGCCTCACCGGTGATGCCTCCACCCGACGCTGGCCCACAGCAAGGACAGGTCGACGATCCCGCGAGCTTGGGCGCAATCACGGCGGTTCGAGTCCAGCCTGTTCCCCACCTCGGCATCGCGCGCACAGAAGGGCGAAACTCCACAAGGGGCGCCGTCTCCCCGACCCCCACTGGTCGCCGCCATCGTCGATGGCGTCACCTTCAACGCCTACATACTCGAAACCGGCACCCAGTCCTACCGACTAAGACGGGACGCACCCGTAGCAGCAAACCTGCTGAGGAAGCCCTATCGGCAACGGGTGGGATCACCACAGCAGCTGGCGCTGGCCGATTAGCGTTCAACTGTGAACACCACGTCGTAGAGACCGGGGTGCGCTTCTCCCAATGCCGCGTTGCGATCAAGGAATCCGGCATTGCGCAGACGCTCAATCACCAACAACGCTGAGTCGATGTCATCGCTTTGCGCATAGTTGACGACCCGACTGCCGTCGTGGCTTCGATGCAGGCTCGCCGACACCCAGCCAGGTGTCTCGCTCGCAAAGTGTGCCGCCTCAGCGAGCAACTCGAGCAGCGCTTGCTGCCCGCCGTCGGGCACGGTGAAAGTGTTGATCTGAGTGACGATTCCGGTGCCAGTCTGAATGAGAGGCATATCTACCCTTTCGATAAGGGCGTATCCGACCGACGGCTAGGCGGGCCAAGCTTCTTCACGCACGCGCCAAGCCGCCGGTGCGTACACACCAGTTGCTTGTCGCGGGTCCGCGGTTGCGGTACGGAGCTTCCTCACAGAAGGGAACGGGCTTACCAGTGCCGATCCAGGTCCTTTTCGACACCCGGGACTATACGGGGCGTCAACGCCCACGTAGTCCGACCCCTTGGGGCGTGTCTGGCTGGGGTTGGGGGCTTCAGATGAAGACAGAGGCCGCATTGATTTGGCCAACTGAAGTTGGGCCCGGCGAGAACGCTGGCCCCACCACACCGGAGTGACTGACTGTGAACCAGCCGGTGGAGATTTGCCCTGCGGTTGAGCGTCACTTGCAGGTGACGCGACGTCACGTTCTACCGTCGGGGTTATGGGTGGCACTGAGGACGGTCTGAAGGTCGGTGAGCTGGCACGCGCCGCTGGGCTCTCGATTCGAACGGTGCGCTACTACGATCAGATCGGGCTGCTCACCCCATCGCGGCGCAGCTCGGCCGGCCACCGGGTCTATGACGACATCGACGTGCGGCGGCTGTACCGCATTTGCCTACTGCGCCGCACCGGGCTGCCGCTCGCCGAGATTGGCAAAGCGCTCGACGAACCCGGCTGGGACCTGCGCGACGCCATGCTCGCCCACCTGGAGCTGATCGATCACCAGCAGGCGGTCGGCGCGGCGCTGCGCAGGCGACTGGCCGCCATGGTCAACGCCACTGGGACGCGCGACACCCCGGGCACCGACCAACTATTGGAAACCATGGAGGAGATGACCATGCTCGATGACATTGTGCAGCGGCGGATCTCGATCCTCGTCTATGACGACATCCCAGCGATGCATGCCTGGCTGGTGCGGGTGTTCGGTCTGGGCGCCGGCCGACTGGAACACGACGCAGAGGGCCGCTGGGTGCACGGCGAAGTGCATGCCGGCGATGGCGTGATCTGGCTGCATCAGGTCTCACCTCGATTTGGGTTGGCCTCGCCAAAGACCCTAGGCGCGGCGACCGGTACCACCGCGGTGATGGTCGAGGACGTCGACGCCCACCACCGCCACGCCTGCGACGAGGGCGCCGAGATCCTCTACCCGCCCACCGATCAGCCCTACGGCTACCGCGAGTACAGCGCACGCGACCCAGAAGGTGGCCTCTGGTCATTCATGAAACCGCTGGACTGACTACCCGTTCACCACCTCAACCCATGCGATGGGCCCACGGGGTGGGCCAGACAGTAAGACTGGGTGCCGGTCTCAACGATGTGACCGCCGAAGCGCGCCGCAGTAAATCACACACGTCGCTCACGCTAGGCCGGTGGCGGCACCGTGCTGGACGCAGAGATCGTGGCCCAACTGCTCGTCCGCCGTCGCGACGACCCGCCCAACGAGCTGACCCCGCGCGAGCGGGAGGTGCTGGCACTGATTGCCGAGGGCCGCTCCAACGTCAACAACGCCAAGGCCCTGGTGGTCAGCGACGGTGCGGTGCAGAAGCACGTCGGGAAATGTCTTCACCAAACTTGCACCGCCCCCGGATGTCGGCAGCAGCGGCCACACATTCGAGCACGGCGCGGCAATGCTCTCGGTGTCAGCAGCCGAGTACGACATCGCCGCCGAGCGGCCCTTGTTCGGGACCGCACGGCATGAACCTGCGGCCCCGACCGACTGAACAACGATCGAAAGTAGGGGAGCCACGACCATGACGTGACAACAAGCACGACGGCGGCATTCGGCATTCGGGCGCAGCGGCCCGCAGCCTGGGCGCAGTCGACGCCACCTCTGGGCTCTCTGGGCCCGTTCCTCGGCCCCTCCTTCACGGCACCAAGGCCGACTTCCGGTGAGTGCTCTGCTGGTGCACACCGCCTCGCACCTCCAGACACGACCACGACCTGGCGCATCACCGCTCGCCCCGCTCATTCCGACGCGTTGGGGCGAGCGAACTGTGCTAGTCCGGCCAGTCGGCGACCGAGATGCCGTCGGCGTGGCGGGGGGCCATTGAACGAGCTCGATCCGGTTGCCATCCGGATCGGCTATCCACGTGGTCTGGAAGGCCTCCGACCCGTCGGGTGAAGAAGGCGATTCGGCATCGACGTCGTGCGAGGCGAGCTCGACGAGAGCGACGTCCATCGAGTCGACCTGGATGACGGGGTGGCTCAGCCGGTTGCCGTCGCCGACGGCGCCACCGTTCGGATCATGGACCAGCTCGATGGTGACGAACTCGTCGCCCGGAAGCCTGATCATGGTCAGGTGCCCGAGCTCGGTATCCGGGACATCGCCCACAACCTCGTAGCCGATAGCGGAATAGAACGCGAGTGAGCGGTCGAGATCGGCCACGCGCAGGCCGAGGTGCAAGGTCCTCACCGGCCGCCCCCAGCGGTCGACACGTGTGGAGCATGGTGCCGCTCGGCAACGTACGGGCCTCGACGACCTCGAACCGAAGCGGCCTGCGCAACGCGGCGAAGAGGCTGGTCCCGTGCCCGATCACGACCGGGTGAATGACCAGCCGGTACTCGTCGATCAAGTTCTCGCGGATCAACGCACCGATGAACCTCGCGCCGCCGTGGGCGACGATGACACCACCCGGCTCGCGCTTGAGCTGGTCGATGTCGTCAGCAAGGTCGCCGCTGGCGATCCGGCTCTGCGCCCAGTCGGCCCGGGTGAGCGTCGTGGAGAAGACCACCTTGGGGATCTCGTTCATCACGTCGGCGTAGAGGCCGGTGCCGGACGGCCACACCGTGGCCATCTCCTCGTAGGACACGTCCCATGATGTCGGCGCCAGCCTCACGTAACGACGCCTCCTTCCACACCACGATGTCGTCCTCCTCCGGGGGAAGGCACCAAAACTCGTAGCCCTGCGCACCATGTACGAAGCCGTCCAGGGTGACACCAATCTGCAGCACGACCGGTCGCATCGGCGGGTGTCCTCTCGTCGGTGGTTCGTCACGACGCTCTGTCCAGCGTCGAAGTGATGACCGCCGCCTGGAGTCGAACTCATCGCCGATGAGTACCCGACCCGGAGGTCGTCTTGACTGGTTGAGGGACTCGGGCCGCGTACGGATGTTCAGTCGCCGCGAACACCCGCGCACACCGTGCGATCCAGGCCGTAGTCAACGCGACCGTACGCACACTGTTGGCGCAACCCCACAGCGACGACCACGACGCTTTCCAGTCGCGGACCGTGGTTCTGCTCTGACGTCGGCTTGCCGGGCACTGAGCCGGTACCTACTTCGTCCCGCGCAGTTCGGCTCGCTGCTTGAGCCCCTCGGCCTCCATGTCGACGTAGGATCGGATGCGGGAACCGCCGAGCAGTCCGGCGATCCGGGCCAAGGGTCCAGTGATGGCGAAGGTCAGTACGGCGCTGACTCCGCACGCTGTGGGGGTGATCTCGTGGTACCCGGTCAGGCGGATGCCTGGCGAGGATGCGGTCCAGGTGAACGATCGCTGGTGTGCCAGCTCGGTGACCGTCCAGACCGTTGGCCTTACCTTGGGCTGCTGGACACGAGCCGTGCTGCCGACGCGCAACGGGCCGGGCTCTAGCCGGGTCACCTGCTGCATCGATGCGGACCACTCGGGCCAGCGCTCGATATCGATGAGGACCGCCCACACGTTGCGTGGGCTGGCGGCGATCTCGTCGCGGCGGGTATAGCGCATTTGTTGACTCCCCTCGGTGGTAGGTCAACGCCGTCGGACGACGGGACCCCGTGATGAATTGTTTAGCGTTGGTTGCGTTCCGCGTTCGGGGTGGTGCGCCGTCGTGCGGGTCGGTGTTTCCCGCTCGAGGGGACTTCATCGAGCGCACCCTTCAGTGCGCCGAGTGAGATTTCGCGAACATCGGTTTGTGACAACTCGCGGCCCTGCAGCCATCGCACGCAGAGTTCTCGCACGAACGCCAGCCACGACGACATCGCGGCCGATAGCAGCTGCTGGGTCCGCTGGTCGGCCGGGTTGGTGTCTGCCCAACGACGTCCGATACCTGCTAGCAGTTCGGCGATGACCCGCTGGACCCATGGGTCGTCGGCGAGTACGACGTTGGCGGCGAGCACGGTGTTCGCGTTGGCCGCGAAGTAGTCGAGATAGGCGTCCAGCGCGGCGCCTGCCTGCTCGGCGATCGGCAGCGACTCATCGAAGTCCGTCTCGGCCAACAGGCGCTGCGCCGCGCGCTGGTAGATCGCCGCGAACATTGCCTGCTTACCGGGAAAGTGACGGTACAGCAGCGCCCGGGACACTCCGGCCTTCTCCGCGACGTAGTCCAACGTGACGTCCTCGTAAGGTGTTTCGGCGAATAGCCGCTCGCCGACGTCGAGCAACTGAGCCCTGCGCTGCTGCGGCGCGAGCCTCCGTCGGTCGGTCACCCTCGGCAGCCCAGCTGGGTAGACTTAGTCTACTAAGAGTGACCTGGGGGACGGCTGCACAGCCGACCACGATGACACTGATCTGAACGTAAGATACTTCGCACAATCGCCCTCGACGACGGCCGAAGCGATCACACCCGTGGACGTCACAACTCGGAGTATCGCCCGATGACCACAATGGTCAGCATGGCGAACAGGACGAGGTTCACCCCGAATACCTGTTTGAACTCCCGAAGACCCCAGTGCGAGACCGCTGCACCCACCATGACGATGGCCAAGCCCGTCGCTGCCAGCGGGGTGAGGACGCGCGCGTTTCCCGTGAGCCAGGGCAGCAGAATCAGACCGAACGCGCCGGCGACTTCCAGCACAGCCACGATTTTGATGGTCCACAACGGAAATCGCTACGCCCGTGTGTCCGGTCTGCAGCATGCGCTGCTTGGTCATGACCGACTTCGCCGTTCCCGACATGGCGAAGGTTGCGGCCAGGATTGCCTGCAGCACCCACAGCGTCGTGTTGATCGTGCCTCCTCATTAAGGGCGGACATACTTCTGCCGTCGTGATCTGTCATGGCTAGGACGAGCCAACCCCGAGAAACGTGACAAGCACGTGCCGGCACGTACGCGGCGGGCCGCTCGTCGCTTCCCGGTGCACTGCACTTTTCGGCGAGTGGATCAACGGGTCGGCCGGGACACGGGGGTGGGCACCCCGAGTTAGTAGACTTAGTCTAATAAGACGACTTCGCGGTGACTACGGCGCAGTGGCTGAGCGGGATCTTCCTCCTCGGCGGCCTCGGCCGCCTCGTGTCCATCGTCGTTCAGGGTCGACCGCACGGATTTCAGGTCGTGCTGACCGTCGTGGAGTTGGTGCTGCCGGTGATACTGCTCTGGCTGTGGCGCGCTTCCCGCCGCACCTGCACGCCCAGCAACACCGATGCCGTCGAGGATGTTCAGCTGTGAGCCGTTCGGCATTTGACCATCAAGACATCGTCGACACCGGTGACCGCGTGGCGTGGCCTGTCACGTTCGTGCCCCTGAATTCGTCATAGATACGACGGACTGCGAGAAGGAGCGACGATGACCGGCGGGATTGCAGATTGGACCGTGGACGAGCACCGGTGGTTGGCACAGCGCTTCGAGGAGCACCTCCCACATCTGCAGTCGGCGGCCTACCGGATGTCGGGCTCGTTGAGCGAATCGGACGACGCCGTCCAAGAAGCGTGGCTTCGGCTGCACCGCATGGACGCCGGCGAGGTGCGCAGCCTGCCGGGCTGGTTGACGACGATCGTGGCCCGGGTGTGCCTGGACATGCTGCGTCGCCGAAAGGCGCGTCGCGAAGGTCCCATCGGGACCACGCCGCCGCCGCGCGGCCACCGCATCGGCTCTGCGGCGGACGTCGATCCCGAGCAGGAAGCGTTACTCGCCGACTCCGTAGGTCTGGCGTTGCTGGTGGTTCTGCAGACTCTGACGCCGCCCGAGCGGCTCGCGTTCGTGCTGCACGACATGTTCGACGTCCCATTCAACGACATCGCCCCCACTGTCGGGCGCAGCGCCAACACCGCTGCTCAGCTCGCTGGCCCGACCGTGAAGTTCTCGTGCGCACGCACAATCCGTGACCGATACGCTCCGCGCGTCCTGTTGCTCGTCGGCATCAGCTTTCACCTCGTCTCCGCGCTGGCCGGGCCGCTGTCGGCCAACGCCGTGCGGCTCTCGCGGCACAATCTTCGCGTCGGCCCGGCCTCGAGCGCTGCGACTCCCGACGTGGCGGGGTCGAGATGAACGCATCCCGTCCCAAACGTGCTTTCCTGTGGGTACTCAAAAACACGGTCAACCGCATCACGATGCGCGCGGCCCGTTCCGGACGTGGCCCGTTTTCAGTCCTACGCCACGTCGGCCGCCGAAGCGGCACGGTCTACGAAACCCCGCTGATCCTCGCCCGCGTCGCCGACGGGTTCATCGCCGAACTGACCTACGGTCCGGACGTGAACTGGTACAGGAACATCGTCGCCGCCGGCGGCGGTGTTGTGATCGACAACGGCGACGAGTTCGTGATCGATCGCATCGAACCGTATCCGTGTGCGGCGGGCCGTCGCGCCTTCGGATTTCCCCAGGCCGCCTTTCTGACGGTCCTTCGCCGATGTGACTTCCGGCTGCTTCATACGGCAACTGAGACCACCCCGGCAGGAGACGTCGCATGAGCGCCGGCGGTGCGGCATGCCATCTCGCGGCGGATGACTCGTGGGCGAGGACCATCGCCCCGTCGACCATCGCGCTGACCACGTTGGCGTCATGGGCTTTGCGCCCCCCAGCGCGACGCGAGCCCGGGCCCCTGAACTCTCCTGTCGCTCACCACACCGTCTCCGATGCTCAACGGGGAGACGTGAACGACGACGTGGCTTCGGGTGCTGATTCGTCCCGCCCGGGGGGTGCCGAAAGGGATGCTAAACCCTGTCCGCAACGCAGTCCTCAACCGAAGCGGGGGAGATTCTGATGCGCAGGTCGAGAGCCGCGGTCGGCAGCTCGGTGTTCTTCGCCGTCGCCCCTGGCACCGTGGTCGGACTGATCCCCAGGCTGATCACAGGCTGGGAATCCCCCAATCTCCCGCGGTATTGGGTGATCGCGCAGGTCATCGGAGGACTGCTCATCGTCGTCGGTTTGGTGCCCGCGGTCTCTGCGTTCGTGGAATTCGTCAAGGCCGGTGGCACGCCGATGCCGATCGCGCCGACCCAGCGGCTGGTCGTTGGCGGCTTCAACCGTTACCTGCGCAACCCGATGTACTTCGGCCTGCTGCTGGCCGTCGTCGGTCAGGCGTTGCTGTTCGGTAGCGTCGGTCTCCTGATCTACGCCGCCGCGGCATGGGCACTGCCGGCGGCATTCGTGCGCTGGTATGAAGAACCCACGCTCTCCCGCCAGTTCGGCGCCGAGTACGAGGCGTACAAACGCGCGGTGCCCGCGTGGTGGCCGCGGAAGCGGCCCTGGGAACCTCACGGACAGTAGGCAATTCCGGCCGCCGGCAGCGTGGGGCCCGTCAGTCGCCGCCCCCCGTCGCGGCCTGTTCGTTGAGGGGAACGGCGCCCAGTGACAGTCCGTCGCGTGGTAAGTCGGGCCTGCGTGCTACTCCGTTGGCCAACCAAACGGCCGCGCTGCGAGCAGAATCATGAAGCGCGCAGCCAGCCACCCGGATCACTTCGGGAACGCCTGGTCGGTGAAAGCCACCACGGCGATGGCGAGGAAGAACGCGGTCCCGGCAGACGCCGCCGGGGCCAGCCAATATGAACCCTGCCGTAGTGCAGGATGTATGCACGGAGGTGCCATCTATCAGATGTCAGCGCATGGCACCCATCGGCAAGTCCACGACAGCACACGTCGTCCACTCAACGGTGGCCCGGGCGTTCGACGAGCGCTCAGATGACTTCGAAGGCGAACTGGCGGTTTCGAATGGTCGGGCCCACAGCAGCGACTAATTCCACCTGCTGATTGCGGTTGCCGCGCCTGAGCTCAGCGTCGTTCCGCGGTGCTGCCGCCCGAGAACCCTGCCGACGGCAAGCAACGGTTCGACGTCGCGCAGACTGCGCGCGATGACGAACGCGCCCTCGAGTGCACTGACCACGGCAACGGTGAGATCGCGGGCGGTGTCCCGCGGCAGACCACGCGATGCGAAGTAGGCGGTACCGCCGTCGAGCCATCCGGTGATGACGGCCGAAGTCGTGTCTCGTAGCTCCTCAACCGTATCGGCGACCTCGGCGGCAACACTGCCGACTGGGCACATATTCGCAAAACCGTTGTCGACCATGTCTGCCGCGGCCTGGGTAAACACCGACTCGATGGCCTCGCCGAGGTCGTCGTGGCGCGCAACCAGTGTCGGAATGAGCAGGCCGTAGGCGGCGCCCGCATTGACGAGCGCCTCGCGGGCGATCTGCGTCTTGCCACCGGGAAAGTGATGATAGAGCGACCCGATCGGCGCACCGGACGCCGCGACGATGTCCTTCATCCCCACGCCGGCGAAACCCTTGAAGCGCATCAGCTCCGTCGCCGCGGTGAGTATCGATTCACGGGTTGACCTTGCCAAATTCGCCTCCTGCGGACATACTAGAGCATACATTCTAGAATTATTGTTCTAGTGGAGGTTTGGCTGATGAAGTCGGTCGAGGTGGCGGCGGGGACCATCGAGTATCGCGAGGAAGGCGATCCCGATGGGACCCCGGTGGTGCTGCTGCACGGCGTCCTGATGAACGACAGCCAGTGGGACCTGGCGCTCCCCCTGCTCCCCACCGGATACCGCTATCTGCTGCCGGTACTGCCCCTCGGCGGACACCGCGTGCCGATGCGCGCAGATGCCGATCTGACGATGCCCGGCATGATCGGTATCGTCGCCGACTTCCTTGATGCGCTGGACCTCACCGACGTCGATCTGATCATTACTGACTGGGGCGGCCCGATCTTCCTCACCGACATCGGCCGAGACGAGCGCGTCGGCCGCATGATCATCTGCCCGTCGGAGGCCTTCGAGAACTTCCCGCCGGGGTTTCCCGGCAAGGTCACCTGGCTCGTCACCCGCAGCCCGCTGATGGTGTCGATCGCGATGCGGCAACTCAGCATCGGATGGTTGCGCAGGCGATACCTTGTGTTCGGCATGATGGCCAAGAAGCCCATTCCTCAGCGCATCGTCGACCACTGGTTTGGTAACGCATTGCAGGACAAAGCACTTCGCCGCGATCTCATCAGATACTCGCGCTCCAAGTTCGACAAGAGCGAGCTGGTGCGAGCGACTGAGAGCCTGGCCCGATTCGACGGCGACGTGCTGGTGCTATGGAGCCACAACCCGGTCATGCCCGACCGCCATGCTCGCGGATTGGCCGACCTCACCAACGCGACCCTGCGCTACGTCGATGACGCACACGTATTAATCATGCTCGACCAACCCGGGCAGACTGCCCGCGAGATCGGCGCATTCCTCGAGTCCAGATAACGTGGAACGGTGACCGTTCTCGACTACCCAACGGTGCGGCGATCCCGCCGATGAGTCCGTTGCCGGAATTGAGGGGTCTGCTCAGCGCGAAGATGCCCAGACCGCCCCGGCGTTGGCGATCACGCCGACCGCAGCCAGCCACCCGGACCACTTCGGGAACGCCTGGTCGGTGAAAGCCATCACGGCAATGGCGAGGAAGAACGCGGTTCCGGCAGACGCCGCTTGGGCGGCCAATACGAACCCCGCCGTGTGCAGGATGTAGGTGCCTTCCACGGAAGTGGACAACATCAGTCCGCCGGCGATGTCGAGCCCCAACGCGACATTGAGTGCGGTCATGCACATGAACGCACCACCGAATGCCGTCCAGGTCATCACCGGCGAGGCGTAACGTCCTGAAGATGTGTGACCAGAGCGCCGAGGAAGACGAGCAGAAATAGGAAACCCACGCTCACCGAGCAGACGACCGCCTCATCAGAGCAGCGTTGTGCCCCCAGATCGACTCCACCTCGGCCACCGAGTGCAGGTCCGGCAGGCTGGGCAAAGCGATGGCCATCGGCGCCCGGAACAGCGTGAGCAAGATGCCGCTCGCCGCGCCCAATCGCTGGGGGTGGATATTCACGACTGCGCCCTTTCGGTTGTGGTGGCGTCGGGTTGCGCATCGGTGAGGAATTGGGCGACCGCAGCGGAGTCAGCGTGAAACATCTGCGATCGCACCACCTTCCCGCCATGGACCTGATAGATGCTGACTTCCGGGGCATCCAGATGCGTCCCCCGTCTGGGGTCCACGGCCCGGTGGCGGAACAACACACACACCCGGCCGGCGTCGTCGCCCCAGAACTGGGGATCCAGTTTGATTTCGGCCGGGCCCTGGAAGGGGTCCCACGCGGCGAGGAAAGCTTGCGCGTGCGCCAGTGCACCGTCGTGGCCGTGCCAGGTGCCCCCGTAGGGCAACACCGCCGCCTCATGGACTTCTACATCGGCGGCGTAACAGGCCAACACCGTCTCTGCATCACGTCGCTCGACGGCATCAAACAGCCGACGAACCACATCGATCGCATCGGTCATGACCGGCCTCCTTCCTGGCTTTGGTTCGGGGCGCTGCGAGCGCTGCGGGGATCGCCGCCTCGAGCTGGGAGCGCACCGACGTGGGGACGGGGCCACCACTGATCAGATGTCGGCGCATGGCGCCCATCGGCAAGTCCACGACCGCACACGTCGTCCACTCGACGGTGGTTCGGGAGGCCCGTCGGTAGAGGCGGCGTGTCAGCGCGCCCAGCCCCGCTCTCAGCGGCTCGTTGATCTCGTTCAGTTCTGTGATCAGTTTTGCGTCGGCCGTTGTCGCGACGAGATCCTCACCGCGTAACGAGGCCAACAATCGAGCGTCGGCAGGATTCCGGCGGGCGAAATCACAGAGGGCCAGGCCGGCGGCGACCGCATCCTGCACAGGGTCTTCGTCGGCGCGCAACGCTTCGAGAAACTCAGCCTGCGAACGCCGCACGGCCCGTACCCACATCGCGGCCAAGAGATCATCCACCGTGGGAAACCGGTGATAGATCGATCCCTTCGGCGCGCCGCTGGCCGAAACGATTCGATCAATCCTGACCGACCGCGCACCGTCGGTCAGCACCATCTCCCGCGCGACGTCGAGCAGACCATCGGTGGAGTGAAGCACGGGCCTCGGCATGGAATGAATAATAGACGAAACGGTCTAATATCACCATGGGCGGATCCCGCGAACACCGAGAACGTCGCGCCACGCGCCACATTCGGCTGGGGTAGACCAGTCCCACCACCAGCGCGGCGACCGCCAGAGAGAAGAACGCGAACCAGTTGATCCAGCTCAGGAGTCGGGTATCGCGTGCCCGGATGTGCGCGCCCGCTGCGCACAGGAAGTACACGACGAGGCCGCATGCCGCGGCGGTCCCGAGCACCGGCACGACGAAGCCGGTGATCAGCCCGAGTGAGCCTGCGGCCAGTAGAAGGCCCAGCGGAACCTGCCACGACACGGGCACGCCCAGCCGCTCGGCGGTCTCGGTTACCGACTCGTTGTGGGTGAAGTTCAAGACCGACGCGGCGGCGAAGGCGATCGCGGCCGAATCAACGTTCCTGTGGCCGCAGCGCTGTTGAGCAGCACTCCAAGCAGGTTGAGCGAGAAAAGCTCGGCTATTCGGATTGTTGCGATATAGCCAAATGCCAGTAGACCAGCCACGAACGTCGTTGATATCACTATGGTCAGTGCGAGCCAGCCGCAGAAATGTCTCCTGCGCAACGTCTTCGGCCTCGCCGATGTCCGCGAGCATCTGGTAGGCGAGGTTGACCAGGTATAGGCGGTGGCTACGCCACGCCTGGGTGACCTGGTTACTCGCATCCACCGACGGTGAATCGCTTGTGCAGTTATGACGAACCAGCGACAACAAAAGTTACCTGGCCGACCCGTAACTTTTTCGAGTCCCGGCCCGTCCTTGTTTCTATGAGCTCCTCCTGCTCATGAGGACCCCGCTAGGAAGGACCCCCACATGGCGATTGTCGTCACCGGAGCGACCGGCAATGTCGGCCGGCCGCTCGTCACCGAACTTCTGAATGCCGGCGTCGAGGTACGTGCGGTGTCCCGGGACCCGAAACCCGTTGGCTTTCCCGCCGAGGTCGAGGTGTTGAGTTCGGCGGCAGCTGGGCTGCGCGGGGCGTCGGCGGTGTTTCTCAATTCCCGCGCCCTGGGCGAGGAGCTCGCCGAGGTAGTGCAACTGGCACGCCGAGGCGGGGTCACCCGGCTCGTCGCGTTGTCCGCGATCAACGCCGACGATGACTTCGCCCGCCAACCGTCGCGGTTTCGCGGCGACCGAAACAAGGAGGTGGAGCAGCTCGCCGTCGATTCCGGCCTGGAGTGGATAAGCCTGCGGCCGTCGCTGTTCGCGTCCAACTTCGCCGGCATGTGGTCCGAGCAGATCCGTGCCGGTGACCTCGTTGCCGGCCCCTACGCCGGGGCCTCCAGCGCGCCGATCGTGGACTCCGACATTTCCGCGGTCGCCGCCCGGCGCTGCTCTCCGATGAGTTGGTGAGTCAACGCATCCCACTGACCGGCCCGGACGCGTTCACCAACGCAGAGTTGGTCGCGGTGATCGGCACAGCCCTCAATCGTCGGCTGCGCTACCAGGAAGTGCCCCCTGACCTTGTCCGGCAACGGTTCAGGGGCTTGGGGTTCTCCGCCGAGTTCGCCGACGCCTACATGGCCCTGCAAGCCAGTACCGTCGAGCAGCCCGCGTTGGTGACGCACGACGTGGAGAAGACCCTGGGTCGCCCCGCCACACCGTTTGTCCAATGGGCTCGTGACCACCAGAACCTCTTCGCCAAAGCCGAAGGGAAATAGGATATGTCCGATCCACGACCGCCGTGCTGGCTCAAGCCGATGAACAAGATGATGATCGCCGTGCACCGACTCGGCATCCCCACCGGGCCGGCGATGGTGTTGACGGTGCCCGGCCGCACATCGGGTCAGCCGCGCAGTACCCCGATGACCCCGTTCACACTGCACGGCAGCCTGTACGGCGTGGCCGGATTCCCCGGCGCGGATTGGGCCCGCAACGCCCGCGCCGCCGGTGCAGGCACACTCGCCCGGGGCCGCAACGCACAGCGGGTCGCGATCGTCGAGCTCACCGCCGAGCAAGCGCGCCCCATACTGCGGTCCTATCCTCTCGAAGTGCCGACCGGGATCGGGTTTATGAAACGCTCCGGGCTGGTGCGCGAGGGAACCTCCGACGAATTCGAGGCGCTCGCCGGCCGATGCGCGGTATTCAGGTTCGATCCGATCCCACTGCCCTAAGACCCTGAACGGGGCCGTGAAAGGCCACCCAAAGGCGCTACCTCAACGTTCCGTTCTTGTGCCCGCGCCGTTCCTCACGTGATCGCCTCAGGAAGTCGGCGCGGATTTTGTGCCGTTGGTCCCGGCGGTTCGTATGGCAGGCCCCCGGCTGGCACTGCCGGACCGGGCAGGCCTAGTAGCCCGTGGCGCTGTGCGGCAGCGCGTTGACCGCAGCCCAGGACATCCACCCACCTGCAGGAGCGCGTGACGGCGTTCTTTGGGCGGCGGCCACCGCGATGGAGCTGCTGAGTGCAGCTAACGCCTTTCGCTCAAACTCCGCACCGTCTGCTGAAACACCCTTGTCGTGAAGCAATTGGGTTCGGCGAACTCCTCCATCGTGATCGTCGCGTCCCACGTTGTGTCGGCAGCTTGGCGCAGAAGCGGCTTGGCCATGGCAATGGCGTGCGAAGGCAACGCCGCGATCCGGTCACACCACTGGTCGGCGGCTGTCATCAACTCATCGGGCGCGAGCACCTCCTGCACAAGGCCCAAGTCCAGCGCGCGCCGGGCCGACAACGGCGCCCCGCCTGCGAAGAACGCGAACGCACCCTGATAGCCCAACCGTCGGGTCAGCGCCCACGACGTGCCGACCTCCGGCACCAACCCGAGCCGACCGAATGCTGGCACGATCAGCGCCTCTTCCGATGCCAAGATCACGTCGCAGGTCAATGCCCAGGCCAATCCGACTCCTGCGGCCGGTCCGTTGATCGCGGCGATGAACGCGGTGTCGCTGCGGGCGATCAGTCGCGCGACGCCGCCGAATTCGTATCGGATCCAACGCCAGATGTCCGTGGTCCCCTCGGCATCGCCGAGATGCTCCTCGGCCTGCAGCATCATCTTCAGATCGCCACCTGCGCTGAAACCGCGGCCCGCACCGGTCAGCACCACCGCGCGGATGGCTGGATCCGCCGCAAGTTCGGTCAGCGCCTGCTTTGCTTGCGCGACCAGCGGGGCGCTCAAGACGTTGAGGCGCTCGGGCTCGTTGAGCACGACCACCGCACTGTGATCGCGGCGGATGACCTCGACGACGCGCTCCGTCGCCGCGCCGCCTTGGCGCAGCAGGTCCTGATAGACACTCATATCCCCTCCTGTGGGTCCCGGCGTAGCGATCGCCACGCCGCATCGGCGAGCAACGCGGTTTCGGTGCGCAGCGCGGTGCGCCTGCCACGCGCAAGCCACAACCGTGCAAGCTCCTGACTTGGTCCTAGCCACAGCGCGTAGACGACGTCGGTGGACGCCGAGCGAAGCGCACCGGATTGCACGTGCCCGGCCAGCCAGACGTCGACGCGATCGAAGAAGTCGCCGTTGAGTGCACGCAGCTCGGCGCGCGCGGTGCGGCGTACGTCGGCTCCCGCAACCGCGAACAGGAACTGAGCGGAGTCGGGATTGCCCAGCACCCAACACATGTGGGCACGGACCGCGCCCCGCACGCCGCCTTCGGCGTCGCGGCTGCGCTCGAGCACAGAGATGAATTCGCGCTGGTAGTCCCGAAGCGCATCGAGGTACACCGCTGCTGCGATGCCCTCCTTGCTGCCGAAGCGGTGATACAGCGAGCCGACGCTGGCACCCGACTGCTTGCGGATGTTCTCCACGGACGCGGCCTCGACGCCCAACTCGAGGAACACCTTCAGCGCCGCGTCGAGAATTGCGCGACGACGGGCGTCGGGCAGAGCTTCGATGCCGGTCACTTCTAGAAGATAGTTCTAGAATTCGATTCTAGTCAATGGGCGACCGCCGTCCCGTTCCCGGGGATGGAATTGGCATGCCTGTGGTGACCGGAACGCCGATCGACCCGGCATAGACCTCCTGGCATGAACGCCGATGGCCCACGTTGCTGGACCTGCCCCTGTGGAAGTAGGTCCGAGCTCCCTAAATGTGTGCCGGGGTCGCACGTGGCCCTGGGCCGACACCACCGTCCACACGGTTGGAAGTCGGTACCAGCGATGCCCGAGGAGCGCGTGATGCACGAATTCAAGGGCTTGCTCGGAACGGCCGTTCCCGCTGGACGTCGCTCACGCCGTGACGGCCGGCGCTCCGATGGTTTCGTCGAACAGGTCGAGTACCGCCCGCCACGCCCGCGTGGCGTGCGCCGGGTGGTGGCCCACCCCGGGCAGCGTGGCCTGGACGTGGGTCGTCCCGCCGGTCAGGGAGCCGTCGGAATACACCGGCGGGTGCCAGAAGGCGTGCTTGGCCCCGCCGTAGACGTGCACGCGCCAGTCGACGCCAGCCTCCTGCAGCGCACGGGTGAACGCGAAGACCTGGTCCGGGGTGCAGAGCGGGTCCTCGGAGCCGGTGCACACGAGGAACGTGCCAGTGACGGCTGCCCAGTCCTCCGGGCGCGCGATCGGCAGACCGGGATGGACTACGGCGACGGCCCGGAACGGCACCCCGGCGCTGGCCAGTTCCAGGACGATGCTGCCGCCCGCGCCGTACCCGAGGGCGGCGAGCCGGTCGGGATCGGCACCAGGCTCGGCGAGCAGGACCCCGAGCGCGGCGCGGCCAATGGCCCGCATCCGGTCGGGGTCGGCGATCAGCGGCAGGACCCGGGCCAGCATCGCCTCGGGGTCAGAGAACCACTGGCCGCCGTGGTACTCCATCGCCAGGGCCGCGTAGCCGCGCTCGGCGAGATGGTCGGCGCGGCGGCGTTGGAAGTCGTTGAGGCCGATTCCGTCGTGACCGATCAGCACCGCCGGCCACGGCCCCCCGCCGTTCGGCAGCGCCAGATGCCCGACCATCGTCAGGCCGTCGGCGTCGTAGGTGACCTCGCGCGTCGTGATCATCCCGCGGACACTAGCGAGCGCGCGGCCACCCCGGATCGGTGTTCGCTCTCGGCCGAGCAAGCGGCGTCGCCTCCAGGGCCCGGAGACCGTCTCCCACCCACGGCGCCGTTGGGAGCGAGTCTCGGCGACAAGAGGCTCGGCGGTGATCGACCTGTCGACAATGTTTAGTCTGAAGCCACCGAAGGATATGGCGTAGGCTTGGGTGTCGGAATGAGGAAAGTCCCTCTGAACTGGGATGATTGGTTCACCTTACGCAACAACCACCCCGCTCAGAAAGGGCACTTCCAGCGACAGTGTCGCACGGGTTCAAGCGTGATTCCGCGGTGTTCGACGACGCCAATCTCATGGCGTTTGCTGCAGCCGGTGACGACGTTGGCCGAGCAGACCGCGCTGCGGCGACTGCTCGAGAGAAGGTCCACAGCAGCGTGCCGAGGATAAGATCCGGGGCGGCGCCCCGCGGCGAAACTGGCCACCCTGATCGCCGGGATGTGCTCTGGCGCAGTCTGCTTCGACGACATCGACGTGCCCCGTTCGGGGGAATGAAGTCCTTTTCGGCGGCGTCTATGCAGCCTCGACGGTCGAAACGTTGTTGCGGGAGTTCACCTTCGGTCACCCCCGATGACTCGAATCGGTGCTCCGCGAGCATCTGGTGGCCCTGCGCGGGCGGATCTACCCGGCACCCAACAGCGGGTGTTCGTCGACATCGATTCGCTGCTGCGCCCGGTCTGCGGGCACGCCAAACAATGCGCCTCCTACGGTCACATCAGGATCGCCGGAACACAGATTCTGCGCGCAAGGAGCTCTCACCGTCGGCCGCCACGATCGGCACCTCCTTAGCGCCGATGATCGCTGGGATGCGGCTACCCACCGGGCAGACCCCAGAATTGAGCGTGTCCAACGCACGGGGCAAGGCCCAGGTGAGGCGCAAAAAACAAACGCCGCCTGTTGCCTCATGTCAAGATGCGCGCGAAGTTTGATTCGTTGCCTCATTCGATAATGCGCGCGTGGTTGGGCCGGATTTGGTCGGTCCCGCCTTGCTGGTCGCTAGGGTGATTAGCTCGGCGGTGAGGGCCTGGATCTGGCGTTGGATCGCGGCCGGATTGAGTCCGGTGTAGGTGTCGGCGAGGATCGCCTTGTCCTCGTCGGCGACGGCGTCGTGGTCTGCGGCACGTCGGTGCGGGGTCGTCGCCGTGTCGTACTTCTTCGACACTTTCGCCCCGTCGCGGACCTTCGATATCAACTTCTGTTGCGGGCAGAAGTAGTTCGTCATTTGCGACTGCAATACCCAGATCGTGTTGAGCAGAAACAGTTCTGCTGGTGTGTCGTAGCGCAGGTAGCCCACCACGGTGCGCACGACCGCCCAGTTCTTCTGCTCCACGTGCGCCCCGTCGTTGCAGTTGCCGGGCCGCGACCGGGTAAAGGTAATGGAGTGTTTCTCACACCACGCCAGCAGGTGGTGGTTGATGAACTCCGATCCGTTGTCCGAATCGACGCCCAGCATCGGGAACGGCATGACCTGCCGGATCTCGTCCAATGCCGCGATCACCCATTTGCGGGCCTTGTTGGGCACGCTGCGGTTCTCGGTCCACCCGGTGGCGATGTCGGTCACGGTCAACGTATAGGCGTGCTCACCGGCGGCGTTGCCGCCCTCGTGGCCGACCAGGTCGACCTCGACGAAACCGGGCACCGCGTCGTCCCACTGCGCCCACGTGCGGATCGGGATCTGGCTCTTCAACAACGACCCGGGCTTGGTGTGCGAGCGGCCCTTCAGTTCGTGCTTCTTGCGTTCCGGGGCCAGTCGGCGGTCGATGGTCGCCGCCGCCATCCCCGAGAGCAATGCCGCAGTGTCATCGTCGATGTCCAACTCGCCGTGCTTGCGTAAGACCTCCACCAGCTCCGCGAGCATCGGAGCCAGCCGCTTGCCCGCCGGCATCCCCAGCACCGCCCAGCAGAAGATCAGCGCCGTAACGACTTTCGGCCCATACTTGGGCCGTCGCGGCGCCCGGGCCCGCACCACCTTCGGGGTCAGCGCATTCCGCAGCGCCTTGCGGGCGTGATTGCGATGCCAGCCGGTGGTCGCGCACAACTCGTCGAGAATCCGTCCCTTGCCGGCCTTGTCCGCCCGCCTGTAGCGGGTCGCTATCGTCTTCGTCACGGCCGTGCGTTGGCTCAAGGACAGTCCCATCGTCGGGGCCTATCCGAGGATCCCTCGACCATCCGGCAGGCGCACCGCACGCGCGCATTCTTACCTGAGGCAACGAAGACCGTTACGCGCGCACTTTAGATGAGTCAACGCGCGCCGTAGAAATGTGTGCACCAGTGGGTTAATCTCAATGGTTTCCGTTGTCTCGAGCTGCTGGCTTGCGTCGTCTGCTGCGAGTATGCGAGGTGCGATCGACGGCGTCCGGACAGCGATGTAGCGTCGGCGAGCGCAAGTGCCGGGAGATCACCGAGCCGCAGCCAGTCCGACTCAGCCATCGTGTCGTCGTCTGAAACTGACCCCGTATCGACGGAAAGGAGTCAGTCTCAGCCGCTGTGGACACGGATGCGTTTCCGGCGGCGTCTGATCCGAGGAGTGTCACCGTCTGGCTCGCCAAGAGCGCAGCTGCAGACATACCACCAGGTTTGCCTGCACCGGCGGGCCCATCACACGACGCGCTCGACCGCCTCACACCTCAGCCACATTTCGCTCGGCCGAGCAACGTTACGGTCATCGATCTGCTGGGTTGTAGGACCGTTCAACGGCAGCTTTGATGGCTGCGAGTGTCGTCTCCATGCCGTCGACCATCTCGTCATCGAAGCTGTCTTCGCCGCCGAGAAGGTGTTCGACGATGGCCTTCGACGCCCAGGCCGTTCCTTGCGAGGGGACCAAGTGGCGCTTAGTGAGTACCAATCCGTTTTCGCTCAGGGCGATCTCGAATGACCAGGTGCTGTTGTTGGTTAGGGTCCGGAAGGCGATGGCCCGGTTGGGTTCGAAGCGTTCGATTCTCTAGGCCGATGGCCAGAACTTGCGGCCACGCCTGTTGACGTTGACGGTGTAGGCCCCTTCGCGCAGCGTGCCCAACAGGTGCAGTCGCTTGCACTGGGGACTCCATTCCGCGGCATCCGCCTGAAATCCGATACCGCGTTCCAGATCTGGTCCGGCGTGGCATCGATGTCGATCTTCGCTTCGAGGTTCTTTTTGGTCATTGTCTCCCCGTTGGTCAACTGGTTACCGCGAGCGTCGATGAGCGCGGTGGCCTCCAATGAACCGGCGCCCTCACCACCGCAACTATCCGTCCACCGAAACGCGCTTAGCTCGCTAAAGACACTGGATGGGTGCAGTCCGGATCCACGGCGAGCGGTGTTCCATGTATCGAGCGCAATTACGCCGAGGAAGCCGGCTGCGGACACCTCGTCGAGGGCTAACACGTGAAACTGATTTCTTCGCCATGGATTTCATTCTCCTAGCGAGTGCTGACCGCGAGGACAATCCCGCCGCCGCGGCAGCGGTGGCGGGAAGGAACGAGCCGCGCTGGTCCTCGGGTCGAGCGCTCAGGCGCATCGTGGTCGCGGTCATGACCGTGAAGCCCGGTACAGGCGGAACCCGAGATACCACCCAGCAGTCGCCGGGAGCAGGCAGGTGTACACGCCAGAAAAGTAGCCGAAGTGTCCGGTGTCCATGAACGGAAAGACGAAGTGCAACAACTCGACAACCCCCATGGCTACGGCGAAAACCCACGCCATCCAATTGCCGATCTCGGTGCGTCGTTACAGCAGGATCAGGCCCAGTAGCCAAAACATCGGTGCCGCAACGGCTGCGGTGAGGAAGAACGTACGCTCGGTGATGGGTTGGCCAATTCGGGAGAAGGCCTCCCAGATTGCACTGAGGTACTCCTCACCAACATGAATCATGAAGACAATCAACGCAAGCAGATACGGGACAACGAGCCGCTGCGGATCTGCCGGGCACCCAAAGGTGGTCAGGCGCCACGGCACCAGACTCGCTGCGAACAGGGCGCAGAGAGCGATGGCGATCGCTCCCAGGAACGGGAAACTGACTGCGCCGATGATGGCGCCTATTCCGGCAGCGACCACCACCGTGCGTCGGGCCCCGTGGATGTCGTGTGATGGTCGCGAACGAGTGGCTAGGTGCGTGGCTGCCTCGCGGGCGTCCCTGGACGCCAACCCGACAGGCCTGAACCGGACCACGGAAGTTATCCAACTCTAACCGATTGGCCGGCAGCCGTTCGTGACGTCGTGAGCTTCACGGTCCCGGAAGACATTCACATGACCGTTCGGGCCACCGCTCCGCATCGGTGAGATTCGCCGCAGGTCACCTGGGTGAGCAGCGATCTCGTCGCTTGCCGTTTATGCGCATCTGGTCACTCCGCTCGATTATGGTCTTGGCGCCGTCCGCTGCATGAACCCCCGCTTGTGGTGCTCGAGGGGGCCGCGGGCTGCCCGGGCTGAGGGATCAGCGGTTGCCTCGATCTTTACGACCAGGTTGTCACGCACGGTGAGCACGACGACGGCGAACAACCGGCGGTCGGCGAAGGCTAGCAGGACCGGATCACCGATCGGTCTGCCGACGAGGGTGGCGCCGAGCCCGAGATGGCGGAGCAGATTCGCGGCGACGGCGTCGGGGCCATGTTTGATCTGCGGTGGCGGGGCAGGATGGGCCAGGATCGTCCCCGTGCCCCACACCGTCGGGTCCAGCACGGCCGTCAAGGCGTTCAAGTCACCGTTGGCGCAGGCAGTGATGAACTTCTCAACGACGAGGGTGTGCTCAATCTTTGAGATGTCCGTAAATCGCGGTTCGACGGCCTCGATCCTGGCGCGTGCTCGACGCGCGAGCTGGCGACACGTTCCGGCGGGCCGTCCCACCGTCTGCGCGATCGTCTCGAACGGAATCTGAAACACGTCGTGAAGCACGAAGGCCACCCGCTCGCTGGGGCTAAGACTGGGCTAAGACGGCGCAACACCTCCAACAGCGCGCCCTTCACCTCGTCGTCGAGGGTGATCCGATCGGCAGGGTCGACGGGATGCGACTGGTTCAGGGATCGACCGTCGCGCAGCGCGGCATCGCCAGCCGGCCGTTCCTGGCGAGCGCGAGCCGAGCGAACCTGGTCAAGACACAACCGCCCGGCGACAACGGTCAACCAGCCGCGAACCTCACCAATCTCGGTTCCGGTTCGCGCGAGTCGCAGAAACGCCTCCTGCGCAACATCTTCGGCCTCACCGATGTCACCGAGCACCTGATACGCGAGGTTGACCACGTAGGGGTGGTGGCTGCGCCACGCCTCTGTGACCTGGTCGCTAGCTCCAACCGACGGCGAATCGCTCATGAACATAGGACGAAATGGTGCAGGGAAAAGTTACTCCGGAGACTCGTAACTCTTTCGGCCATCGGACCGTCCTTGTTGATAGCAGCCGTCGAGACCTCAGCGCTCGTCGGTACCCAATCTAGGGAAGGAGCCCAAATCATGGCGATCGTTGTTACCGGCGCGACCCGCAATGTCGGCCGACCGCTTGTCGCACTGCTCGTCAACGCCGGAATCGAGGTGCGCGCCGTCACGCGGTGCCCCGACACGGCGGGGTTTCCCGCCGAGGTGGACGTGGTGCGCTCAGCCGCAACCGCGCTGGCGGGAGCCTCGGCGGTGTTTCTCAACTCCCGTCCCCTCGGTGAGCAACTCGGCGCGGTAGTGGAGCGGGCCCACGTGAAGGGGTTACCCGGTTGATTGCCTTATCGGCGATCAACGCCGACGAGGATTTCTCGCGCCAACCGTCCCGGTTTCGCGGCGACCGCAACAAGGAGGTCGAGCAGCTGGCCGTCGACTCCGGGCTGGAGTGGGTCAGCCTGCGGCCCAGGCTTGTTCGCCACGAACTTCGCCGGGATGTGGGCTACCCCAATCCAGAACGGCGACGTGGTCGCTGGCCCTACGCCGAAAGTTCGAGTGCACCGATCGTCGAAAGCTCGGGGATGCGTGCCAACGCCGAGCTCTTCTCCCGCAGCTTCGCCATTACTCTGTGGTAAGGCGCGGCGATGCTGCTCGCCGTGTTCGCCGGTGCGTTCGCACTGCCGAGCTGGCTGAGGGTCCGCGAGTCTGCCATACCGCGATAGCCCGTCGCCGCATCGAGAGGACACCGACACCATGTCGAGAGGCACTGACCCCCTGGTTCATTCACAGCGGCGCGTCAGCGCGCCGCTGCGTGCGGTCTTCATCGTCCACGGTGTCGTGACTCTCGCCGCTGCGGTCGTCCTCGTCGTCGCTCCCCGCGCGATTCCATCGGCAGTGAACATCCCCGTCGACCGCGCGGCCTTTCTGCTCTGTTACCTGCTGGCTGCTACCGAACTAGCGATCGCCTTGATGTCCTTCGGCGCGGTCCACCTTCGCGACCCGGCGGCCGTGCGCCTGATCGTGCTGGTGTTCATCGCATTTCACCTCGCCACAGGGTTGTTGGAGATCTTGTACCTCACCTACTCCCCCGCGAGTGCAGCACTCATCGCCAACGTCGTCGTCCGCTTCGGCGCTGCAGGTGTTTTCGCCGCTGCGTTGCGATCTGCGTGGTAGAGAACTGAACTCGCAACACCGCAACCTGGGTTGGCTGTCGGAGAAGTCCCGACGCGACGGGGTTCCTTGCGACCGAGCGTCAGAGATTGGGGTCCCCAACGGTGCCCGAGCCTGTGGTGGCGTCAGTTCACAGGCCCTTGCTCCTAGCTGCCAGCCTGCTCGGTTCGGCGTCAGCTACCCGGTGGTGGTTCCCATGGACACAGCCGCGGCCACCACGCGGGCACCGCGCGTCGATACGCTTGGTACTCGGCCGTATCGTCGGGTCGGCGTGGGCTCTTCGTACCAGCGCACGAACGCCGCGGTCGCCTTCTTTTGTGCACTGTCACATTCCCGCCGTCCGGGGGGTTTACGTCTGTGAGCCCCGTTCGAAGGGAAGGTGTGGGCAGATGGACGAGACCGAGTGGCTGGCCAAGCGGTTCGAGGAACACCATCCTCGGCTGCGGGCGCTGGCCCACCGGATGCTGGGTTCGCTGGCCGAGGCCGACGACGCCGTCCAGGACGCGTGGCTGCGGCTGAGCCGTTCCGGGGACAATCAAATCGACAACCTCGGCGGCTGGCTGAACACCGTGGTTACCCGAGAGTGCCTGCACCTGCTCCGCTCCCGTCGAAGCCGCCGCGAGGACTTCATCGGCGCGCGTTTACCTGACCGGATCATCGCCATCGACGACGATCTCGACCCCGAGCAGGAGAGACCCTGCTTGCCGACTCGGTCGGCTTGGCCTTGCTCATCGTGCTCGACCGGCTCACTCCGGCCGAGCGGGTGGCGTTCGTGCTACACGATGCATTTCAGCTGCCCTTCGCCGAGATCGCGCGCCTGATCGACCGCAGCCCTGCCGCCGTATGGCAGTTGGCCAGCCGAGCGCGGCGCCGCGTAGAGGGTGCCGAGATCCCCGCTCCGGATGCGGATACTGCCCGTCAACGCAAAGTGGTCGACGCCTTCTTCGCCGCAGCTCGGGCCGGAGACTTCGACTCACTCGTCAAAGTCCTTGATCCCGACATCGTGCTGCGCCGACCGCGGTGCGGGCCGGCCGCCAGCCGAATACCGCGGCGTGGCCGACGTAGCCAAACGGGCCCGCTCCCCCCGGGGGGCCAGGTCGCACCCGGTGCTGGTCGACGGCCAGGTCGGCACGTTGGTGACCGTCAACGGTCGGCAATTGTCGATCCTGGCCTTCACGGTTGTCAAGGGCAAGATCGTCAAAATCAACGCCATCCGCTGCGACCGCGTCCGACTTTGAGCGACCGGTCAGGAACGGTCGCTCTGTGGCCGGCGGCATGGACTGCGCCGCCGAAGTTGTTGTGCAACAACTCATTCGATTTACGCACGGCGCGGAAGCGCAGATACATGGCCATCGGGTGCGGACGACATTTACTCGCTCGTCACCCAACGGCACTCAAGCGGGTGCTACGTCCACGTCTCGGCTGGCGACGTGCCCGGCAACGGCCTGCCGATCAGCGCGACCGGCATAAAAGAACATGGCCTGGCCGATCGCGATCGCCAACGTTATGAGCGCCTTCGGATCGTAGTGCTCAGCCGCCCCGCGTACAACTCCTCGGGGACCTTTTGTTCCCCCGTCGGGGATGGCTGGAGCACCGCCTCCACGAGCGCAACTGCGGCCCGCTCGGCGTCGGTGAAGAAGGGTGCGTCCCACCAAGAAACCAGCGCGTCGATCCGGTCTTCGGACTCCCCGAGCTTCCGGAGCTCGCGCCCCGCGCGAACGAGTGTATAAGTGTTGCCGGTGATCTGGCAGGCGCGCAGGCCGATCAGGCTGATCGTGGTCGCTGGCACCGACCCGTTGCCGATGGCCTTGAACAGCGCGGCCGAAATCTCGCCCAGCTCGAGGACAATCTCCGCCATGTTGAACCGCGAATGCATTGCCTTCTTCATAGTGATCGATTCCTCCTTCGTGTCTGCACCCAATCACCGGTTTCGCGTGAGGCCATCGGAATCTCTAGCGCCCTACATGGGGTTATCGGCCTCTACCGCCTATGAGCCTGACTGTGACGAGAAAACGTGACAAGAGCTGGATAGTGCGGTGACCGCGAACGGTCGCCGGGTTCAACAGATGTCAATGGCCAAGTAAAAGTCCCCGCTGGTGGCCAGATGAAAGTCCCCACCCCGTGCGGTAGTTCTCGGGTTTGTTAGGGGTTCCCCTTTCGGTGTTGGGCATCTTTCATGCGGTGGGAATCGCCGTCGGTGATGACCAACGGAACGCAAACCGTCTTGGTAGACATTGGTTGCGGGTGTGGTGACGGTTTGTCTTTGGGCCGGGCGGGTGCCCGGTCGGGTGTGGCGGTTGGGGTGGCGGGTCTCGTGCGATGCGGAGTTGGATCTGGACGTGCCAGCCAGCCGGCATGTTCATGCCCCCGAAAGTCTGGCGGATTGGTACGGCAGCTTCAGACGGACGCGCCTGGCGCTCCCGGATCCGACCATCAGGTCCCATCGACGAGCGCCCAACAATCGAGAGACCTGCGATACCGCGGGTTCGACAAGCTGAGGCGCGCCAGCCGTCAGTTCACGATCCGGTACTCGACGCCAAGTGAGCGATAGGTGCGCTCCGCCCGACGGTCACGGGTGAGCAGGGTGCGGTGATTAGTGACGGCGGCCTGGCCGACGAGGGCGTCGTAGACCGATCCGCCGACGATGTCGAGGCCGCCAAGTCGCTCGCGAAGGTCGCGGGTTGCGGTTGCGTCAAGCCAACAGTCTGCCGGGAAGGCCTCAGTCAGTACCGAGGCCGCTTGGCCCGCACTCAGGCGCAGTGGAAGTGGTAGCCGGGTGAGCACCGAGTACGTTTCGAACGTTGCATGTCCTGCGAGCGCTGGATGAAGTTCGACAAGGGCTCGGCGGCAGGCCACGTGCGCTTGGTGGGTCGGATCGAGAGCGGCGACGGCGACGCTGGTGTCGCATGCCCAGAGGTCATTGTTGGATGTCATCGCGAAGTCGGCGCACGTCGTCATCCGTCAGCACGGCACCTTCGACGTTGCCGAGTATCGGCAGCCCGTCGCTGGTATCGATCCCGCGTTGGTGCCGCAGCACGGGCTCGATCCTCAGCCCAGCTCCGTCTGGGATCAGTTCGAGCTCCGTGTCCGGTGTGATCCCCAGCGCGACGCGCAGAGCTTTCGGGATTACAACCCGACCCACTCGGTCTACCGTCACATACATGGCAACAGCTTACCATTTGATTGGTAAAATGGGTGCATCCTACCATCGAGGAGAGCGTTGGCTTAGCAGGGTGTGGGTGTGGGAGCTCATTCAGATGTCGAGATGTCCAGATGTCCAGATGTCCAGATGTCGCGATGTCCAGATGTCGCGAAGATTGACCAGAATCGCCTGGCTACTTTGACAAGACTTCGGCGTGTCGCGATAGCTTGTCAATCTTCGCTGCACAACCCCAGGTCAAGGTGGCCGAGGCACGCGGGATCGGGTAGGGAACCGCTCTCGCCTGTTGCAATGCGGTGCGCGCTTCGTGCAGCCGCGGCTAAACGGAGGCGAACGGCGACCAACCAGTTGTGCACCACACACACGAAGGTCGGGCCGGGCCGCCGGGCCCGCTCATGGTTGCGACGAGCGGTCAACGTGCCGGGCTTACGGTGCAGGGGGCACGACAGGGGGAATGAAGTCGAATGTCATTCCGAGTAGCCACACCAGCGCTAGGACCACCGGAAGGTGAAAGATGAACTGCAAGAACGTGAATCCGACCAGGTCGCGAGCCCTGAGCCCGAGCACCGCGAGCAAGGGCAGCATGAAGAACGGATTGATCAGGTTCGGCAGTGCTTCGGCCACGTTGTAGATCTGAACCGTCCAGCCCAGGTTCATTTGGACATCGGTGGCCGATTGCATGACGTAGGGGGCCTCGACCAGCCATTTACCGCCGCCGGATGGGATGAAGACACCGAGCATGACGGTGTAGAGAGCGATGACGATTGCGAATCCGCCGCCGCCGACGCTCGTGAACAGTTCGGCCAGCCGATCCGAGACGGTCTGGCCGCCGCTGCCTTCTGCCTTGGTGATGATCGCCGCCATGGCTGCGTACAGCGGAAACTGGACGAGGATGCCGCCCACGGCCGGTACGGCTTTGGCCACGGCTTGCAGGAACTTGCGCGGCGTCCCGTGCAACACGAGTCCCAGTATGAGGAAGACCAGCAGATACCCGTTGAGGCTGCTGACGACCGACAGGACCGGCTTGGTGAACAGCTGGGAGATCAGCCATCCCAGCGTCATCAGCCCCGCCAGCGCGGGGAGGACGCGACTGTACTCGAGCCACTCCCCCGGCCGTGAGCGCGGCGGCACCTCTTCGTTCTGGTCGTCCAAGTCCACGTCCAGATCCTCGGCGGTCTTGATCGCCGCGCCCCTCGGTGCGGAGAAGTGAGCGATCACCACGGTCAGGGCGATGATGATGACGCACATGAGCAGGGACTGCCACGTGAAGATCGTGGTGCCGAAGTCGAGGATCCCGGTGATCTTCAGTAGCTCCGGAGGCAGCGAGCTGGCGGTTGCCTGCAGCTGTGCGGCCGAGGAGGACATGCCTAGGGCCCACACGGCCCCCAGCCCCATGAAGGCCGCGGCGCCTAGCGCGCGATAGTCCACCCGCAGATCGGTCCGACGTGCGATCGCCCGAGCCAGTAGACCACCGAATACCAGGCTGAGCCCCCAGTTCAGGAAGGAAACCGACATGGCCAGGAACGCAACGAAACTCACCGCGCTCCTCGCCGTCCGGGGCATGATCGCGAGGCGATCGATCAGCATGGCCACCGGTGGGGATGTGGCTACGACGTATCCGGTGAGCACCACCATGGCCATCTGCAGGGTGAATGCGGTCAGATCCCAGAAGCCGTCGCCGAAGGCATCCACGACTGTCTGCGGAGAGGAGCCGTTGGCGAGCGCGGCGACGGTAACGAGGACGACACCTGCCACGGCGACGACATATGCGTCCGGAAACCACTTCTCCGTCCAACTGGCCAGCGACTGGGCGACCCGCGCCAGCCCCTTCTCGGAGCGAGAATCTTCGGTGGCAGATGTCATTCGGCCGTTCCTCTTCCTTCTCCTCGCCCGGTGCACCTGGCCAGCAGAACAAGACGTGGCGGTGGGTTGAGTTGGCCCCGCAGGCGTTGGACGAGCATGGCCTCGCACTTCCGATCGAATATAGGACGCTGGTTTCAACAGCCGCCGTGCAATGTGGCGCTACCCGCATATCTGCTCAGTGAATCAGTATCAACGCCTGTGTCGGCGTAGGCCTTGATAATGGGGAACTGCGCTAGCTGCGGCCACGGCGTCTTCGCCCACAACCTCGTCAAGATCGGCAACCTCACCGCCTGAACGACCAACACCACACCACCGACCGCACCCCATCCACGGCAAGGTTGATCTACACCACACCCACGCCCGACTTTTTCAGGTCGAAGTAGCTAGCTAGCTACGTCTACAAACGATGAGGACGACAGCACGGCCGAGTGGTCAGGACCGTGTCGACGACGGAGTTACTTTGACCAGTTACCTACGGAAACGACGGCTCAACTCTGACCCTTTTCGAGGGATCAGGCCGCTAAGAATTCAACATCACCGACGAACTTCAGCGTGGCCGTGTAACCCCGGCAGGTCCCTGCCCGCCCAAGAATCCCCGCCAGTAACGAGTTCTAGGCTGTTGGAAACGCGAACGCGACTCCGGCGCCGAGCATCGCACCGGGACCGTACCCCGCGGCGCGTTGACCGTAGTTATTGACATTGCAGGATCTTCCGACTTCGGTTTCTACGCTGCGGATGGGCGCACCCGACTGCAGGTCCCGTCGCGTTCATCGCCGGGGCTGGCACGACCTCTTACATCACCCGCGTGGCTCCAGGCCAATCGGTCATGACCATTCACTTCCGGCCCGGTGGTGCGTCGCCGTTCCTAGCAACTGCGCTCGGCGAGCTGGAAAACTGCTGTGTCGGACTGCGGGCCCCACCGGTGGCGGTTGTCCTCTACCGTCGCGTCGGCGGTGTCCCCCTCGGCGGCGGCATCGCCGCTGCTGGCCCGGCGGGGCAGGGAGCAAGGATGGCGATCCCACGCTTATATGCAGGGTGGTTCGTCAACATTCGACGGAAATGCTGGGTGGGCAGCCTTGTTCGACCAATCGCGTCCTGGGTGGGCGTTCTCATGCTGGGTCCTCCAGACGTCTTGGGTAGCCACGGGGTGATCGTCAACGTCACCATGTGGACCAGCACATGAGCGCTCTCAGACGTCGAGTTCAGCGGCCGCCACCTCGCGATCATGCGTCGCCGACGGGTGTGGGTCCCCCCCCCCCCCCCCGAAATCGCGGCCACCACCGCGATCTGGTGGCCGCCCACTGGCACCAGGTCGACCGTCGACGAGGCCGAGAACCGCGTTAGCCACCTCCGCCGACGCGGACCCACCGAGCACGCCTACCCTGCGCCGCCACTACCCGGCCCCGGATGCGGTGACGCGCACCGTGCAGGCCGCCGAAGACGGGCTCTGCCCCCGCCTGAGCTTCGAGCACTCCCGAGGCCTTTGCGAGTCGCGCTGCGCCGCCTTCTCTAGCGCAGCCCGATGCCTTCGACGGTGGCCCTCACCGTGCCCGTAGGACGATCGTCTTGCGGGTAAGCCACAGATGGCGGGCCAGGGCTACCGCCGTTGAGGTGTTCCTGGTCCGGGGCTGCCTATGCGGCTCAGGGCGCGTCGTCGCGTCCCGGTGTCGGTGAGGCCGGGACGACGTGGTCGGGGTCGAGCGGTCGGCGCAGCAGCCTGCGGGCGCCGGATCGGAGGCGGGCTCCGGTGTCGGCGAACGCGGCCAGGGTCATGGGCAGGGTCGGCGCAGCCGACATGACGGCTACCTCCTCAGCGAGGCTGGTGGTGCCGTCGAGGAAGCGGAGCACGCGGGACGCCGGCTGACCACGGAGAAGACCTGTGAAGAAGTCCGGGCCGTTCACCCACCCTCCGGCCATGGCCTGCAGCTGCACCGAGTCGAACCAGCGATGCCGGGCCGGATAAGGCGGCGCGACGTCGACCGGCGTGTCCCGGGCCGGGCCGCCCGCCGCTGCCCAGAGGGCCACCGCGTGCCCATCGCGAAGCATCGCCGCGAAGGTGTACCCGGTCGAGCCGCGCGTCGCTCCTCCCGCGGTGCCGATCCGCAGCACACGTGAGGACGGGCGCCGGGTGAACTGCGCATCCGTCATGGGGATCGCGCCGGTCTCCACGTGCTCGGGGGTGACGTTCCCGGCGACGCCCAGCAGGTCCAGGTAGGAGCGCAGGGCCGCGTCGTAGCCCGCGTCGTCGAGCCGGTCGGGTGAGAACTCGGTGTACTCGGCCAACGCCCGCCCGTCGGGCAGCGGGAGCAGGTACCCGAACGAGAGCCCCGCCTGTGGCTGCGGGGTCCGGAAGTCCATGAAGCTCACGGTGGTCTCCCCGACGGCACCGGGCGGCAAGAGCCAACCGCGGAAGTGCTGCCACCACCAGACCGACGGGGCCCGTGCAGGTGCACTCGGGCGGGAGTCCAGCACGAGGCCTCCCTCGGCCCCGCCGCCGTCCCAGGTGACCGACGTCGTCGTGCACCGCTGCGAGACCGACGTGACCGCCGCGTGCACCCGGGTCACGTGCAGGTGCGGAGCCCGCGCTGCCCGGTCCTCGGTGAGCTCGGCGAGATCGGTCGAGCGGATCAGGTGATACCGCAACGGGTCGAGGTCCAGGAGCAGATCGGAGCGGGGCCCACGGACCCGGACGTGACGCCAGGACGCGGTGACGGCCGGGGCGACGCTGGGAGTCCCCTCGGCCCAGAAGCTCCACGTGCGGTGCCGTGCGGCAGTGTCGGCCAGCGGCACGGGGTCCACCACGAGCACGGAGAGGTCGCGAGCCAGGCCTCCGCTGAGGTCCAGGTGCGCCAGGGCGTGCAGCACGGCCGTGGCTGCCCCGCCGCCCCCGGCGCAGATGATGTCGTGCCTCACGACCTGATCTTTACAGGCCACGCGAAGCTGGGGTGGTCGTCAGTCGTATGAGGCCCCACTTTTACGCGCTCCCGACGCCCCCTCCCCGACGTCACCCGGAGCCGTCCGTGTCCCGCGTTTGATTCCCCCTACCTGCATCGCCTGCCCGGTGTGCTCAAGGGCGCGCTTGAGGAAAGAGGCCCTCGTGAATTCGTCGAGAAGATAGGACGCGATGAACTCCGTCCGCTGCTTGCGTCCTTGCGTTGTTGTCCATGTGTTGCAGTGTTCGATGGCGCGCACCGCAGCCATCACAATTCCCTTTGGGTCAGTCCGCGGAACTGCCTTCAACGCCTCGGACAGTTGTCCTACCGGCTTCAGCCTTTGCGCAACATCGGGCGTCACCTCAAGGCCAGTCGCATTGAGCTCCCGCAGATCCCGCGCGACGTCGTCGTTGCCGAAGTAGGTCCACGGTTTGGTATGTCGCTTCGGCCCCCAGTCGAGTGGATCGGGTTCCAGCTGCCATCGAAGGTCAAGTGCCCCTTCAGAATCGTCCACATGTGGTCGGGTGGGCACAGTATGGACAGCAGGCCAACCAGCTATTCAGTGCGAGAGGCTGGCTCTCGCGCGTGAGCATCAGTTGGTCTAATGGCAGCATTGCCGCGACACGCTTGTCACGTCCGCTGATTTGCCTGGCGCCCGGCACATGCGCGTGCGCTGCGAAGTACTGGATCATCTGTACACCCTGGCCGAGCAATGTCTCGGCGTTCCGTAAACCTGTAGCCACCGCCGGGTTCGACTCTGCAGATACATCGGATGAAGACCCTTCTCTGGTAGCTGTGGATTGTTCCTGACCGAGCACAGTATCGACGGAGTGGGACACCGGTTGGTCAGACGCTCGGACACCGCTCCTTCGAGGGACGGCGTGACCAAAAAGTCAAGCCAACCGACCCCATGCAAACCGGGACACATCACACTTCTTGGGAAGGTTGGAGTCAAGTCAGGTGATGCCCGAGATCCGAGATCCGGTATGCGGTTTCGAGACACTCACGTGTGGCCTATTTCGAGACGAGCGCGGCGCAGTGCCGAGGGGGCAAAGGCCCGATCCCGTGCGGCGTCCAGGCCAAGGGCCTTAGGACGAATCTGTCGCTGCCGCCGAAGTTGCTGCCTAGCCGGGAGACTGGGCGCGGGTCGGGTGCCGAGTGGTTCCTGTGTGAGGGCGAAACAGCGCTGGGCACCATCAAAGCGGCCCGCGACGCCACGTTCCAGGCGGCCTTTCCGCTGAAGGGCAAGCCGCCCAACGTGTACGGGTTCACCGTGAGCAAGGCGCGGGTCATCGAGCAGAACCCCGACCTGGTGCTCGACCAGAGCGCCGATGACTACTGGAACCAACTACCAGCTGACGTTCGCGCTCTACAGCGTCAGCGACCGCGCCATCCCTTCCGCGTTCGACGGACTCAAGCCCGGCCAACGACGCCTTCTCTACCAGATGCACGACTCCCGACTGTTGCCCGGCAATAAGCCACAGAAGTCCTCGAAGGTCTGCTCGGCTGTCACCGGCAACCTGCATCCGTACGGCGGCGCGTCGATGTATGGGGCCGCGGCGTTGATGGCTGCCGAGTTCCACCGCGTGAAAGTGATTGACGGGCAGGGCGCCACCCCCCCGCTTTCAGGGTGACATTCCCGCGGCTGACCGCTACACCGAGATGCGCCTGTCGGCGCAGTGCCGATGGTGCAGACGTTCGACGGTGAATGGACCGAACCGACAGTGCTGCCGGCCCGTTGGCCGGTGCTGCTCTGCAATGGGGCTGTCGGCATTGCCGAGGGTTGGGCCACCAAAGTGCCGGCGCACAATCCGCACGAGATCATGGCCGCCTGCCGGCCGCTGCTGGCCAAGCCGAACCTGTCGGACGACAAGCTGACCGAGCTGATTCCCGGCCCGGGCTGGGGATGCGGATCGACGGTGGTCGGCACTGCCGGGCTACGGGAGTACATGACGACCGGCCGGGGCGCGTTCACGGTGCGCGGCACGGTGGCGGTCGACGGGAAAAACGTCATCGTCACCGAGGTGCCGCCCGGTGTCGCTAGTTCGACTGTGCAGGAGAGGATCCGGGCCTTGGTGGAGTCCGGCGAAATGTCCGGCGTGGCCGATATGTCCGATCTGACCGACCGGCGCAACTGGCTCTGCATCGTGGTCACCGCCAAACGCGGCCATAGCGCCGAAACGACCCGTGAGCAGCTGCTCGCCCTCACACCGCTGGAGTCGACGTTCGCCGCCAGCCTGGTCGCTCTCGATGAGGACCGGGTGCCGCGCTGGTGGTCGGTGCGTGAGCTGATTGCCGCGTTCCTGTCCCTGCGCGATTCAGTAGTAGTGCGGCGCAGCGAGTACCGACTGGAGAATCACCGCGCGACGTCATCTGGTGGCCGGCCTGATGACCATCCACCTGGACATCGACGCTGCGGTAGCGGTGATCCGCGGATCCGACACCGTCGACGAGGCCCCGCCGGGGCCTGCACGACCGTTCCTCGATCGACGCCGAGCAGGCCGCTTACGTTCTGGGACTTCAGCTTCGTCGACTGACCCGACTAGACGTCATCGCGCTGCAGGCCGAGGCGGATAAGCTGGACGGCGAGTTCGCGGCGTTGACCGAGCTGGTGTCGAATCCTGATGCACGACGCAAGGTGATCAACAACGAGCTGAAGGAGACGGCGAAGCTGTTCGACGGCGTCGAGTTCGACCGCCGTACGGTGCTGGACGCCTCGGCGACCCCGGTGACGTCCAGTGCTGAGGAGGACGGGACGCGCGAGTGAAAAGTCAACGCCGCCTGGCGACTTGATGATCGTGGGGTGTTCTCGACAGCCACGGCGAGCTGCTCACCTCAGGTCTGGGCTGGGCGGTGTGGACCGACGGCCGAATCAAGTTCACCGCCGGCAGTGGTCTGCCGTACAAGACCCGCGACATCCCCGTCGCGCCGGACATCACCGGGCTGCTGGGCTCGGGAGTGCTGGCGTTCGGCTCGCATCTGGCGCTGGTGACTCGGCGTGGAAAGATCCTGCGAATCGACCCCGCCGCGGTCAATCCGCAGGGCGCCGCCGGTAATGGCGTCGCCGGCGTGAAGCTGACAAATCCCGGCGATGAGGTTATCGCCGCGCTCCCACTCACCTGCAGCAACGGCGAAGCCATCCTCTCGAAGTTCGAAAAGGGTTGGAAGGTCACCGAAGTCGCCGACGTCCCGGTGAAGGGACGTGGTGGTGCTGGCGTCGGGTTCCACCCGTTCGTCAACGGCGAGGACGCGGTGCTTTCCGTGTCGGTCTCTGCGGCCGGGTTCGTGCGCGGCACCAAGGCCGTGCGGGCCGAGAAGCGGGCGAAGTCCTCCATCAAGGGTTCGGGCGGGGACGTGACGCCGGCGGGGTAGGTGAAGTAACGGTGCGGCATCAAACCGGCATCGGCCCTCGATGTCACAGTAACCACAGTGGCCACTTTGTTAACATCGGTCGGTGCCCATGACCCGGCGTGACGCACTGCGCTACGCCACCGCAGCGTCGGCGCTGGCCGGGATCAGTATGGCAGCGGGTGCCGGCACACCGTCGGCGGCGGCCGCCGCCGCTCCCACATTGATCGACTACGCCATGCGCCAGATCCCAGCACAGGACATCCGGGCCGCCGGCCACGCCGGGGTGATCAACTACGTCTCGACATCGCGGCCTGGCTCGTCCTTTGGCGCCAAGCCGATCACCCTGCCCTACGCCCAGTCGCTGACCGCCACCGGTTTGGTGATCGTCAGCAACTACCAATTCGGCAAGCCGGGCGGGACAGCCCCGTCGGATTTCACCCGCGGGTACGCCGGTGGCGTCGCCGACGGTCGGACCGGCTGGCAGCTCCATACCGCCGCAGGTGGCGGCCAGAGCGCACCGATCTTCTTCAGCGTCGATGACGACATCGACCGCGAGACGTGGAACAACGTCGTGCTGCAGTGGTTTCGCGGAATCAATTCGGTTATTGGCGTGCAGCGCACCGGGATCTACGGGGGCATCAAAGCGTGCCAGTGGGCTGCGGCCGATGGCGTCATCGGCAAGTCGCGTTCGCCCGGCCACGTGTGGGCCTGGCAGACACGGTCCTGGTCTGGTGGTCAGATCTACCCCGCCGCGGTTCTCCACCAGCGCATCGTGGCCACCGCGTCGAATCCCGGGCCGGTGGTCGGTGGGATTGAAGTCGATGTCAATGACGTGTTGGCCCAGGACTGTGGCCAGTGGAACTTCCATCCGTGAGGACAGGAGTCAGTGACCGTCCGGGAAAGTTTCCCTCTAGCCTCGGCACTCCGAACCGCATCGCACTCCCGATCGCCGGCGAGGACGGCCCGGGCCGTGAGCTGGTCCACGGCATCGTCGAACAACTTGTATTCGATCCCATCGATGCCGGTCCGATTTCCGAATGGTGGCGACAGCAGCCCGGAACGCCCTTGTACGGCATAGATTTCGGCGCGGACGATACGCGCGGGGCGCTTACCGAGGCGACGCCCGAACGAACGTCCGAATGGAGCGCGCGTGCAGCGTGAGTCGGTTTCGCCAGGTCGTCGGGCACCGATCGTCTCGGGGTGTGGATAGCCTCTGCCCATCTCCACACCGTCGGCGCATGACAACTCACCTGGCTTGTCGATGCGATGCGCCACCCTGAGGCCATGTCGAAAGAGTTACTCGCAGACTTCACAGACTGGCTCGATGAAGACGCCGCGGACGCGAGGGAGTTGGTGAAGCACGCGGAAGCGTTTGTGCGGTGGCGAGCCAACACGCCTTTGGAGACGCTGGACGAAGATGACGTCTACACCTTCTTGCTCGATTGGTGGCCCCCGCCAACGTGAACTCCCCGCAGATGTGGCCAGTGAGGTGTGCGATGCGTTGGTGGAGTTCAGCTTGTTCCTCGGCCACATGGGACGCCTACGAGGTGGTCCTGACCATGGCTTCTTCTTTCGAACCCGCGGCACAACAGGGCACACCGCACCCCCCGGCCGCTTGACGCTGATTAGCTGGGATGTCTTCCGGTTTGGTGCCCTCACCAGATCAGGACGCCGGTGGTTCCGTTCTGATTGCATCCGCCAGCGTTGAATCACATCCTCCCTGCGTGCGATCAGACACGACATTTAAGTGTGCCCGGCCGGAGTGGTCCAGTCGTTGTGCGGTTATGTTGCTTGGACAAAGACGGCTACGGCGGGACCGACTCCCGGCGGGTCGTAGCTGTTGTTGACAAGGCGGCCGACGGCAATACATTGATCTAATGCGAAGTTCTCGGCCCCACACGTTCAGAGGCCATCGGTTGCGGCGTGGGCGATTCGGTATCGTGATCGCCTGCTTGGCGTTTCTGATTGTGTCTTGCGGAGGCACCGGGCGAACCGCCAACGCAGACGAGACGACGAACGCGCCGGAGACTCCTCGCTCGTCCGCCCAGGCAGTCGGACCCGAGGGGCCCGACGTCGTTCTCGTCGAGCTCGACGATGCCAGCGAGGTGGCCATCTGGACGACGGTCAACGACCCCGTCATGGGCGGTCTGTCCACCTCGAGGATCACGTTCGGCGATGGTGGCCTGGTTTTCTCGGGCAACATCTCGCTGGAGAACAATGGCGGATTCGCCTCGGCCCGCAGTCCGCAGGACCCCGATATCGGGCGAAGAGCAACAGGCGCGAAGTCGCTCCGCGTGCGCGCTCTGGGCGACGGTAAGACCTACTTGTTGAAGGTGGGCACTGCAGGGCAGCCATGGTCCTATATCCAGCGTTTCCCCACCGAGGCCGCCGTCCAGCGGATCTACGAACTGCCCATTGAGGGCTTCCAGGCGGTTGGCCAGCGCCTCGATCCCGCGCCCAACGCGCCGCAGACTCTGGACCCTTCAAGCATCAGCCAGGCTTCGGTCTACATTCTCGACAAACAGCAGGGCCCCTTCGAACTCACCATCAGCGCGATCGACGCCACAGCCTGAGGACACCTCCCGCAACAGGTCTCCAGTGGCGGCGATCTGTTCGGTCCGGCCGACGAAGCTGGTCAGCTGGACCGGAAGCCGTGACCGACGTACCTCACCCGTGGCGCGCAGTGGTGGGAAGTCGTCGCGCACGGTGGGATCCGGCGGGTTCGGCGAGAAGGCCATAGTCATCGAACGCAAGCGCACCGTTCTCGAATGCTTTCGTTCGCAGGCGAATAGCCCGACCTTTGCCACTACTCCTTGGGATCCTCCGGCGGATCGCTCTCCCAAGAGAACCCCCAAAAAGAGAAGTGAACCAGGAATCCCGGTCACCTCAAGCCTAGATTGACAGATAGATTGACAACCTCATGCGGTTCACACAGATGAAAAGCTGCGCTACCAGCGGGAACGGGACAGTCCGCCTACGCCGAGTGCCAAAGCTTGTTTAACAACGAAGTGCGCTTTGTCAATCTTCGTTGCATCTCGACACCAGTGTCGGTGGAGGATGTCCCGAGTTTCGTGGAACTTCGGTGGCGGCCCGGTGAGCATCAAGCTGCGCTCACTTGATCATTGTGCACGACGGGTACGACGTTCTCGGCGATCTGGCGTTCGAGTGCGGCACGCAGGGTGGGCAGGTGCAGG
>JBBRTH010000028.1:0-70485 GCA_038244615.1 Mycobacteriales bacterium | reverse complement strand
TGCTGGGCGCGGTGGCGTCGGGCGCGTTGGCGGTGGCGTCGCTGAGCGGGGCGGGGGCCGCGAACGCGACGTGCGCGTCGATCAGCGGCATCAGCGCCGGTGCGGGCTGCACCAGCACCGTGTCCAGCGTCGCGGTCGGGTTGGGCACCAACACCACAGCGAACGCCTCGGGGCTCCTCAACACCGCCGTTGCGGTGGGAACCAATTCCAAAGCGACCTCCACGGGCGCGTTCAACCTCGCCGCGGCGATCGGTACCGGTTCGCTCGCTCAGGCTAAAGGCAACTTCGGCCAAGCCATCGTGCTAGGCAACAACTCCAAGGCCACGGCGGGCCAAAACGCGGGTAATGTCCTCAACACCGCCATCAACGTAGGAAACAATAGCGAAGTGGCTGCAGGTGACACCGGTGGCGCGCCGGGGGGCTTTGGCAATCTCGCGGTCAATCTGGGCAATGACAACTTAGTGCAAGCGTTTGGCGGCCTGAACGCTTCGACCAATGTCGGAGGCTCGAATAGTGTGGTTTTTGCCTTCGGCGTCGCCAACAACGCCTACAACCTCGGCGGTAGCACGAACCAAGTCTCCGCCTTTGGCGGGTCGAGCCTGACGCGGCCGGGCCTCAACACCGCGTTCAACCTCGGTGGCAGCAACAACAAGGCAACCGCGGGTGTATTCGGACCACCTCCCAGCGGCGGGCCCTTCGCGGTCGCTGGCACTGTCGGTGGTTCGGGTAAGACCGTCGTTCGGACGACCACCGGCGTCACGGTCCAGTGAGCCGCGTCGGTCAGGGGTGATCCGAGATGAGGCTGTCCGATGCCGAAAGTGCGTTTCAGATCACCCAAGCCGAGAGTGCGGGATTCATCGGCAGCACGGGACGCCGCCGTAGCCCTGATGTAGCTGTCCACCATGTCCCGGCGAGACCATCCGGCTACCGACCTCAGGGCACCCTCGGAGCCGCCAGCAGACAGCCAGCGCGTGGCGAACGTCTTCCTCAACCGGTGCGGATGGAACCTTTCGATACCGGCGCGGGCAGCACGATCATTGAGCATCCGGTACAGACCCCAGTAGTTGAACCCGCGACCACGTTCCTCAAGCCACAGGGTGTCACTGTCCGCGAGCCGGGTCTAGCGCACAGTTCCGCCGCCCGTAGACCCTTCTCAGCCATCAACCGCACGATGGCTTCGTCCCGGCGATCACGAAAGTTCCTGCCCACACACACTTTAATGAGTTCCCGTAGCTGATCGTCGGTGAGGAATTCGACGATCTTCACGTCCAGCCTGGGCGGCGACATACCAAGTAGGGGAATCAGTGTCGAGTTCACCCTCGCCAGTGAGCCACACGGAGAAGGCGTCCCGCCGGGCGGATGACCGCCGCGAAACGTGCTCTCATCACCGGTATTACCGGTCAGGACGGGTCCTACCTCGCCGAGTTGCCGTTGGCCGACGGCTCGCGCCTGGTGACGCTGCTCGCCACCATCGACCCCGCCGAAGTCTACAACCTCGCGGCGCAGTCACACGTCCGCGTCAGCTTCGACGAACCCGTGCACACCGGTGAGATCACCGGAGTCGGCGCGATTCGACTGTTGGAGGCCGTCCGACTCGCAGGCGTCGACTGCCGCTTCTACCAGGCGTCGTCATCGGAGATGTTCGGCGCGTCGCCGCCACCCAAGAATGAGGACACACCGTTTCACCCACGGTCGCCCTACTGCGCGGCGAAGGTGTACTCCTACCGGGCCACCCACAACTACCGGGAGGCCTATGGAATGTTTGCCACGAACGGAATCCTGTTCAATCACGAGCTGTACCTCGGCAACCTGGACGCCATCCGCGACTGGGCTGGACCGCATCGGTACACGCGCCAGAGTTGGTCCGCATCATGGTCGATGCGGACGTCGCCCTGCTGAAGAGTTACGGCTAGGCCAGCCGGGTGATCTCCACGACCACGTCGAGGTCGGTGGATCCCTCCCCCGAATAGATGCCCTTGAGCGGTGTCACGTCGTGGTAGTCACGACCGACGCCGACACTGATGTACTGCTCGTTGATTTCCTTGTCATTGGTGGGGTCGTAGTTCCACCAGCCGCCGGTCCAGGCCTGGATCCAGGCATGGCTCTGGCCGTCGATGGTGTCGCCGACCTTCGCCTTCGCGTTCGGATGTAGATAGCCCGAGACGTAGCGCGCGGGAATCCCCATGCTGCGCAACAGGATCAGCGTCAAGTGAGCGAAGTCCTGGCAGACGCCCTTGCCCTCGCGCAGCGCGTCGAGACCTGACGAGTGCACGCCGGTGGTCCCCGGTACGTATGCGAGTTCGGCATGTACCCACTGCGCCGCCTCGATGATGGCGTGCTGAGGGTCGTGGTACTTGGCGATGCGCTCTCCGACGCGGGTCATCCGCCTGCTGGACGGGACGAACTCCGACGCCGCCAAGTACTCGTCGTACTTGTCCTTCACGGCCGCCGAGGCCAGGTCCTCCCAGGTCAACTTCTCCTTGGGCAGTTCACCTTTGTCCGTCTCGACGACAGACGACGCCGTCACCTCGAGTTCGGTGTGCGGAGCGTGGAGGTCGAAAGCCGTTACGGCCGTGCCCCAGTAGTCGACGTAGCGATAGGACCGGGTCGCAGGAACCGTCTCGACCCGGTTGAGCACGACGTTCTGCCGGGAGTCCGAGCGCGGCGTCAGTCGGGCTTCGTTGAACGACGCGGTGACCGGCGACTTGTACGCGTAACCGGTGGCGTGGATGACTCGCATGCGCCACATGTCAGACCTCACCTTCCTCGATGACGGCAAAAACGTCGCGGCCCGCGTCCGTCCACGCCACCCACGGCGCCGAGTAGAAGTACTCCAGCGCCAACGCCTCTCCGACGTCGGCACATGTGGTCTGCAGCGCACCGAGCCGTTCATCGAGGGATTCCAGCAGCACCCCTGGTCGCAGGAACTCCAGCTCACTGCGGGCGCGGCCGAGCAGGCGCTGCGCCTCGGCAGTCGCGCCGACGCGGTTGAGCCTGCGGTGGTGCAACTCGTCGAGGCTATGTTCGGCGAGTCGCAGGGAGTACATGATGGACCGCGGGAAGAGCCGGTCGAGCATCATGAACTCGACGACGCGACCGGCGTCCAACACGCCCCGGTAGGTGCGGAGGTAGGTGTCGTGCGCGCCCGCCGACCGCAGCACGGTCACCCAGGCGGGTGAGGACGCGCTGTCCCCGACGCGCGACAACAGCAGTCGCACGATCATGTCGACGCGTTCGATGGCCCGTCCTAGCACCATGAACCTGTAGCCGTCGTCGCGGGACAGGGTGGAGTCGGCGAGACCGGCGAACTGCGCTGCACGGCCCTCGACGTAGGACAGAAACTCGTGCGGCCCGAGGCGCTTGGCGGCGCGTTCGCGCTCCGGCAACGCGTTGTAGGTGGTGTTGAGACACTCCCAGATCTCGGTCGACGTGACTTCCCTTGCGCCGCGGGCATTCTCGCGCGCCGCCGAGATCGAGTCGACGATCGAACAGCCACCCTGGGTGCCGCGGCTGAACGCGACGAGGTCGGTCAGCGACCACAGGTCGAGCTCCGTGTCCGGCGGATCGATGCCGAGCACCTTCAGCAGGGTCCGCGACGCCTGATCGGGGTCGACGCTCGAGTCCTCGAGCAGCTGATGCACGGTGACGTCGAGGATTCGGGCGGTGTCGTCGGCGCGTTCGACGTAGCGCCCGATCCAGTACAGCGATTCCGCGTTACGGGCCAGCATCAGTCCACGACTCGCTTCAGCTGCTGTTGTTGCTGCTGCTGCTGCTGCTGCTCCTCCTGCGGCGCTATCACCTGGGACTGCTGCTTCTGCGAGGGCGCGTCGCCGTTCTTCTCGGCCTTCGTGCTCTTGGCCGCCTTCGGCAGGACGCGCACGACCTCGGCCGCGGCGAGTTCGCGATCGGCCACCGATGCGCGTGACGCCAGCACCCAGGTGTCCTTCGAGCCACCACCCTGGCTGGAGTTCACCACCAGCGAACCCTCGGGCAGCGCGACCCGCGTCAGGCCACCGGGCAGCACCCACACGTTGTCGCCGTCGTTGACCGCGAACGGGCGGAGGTCGACGTGCCGCGGTGCGAGGTTGTCGTCGATCTGCGTTGGCACCGTGGACAACTGGACCACGGGCTGGGCGATCCAGCCACGCGGATCGTTACGGACCTTCTTGGAGATGGTGGCCAGTTCCTTCTCGGAGGCGTCCGGGCCGAAGACGATACCGAAGCCACCGGACCCCTCGACGGGCTTGATGACGAGTTCGCCGATCCGGTCGAGCACCTCCTCGCGCTCGTCGTCGAGCCAGCACCGGAACGTGTCGACGTTGGCCAACGAGGGCTTCTCGCCGAGGTAGTACTCGATGATGGTCGGGACGTAGGTGTAGACGAGCTTGTCGTCACCGACCCCGTTGCCGACGGCGCTGGAGATCACCACGTTGCCTGCGCGGGCGGCGTTGAGGATTCCCGCCACGCCAAGGACCGAGTCGGGCTTGAAGTGCATCGGGTCGAGGAACTCGTCGTCGATGCGGCGGTAGACGACGTCGACCTGACGGTCGCCCTCGGTGGTCCGCATGTAGACGGTGTTGTCGCGGCAGAACAGGTCACGACCTTCGACCAGTTCGACGCCCATCTGGCGGGCCAGCAACGAGTGCTCGAAGTACGCCGAGTTGTAGACGCCGGGCGTCAGGACGACGACCGTCGGGTCGGCCTCGTTCGAGGCTGCGGCGTTGCGCAGAGCGCGCAGCAGGTGAGAGGCGTAGTCGCCGACCGACCGCACGCGGTGGGTGGCGAACAGATTCGGGAAGACCCGCGCCATGGTGCGGCGGTTCTCCATCACGTAGGACACTCCCGACGGCGAGCGCAGGTTGTCCTCGAGCACGCGGAAGGTGCCCTGGCCGTCACGCACCAGGTCGATGCCTGCGACGTGGATGCGCACGCCGTTCGGCGGGACGATGCCCGCGGCCTCGCGTTGGAAGTGTTCACACGACGTGACCAGCCGACGCGGAATGACGCCGTCGCGCAGAATCTCCTGCTCGCCATAGATGTCGTCGAGATACATCTCCAGCGCCTTCACCCGCTGCGTGATGCCCCGCTCGAGTCGGGACCATTCCGCCGCCGAGATCACCCGAGGCACCAGGTCGAGCGGAAACGGGCGCTCCTGGCCCGACAGGGAGAAGGTGATGCCCTGGTCGATGAACGCGCGCCCCAGCGCTTCGGACCGTGCCGCGAGTTCGGAGGCGTCGGACGGAGCAAGCTCGGCGAAGATGCCCTTGTAGGGGCCACGGACGTTGCCCTGCGCATCGAACATCTCGTCGAACGCCTTGGAATAGCCGCCGACGTTGTTGTACCCGCCGAAGATGCCCTCATGACGTTTGGGCGAGGAAGCGGTCTTGCGACCCGATCGGGCGCCATCCGCTGGCAGGGTTCGAAGGCTCACCATTGACATGCTGCCCCAACTGCTTCATTTCGGCAGGCCAGGCCCCACCGCTTTGGGTATTTAGCCGCCACGCTGGTAACCTCAATGCTCGCTGCCCGCTGTCGGGCGCCCATGAGCACTTTGGTTAACCCCAGCTGACATTCAGAAGGAACTTACGCGTGGCCAACATCAAGTCGCAGCAGAAGCGCATTCTCACCAACGAGTACGCGCGACTGCGCAACCAGTCGGTGAAGTCCGCTCTGCGCACGGCTGTCCGCGGTTTCCGCGAGGCGATCGACGCTGGTGAGAAGGACAAGGCCGCCGAGTTGCTGGTGTCGACCAGCCGCCAGTTGGACAAGGCCGCCAGCAAGGGCGTCATCCACAAGAACCAGGCGGCCAACAAGAAGTCCGCGCTGGCGAGCGCCCTGCACAAGCTCTGAGCTACTGCCCTCCGGCCAATTCGGCCACCTTCCTGACCGCTGATTCGAGCGCGTAGTCGGCATCGGCTGCCGCACCCTTCACGTCCGCGTTCAGCGCAGCCACCAGGCGCATCGCCTCGGCCACCGAATCGCGCGACCAGCGCCTGGCCTGCTTCTGCGCCTTCTGTACCCGCCACGGCGGCATGCCCAGTTCACCTGCGAGCAGATAGGGATCGCCGGACATCGGACCCACCCGGGCGATGGCGTGCACCGCTTCGGCCAGCGCGTCGGCCAACACGACGTGCGGTTCTCCGCCGATCATTGCCCAGCGCAACGCTTCGGCGGCACCCGAGACGTCTCCCGCCACCGCCTTGTCGGCGATGTCGAAGCCCTTCACCTCCGCCTTGCCGCTGTGATAGCGGCGCACCGCGGCGGCATCCACCTCACCGCCGGTATCGGCGACGAGCTGCGAGCACGCCGCGGCGAGTTCGCGGATGTCGGAGCCGACCGCATCGAGCACCGCGGTCACCGCGTCGTCGCCGACCTTGACCTTGAGGGTGCGAAACTCGCGACGGACGAAGTCGGCCCGCTCACCGGGCTTCGTGATCTTGGGGCACGGATGGACCTCGGCACCGAGCGTCTTCAGCTGATCGGCCAACGCCTTGGCGCGCCCCGCGCCGGAGTGCACGATGACGAGCACGGTGCCCGGCTGGAGGTCGGATGCCGCGTCGGCGATGAGCGCGACGGCGTCCTTGCCCGCCTCGGCGGCCGCTTCGAGCACCACGACGCGTTCGTCGGCGAACAGCGACGGGCTGAGCAGTTCGGCGAGTTCATTGGTGCTGACCTCGCCGGCCCGCATGCGATCGACGGGCACCTGGTGGTTACCGGAGCGAGTACCCGCTTGCTTGCGTGCGGCACGCAACACGTCGGCGATGGCGCGGTCGACGAGCAGGTCTTCATCACCCAGAACGAGGTGCAGTTGGCTCACTCTCCGATGGTGTCACGCCGTACCGACTGGATTCGCACCGTGCCCCGACAGGGACCATGCGATCAGACACACTGCAGCCACGCCCACCACCACGCGTCCCCACCTCCATCGCCACAACACCACCGCGGCGATCCCGGCCATCGCCACCGTCACGACACCCGCCCAGCCGGATGGAACGGTCACGACCGCTCCTGGCACCGCCGACGCCCAGTGCGCGACCTTCGACAACCACCACAGCTCGGGACCGGTGAACCGGATCATCAGCTCTGCCGCGGACGGCCACGGCGCCGTCATCGCGGCCGCGGCGGTGCCGATCACCGTGATCGGCGGAATAACGGCCGCCACAGCGAGATTCGCGACGACGGACACCATGCTCACCGTGCCCGACATCCCCGCGACGAGCGGTGCCGTGACGAGCTGAGCCGCAACGGCGACGCTCACCCCTGCCGCCAGCGGTTCGGGCCAGCCACGATCAACGAGTCGACGCGACCACACCGGCGCGATGACGACGAGTGCGGCCGTGGCCGATACCGACAACGCGAACCCGACGTCGACGGCGAGTTCGGGCGCTGCGACCAGGAGGACCAGGACGCAGGCCGACAGCGCCGGTATCGCCTGTCGTCGCCTCCTCGAGACGACTGCGAACAGGGCGATCGCCCCCATCACGGCGGCGCGCAGCACACTGGCCGAGGGCTGCACCACCACGACGAAGGCCGTCAGAGCCACTGCGGCCAATGCCACGGCGACCCGGGGACCGACGAGTCCCGCCGCCAGCAGAATTGCGCCGCAGACGATCGTGACGTTGGCCCCCGAGACGGCCGTCAGATGCGTCAACCCGGCGGCCCGGAACTCGCTCACCGTCTGATCGCTCAGCGCGGCCGTGTCCCCCAGCACCAACGCGGGCAGCATCGCTGCCTGGTCGGCGGGCAGCACCGCCCTTGCAGCATCGGCGAACTGGGCTCGCACCCCTGCCGCCGCACGCTGCACCGCGTTCGCCGTCCCCAGCGTCGGTCTGCCGGTCGCGATCAGCACCGCCACGGTCAGATCACGCCGGGTCGGCCGCGAGATCCTGGCATCGAAGGCCGCGGGGCGACCCGCCGTCAATTCCCCGTAGTCGATGGCCGACGCGAAGACGACGACGCGACCCCCTGTCGGTTCCCCGTGGAGCGATGTCAGCACCCCGCGGAACAACATCCGGGTGCCGCCCAGGAACCGAGGCGACTCGCTGGGCGTCACCACGACCGGCACCGTCGAACCGTAGTGCGACACGATCGGATGGCGGCGCACGTCGTCCACCCGAAGTCCCACGGCAGCGGCGAAGCCGACGCCCACCGCCGTGACGGCGACTACGGCGGGCCAGATCGCAGCGTAAGGCGTTGCCGTGCAATGCAACCGCCACGCGACGATCACCATCGTGAGCACCGCGACGGTCGCCACCCAGAAGGCCGCCGACGGACTCCATACGATGCCGGCTGCGGTGACCGCCCAACTGGTCACCGCGGCGGGTACCAGGCGCACGTCGGGCGTGGTGGTGCCGGACGGGTAGGTCGTCACACCGAGACCAGGGCACGGAGTTTCTCCAGACGCGCAGGGCCGATTCCGTCGACCTCGCCGAGTTGGTCCACGCTCGCGAACGGTCCATTGGCGTCGCGCCACGCGATGATCGCCGTCGCGGTGACGGGGCCAACGCCGGGCAAGGTGTCGAGCTGCTCGATCGTCGCCGTGTTCAGGTTCACTGAACCTTCTGGCGCCGAGGGTTTCTCACCGATCCTGGCCGAAGCAGACGCCGCATCGGGCGGCGAGGTGATCGAACTTCCCATGGCAGGCGGTGCACCCGGTGGCGACGAGAGGCCGACGACGATCTGCTCCCCGTCACCGAGCCGCCGCGCCATGTTGATGCCGACCAGATCGGCGCCGTCCAGCGGGCCTCCGGCAGCGGCCAGTGCGTCCGCGGTGCGGGCACCCGCATCGAGTGTCACCAGACCGGGTTGGTGCACCAGCCCGACCACGCTGACGACGACCTGTCCGTCCGACGGCGGCGCCCCCGCACCGGGAGCAGGACCGGGTGCGGTAGACGACACCATCTGCACCGTAGGGAGTTTCGCCGCCGTCACCACGGGTCCGTCGTCTCGCATCAACGTGAACACGGTCACGAGTACCGCGACGGCCCCGACGATTCCGAGGCCGATGACGCCTGCTCTCCCCGGGTCGGCGCGCACCGTCGCGAGCCAACTGGCCGCCCCGCCCGCCGTCGCCTCGGGCAGCCATCGCGACAGCGAGGTGTCGGACTCCTCGCCGTCGGGAGTGCCTTCGGCGGTCTCTTCGTCCGGGGATCGTTGGCCGGCCAGGCGACGCTCTGCCCTGTCGACCGGTCGTTCGGTGCGCATGCCGCGACGGTAGGCGTGGCGGTGGACGCGGCAGGCTCGCACGGCGGCCGCGCCATCCACCCCTGTGGATGGACGTCGGACTGTGGATCGCGAACGGATGCCGCGCATCGACTGGCGATTCAACGCTGCGTAAGGGTTGACCGAACAGAACAGTCATGTATCTTTGTGAACATGATTGTTCGCGCTCGTACCTCATCGTCCACTCGATCCCTGCTGCAGACCGCCACCGAGGTCCTGGTCACCGATCCGGCCGCCTCGCTGGCGGACGTGGCCAGCGCCGCCGGCATCGGCCGCACCACATTGCACAAGCTCTACCCAACCCGTCATGCCTTATTGGTCGCCCTGGCAGTTGACGCACTCGATCTGCTGGAGGCCACCTACGCGGAGGTCGGCCTCGACGTACCGGGCAACGAGGTACCGGCCGCCTTGTGTCGATTGGTGACGGCGGTGATCCCGATGGGGCCACGGCTGGAGTTTCTGCTGCGCGAGCGGTCGCTGGACATCGAGCCCGAGCTGCTGACTCGCCTCGAAGCCTTGGACGCGCCAGTCCGCGCCGCCGTCCGCCGGGCCCAGTCCGGCGGGGTAGTGGGCGCCGATCTGACCGACGAGTGGATCGTCTCAGCGATCAACTCGCTGGTCTACGCGGCGTGGGAGCAGATCGCGCTGGGCCGTCTCGCCCCGGTCTCGGCACCCGAGATCGTCATGCGGACGGTGCTGCACGGGATTGCCGTCGCGATCGGTGAGCACTGAGATGCGCCGCCTGATCGCCGCCGGCCGGATCGCAGCGGGCCGAGCCACGCTGTGGACGCTGGCCCGTTCGGGCGACCTGCTCGCCGAGGTGCTGGAGCCGGGCGGGAAGGACGTTTACGGCCTCTACGACCGGATGCGCGCCCCCGGACCGGTCTACCGCAGCCGCACCGGCGCACGGGCGGTCACCTCGCACGCCCTGTGCGAACAGGTGCTGCGCGACCCGCGCTTCGTGATACGTGACTCCAAAGGTGTTCCCGTCGATGCCGATCCGTGGGACGGGACCGTGGGCGGGCCGCTCACCGAGTCGTTCCTGGAACAGGATCCGCCCGATCACACTCGGCTGCGCCGGCTCGTCGCCCCGGCGTTTCGTCCCGCGGTCATCCGCGGCTACCGCGATCGGATCAACGCGCTGGCTCATCAGTTGCTCGACCAGGCACTGCAGCGGGAGTCGTTCGACCTCGTCGGTGACCTCGCGGCCCCGCTGCCGATCACCGTGATTACCGACCTGCTCGGGATTCCCGACGTCGACACTGCGCGGTTCGCCCGATATGGCGCCATCGTCGGCCAGTCCATCGGCGGGGTATTCAGCCTCGCCCAGGCCGAGCAGCTGCGCGCGGCCAGCGATGACCTGGTCGAATTGTTCGTCCGGCTCGAACGCGAGGACAGTCTCGGCGACGACGTCCTGAGCCTATTGCGCGGCGCCCGTGCCGACGGCCAGCTCAGCACCGACGAATTGGTGGCCACCTGCGGGCTTTTGCTGATCGCTGGATTCGAGACGACGGTCAACCTGATCGGTAACGCAGTGGCAGCGCTGGCCCGTCATCCCGAGCAGTGGTAGCTGCTGCGCCGCGATCCAAGGCTGGCCACCGCAGCCGTCGAAGAGACCTTGCGGTTCGATCCGCCCGTCCAGCTCACCGTCCGGGTCCCGAACGACTACGTCGAACTGGACGGTGAGCTGCTGGCGCCCGACACCCGGGTGATGTTGATGCTCGCCGCCGCCGGCCGTGACCTCGCGGCTCACCCCGACCCGGCACGGTTCGACATCACCCGCAGCGGTGGGGCCGACCATCTCGCCTTCTCCAGCGGCATCCACTACTGCCTCGGCGCTCCACTGGCCCGACTGGAAGCCGAAGTGGCGCTTCAGGTGCTCGCCGAGCGGCTGCCGGCACTGCAGATGACCGATGGGGTGCGCCGCCGACCGGGCAATGCGATTCGCGGGTATGCCTGCATGCCGATGACCGCCTTGGCCAAAGCCCAGTAGTGACTAGCACCGCGGCCGCCAACAGCCGCGGAGTCAGCCGGCGACATTCTTGGTCCGGGAGTGGCCCGTCGCCTCGGTGAGATCTGCAGACGCGGCCGGGTATACATGATCACCAACGGTGTCTATCGATCCGGGTTGCAACGAGGAGGCTCACATGACGACGAACGCCACCGACCGGCCGCTCCGGGTGATCCAGTGGACCACCGGCAATATCGGGAAGCGTTCCCTGCACGCCATCATCGGACGTGACGACATGGAGTTGGTCGGGGTGTACGCGCACGGCGCGGACAAGATGGGAGTAGACGCTGCGGAACTTGCCGGTTGGGGCCAGCCCACCGGAGTGACGGCGACCAATGACATCGACGCGCTCATCGCGCTGAAGCCCGACGCATGCTGCTACAACCCCCTGTGGCCGGACGTCGACGAGCTCACCAGGCTGCTCGAAGCGGGCGTCAACGTCTGCTCCAGCGCCGCCTGGATCACCGGCGGCAAGCAGAGTTCCGAGGATGTGGATCGGATTCGAAAAGCTTGTGCCGCCGGGAATTCCACGATCTTCGGCAGTGGTGCCCATCCCGGCATGACGAACATGGTCGGGATGGTGCTCTCCGGCGCGTGCGAGAACGTCGACGAGATCCGGATCACCGAGTCGGTCGATTGTTCGACCTACGAGTCCGCGGGCACCCAGTCGGCCATGGGCTTCGGCCGGGACCCGGCCACACCCGATCTCGCCGAGAGCGTGCGCCGCGAGAGCGAGGTGTTCGCGGAGTCGGCGGCGATGATGGCCGACGCGATCGGCGCCACGCTGGACAGGTTGACCTTCGACGTCGAGTTCACGACCACCACCGGTGACAGTGACCTCGCCTTCATGCGGATTCCCAAGGACACCGTCGGTGGTGTCCACGGCTATCACCGCGGTTGGGTCGGCGAGAAGAACGTCGTTAGCGTGGGTTTCAACTGGACGATGGGGAGCCACGTCACTCCGCCGAAGCCGCTCGAGCACGGGCACGTGATCCAGGTGTTCGGGACCCCCAACATGAGAACGGTCCTGCACTGCCTACCGCCCAGGGACTGGACGGAGTCCGGCTTCATGGGGCTCGGCATGATCTACACCGCGATGCCGGTCACCAACGCCGTACCCGCCGTGGTCGCTGCCCCGGCGGGCATCGTGACGCTCAAGGACCTGCCGCCGGTAACGGGACGCGTGACGCGAGGGTAGCGACGCCAAGGCCCTCGAGGTCGGTCAACGCGTCGTGGCGACCGGCCATGATCATCAACAGCGCTTCACCGGTACCGCGGACTTCTGGCCCCTTGCCGTGGGACCAGCCGACGTCGGTGGCGGTGAGCCGCACCCCGCGGGCCCGCCAGGCACCGCGAATGGTCGGCGCATAGAGGACGAAGTCCAGTGCGACGCAGAGACGTTCGGGTGGAATCGTCCGGGGGATGCCCAACGGGCGGCGGATGTCCTGCTGGTGGATCATGTTGTCGGTCAGGGCGATCCGTCCTCCAAAGCCAGCAGTGAGGCCGTGTGGCTCGGTGTTGTCACGGAAGATGGCAACGATCTGATCGGTTGAGCGGTCGGCGAGGTCGGCCACGGCGAGCGCGTTGATGCGGACCGACTGCAGACGACCCTTCACAAAGCGGACCGTCAGCTCACGCGGAGTGAGCCCTTCGAAGCTGACGCAGTGCGCGGCAACGTCCCGCACGGACCAACCCGCGCACAGGGATGGGCTGTCCCACTGCACGGGCGTCAGCCCGGCGAGGAAGTCGGCGAAGTCCTCCCGTTCTGGGCACACCAGCTCCAAATAGTTCACCGGACCTCCTCAGCCATTCAACATGACGCATACACCCACGGCGCCACCACCGACGTGCACCGAGAGGACCGGTCCCATGTCGGTGATCGTCGGCGAGCTCACCTGAGGCAACCGCGCCGTGAGAGCCGCTGCGATTTCGGCTGCGCCGTCGGGATTGTCGACGTGATGCACGGCGAGCATCGCCGGGTGATCGCCCACGACCTCGGCCACTGCCTCGACCAACGCCACGTGCGCCTTCGAGACGGTGCGGATGCGCTGGGACAGCACCAGGCGTCCGTCGACGTCCAGGCACAGTAGGGGTTTGAGCGACAGCGCCGTCCCCAACCATGAAGCGGCAGTGCCGATCCGGCCGCTGCGCCGCAGATTGTCGAGACAGTGCACGACGATGAACGCGTGGCCGCGTGGGACCGCCGCCCTCGCCGCGGCCTCGACGGCGTCGAGGTCCTCCCCCGCAGCAGCCGCCCGCGCCGCGGCCAGCGCCACGAATCCGACGCCGGCCGCCGCGGATCGCGAATTCACCACGCGCACTGCCGGACCGAACTCGCGGGCCGCTCCGACGGCCGAGCTGAACGTGCTCGACAGCGCCGCCGACAGATGCACCGCGACGACGCCGTCGCCACCGCTGTCTGCGAGCGCCTGCCGGTAGAAGTCGGCCAGGTCGGCGGGCGTGGCACCGGCGGTCGTGACGTCAGCGTGCGCGTGGACGTCGTGAGGCACTTGGTCGATGCCATCGCACAGGTCGGCGCCGTCCACGAGCACGTGCAGCGGCACCTGTCGAATACCCATGCGCTGCAGGTCATCTGGATTCAGCCGCGCCGACGAATCGGTCACCACCGTGACGGCCATCCTCAGCCGCCGCAGCCCACGGTGGTCACTCCCGCTTCGGCGAGCCCCTTCAGCATCAGGTCGGCCACCGCGCGGTGCGCCTCGAAGTTCCAGTGGATGCCATCGGGGTTTCCGCGCCCGCTCATCACCTGCTCGCCGACCGCGGCCTTGAGGTCGACGATCGGCACGTCGTGACGGTGCCCCCATTCGGTGATCGCGGCGACCGTGCCATCACGCCACCGGTGCGACTTCCCGTAGGTCTCGGCAATGTGGACAGAGGGAATACACGCCACGAACGGAATGCCCGGTCGGTTGAAGTCGATTGCGGCGCGTGTCTGTTCGAGGTAGTCGGCGCTCAGGTGGGGCGGCAGCGCGGGTCGAGCGATCGGCGACAGCCTCGGTTGCAACCAGCCGTAACCGTCCCGCGCCCAACGACGCAGGAAGGGTGGACGCACGTAGCGAATCAGTTCGCGCACGGCGGTGGGCAATGGCGATGGGAGGGAGTCCATCCCCGACGTCGCGAAGACCACCGCGCCCGCCTTGGGCAGGGACGCCCACGCACGGGGGTCACCGATGGCCGCCCACCACACGTCGCGGCAGGTCCAACCGATCCGGCCGATCAGTTCAAGATCCCAGTCGAGCTGGGTGGCGACCATGTTGGGCCAGATCCTCGGGTCGTCCGCGGGCAGTCCGCCGGTCGGACCGTAGTAGGACAGCGAGTCGCAGAAGACGAGGAGCGTCTTTCGTTGGGCAGGGGCGTCAGAGGACATCGTTGGCAACCTGAGCCGAGGCGTTCCACACGTCGAGACGCCATCGGACGTTCTGCGGCGCCGCGTCGTCCACTGAATGCCCGGACAGCTGCACCCAACTCGCGTTTCCCATCCCCCCCAGCACCGGCCAGTTGTCCACCGGCAGATCGAGCAGCGCGGCCGTCAGCGCCGCGATCAGTCCGCCGTGAGCCACTAGGACGACCGGCCGGTCCGACGCGTCGCCCGCCCCATCCGAGCCCCAATCACTCAGCTGGGCAAGCGATTCGGCGACCAATGGCAAGCTGCGCTCCGCCACGTCGACCCGGCTCTCACCCCCGTGCGGAGCCCACCTCGCATCATCTCGCCACGCCAGCCGGGCGCCGGGTGCGGTGGCATCGACCTCGAGGTGCGTGAGGCCCTGCCAGTCACCGAGGTGCGTCTCCCGCAGTCGCGTGTCGATGGACACCGAGACGCCGGAGCGCTCCGCGAGCGCGGTCGCGGTGTCGAGGGCGCGGCGCAGATCGGAGGACACGATCACCAACGGCTGCCGCTTGGCCAGCACCTCCGCGGCGGCGGCCGCCTGCTCTCGCCCCAGGTCACTGAGATCGGTGTCGAGCTGACCCTGCATGCGGTTGCCCGCGTTGTACTCCGTCTGACCGTGCCGTAACAGCACCAGGCGGCGAATCCTCACTCCGAGTCCTCTTCTCTTCGCGCAAGCGGCTCATCGGCACCCTCTTCTCTTCGCGCAAGCGGCTCATCGGCACCCTCCAGATCGACGGGGATCACCGGGCAGTCCCGCCACAAGCGGTCGAGGGCGTAGAAGTTGCGCTCGTCCTGGTGCTGAATGTGCGCCACGATGTCGACGAAGTCGAGCAGGACCCAGCGCCCCGCGCGGGTGCCCTCGCGGCGGGCGGGCTTGTACCCGGCCGACCGCATCTTCTCCTCGACCTCGTCGACGATGGCGTTGACCTGACGGTCGTTGGACGCCGACGCGACGACGAAGCAGTCGGTGATGACGAGTTGCTCGGAGACGTCGATGACAACGACGTCGTCGGCGAGCTTGGCCGACGCCGCCTGGGCCGCGATCGTCGCCATGCGAATGGCTTCTTCAGTGGCGGTCATGGTCAGTGCTCCCCTGTCGCGAGAACGGTCGCGGGATACAGGCCGCGCTTGGTGACGTACTGCACGACGCCGTCGGGCACCAGGTACCAGATGGGTCTGCCGAGTTCGGCCCGTCTGCGGCAGTCGCTCGACGAGATCGCCAGAGCGGGTACCTCGACGAGCTTGAGCGCACCTTCGGGCAATTCCTTCATGGCGGCCTCGATGTGTTCGGCGTCCAGTTCGTAGCCGGGTCGGCTGACGCCGACGAATCGCGCCATGGAGAAGAGGTCCTCCCAGTTCTGCCAGGACAGAATCGACCCGAGGGCGTCCGCGCCGGTGATGAAGTACAGGTCGGCGTCGGGGTTGAGCGCTCCGAGGTCGCGCAGCGTGTCCTTGGTGTAGGTGGGGCCGCCACGATCGATGTCGACGCGGCTGACCGAGAAGCGCGGATTGGCCGCGGTCGCGATGACGGTCATCAGATAGCGGTCCTCGGCGGCGGTGACGGCGCGGTCGCGCTTCTGCCACGGCTGCCCGGTGGGCACGAACACGACTTCATCCAGGTTGAACAGGTCGGCCACCTCGCTGGCGGCGACCAGGTGGCCGTGATGGATGGGATCGAACGTCCCGCCCATCACCCCCAGCCTGCGTCGAGTCACGAATAGGGAGCTTAGACGGGTAGGAGCTGATCGATCACTGCGGCGAGTTGCTTGGCCGACCGGCACTCGTGCATGGCGATGACGTCGTCGTATCGCGGGACCGCCGAGTCGCCGCTTCCCCACAGGTGCTTGGGTTCGGGATTGAGCCAGTGTGCGTGACGGCTGGCGGTCACCATGTGGGCCAAGAGGTCGACCTCGGGTTTGCGGTAGTTGTTGCGCCCGTCGCCGAGAACGAGCAGCGAGCTCCGCGGGGACAGCACGTTGGGGTACTTCTGCAGGAACGAGGTGAACGCGTGCCCGTAGTCGGAGTGGCCGTCGCGGGTGTACACGCCGGCCTCCCTGGTGATGCGCTGCACGGCGACGGCCAGATCGGAGTCCGGACCGAACAGGTCGGTGACCTCGTCGGTGGTGTCGATGAACGCGAAGACGCGGACGCGCGAGAACTGCTGGCGCAACGCATGCACCAGCAGCAGCGTGAAGTGGCTGAACCCGGCAACCGACCCGGACACGTCGCACAGCACGACGAGTTCCGGGCGGGCGGGGTGTGGCTTCTTCAGCACGACGTCGATGGGCACACCGCCCGTGGACATCGACTTGCGCAGTGTCTTGCGCAGATCGATCTCGCCGGCCCGGGAGCGCCTACGACGGGCAGCCAGCCGCGAGGCCAGCATCCTGGCCAGGGGCGCAACGACACGGCGCATCTGGCGAAGCTGGTCGCCGGAGGCGCGGAGGAACTCGACGTTCTCGGCGAGCTGGGGTATGCCGTACGTCTGGACGTGCTCCCGGCCGAGTTGTTCGGCGGTGCGGCGCTTGGTCTCCGCTTCCACCATCTGACGCAGTTGGGCGACGCGCTTGGCCGCGATCGCCTTGGCGATCTGCTCCTGAGTCGGCGTGGGCTCCTCGCCGTAGGGCGCCAGCAGGCCGGCCAGGAGCCTGCCCTCCAACTCGTCCAGGGCCATCGCCTTGAGCGCCTGATACGACGAGTACGACGGCCCGCGGCTCGAGCTGTACTTGCCGAACGCTTCGACGATCTGGGCGATCATGGCGGCCAACCGGTTGTCGACGTTGGCCATGTCCTCGTTGCCCGAGAGCATTTCGACCAACGCGGCCCGCAACCCCTCGATGTCCTGTGACGGCAGAGCGTCGCGGTCACCGTCCCCGTCGACCTCCTCGTCGGACATCACCGTGCGCGCACCCAGCGCGGCCGGGAACCACAGGTCGAACATCGCGTCGTAGGTGCTCCGGTGGTCTGGGCGCCGCAGTACGGCGCAGGCCAGTCCTTCGCGCAGTACTTCGCGGTCACCGAGCCCGAGGACGGTCATCACCTGCCCGGCGTCGACCGTCTCGGACGGTCCCACCGCAATCCCCGCACTGCGCAGTGCTTCGACGAACTCCACCAGATGCCCGGGAATTCCATGCGGTGCAAGGGGTTGCGGTGGACGCGTGCGGCGGACGGCCATTAGTTGAGCCTCAGCTCCCCGCTGGCCTTCACCTGATCGGACTGATGCTTGAGCACCACGCCCAGGGTCGCCGCGATCAGCTCGTCGTCGATCGTGTCCATGCCGAGCGCCAGCACCGTGCGACCCCAGTCGATGGTCTCCGCCACCGACGGCACCTTCTTGAGCTGCATGTCGCGCAGCACCCCGATGATCCGGACCAATTCCTCCGCCAGCTTCTCCGGAAGTTCCGGGACGCGGGACAGCAGGATCCGCCGCTCCAGGTCCGGGTCGGGGAAGTCGATGTGCAGGAACAGGCAACGACGCTTGAGCGCTTCGGAGAGCTCACGCGTCGCGTTGGAGGTCAGCAGCACGAACGGCTTGCGCGTCGCGGTGATGGTGCCCAATTCCGGCACGGTGACGGCGAAGTCGGACAGCACCTCGAGCAGCAGGCCTTCGATCTCGATGTCGGCCTTGTCGGTCTCGTCGATCAGAAGCACCGTCGGGTCGGTGCGGCGGATCGCCGTCAGCAGCGGTCGCGACAGCAGGAACTCCTCGCTGAAGACGTCCATCTTGGTCTGATCCCAGTCGCTCGACCCGGACTGGATGCGCAGGATCTGCTTGGCGTGGTTCCACTCGTAGAGGGCGCGGGCCTCGTCGACGCCCTCGTAGCACTGCAGCCGGACCAGACCGGAGCCGGTGCACTGGGCGATGGCGCGCGCCAACTCTGTCTTGCCCACCCCCGCCGGGCCTTCGACGAGCAGCGGCTTGCCAAGTCGGTCGGCAAGGAAAACGGCTGTGGCCGTGGCGGTATCAGGCAGATAACCGGTTTCGGCGAGCCGCTTGGCGACATCGTCGATGCCAGTAAAGAGCGGGGTCGGCTGGGCGGGGGCACTCACGCGTTTGGTTCTCCTAGGTCAGGACGGACGGGTGTGGCCGTCTCCCCACACAATCCACTTGGTTGAGGTCAATTCTTGCAGACCCATCGGCCCTCGGGCGTGCAGCTTCTGGGTGGAGATGCCGATCTCGGCGCCGAATCCGAACTGCTCGCCGTCAGTAAAGGCCGTCGACGCGTTGACCATCACCGCTGCCGCGTCGACCCGCTCGGTGAAGCGTTGCGCGGCAGCGAGATCGGTCGTGACGATGGCCTCGGTGTGGCCGGTGCCATACTCATTGACGTGGGCGATGGCCGCATCGACCCCGTCGACGATCGCCACCGCGATGTCCATCGAGAGGAACTCGGCGCGCAGTTCCTCTTCACTCGGGTCGAGGTGGACCGTGACCCCCGCGCGTCCAAGCGCGTTCACCAGCCTCGGCAGGGCCACGTCGGCAATCCCGGAGTCGATCAGTAAGGTCTCGGCGGCATTGCAGACGCTGGGGCGACGGGTCTTGGAGTTCAACAGGATTCGTTCGGCGATCTCGAGATCGGCGGCTTCGTGCACGAAGACGTGGCAGTTGCCGACGCCGGTCTCGATGGTAGGCACGGTGGCATCACGCACGACCGCGTCGATGAGCCCCGCTCCCCCGCGGGGGATGACGACGTCGACCAGACCACGGGCTTGGATCAGGTGTGTGACGCTGGCACGATCCGCGCTGGGCAGCAACTGCACGGCGTCCGGCGACAGTCCCTCGCCGAGCAGGGCGGCCCGCAGTGCGGAGACCAGTGCTTCGTTGGACCGCGCCGCCGATGAACTGCCACGCAGCAGCGCGGCGTTGCCGGACTTGAGCGTCAACCCGAACGCATCGACGGTGACGTTCGGTCGACCCTCGTAGACCATCCCGACGACGCCGAGCGGCACGCGCTGCTGGCGGATCTGCAAGCCGTTCGGCAGGGTGCTGCCGCGGAGGACCTCGCCGACCGGGTCGGGCAGGCCCGCGACCTGCCGCAGTCCCGCTGCGATGCCGTCCACGCGCTGCGGATTGAGAGCCAGCCGGTCCAGCATCGCTTCCGGTGTTCCTGCGGCGCGGGCGGCATCGAGGTCGGCGACGTTGGCGGCCAGCACCTCGTGCACGTGGGCCAGCACGGAGTCGGCGGCTGCGTGCAGCGCCCGATTCTTGGTCTCGGTGTTGACCGTGCCGAGGGTGCGGGCGGCCACCTGGGCACGGCGAGCAGCGTCGTGCACCTGCTGGCGCAGATCGACCGTGGGAGGAGCCTCAACGCTCATTAGGCCAGCTTATCGAGTTATCCCGGATTCGGGCCCGTTGGGGTTACGGTAGCGGCGTGGTGAGGGTGTGCGTGGTCGGCAGCGTGAACCTCGATCAGTCCTTCTCCGTCCACGCGTTGCCACACCCGGGCGAAACCGTCCTGGCCTCGTCGTTGTCGTCTTCGCCGGGAGGCAAGGGGGGCAATCAGGCCGTCGCCGCGGCCCGCGCGGGCGCCTCTGTCCACCTCGTCGCCGCGTTGGGTGACGACTCCGCGGCGGTACAGCTGCGCTCCCACCTTCGCAGGAATGACGTCGGCCTGGACGGCACGGTGACGGTGCCCGGACCGAGCGGGGCGGCCGTCATCGTGGTGGATGCCGGCGCCGAGAACACCATCGTGGTTGCCGCGGGCGCCAATGCACACCTGTCCATGGCATCTGCGGAAGCCAGGCGGGTGGTCGCCGCTTCCGATGTGGTGTTGCTGCAGTTGGAGATCCCCATGGCGACGGTGCTGGCGGGCGCTCGCATCGGCCGCGAGGCGGGCGCCGTGGTGATCGTCAACGCGTCTCCGGCGGGGGCCGACCCCACCGAGCTTGCCGCACTGGCCGAGGTAGTCGACGTCGTCATCGTGAATGAGGTCGAGGTCAACGAATGGCACTGGCCGGTGGATCATCTCGTCATCACGCTCGGCGCATCCGGCGCCAGTTACCGCGGTACCGAACGGAACTTCAGGACGCCCGCTCCGCCCGTCGAGGCCGTGGACACCACCGGTGCGGGCGACGTCTTCGCCGGAGTCCTTGCCGCCGAATGGTATTCCGGCCCCGAGGTCGCCCTGCAGCGAGCGTGCGCGGCGGGGGCACTAGCGACACTGATCGCCGGCGCGGGTGACTGCGCACCGTATGCCGAAGCCATCGACGACGTACTTGAAACAGACCACGTACTCGACGATTGAGGAGAACCCATGACGGCTACCGTCCCCCACACTCCACGTCCGCCCGACGGCGATTGGCTGGGCACGCCCTTCCTGAGATTCGAGCGCGAAGGGCCCTTTGCGGTGGTCACCCTGGACCGGCCGCAGGCCCGCAACGCGATGACCCCCGCCATGTACTTCGGCATCCGGTTCGCCGTCACCCACGTCGAGGCGGACGAGGATCTCGCCGGTCTAGTGATCACCGGCACTGGTGACGTCTTCGCCCCCGGCGGTGACCTCGGCGGCGGTGACGGCGTCGACGACTGGATGAGCTTCGGCGCGGCGCTGTCGATGGACGTGACACCGTTCGAAACACTGCGCCAGTCAGTCAAACCCGTGGTGTCGGCGGTCAACGGACTCTGCCAGGGCGGCGGGCTGCAGATCGCGATGTGCAGCGACATGGCGGTCGTCAGCGATCGCGCGACGTTCCGGGTTCCCGAGTTGTACCGCGGGATCGCCGACACCTACTACAGCCAGATGCTGGCGCGGATGATCGGCCCGGTCCGCACCAGGGACCTGATGTTCACGGGTCGCACCCTGACAGCCGAGGAAGCCGTCGACTGGGGCATGGTCGGTCGGCGGGTGCCCCACGACGAGCTCGCCGGGGCTGCCCGCGAAGTGCTGACCCAGTGCTGCCGCACCGCTCCTCGCGCGCGCTCGGTGGTGAAGTCGAGCCTGGACAACTACATGGGCCTCTTCGACCGGATCGGCATGAAGGCGAGTTACAAAGGCGAGGAAGCACGAGAGGGTTTCCTCGCGTTCAAGGGCAGGCGGTCACCCAATTGGGTACATCCCGACCTGCAGACCGACGGACGGCTTTAGCGCGCAGGCCTGCGGGACGCTCAGGCCTCCGGCACCTCGCGCTCGATCTCGTCGAGCCAGATCCGGGCCGACATGTCGGACGGTGCGCGCCAGTCACCGCGCGGCGACAGCGACCCACCCGAGGACACCTTGGGTCCGTTCGGCAGCGCGGAGCGCTTGAATTGGCTGAAGGAGTAGAAGCGCTGCACGAAGACCTGCAGCCATTGCCGAATCTCTTTCAGCGAGTAAGCCGGTCGCTTGTCCAGCGGATAGCCGATGGGCCAACCACCTCGCTCTGCATCGCCCCACGCGTGCCACGCCAGGAAGGCGACTTTCGACGGCCGGAAGCCCCAGCGAAGTACCTGATACAGCGAGAAGTCCTGCAGCGCATACGGACCCACCTTGGCCTCACTGCTCTGGATCTCCTCGCCGTCGCCTGCCGGCACCAGCTCCGGGGTGATCTCGGTGTCCAGCACCGATCGCAATACCGCATTGACGTCGTCGCCGAACTGCCCGGTGGAGATCACCCACCGAATCAGGTGCTGGATCAGAGTCTTCGGCACGCCACCGTTGACGTTGTAGTGCGACATCTGATCACCGACGCCGTAGGTGGACCAGCCGAGCGCAAGCTCGGACAGATCGCCGGTGCCCAGCACGATGCCACCTCGTTGGTTGGCGAGTCGGAACAGATAATCCGTCCGCAGGCCGGCCTGGACGTTCTCGAACGTGACGTCGTAGACCTTCTCGCCGCGGCCGAACGGGTGGTCCATCTCGGAGAGCATGAGGGATGCGGTGTCGCGAATATCGATCTCCGCGAACGTCACTCCGAGTGTCTTGGCCAGCGCAACGGCATTGGCCTTGGTGTGCTCGCCGGTCGCGAAGCCGGGCATCGTGAAGGCCAGAATGTCGCTGCGCGGCCGGCCTTCGCGGTCCATCGCGCGGGCCGCGACGATGAGTGCGTGGGTCGAATCAAGGCCGCCGGACACGCCGATCACGACCTTCGGGTAGTTCAGCGCGCGCAGCCGCTGCTCCAAGCCGGACACCTGGATGTTGTAGGCCTCATAGCAATCGTGTTGCAGCCGTTCGGGATCGGACGGTACGAACGGGAACCGTTCGACGGCGCGGCGCAGCCCGATGTCGCCCGCGGGTGGGTCGACCACGAACTGGACGTGGCGGAAGCGGTCGGTGAGGTCGCCGTGGTGGCGTCGGTTGTCGTCGAAGGTACCCATCCGAATGCGTTCGGCCCGTAGTAGTTCGGTGTCCACGTCGGCGACCGACTTCCGCTCGCCCTTCGGAAACCGCTCGGACTCAGCGAGCAGGACGCCGTTCTCGTAGATCATCGTCTGGCCGTCCCAGGCCAGGTCGGTGGTCGACTCGCCCTCTCCCGCCGCGGCGTAGACGTAGGCGGCCAGGCACCGCGACGACGCCGAGCGCGCCAGCAGCTTTCGATCATCGGCCCGTCCGATGGTGATGGGGCTGCCCGATAGATTGGCCAGCACGGTGGCACCCGCCAGGGCCGCCTCGGCGCTGGGCGGGATGGGCACCCACATGTCCTCGCAGATCTCGACGTGCAGCACGACACCGGGCAGATCGGTGGCGGTGAACAGCAGATCCGGACCGAATGGCACCTCGCTGCCGCCGAGGCGGATGACCCCGCTCTGATCGTCACCCGGCGCCACGTGGCGACGCTCGTAGAACTCGCGGTAGGTCGGCAGGTAGGACTTCGGCGCGACGCCGAGCACGGTCCCGCGGTGGATCACGACCGCGGTGTTGTAGATGCGATTGCGGTGGCGCAGTGGCGCACCGACGACCAGCACCGGCAGGAGGTCCACCGAGGCCGACACCAGCTCGTCGATGGCCTCCTCGACGGCGTCGAGCAGGGTGTCCTGCAGAAGGATGTCCTCGAGCGAGTATCCGGACAGCGTCAGCTCGGGAAAGACCGCCAGCGCAACGCCCTCGTCGTGGCATTCGCGTGCCAACCGCAGCACCGATTCGGCGTTCGCCTTCGGGTCGGCCAACGTCGTGTGATGGGTGCACGCAGCCACCCGCACGTAGTCGTGCCGGTAGGCGGAGTAGAAGTCCACGCCTCGATTGTCTCAGGCCGCCTATCCTGGACAGAGATGAACGGTCCCACTGCTCCCGAACTGGTCAACGTGCTCGTAGGTCGGCGGCTGGCAGTCCTGACGGGCGCAGGCATGTCCACCGATTCCGGCATTCCCGACTACCGCGGTCCGGACTCGCCGCCGAGCAACCCGATGACGATCCGGCAGTTCATGTTGGATCCGGCGTACCGGCAGCGGTACTGGGCCCGAAACCACGTCGGCTGGCGCCACATGCACGGCACGCTGCCCAACGCCGGGCACCGCGCACTCGCGGAGCTTGAGCGACTAGGCGTCGTCATGGGTCTCATCACCCAGAACGTCGATCTGCTACACACCAAGGCGGGCAGTCGGGCCGTGGTCAATCTGCACGGCACCTATGCACAGGTGGTGTGCCTCGCATGCGGTTTCACGTTGACGCGTACGCAGTTGGCCGACGAGCTCGATGCACTGAACCCGGGCTTCCTCGAAGGCGCCGAACAAGTCGGCGGCATAGCGGTAGCCCCCGACGCCGACGCGATGGTCGAGAAGACGTCGTCGTTCCGCTACATCGACTGTCCGCGCTGCGGTGGCATGTTGAAGCCCGACATCGTGTACTTCGGCGAGAGTGTTCCGAAAGACAGGGTGGCGAAGGCCTACTCGATGGTCGATGACGCCGACGCGCTCCTCGTCGCCGGTTCGTCGCTGACGGTCTTCTCGGGGTTGCGGTTCGTCCGGCACGCAGCGGCCACCGGCACGCCCGTTGCGATCCTCAACCGTGGGCCCACCCGCGGCGACGCCTTGGCGACGGTCAAGCTCGACGGTGGCTGTTCGGAGCTACTGGTGCTCCTCGCCGACGAGCTGTCGCCGATCTCCTCGCGCTAGACGGTGACCGGCAGCGAGCGGTCGCCGACTTCGATGCCCGGCAGTTGGGTCAGCAGTTCGCCGAAGATCGCGCACAATTGGGCGCGGGCCACGTGCGCGCCCAGGCAGAAGTGCCGCCCGCCACCGCCAAAGCTGACGTGCGGGTTGGGCTTTCGGCCCAGATCGAAGCGCTCCGGTGCGTCGAAGGCCGCGTCGTCGAAGTTGCCCGACGAATAGAACATGACGACCTTCTCGCCGGCGGCGATGTCCTGATCGCCGAGCCAACAGTCGGTGGCCGCGGTGCGGCGGAACGTCATCACGGGGGTGGGGCAGGGCACGAACTCCTCGACGGCGCAGGAGATGCGATCGTCGAAGTCGGCCACCAGCCAGGTGCGCTGGTCGCTGAAGTCGGTGAGCGCCTCCATGGCGTGGCTCGCGGTCTGGCGCGTGGTGTCGCTGCCCGCCACGGCCAGCAGGACGAAGAATGCGGCGATCTCGGCGTCGGTGAGTCGGTCACCATCCACCTCGGCCTGGACCAGGGAACTGATCAGGTCGTCGCCGGGGTGTTCGCGTCGGTCGGCGGCCAGCGGAACCGTCACCTGGTGCCGGTACATCTGACTTCCGACCAGCACCTCCAACGGGTTTCGCCCGTTCAGGTACACCGGGTCCCCCCAAGACACCATCGCATCCGCGGCGTCGGCCGCAGCCGTCCGCTCGGATTCGGGGATGCCGACCATGTCCTACAGCGTGCGGATCGGCAGTTCCTTCGCGCAGAGGTCGACGAAGTCCGCACCGCTGCGGGCGTCGCGCAACTCCCCCACGATGTCCTTCGCGTTGGACCCGATCGAGTCCTCGATCCGACGGACCTGGCGCGGCGTGAATGCGGCGTGCACGACCTTGCGGATCATGGTGTGCCGCGGTGGGTCCATCGCGAGGAACGACTGCGACGCCTCGAGCAATTCCTCCAGCACGTTCTCGAACAGCACGCCCTTGCCGGACAGAAAGCTGTCGCTGTCGCGGCTGACCGCGACGATGTCGGCGTGCCGGGTCGCGGCCCAGTAGCCACGGTCCTCGGGATCGTGCATCAGCGCGTCCTCGACCGGCGGATGCCAGCTGCAGGTCGAACGCGACCTGCTCGACGCGACGGAGCGGTTGATGGCCGACGGCGCCAGCTTCACCGAGCTCAGCGTCGACCGACTGGCGACGAAGGCAGGCATCTCCCGAGCCAGCTTCTGCATCTACTTCGAGGACAAGGGCCACCTGCTGCGTCGGCTGGCGGGCCAGGTATTCGACGACCTCGCCGCCGCCGCCGAACGGTGGGGCGTCTCGGGCCGCCGCGATCCCGCCGACGTGCTGGCGTCCATGACCGGCGTCGTCGCCAGCTACCGCAGTCACCAACCCCTCCTCGCGCGCTCAACGAGATGGCGGGGTACAACGCACAGATCGGCGCCACCTACCGGGAGATACTCACCGCGATCGCGGGCCGCCTGGCGGCCGTCATCGAAGCGGGCCAAGGACGACGGCTTCATCCGGCGGTCACTATCGGCGGCGAATCCGATGACGGTGAGTTGGCCGAGACATTGACCCAAATCGTCTGGGCCGCGCTGTACCTCGAAGCGCCCTAGACCACATCGCGAGTGTGGACTTTGTCTACGCCATAGAGCCTTTGGGCGTGACGGTAATCCACGTTCGGCGGAAAGTGGGACCCGCTAGACGGCGACCAAATCGTCGGCGTGTACGGCGGGACGGCGCATCTCGGCGGGCAGGTCAGACGTCGACCGACCGACCATGGTCGTCAATTCCGTTGCGTCGTAAGCCACTACGCCGCGAGCAACCACGGTGCCGTCCACGCCGCGCAGTTCCACCACGTCACCCCCGTGGAAGCGGCCGGACACCTCGGTGATACCCGCGGGCAGCAGGGAACGGCGTTGCTTGACCACGGCGCGCACGGCGCCGTCGTCGAGCATCAGCGCACCCGTCGACTCGGCGGCGTAACGGACCCAGAAGCGGCGCGAGGACATGCGCTCGGGTCGCGGCGCGAACACCGTTCCCACCGACGCATCGGCCAGTGCCACGCCCGCCTCGGCCGCGGCGGCCAACAGCACGGGCACCCCGGCATCGGCCGCAAGCAGAGCCGACGACAGCTTCGATGCCATGCCCCCGGTGGAAAGTCGGCTGCCACCGCCTGCGATCACGCCGTCCAAGTCGTCGAAGCCGGCCACCTCGGAGATGAAACTGGCCGGGCTGTCCGCGGACGCCTTACGCGGATCGCCGTCATACAGGCCGTCGATGTCCGAGAGCAGGACCAGCGCGTCGGCGCCAACGAGGTGCGCGACCAACGCCGACAGGCGGTCGTTGTCGCCGAATCGAATCTCGTTGGTGGCGACGGTGTCATTCTCGTTGACGATCGCGACGGCGTGCAGGGCCCGAAGTCGGTCCAAGGTGCGTTGAGCGTTGGTGTGCTGCACGCGCATCGAGATGTCGTGGGCACTCAGGAGAACCTGGCCGACCGTGCGGTCGTAGCGGTCGAACGCAGCGCTCCAGGCATTCACCAACGCCACCTGACCGACACTTGCCGCGGCCTGCTTGGTGGCAAGGTCGGTGGGCCGCCGCGAGAGTCCCAGCGGTTCGATGCCTGCGGCGATGGCACCCGACGACACGATGACGACGTCGGAGCCCGCCTTCATCCGCGCCTGGATGGCGTCGGCCAACGAAGCGAGCCTGCTCGCGTCGAACACACCCTTGGGCGTGGTCAGCGCGGTGGTGCCGATCTTCACGACCACGCTGCGGGCCGTTCGGATGGCCTCGCGGTGTGGGCTGGTCACGACCGCTCGTCGTTCGTGGAGTCTGGGTCTCCGCGACTTTCCCGTCGCTGCTTGCGGGCGATCTTCCGCTCGTCGGCCCGGACCCGGTCGTCCTGCTCCAACCGCAGGTCGGTGCCGCGACCCGACATCGTGACGTCCACGCCCGCAGGCGTTTGCGGCTCCCAGTCGAAGGTCATGTCGCCGATCGTGACGGCACAACCGGGCTTCGCTCCCAGCTTCAACAGTTCGTCCTCGACGCCGAGTCGGGCCAGCCGGTCGCCCAGGTAACCGACTGCCTCGTCGTTGGTGAAGTCGGTCTGGCCGATCCAGCGCTCGGGGCGGGTGCCGTGCACCACGAAGCCACCCTCGCCGTCGGACGACACGGTGAAGCCACTCTCGTCGACCGGGATCGGCCGAATCACGGGCCGCCGCGGTGCCACGACGGGTTGCGCCTTGCGATACGCCGCCACCATGTCCCACAGCGCGAATGTCAACGGCCGCAACCCGTCCCGGCTGACGGTGGAGATCTCGAAGACCGGCCAACCGTATCGCTCGGCCACCTCCGCGCGGACGAAGTCGGCGAGTTCGCGCGCGTCCGGCACGTCGATCTTGTTGAGCACCACGGCACGTGGCCGCTCGGCGAGGTCACCGAGTGATGAGTCACCCTGCAACGTCGGGGTGTAGGCGGCCAGTTCGGCCTCCAGCGCGTCGATGTCGGAGATCGGATCGCGACCGGGGTCCATCGTCGCGCAATCAACGACGTGCACCAGCACGGCGCAGCGTTCGATGTGACGCAGGAAGTCCAGGCCGAGTCCGCGACCCTCGGACGCACCGGGAATCAGACCGGGGACGTCGGCGACGGTGAAGGTGTGCTCCCCCGCAGAGACGACACCGAGATTCGGCACCAACGTGGTGAACGGGTAGTCGGCGATCTTCGGCTTGGCCGCCGAGATCACCGACACCAGCGAGGACTTCCCCGCCGAGGGAAAGCCGACCAGGCCGACATCGGCCACGGACTTGAGTTCGAGGGTGAGGTCGCGGGCCTGCCCCTTCTCGCCGAGCAGCGCAAAACCAGGCGCCTTGCGGGCCCGCGAGGACAGCGAGGCGTTGCCCAGTCCACCGCGGCCGCCGGCAGCGGCTTCGAATCGCGTGCCCTCACCGGTCAGGTCGGCGAGGAGCCGCCCCTGCTCGTCGAGCACCACGGTGCCGTCGGGGACTCTCAACTCAAGGTCGCCACCGTTGGCGCCCTCCTTGTTGTTGCCCATCCCCTGCTTTCCGGACGGAGCGTCGACATGCGAGTGGAAGTGAAAGTCGAGCAGCGTGTGGACCTGAGGATCGACGACGAGCACGATGCTGCCGCCGCGACCGCCGTTGCCACCATCGGGTCCGCCGAGCGGCTTGAACTTCTCGCGGTGCACCGAAGCGCAACCTCTACCGCCACTACCTGCACGCGCGTGAATGACGACGCGATCGACGAATCGAGCCATCGGAGTTTCCTTCCGTCGAATGTGAAGCTAATGCCGGCGATGAGCGCTTGCGCGAAGAGCGTCAAACACTGTCGAGTCGAGAATTCGCGGCAGCTTCACATTCGCGGAGAAGTCCTCGAACTTCTAGGACTCAGTGCGTACGGTGCGGACGATGTTGACCGTCTTGCGCCCACGCTTGACGCCGAAGAGGACGGCGCCGGGAGTGGTGGCGAACAGAGTGTCGTCGCCACCACGTCCGACGTTGACGCCGGGGTGGAAGTGGGTGCCGCGCTGGCGAACGATGATCTCGCCCGCCTTGACGACCTGACCGCCGAACCGCTTCACGCCGAGGCGCTGTGAGTTGGAGTCGCGACCGTTGCGCGAGCTGGAAGCGCCCTTCTTATGTGCCATTAGTTCGCTCCCTTACTTACGAGATGTCCGTGACCTTGACGACAGTCAGCTTCTGACGGTGGCCTTGGCGCTTGTGATAACCGGTCTTGTTCTTGAACTTGTGGATTCGGATCTTCGGGCCCTTGGTGTGCTCGAGCACCTCAGCGGTGACGGCGACCTTTTCCAGGTCCTTCGCGGCCGTCGTGACCTTCGCGCCGTCGACGACGAGCGCCACTGGCAGCGAGACGGAGTCGCCGGCTTCGAGCTCCAGCTTCTCGACCTTGACTATGTCACCGACCGCGACCTTGTACTGCTTGCCGCCGGTCTTGACGATTGCGTACGTAGGATTTTGGGCTGCCATCGTGGTCGTGCATCCTCTGCTTCGCTTGCGGGCGCGCGCCACCCGAAGGTTGCGAACGCGGATCTGGGGTGCGGGGTCGTATGCCCCGCGCGTCACGGGCCCCCGTCGTCAAGGGGCCTGCAGACAACTGTGCAAGATTACGTGACCAGCGGGTAAAGGGTCAAACCGCGACCCATCTCGCGGCGAGTCGGCTGTCATGCGACCGGCGGACCAGCAGGGCGGGCGGCTGCACGACGACGCCGCGGACGGCCGGCCACGGCGACGAGGGGCTCATCGTCATCGTCCTCGTCGTCGTCCTCGTCATCGTCGTCGTCCTCGTCATCGTCGTCGAGGTCCTCATCATCGTCGTCGAGGTCCTCGTCAACATTGACGTCGATGACTTCGATGTCGTCGTCCTCATCATCATCATCATCATCATCGTCATCGTCATCGTCATCGTCATCGTCATCGTCATCGTCATCGTCATCGTCGTCGTCGTCGTCGAGATCGTCATCGTCCTCGTCGGACTCCTCCGCCAGGACCTCCTCGACGGGCTCATTCGCCGCCAAGTCCTCGGATCCTTCGACGACGGCGTCTTCGGCGCCCTCAACGTCTTCGGGGACACCGTCCTCGTCGTCCTCGTCGCCCTCTTCGCGACCGGTGGCCGCGGCCATGGCCCTGAACATCGGATGCTCACCCGGTATGTGCGACGGCACCTTGGCGACCTGGACCTCTTCTTCGGTCCGGCCGGCCTTCTTTCCGCGCTTGCTGCGACGGCCGGTCCCCGGCTCGTTCTTGCGGCCTGCGGTCGAGTTGGAGTCCACCGGATCGCCGTGCAGCATGATTCCGCGCCCTGCGCACTGCGGGCAGGTGGTCGAGAAGGCCTCGATGAGCCCGGTGCCCAGCTTCTTGCGGGTCAACTGCACCAGCCCGAGCGAGGTCACCTCGGACACCTGGTGGCGGGTTCGGTCCCGCGAGAGGGCCTCGGTCAGCCGGCGCAGCACCAGATCGCGGTTGGATTCCAACACCATGTCGATGAAGTCGATGACGATCATGCCGCCGATGTCGCGCAGCCGGAGCTGCCGAACGGTCTCCTCCGCGGCCTCGAGGTTGTTGCGCGTGACGGTCTGCTCGAGGTTTCCGCCCGAGCCGGTGAACTTGCCCGTGTTGACGTCCACGACGGTCATCGCCTCGGTGCGGTCGATGACCAGCGTGCCGCCGGAGGGCAGCCACACCTTGCGATCCATCGCCTTCGTCAATTGCTCGTCGATCCGGTGCACGGCGAACACGTCGGGACCATCAGCAGCAGCGGGCTCGTACTTGCTCATGCGCGGAAGAAGCTCTGGCGCCACCGACGTCACGTAGTCGCTGATCGTGTTCCAGGCTTCGTCACCGGACACGATCAAACCGGTGAAGTCCTCGTTGAACAGATCGCGGATCACCTTGACGAGGACGTCCGGCTCTTCGTACAACGCCATCGCGGCGCCAGCGGCCTTGGCGGTGATCTCGGCACCCTTGGCCTCGATCTGCGTCCAGCGCTCCTGCAACCGGTTGACGTCGGTGCGGATGTCGTCTTCCTTGACGCCCTCGGATGCAGTGCGGATGATGACGCCAGCGTCTGCCGGAACGACCTCCCGCAGGATCTCCTTCAGCCGCTGGCGTTCGGTGTCCGGCAACTTGCGACTGATACCCGTCGACGAAGCACCGGGCACGTACACCAGGTACCGCCCCGCCAACGACACCTGCGTGGTCAACCGGGCGCCCTTGTGACCGACGGGATCCTTGCTGACCTGCACGATGACGTAATCGCCCGGCTTGAGCGCCTGCTCGATCTTGCGCTGCGCGCCACCGAGTCCGGCGGCTTCCCAGTTCACCTCACCGGCATAGAGCACGCCGTTGCGACCGCGACCAATGTCGACGAACGCCGCCTCCATGGAGGGCAGCACGTTCTGCACGATGCCGAGGTACACGTTCCCGACCAGAGACGCCGACGCGGCACTCGTCACGAAGTGCTCCACGAGGACGCCGTCCTCGAGCACGGCGATCTGTGTGTAGCGGTCGCCTTCGTGCGGCGGTTCGCTACGGACCTTGTCGCGGATCACCATCATCCGCTGAACGGCTTCGCGTCGAGCCAGGAACTCGGCCTCGCTCAGGATGGGTGGGCGACGCCGGCCCGCGTCCCGGCCGTCACGGCGGCGCTGGCGCTTGGCCTCCAGCCGGGTCGACCCGGCGATGCCCTGAATCTCGTTGTTGTTCTTGGCAGGCTTCTCGGCGCGTGGCTGGCGTTCGTGGACGACGGTGTTCGGGGGGTCGTCGGGCGCGCTGGGGTCATTGCCCTCGCCGCCACCGGTCTTGCGGCGGCGTCGACGGCGTCGACGACGGTTGGCCCCGTCACCACCTGCGTTCTCCTCGTCGGCGTCATCGTCACCGGAGGCATCGTCCTCGGAGGCATCGTCCTCGGAGGCATCGTCCGACTCGCCCTCGTCAACCGCGTCGTTGTCGCCGTCCTCGTCGCCGCTCTGTTCACCGCGACCACGCCCGCGTCCGCGACGGCCACGACGACGGCGGCGGTTCGCGGGGCGATCGCCGTTCTCGTCGTCGGAGTCACCCGAGACGTCGTCCTCGTCATCGACGTCATCGTCCTCGACGTCATCGTCCTCGGATTCGACGACGACGACGGGTTTGGGAGCCACGAACGCTACGGGCTGCGGTGCGACGAACAGCGGCATGTAGGGCGCAGGTGCGGAGCTCGCAGGGAGCGGTTCCGGCACGGGGGGCGGCTCGGGCTCAACCTCAAGGGCCTGTGCGACCTCCGGGATGGTGGCTGCGACGCTCTCGGTGAAGAGGCTGGCGGGCTCGCCGCTCAGCTGAACCGAGGGCTCCTCGTCGCGCCGAATGTCTTCTGATAGGTCGAATGGGGCATGAACATCACGGTCAGCCACGTACTCTCCTCAAGCCCCCGGGCGCGTTGTAATGACGCGGCCACACGAGGGCTTTCGCTATGGACCCGTGGAACTCTTCCCGGGCTTGTCATGGTCTCGCTCCGAGCGGCTCGTAGAACCCTCAGTGCCTGGCTGAATGACGGCTGGACGCCGCGCCGCACTCGGAATGTGTCCTAGGTGGTCGCGCTCGTCCAAGTCTTCATCCGGGTGTCCAGCTCCGTTATGAAGCAGGCCACCCTCGGCCAGTATCCCACACCGCCGCGCGGATTCCGACGAGGTGCCGTTCTAGGCCCCTGAAGACAGCTAACGGCCGGGGAACCAGAGCTCGATCTCGCGGACCGCCGAATCAGGCGAATCCGAGCCGTGCACGAGGTTGTCCTGGGTGACCAGGGCCAGGTCACCGCGGATGGTGCCGGGCGCAGCCTTGTCGACCGGATCGGTGCCGCCGGCGATCTGACGGAACGCCGCAACCGCCCGAGGCCCCTCCACGATGACCGCCACGACCGGGCCCGAGGTGATGAACTCGAGCAGCGACGGGAAGAAGGGCTTGCCCTCGTGCTCGGCATAGTGCTGCCGGGCCAGAGCCTCGCTGACGTCCTTGAGTTCCAGGGCCGCGATCGACAGGCCCTTGCGTTCGATTCGGCTGAGAATCTCCCCCACGAGGAGGCGCTTCACGCCGTCGGGCTTGACCAACACCAGCGTCCGCTCAGTCACGGCGTCGAACCCTACCCGTCAGTAGGAGGGAGCTGCTGACCGGGCAGCAGGCCGCGGTCCTGACGCCGCTTCACCTCGGCTCGCAGGTAGGCGATCAGCAACCACACGGCGCCGAAGACCACGCCGATGAAGCCGATTGCAGCGTGGATCACCACCCCGCCGATGAGCACCACCTGAGCGGCCAGATTCGCCTTCAGCGCCCAAGGCCTGCCCTGCACTCCAGCCAGCAGTATCAGCACGCCCGTCATCCCGATGAGGAAACCGCCGCTGGTCCACGTAAGCCCGCCTTGAGAGACCGAAACCACCGGCAGCGCAAGGAGAACCACGATCGCTTCGAGGATCAGCGTGCCCGCCATCACGCCGCGGAAGCTCTTCCACGGGTCCGGACCCACCGGCTGCTGTTCGACCGGCTCGCTCACGAGGGATCCCGTCCGAACAGGGTGCGCGCCGCGCCCGCGGTGACCACCGACCCCGTGATGACGATGCCGCTGCCCGAGAAGCCGTCGGTAAACCCGGAGGAGTCCATGTCGTTTCCGCCTTCCTCAGCCAACGCGATCGCCGCCTCGATGGCGTCGGGCAGCGTCTGCGCCGTGAGCACCCGGTCGGGACCAAAGAGTTCCTCGGCGCGCATCGCCAGACCCTCGACGTCCATGGCACGCGGTGACCCGTTGTGCGTCATCACCACCTGGTCGAAGGCCGGTTCGAGGGCGGCCAGGATGCCGTCGACGTCCTTGTCACCCATCACCGAGACGACGCCGACCAGGTGGCGGAAGTCGAACTCGTCGGCCAGGGCTTGGGTGAGCACTGCCGCACCGGCAGGGTTGTGCGCCGCGTCGATGAACACTGTCGGGGCGCTGCGCATGCGTTCCAACCGACCGGGGCTCGTCGCCGCCGCGAAACCCTCGCGCACCGCGTCGACGTCGAGCTGACGGTCCGCACCCGCGCCGAAGAACGCCTCGACCGCGGCGAGCGCGACGAGCGCGTTGTGAGCCTGATGCTCGCCGTGCAGCGGCAGGAACACCTCGGGATACACGCCGCCTAGTCCCTGCAGTTCCAGCAGTTGGCCGCCGATGGCGACCTGCCGGCGAAGTACCGCGAACTCCGAACCTTCACGTGCCACTGCGGCGTCGGCCCGAATCGCCTCCGCGAGAACGACTTCCATCGCCTCGGGTACCTGTTGGCCGATGATCACGACGGTGTCGGTACCTACCAGGTCGTCGTCACGCTTGACGATGATGCCTGCCTTCTCCCCGGCGATCTCGGCGATGGTATCGCCGAGATATTCGGTGTGGTCCATGCCAATGGGCGTGATGACCGCGACGGGCGCATCGACGACGTTGGTGGCGTCCCACCGGCCGCCCATGCCGACCTCGACCACCGCCACGTCGATCGGCGCGTCGGCGAAGGCCGCGAACGCCATGGCCGTGACGACCTCGAACTTGCTCATTCGCGGACCTGCCCCGCCAGCAAGCATTCCGGCCTGGGACTGCTTGTCGACGAGCTCGACGAACGGTTCCAGCTCGCGATAGGTGTCGACGTACAGCGCCGGGCTGATCGGCTGGCCGTCGATGGAGATGCGCTCCACGGCCGACTGCAGGTGGGGGCTAGTGGTGCGCCCGGTGCGACGGTGCAGGGCGGTCAGCAGCGCGTCGATGATGCGGGCCACGGAGGTCTTCCCGTTGGTGCCGGCGACGTGGATGCTCGGGTACGCGCGCTGAGGGGACCCCAGCAGCTCCATCAACGCAGCGATCCGCCTGGTGCTTGGTTCGAGTTTCGTCTCGGGCCAGCTCTGGTCGAGCAGGTGCTCGACCTGCAGAAGTGAGGCGATCTCGTCGGGTGTGGGTTCCGCCATATTCATCCGAGCCCGACCAGACGGGCCGTGATCCGCTCCACCTCTTCGCCCGCGATCTGCTGGCGCCCCCGGATCTTGTCGACGACGGCGTCGGGCGCCTTGGCGAGGAACTCGTCGCTGCCCAACTTCGCGGCGGTCTGAGCCAGTTCCTTCTTGGCTGCGGCCAGGTCCTTCTCCAGCCTTCGTCGCTCGGCCGCAACGTCGACGGTTCCCGAGGTGTCGAGTTCGACGAGCACGGTGCCGCGCGCGAGCCTGACCTCGACGGCCGCCGACGGGGTGAAGCCGTCGGCGGGTTCGGTGAGCCAGGCCAGCGAGGTGACGGCGGCCACCTGGGTGCTCACGTCCGCCTCGGTGATTCCGACCAGTCGCGCTGGCACGCGCTGCCTGTCGTTGAGTCCTTGATCGCTGCGGAATCGACGGACTTCGGTGACGAGCTTCTGCATGTCGGCGATGCGGCTGCCGGCGAGCGCGTCGAGGGCCATCCCGGATGGCTCCGGCCAGTCCGCGATCACTAGCGACTCGGGACCCGGACCGTCCCCCCTCAATGCCTTCCACAGCGTCTCGGTGACGAACGGCATCACCGGGTGCAGCAGTTTGAGCAGGCTGTCGAGAACGGCGGCGAGCACGGCGTTGGTGGGCCCGTCGGGCTGGTCGGCGAGTTGCACCTTGGCCAGCTCGAGGTACCAGTCGCAGAACTCGTCCCAGGCGAAGTGGTATAGCGACTCGCAGGCCCGGCTGAACTCGTAGCCGTCGAAGGCCGAATCGACTTCCGCGCGAACCTCTTCCAGCCTGCCGAGGATCCAGCGGTCGGCGTCGGTGAGCCCGTCGGTGAGGTGGAGCGCGGACTGGGCCTTCTGCTCTTCGCCCGAGAGGGTCATCGCCGCCCCGTTCATCAACGCGAATCTGGTGGCGTTGAACAGCTTGGTGGCGAAGTTCCGTGACGCACGGGCGTTGTCCTCGCCGATCGACATGTCACCGCCGGGGTTGGCCCCTCGCGCCAGGGTGAACCGCAGAGCATCCGCGCCGAACGCGTCGACCCAGTCCAACGGGTCGATGCCGTTGCCCTTGGACTTGCTCATCTTGCGGCCGAACTCGTCGCGGATCAGGCCGTGCAGGAAGACGTTCTCGAACGGCACCTGCGGACCGCGGATCCCGCCGACGGTGATGGCGTCGTCATCGCCCACGAAGGTGCCGAACATCATCATGCGTGCCACCCAGAAGAACAGGATGTCGTAGCCGGTAACGAGAACGCTTGTGGGATAAAACTTTTCGAGCTCCGGTGTGCGATCGGGCCAGCCCATCGTGGAGAACGGCCACAGGGCCGACGAGAACCACGTGTCCAGCACGTCGGGGTCCTGCTCCCAACCCTCCGGCGGGATTTCATCCGGCCCGACGCAGACCTTCTCGCCGTTCGGGCCGTGCCAGATCGGGATGCGGTGCCCCCACCACAGCTGGCGCGAGATGCACCAGTCGTGCATGTTGTCCACCCAGGCGAACCATCGCGGTTCCAAGCTGGCGGGGTGAATCACGGTGTCGCCGTTGCGCACCGCGTCGCCCGCGGCGATCGCCAGCGACGAGACGTTGACCCACCACTGCAGCGACAGCCTAGGCTCGATGGGTTCGCCGCTGCGCTCCGAGTGCCCGACGCTGTGGAGATAGGGCCGCTTCTCCTCGACGATCCGACCCTCTGCCGCCAGCGCTTCCCGCACCGCGACGCGTGCGTCGAAGCGGTCCAAGCCGTCGAATCGCGTTCCGGTACCGGCGATGCGGCCCTTATCGTCCATGATCGACGGCATCGGCAGGTTGTGCCGGACACCGATCTCGAAGTCGTTCGGATCGTGAGCGGGCGTGACTTTGACTGCACCCGTGCCGAATTCGGGGTCGACGTGCGCATCGGCAACGATGATGATGTCACGACTCAGGAACGGATGCGGAAGGGTCTGGCCGACCAGCTCCCGGTACCGCTCGTCGTCCGGGTGCACGGCGATCGCGGTGTCACCGAGCATCGTCTCGATCCGGGTGGTGGCCACCACCAGGTGTGGCTGCGCGTCGTCCATGGATCCGTAGCGGAAGGAGACCAGCTCCCCCTCGACCTCCTCGTACTTCACCTCCAGGTCCGAGATCGCCGTTTCGAGGAACGGGGACCAGTTGACCAGGCGCTCGGCCTGGTAGATCAGGCCCGCGTCGTAGAGCCGCTTGAAGATCGTCCGCACCGCGCGCGACAACCCGTCATCCATGGTGAAGCGGTCCCGGCTCCAGTCGACGCCGTCACCGAGTCGGCGCATCTGCACGCCGATGGTGCCGCCGGACTCGTGCTTCCAGTCCCACACCTTGTCGATGAACAGCTCACGGCCGAAGTCTTCCTTCGTCTTGTCGTCCGCGGCGAGTTGCTTCTCCACCACGCTCTGGGTGGCGATACCCGCATGGTCCATGCCTGGAAGCCACAGCACCTCGTAGCCCTGCATGCGCTTGCGCCGGGTCAGCGCATCCATCAGCGTGTGGTCGAGCGCATGGCCCATGTGCAGGCTGCCGGTCACGTTCGGCGGAGGTAGCACGATCGAATACGCCGGCTTATCGCTGGACGCGTCCGCGGTGAAATAGCCCGCATCGACCCAGCCCTGATACAGCTCGGTCTCTACCGCTGCCGGATCCCACGACGTGGGTAGGGACTGCACCCCCGGGCTGTCTGCGGATTTCGGGCTGACGGTCACCTGGACAGTCTAGAAAGAACTCGCGAGCAGACATAAAAGCCCCCGGCACGCCGCGCGTTCGAGCACCCTTGCGTCTGCTCGCGGGGCTATTTCTTCCCGCCGAGCAGGCCGCCGAGGATGTCCCCGAGTCCGCCGCCGCCCTGACCGCCGCCGAGCACGCTGCCGAGGATGCTGCCAAGCGGGGTGTTGTTGCCGCCACCGCCACCCCCGGCGGCTCCGCTGAGGATGCTGCCGAGAATGTCGCCGATCCCGCCGCCACCCGCGGCCTGCGCCTGGGCAGGCGCGGCCGGGGCCGAACCCTTGGTGAGCTGCTTGCCGATGTAGGCGAGCACGATCGGCGCGAGGATCGGTAGCAGCTGCTTGATCAGGGCACTATTGCCGGCACCGCCGCCCGACAGTGCTGCCGCGACCTGGCCGGTGTCATTGCCACCGAAGATCTTGGAGATCGCCTTGGATCCGTCGGCCTCGTCGACCTGGTCGACGCTCACCCCACCATCGAGCAGACCGCTGGCGGCGTGAGTGCTCGCCGCGTTCTCGATGTTGGAGGCGTGGCCCGGATCCTGCGCGTTCTGCTGCAGGCCTCCGAGAAGAAGTGGGACCAGCGTCTGGATCGCGCTGTTCACCTCGCCTTCGTCGGCACCTAGCTTGCTGGCAATCTGTTGCGTGGGTATCTCGTTGAGGAGTTCGTCGAGACCAGCCATGACCTGTCCACCTTCATCGTCGGATGTGCACGAGCGCGCTTGCGACTTTAGTCCTAACGATCTTGACGCACAGCCGTTCCGTTCTAGAGACGCACGACGTCCAACGTCACGCCCGCGCCCGGGAGACGAGCCAGCAAGGCGTCGCCCATCGAGGCAGCCGGTGTCAGCACGCCCCGGAGTTCGGCGAGGGCGTCGCGATCGAGCGCGAGCCCAAGTCCGCACTCCCCCAACAAGACAGACGTCGCCTTGTAGCCGGGGTCGCCCTGCTGCGCCATCGTCGCCCGGTATCGGGCGCCGCTCGACGTCGTGGTGTACGTCTCCACCCGGTAGTGGCCGTTGTCGCGGGCGCGTTCACTCGGGCCCGTGCCCGGCTTCGGTAGCACGCGCTCGACCAGGCCGCGGGGCAACTTGTCGAAGTACCTGCTGCCGAGGCTCAGAACGGCGGCATTGGCAGCGGTGCCCAACGCCGCCGCGACGGGCGCGACCACCGATGAACCCACACTCATGTTCTCCGCGTAGCGGAACGAGCGGCCGTACGCCCAGTCGAGCAACGCGTTGCTGCGCCGCACGATTCGCGCGTTCGGCGCACCCATCGCGAACGCACCGGTCCAGATTCCGTCGAGTTCGGGGGCGATGTCGCGGCCGCGACGCCACGGCGTGTCGGACTGGTGGCCGAACTCGGGTTCGGCGCCACGATCCGTCGTCAGCGTGTAGGGATCGTTCATCGCGCGCCGCGCCTCCGGGTCGGTCGACGAGGTCTGCATGACCTCCAGCATCGAGGCGGCGGTTCCACCGGACACCCCTCCGGCGAAACCGCGGAGCACGAAGTTGGTCTCGCCGAGCTCGCCTGCGCCGTCGGCGAGCGCCCGTTGGTAGAGCGCGTACACCGTGAGATCCGAAGGAATGGAGTCGAATCCGCAGGAATGGACGATGCGGGCGCCGTTGTCGGCCGCTTCCTTGTGGAAGAGGTCGATGCTCTCGCGGATGAACATCGTCTCGCCGGTGAGGTCTGCGTAGTCGGTGCCCGCCGCCGCGCACGCGGCAACCAGCGGCACGCCGTACTTGGTATACGGCCCGACCGTGGTGATGACGACCCGCGTGCGGGCCGCCATGTCATTGAGCGTGGACGGCGAAGCCGCATCGGCCTCGATGAGGGGCCACGACTGCGCGGCTTCGCCGAGCGACTCGCGTACCGCGAGCAACTTCTGCGAAGAACGTCCGGCAAGGGCGATGCGGGCGCCCCCGCCCGCGGTGGCGAGGTACTGGGCGGTCAACTTGCCGACGAACCCGGTCGCCCCGTAGAGCACGATGTCGAATTCACGCTGCGCTGCGGTCATGGCTCCAAGCTACCGGTGCGTCACCCGAGCGTTTCCGGAAGCTCGACGTCTTCACCGAGCAGATGGCGCCCCAGGAAGGCGAGGACGACCTGATACCAGATCTTGGTGTGCTGCGGCGCGAGCACCCAGTGCCCCTCGGTCGGGAAGTACAGGAACTGGTGCTGACTGGTGCCGTCATCTGCGGCGGGAAGTCCAGACTGCGTCAGCAGTTCGAACCAGAGCCGCAGGCCCTCGCCGATCGGCACCGGTAGTCCTTGTCGCCGTGGATGACGAGCATCGGGGTACTGATCTCGCCGACGCTCTCGTGCGGCGAGTTCCACTCGGCCATCTGTGTCGTCATCTCCCGAGCCCACCAGTAGCCGCCGTCGGTGGTCGCCCGAACTGGTCCAACGCCCACAGGCTCGCGTGAGTGATGATCGCGTCGAATCGGTCGGTGTGGCCTGCGATCCAGTTGGCCATGTATCCGCCGAACGACCCGCCCATCGCCGCGGTGCGCGTCGCATCGATCCTCGGATGCTCGAGCACCTCATCGGTGCCAGCCATCAGATCGGTGTAGGGCGCGAAGCCCCATGCGCCCCAACCGCGTTGGATGAATTCCTGGCCGTAGCCCGTCGACAGCGCCGGATCGGGCAGCACTACCGCGTAGCCGTGCGCCGCCAACAACCAGGGATTCCAGCGCCAGTGCCAGCAATTCCAACTCGCGAGCGGGCCGCCGTGAATCCACACCACCAGGGGTGCGGGCTCCTCCCCGTCCGGCAGCACCAGCCACGAACGCACCTGGCGGCCGTCGTCCGCGACAGCCGTCACCTCGGTCAGCTCGCCGGGGAGAGCGGGCATGTCACGACAAGGCAACGGCGTGATGGCACCATCGGGATCGATGCGCACGGGGTGCGGATGCGACAGGTACGAGCTGCGCAGCGCATAGACCACGCCGCCCGGCGCGAGGCACACGTTCGTATAGGTGAAGTCGTCGTGGGTCAGTCGGGTGACCGAGGAGTCCGCGGGATCGACGACGAAGACCGGGCCGCGGCCCGCCTCGTCGGCCGTGACGAGCAGTGCCGAGCCGTCCGCCGTCCACGTGACGGAAGTGGGCCAACGGTCCCAGTCGGTGGCGACCTCTGTGAATGCTTCGCCGAAGCTCATGTGGCACAACATGATCCGCGGAGCGGACTCCGGCGTGGAGTGCACCTCGCGAACGAACGCCAGCGCCGAGCCGTCGGGCGAGATCGCCGGTGCGCCGAGGTCGGCGATCGGGTCGTCCGCGATCGTCGTGCGTTCGCCGGTGGCGACGTCGATTCGCACCAGCGTCTGACGGATGGAGGCGCCGGGACCGGCCACCGCCCACGACGCGACGACGAACCGGCCGTCCGCGCTGAGGTCGATGCCGGCGTCTCGCAGGCCTTGTCCGGGTTCGGGCGTCAGGTCGCGAACGCCTGAACCGCTCCCCGTGTCGCTGCGCTCGTGCCCGCCGGTCACGTCGACGAGATGCGGCTGGGCGGGGCCGATGTCGTGATCCCAGTGGCGAACCGGGTACCCCGCGTGCAAAAGGGCCGAGATCTTGTTGTCCTTGCGCAACGCGCGCAGGCGCTTGTCGTCATCCACGGTTCGGGCGGACGGCATCAGCGACGCGGTGACCAGCGTGCGGTCCGCGTCGCGCGCGGCATGAACCGCGTTCACCCCGCCGGCAAGTTCGAGGATGGCGACGGCCTCTCCGCCGGCGGCCGGAAGCCGCCACAGCGATGGCGTCGGTTCGTCGCCGCCGTCGGAGCCGGGAACGTCGCGCGTGGCGACGAAGAAGAGGTCTCCGCCCGCGGCGAATACCGGCGACGACTCCCCCTTGGCGCCGCGGGTGAGGCGTCGGGCAGGCCGCTCGCCGGTGACGTCAAGCTCCCACACCGCCGTGACGTACTCGTTGCGCTTCGCGTTCAGATCGGTGACCGTCGTGACCGCACGGGATCCGTCGGCGGACACCGCCAGACCAGACACCCGGGGCAGCGCCAAGAATGCGTCGAGGTCGGCAAAGGGGCCCGGGATGCGGTCACGTTCCTCCACGCGATCGCAGCCATGTCACGACGCGATCGCGGTAGGGGGCGAAGCCCTTGTAGTCGGCGAGGTCCTCGGGTAGCTCGGCGAGCACGGCCGCGGTGCGCAGCCGCCACGCCTCGACGGTGACGAGGTCGCACAGCGGCAGCATGTAGGTGCGGATCAGGAAGCAGATGGCGCCGGACTCCGGCAGCCTGATCAGATGCTGGGCCTCCACCCGCAGGTGGATCAGGCGGCCGAACGTCTCGTCGTCGACGGTCGCCGCCAGCGCGCGATCAGGGGCCCACTCGGGGTAGCGCTCCAGCGAGAGGTCCAGGCGGCGACCGACCGCCATCGACCAGTTGGTCCGCCGGAAGGCTTCGTTGGGTTGCAGTCGCAGAAGGAAGTCGCGCGCTCGGGTGATGACTCCGCTCTCGCGAAGACGCGGCACCGGGCCGTGAATCTCGAGGAACTCCATGCCGACGTCGAATCCGAAGGACCAGGCGGCGGCGAACGTCACGACGCCTGCGTCGCCGAACAAGTCGCCGTCGCGCTGATCGAGGAGAACGATGTCCTCCTGCACCTGGCCGGCGATGTAGGCCAGCGGCTCGACGGGCAGCGTGGACTCATCGCCGAACACGAAGTCCTGAACCACCCCGAGACGGGAGTTGCGCCAGCGCCACGTGGTGCCATCGCCGGTCAGCGACATGGTGTCCGGATACGCGGTGGCCAACTCACGCATGAGGGTGAGCATCGTGTCCCAGCACGCGGGCCGCATGTGCGGCAGGACGAGATGGCGGGTGGGGTCCGCTGCAAGGATCGCGGCGCGCTCGGCGAGCTCGCCTTCGTACTCACTGTCGACGTCGACGACGCGGTCGCCCCACTGGCCAGTCGGGGTCACCACCGTGGCTCCTGCCGGCTCGAGGTTCGTGCTGTACCGATAGCGGTCGGCCGGGAACGGAAAGGGGAAGGCGGCGAACAAGTCTGGTGCGGATGTCGTCACAGTGTCACTCCAGTCACAAGGTCACTCCAGTCACAAGGTCACTCCAGTCACAAGGCCACTCCAGTCACAAGGCCAACTCCAATCGATCGCCGGCCGCCCTGGACACGCAGCACATCATCGACTCCCCGGTCGAGCGCTCGTGCTCGCTCAAGTACAGGTCCCGATGAAGTATCTCGCCTCCGGTCACCGTGATCCGGCATTCGCCACAGACGCCCTGTCTGCACAGGTTGGGAACATCGTGGCCGCGCGCCTGCAGCGCCGCGAGCAGCGAGACTCCGGATTCGACGCTGAAGCTGTCGCCGGTCGCACTCAGGTGCACCTCGAATGGCTCGCCAGGACCGAACGGCTCCGTCCCGAAGTGCTCCACGTGCACCCGACTCGGGGGCCATCCCAGTTCCGTTGCCCGAGTGGTGACCTCATCCATGAATGACGTGGGGCCACAGACGTAGAGATGGGTTCCGAGCGGTTGGCCGGCCAAGGCGCCGTCCAATGCCGTCGTGAAGGTCCCGCGGTCGGTGAAGATCGTCGCGTTGTCCGCGAGCGCCTCGATGTCGTCGACATGGGCCCCGCGTCCCTCGCGGTGGATGTAGAGCAGTTCGACCTCACGGCACCATCGGCGGGCGCTGCGCAGGTGGGACACCATCGGCGTGATTCCGATGCCGGCCGCCACCAAGAGGTGCCTGGCCGCCCGCAATACCGGCGCGAAGGCACTGCGGGGCGCAAGGGCGACGACGGTGTCCCCCGCGACCAGTTCGTGGTGAATCCACTGGGAGCCACCAGATCCGTTGGGACACTCCAGGACCGAGATGGCGTAGGTCGTCGGTGACACGCCGTCGCCGGTCAGGGAGTACGCGTTGGCGACGGGTCCGCACTCGACGACGAGGTGACTGCCCGGCGTGAACGACGGCAGCGGTCCGCCGTCGCCACGGGACAGGGTCAGAGCACGGACACCGGGTACTCGATCGTCGATGGCGACCACCACCAGCTCCAGGACACTCACCTGCTCACCTGCCGCGCGGCGTCTTCGGCGTCGCCCATGGAGCCCAGATGTGCACCGATTCGACGTGAAACATGCGGATGAACGACGAGGTGACGACCGCATCCGACGCAGACGACGCCACCCTTGAGTTCGACGGCCGCGCGGGTGACCGAACGACAGTGCGCACAGTGCACGTCGCGATTCGTCACCTCGTTACTGGCCACGGTGATCTCGTCGTCGCCCACGTGGTTCCTCACGGCGTGAGCCCTGAGGCGCAGGCAGGCGTCTGCGGGTCCCGCGATCATGAGCCGCCAACCGACGAGTGCGGTGGCGATGTCCGCGGTGAGCGCGTTGCGCGCCGCGACGTCGTCGGAGACGCGATGAACGCGGGGGGCGGCACGGGGATGACGGGCCTCGATCTGGGCGATCCAGCCGGTGACGATCTCGGCGGCCGTTCCCCTGTCGGAGCCTGCGTCGACGAACGCGATCACCGTCCAGTACCGGCCGGAGAGATCTGCGGCGGGACTATTGGGCGCAACGGCCCAGGTGGGGACGCTTGTGAACTCGATTGCGGGTGTCATGGGGAATCTACGTCGAGGAAACCACAGATCTGCACTCTATGTGCCTGCACGCACTCGAGACGATCTCCCGGCGATAACACCGATCGCAGCGCCAGCTTCATCGAAGGCGTCGTTACGGACGCGGCAGGTGTCGTCGTTGAAACGGGGCCGCGTCGCCGACCAGGACGACGGGACTCCGCAACGATCTCTACGGACGCCCGCCACGTTTGGTTACTGCGTAGACGCCGTCGACGACGTACGGGGAGCATTCGCGCGGTTCGCGGCGCTGCGGCGGCCGCGAGCGCAATCGCTGGCCAAAGAGTCCAGAATCGTGGGCCGGATCGTCAACGCGCGGCCTGCGTTTCTCGGCGCCGCGGGCATCCGCGCCTCATCCCTGGTGCCCGAGGTGATCCTGACGCGCCATCTGGCTTCGGTGGCAGGTCGCGCGGCCTTCGTCCTCCCCAATGTCCGATGACCGTCCACCTCGGCCAACTATTCGTGGGGGCAGCCGCCCCGTGGCGGTTACGACATTCTGGCGGACCGTCCTCGGTGACGAGGCGTTCGAGCGTCACCTGAGGATTGGGCCGGAGCGGGAGGCGAAAGTCGTCAAGAACCGGGTCCATCTCGACGTATACGTTCGCGATGTGTCGGCCCTCTTGGCCCTTGGCGCTCGCGTGCTCGACGACTACCCGCCGACCAGAGCCACGCTCGCCGATGTCGAGGGCAACGAGTTCTGCGCGTTCATCGATCGTGACCTCGATCCTGAACCACTCGGACGGGTATTCGCGGTGTGCGCCGACAGCGACCGACCTGCGGGCGTCGCTGCGTGGTGGGCGCCCCTCGTCGGCGCGGAGGTGGGTCCCGGACCGGACGGAGTGCCGCGTTATCTGTCCGGCTGCGCCGGTTGGCCCGAATTGATCTGGAAGTTCGTGGAGGTCCATGACGAGCGCGTAGTGCTCAACAGGTGGTGGTGGAGTGTCAACACCGGTGACGTCTTGGCCGAAGCCGGCGCCGCGACGTCGGCTGACGGTTGGTTCACCGACCCCGACGGCAATGACGTCAGCGCTGAGTAGTCAGGGCGCCCAGCGGGCCCAGCAGGGCCGTGCACATCTGGCGGGGGTTGATGAAACCCAGCAGTCCCTTGGTCGGCATCGCCTGGCAGCCCGTCGAGGGCTGCTGCGTGGTGGTGATCGAGGACACGTTCCACATGGCCGGGGTGCCACCCTTTGCGCCGCACTTCGGCCACGCGCCCGGGCCTTGGCTGACCAGAACGTTGTCGGCAACGCGGATCTGCTCTTCACGCGACGCCGTGGCGGGCGATCCGACGCCGCCGTTGGAACTCCAGGTCGCCGGCTTGAACTGCAGCCCGCCGTAGTGGCCGTTACCCGTACTGGCAGCCCAATTGCCGCCCGACTCGCACTGTGCGACGGCGTCCCAGTTCATCGAGTCCGCATGAGCGGTACCTGCGGACATCCCGGTCGACATGGCCATCGCCACGATCGCGAACGCGACCGCGAGCAGGGCGAGCTTCAGGCCGTTGGTGACTGTCTTGCGCAATCCCTGGATCTTCACGAGTGCGGTCCTTCCCCGACCGTTTGACACGAGGACCGCTGCAAGGCGCTGCGTTATTGACGCGGTCAACCAGATATTCGTGTGACAGATCTCACGCGTTACACAAGCGACGAAAGTTCTTTATCGGGACGTGATGGACTTCAGAGAATTCTGAGGTAGATGGGACAAAAGAGAAAACGACGCGGGGCATGTCGCCCAGCGCCGCTCTCGCGAATCGTGGTTCGGGAACTATCCCCGTCGGCCGCAGACCGGCCATGCGCCGATGCCCTGGCTCTTCAGCACGTTGTTGGCAACGCGGATCTGCTCATCCTTGCTCGCCTGGTGAGGCGAGCCGCTGCCCCCGTTGGAGTGCCACGTACCCATCGTGAACTGCAGGCCACCGTAGTAGCCGTTGCCCGTCGCCGTGTTCCACTTGCCGCCGGACTCGCAGGCCGCGACGGCATCCCAGTTCACGCCACCGTCCGCATTAGCGGTACCGGCGCTCATCAGCACTGAAGCCATCGGGGCCACGGCAAGCACCCCGGCGATGGTGGCCAGACCAAACGTCTTGCGGATGTTCTTCAACTTCGATCCTTTCGCGAGCGCGCGCCAACGACACCCGCGCAGAGGCGGGCGTGAGTTGCCTGTCAGACAGGCGGAAGGGTTGGGCCGTGCCGTCTCGGTCGGGCACGGCAGTGGGCGGCGAGATAGGCCACACCGGGCATCACACCCGGCGGCAGCGTGGACGCCGGATCGGTCCCGGGCCAACAGCCGCCCCACTCACACGCAGGTTCGTGGTTTTGAAATTATTTGCTCCGGTAAAGGAGACAACTGGAAGGTACAAACGTTTCTCAGGAAAGTCACATGAGGTGAAGCGCGTATCGCCGTTTGATAACGGATAGATCACGGCGGCGCTGGCCAGCGAAGGCGCAGGTCACTGGGCTGATCGCCCGAAATACGGAAACCGCAGCTCGGCGGCTTTGCAGTGAGCCAAATCACCATCATATTGTGATCTGGCCCACGACCACGAACACCGTATGCCCCATCCATCACTGAGATTGGTGCTCTACCAGCGTCATTGGCCACGAATGGGCGATCCTCTGGCGAATTCTTCGCTGGGTATTAGCAACTGGCCCAACCGAGTGCGGTGAGCGAAAAACGTTGCAGTTCAGCGCCTTATCGACCTGCCGATGTATCACGTGAAGCCGCCGGCGACTCGTGAGGCGGGAGATGGAGCTTACCTTCGATTGCACGACAACATCTTTGGGCAGGATTGCCAGTGCGACGACGGACACGACTTAGTCTCGTCAGCGTTGCCAGATCGGCCAGAATTGTTGCCCAGCAATGTACAACTCCCGCCGAGGCATGTGCGTTCGCTGAACCGAATGCGCCAACGACGGATGAGGGCACGTCGCAAAGCAAACCAAGCGCCAGATCCATGACACCACAAGAGATTACGGGCGACAAATGTGATCACTACCGATTCTTCACTGAATTCAGATCACACATTGGCGCGCGAATAACGCACCACTGGCGTCACATTAATGTGGAATTCCTCAACCACCGCCAAATTGGCGCCCGTTGCCGGAAAAATTGGCAATTTGCTAGCAGTTCAGCGCAAGTCTGCAGCCGCATTCACATTCGTCAGCGAGCGTTGTTCGGGCATCACGACGCGCTGCGTGTCCACGACATCAACCAGCGCCCGCATGCTGCGCTCACCGGAACCCACCAGCTCCTCGGCTCGCGACGCGAGGTCGGTGCGGTAGACGCCGGCAAGGTAGTGATCGCGACCATCCCACGGCAGCACGACGTCGGCCCCCAGCCGCACCGACGGTCCGACCAACTCGTCGATCAGATCAACGGTCAGGTAGGGCATGTCGACGGCGCACACGAAGGCACGTTCCAACCCGGCATCGGCTGCGGCGCGCAACCCTCTTGCCGTCGCGAGCAGCGGACCGACGCCGCGGACGTCGTCGCGCAGCACCTCGGCACCCAGCGCGGGCAACGGTTGGCCAGGCGCTGCCACCACGAACACGGGAGAACAGCGGGTCCTCAGCGTCGTCACGGCCTGTTCGACGAAGGTGCGCCCGGCGAACGACAGGGTCGCCTTGTCGCGGCCCATGCGTCGCGAGGCACCGCCCGCCAAGACGATTGCCGCCAGCGGAGCGGATGAGATATCGAGGACCTCGCTGCTATTCGACGTTCCACGTGTCCCTGCCACGAAGCAAGGATTGCAGAGCATCGGCGTCGTGGGGCTTGGATTCCATCGCAGAGGTCACCTGATTGCGTGCCATCTCGTCGTACGTGGGCCTGCTCACCTGACGGAAGACGCCCATGACCGTGTGCTCGAGGTTCTGCTCATTCAAACGCGAGAGGGCGAACGCGTAGGCCGGGTCGTCGATCTGGGCATCGTGCACCACGATGTCGGCTTCGGCCACGTCGGCCGTCTTCGCGACCTCGAGACCGAATCCGGACTTCACGACGCAGTACTCGGCGTCGGCGCCGAAGGTGATCGGCTGACCGTGCGACACATTGATGAGCCGTTCCCCCGAGCCCTCCTTGCGGAGTGCGTCGAACGAGCCGTCGTTGAAGATCGGGCAGTCCTGCATGATCTCGACGAGAGCGGCGCCGCGATGCGATGCGGCGGCGCGAAGCACCTCGGTCAGGCCCTTCTTGTCCGAGTCGAGCGCCCGACCGACGAACGACGCCTCGGCCCCGAGCGCCAGCGACACCGGGTTGAACGGATAGTCGAGCGAGCCCATCGGCGTCGACTTGGTGACCTTGCCGACCTCGGAGGTCGGTGAGTACTGCCCCTTGGTCAGGCCGTAGATGCGGTTGTTGAACAGCAGGATCGTCAGGTTGACGTTCCGGCGTAGCGCGTGGATGAGGTGATTGCCGCCGATGGACAGCGCATCGCCGTCGCCGGTGACGACCCAGACCGACAGATCGTCGCGGGCCAGAGCCAGACCTGTGGCGAAGGTCGGGGCGCGTCCGTGGATGGAGTGCAGCCCGTAGGTCTCGAGGTAGTACGGGAACCGGCTGGAGCAGCCGATACCGGAGACGAACACCATGTTCTCGCGCTTGAGTCCCAGCTCGGGCAGGAAGCTGCGAATGGTGTTGAGGATGACGTAGTCACCGCAACCCGGGCACCAGCGCACCTCCTGGTCGGTGGCGAAGTCCTTGGACTTCTGCGGCTCGTCGGTGGTCGGCACGCCGCTGATCTTGGTGAGGCCGAGGTCAGTGCCGATTAGGTCAGTCATTTCTTTTCCTCGCGCAAGCGCTCGTCAGTCATACATCCGCTCCTACGGCCGTCTCCACGGTGGCAGCTGCCAGCCGTGCGAATTTGGCCTTGTCACTTTCCTTTTCGCGCAGCGTCCCGTCGAGGGCCGAATCGATGATGCCCTCCACCTCCTCGGCGAGGAACGCCATGCCTTCCACCTTCGTGACCGACTGGATGTCGACGAGGAACCTGCCCCGCAGCAGCAGAGCGAGCTGGCCCAGGTTCATCTCGGGAAGGACCAGGTTCGAGTAGCCGTGCAGAACCGCGGCGAGATTGCCGGGCAGCGGGTTGAGGTAGCGCAGTTGCGCGTGGGCGACTTTGACGCCGTTCCGCCGCGCCCGTCTGCAGGCTTCGCCGATGGGCCCGTAGGAGCTGCCCCAGCCCACGATCAGCAGCTCGGCTTCGCCGCTCGGATCGTCGACCACCAGATCGGGAACGGTGATGCCGTCAATCTTGGCCTGACGCAGACGCACCATCAGATCGTGGTTTTTGGGCTCGTAGGAGATGTTGCCCGATCCGTTGGCCGCTTCGAGTCCGCCGATGCGGTGCTCCAGGCCAGGCGTGCCGGGAACCGCGAACTGGCGCGCCAGCGTTTCGGGGTCACGGGCGTACGGCTGGAAGGGCTCGTCGGGCGTGGCGAACGTATGGTCGATCGCCTCGAAGGTCGTGACGTCTGGGATGCGCCACGGCTCGGAACCGTTGGCGATCGCGCCGTCCGACAGCAGGATGACCGGGGTGCGGTACGTCAGTGCGATCCGGGCAGCGTCGACGGCGATCTCGAAGCAGTCCGACGGAGACTGCGGTGCGAGGACCGCGACCGGCGATTCACCGTTGCGGCCGTAGAGCGCCTGCATCAGGTCGGCCTGCTCGGTCTTCGTCGGCAGTCCCGTCGAGGGGCCACCGCGCTGCACGTCGACGACCAGAAGCGGCAGTTCGGCCATCACGCCCAGGCCGATGGCCTCAGACTTCAGTGCCAGGCCAGGGCCCGAGGTGCTCGTGACGCCAAGTGCGCCGCCGTAGGACGCCCCCAGTGCCGCTCCGATGCCCGCGATCTCGTCCTCGGCCTGGAAGGTCAGCACGTTGAAGTTCTTGTGCTTGGACAGCTCGTGCAGGATGTCCGACGCCGGGGTGATCGGGTAGCTGCCGAGCATCACCTGCGTGTTGGCCAGCTGGCCTGCGACGACGAGGCCGTACGCCAGCGCGGTGTTGCCGGAGACCTGGCGGTATTCACCGGACTTCAGCTTGGCGGGTGACACCTCGTAGGTGGTGCCGAACGCCTCGGTGGTCTCGCCGTAGTTCCAGCCCGCCTTCAAGGCGAGGACGTTGGCTTCGGCGATCTCGGGCTTGCGGGCGAACTTCTCGCGGATGAACGTCTCGCTGTGCTGAAGCTCGCGGCTATACATCCAGGACAGCAAGCCGAGCGCGAACATGTTCTTGGCGCGCGAGCCGTCTTTCTTGGAGGCACCGATCTGTTCGACGGCGCCCAGCGTGAGTGACGTCATGGCGACGGCCTGCACGACGTAGTCGGAGAGGTCGTCGGTCTCCAGCGGGTTGGCCTCGTAGCCCACCTTCGCCAGGTTGCGCTTGGTGAACTCGTCGGAGTTGGCGATGATCAGTCCACCGCGCGGCAGGTCGCCGACGTTGGCCTTGAGCGCGGCGGGATTCATGGCGACGAGGACGTCGGGGCGGTCGCCCGCGGTGAGGATGTCGAAGTCGGCGATCTGAATCTGGAAGGACGACACACCCGGAAGCGTGCCCTGGGGGGCGCGGATCTCGGCGGGGTAGTTCGGTTGCGTCGCAAGGTCATTGCCGAAAAGTGCGGCTTCGGTCGTGAACCGGTCCCCCGTGAGCTGCATGCCGTCACCGGAGTCACCTGCGAACCGGATGACGACCTTCTCGAGCTTTTGCGGGGTGGAGTTCTTCCCGGCTTCGCTGCCGCTCAAAGTCACGACCCCCGCCTTTCACGCATCGTGAGGTTGAGGTAATTCCGTGTCGCAATGAAGGTCGCCTTCGCGCCTGCGCCGCTGGGTTGACGTCAACCTGCTCTTATCTGTCACTAATACCGATTATTGCACTTCTCTTAGGCTGGCCTTTACCGGACGACTACGTGTCCTGCATGTCAGGTGCACCGAAACTTCCTGTTCAATGACTCCAAGGCAGACGGCGTGCCGCGATTTTGTGGTTTTCATCACGTTCGGCGGTGCGCAAATCCTAAGGACGAAAGCTACTCGCCAGTAGCCGAGGGGCTAGCGGTTTTTGATCAAACTCGACACGTGTCGATTCCAGGGCGCGGAACTGCGGCTACGCCCGGTCGGACGACGGAATCCTGAGTCGCTTCTCGAGCTCGCGGGCGACCAGTTCGCTGGCCCGCTCGGCCGCTTCCATCGGCCCGGCGCCGTCTGCCCGGTTGGCGACGTAGCACGCCGTGAACATGTCGCCTGCGCCCGTCGCCTGCACGCCGGTGACCCGCCACGCAGCCGGAACTCGCACGACGGCGCCCTCGGTGTAGATGTCGCAGCCCTCCGAACCCAGGGTCACCAGGATCTCCGGCACGCCGAGTCGTTCGGCCGTCACCTCGTCGAACTCGCCATCGGCAATGATCACCGCCTCGTCCTCAGCCAACTTGAGGACGCTGATGTCGCGCAGCAGGCCGGGCGGATAGTCCCGGTCCACGGCGAGCGGACCCACCCGGTCCGCCCGGACGAGGCCCTGGCCGTCGTAGGCGACGCGATGCCCGCGTTCGGCCAGCAGCGCCAACGTGCTCTCGGGGAAGTCCGCGCGCAGCAGCGGAGCGAGGTGGACCCACGTCGTCTCCGGGTTGGCGGTCTCGATCTCCGCGGTGCCCCACATGGGTCCGAGCGCCGTGACGGACATCGCGCGGTGATCGACGTCGACGTAGTCCAGCCGGAATCCCGCCGTCTGGTCCGAGTCGATGATGCGGACGAGTGGCCCGAACCGGTCGAGGACGCCGGCGAACAACTGATGATCCCGTGGCGCACCCATCGCCACGATCTGGCCGGTCCCGCCAGCGTACTCCAGCGCGACACCTGCGAAGGACGCGCAGCCACCCGGGCTGGGGGGTCCACCATCGATGAGGTCGATCGCGAGGTTGCCAAGGACGGTCACACCGTTGACGAGCTGTGGCCGCACCGTTCGAATCTCCTGCTGTCCGTCGGCGCGCCGGAGGCGCCGTGAGGCGAAATGGTAGTCGCGATCGCTGCGATTCGACGACCTGACGCTCAGCTGGGCAGGTTGAAGGGAGTGATCACCTGGGATCGGCGTGGGCCGAGCCGGCTCGGTGGGGAGGGCGCCGTGGTGCTGCAGGATCTGCCGCATCGCCACGCGGGCGTCGGCGCGCAGATCGTTGTGCCGTCCTGGGCCTTGAGGACGACGCCGTGGCTGCCGCGGATCCTGGCCAGCACGTCGGCCATCTGGGCGGTCGATCCCGACTCCCACAGGTGGAAGCGGGCCCGCAGCATGGCGGGTGCGAAGGCGGGCAGTTCGGCCTCGACCGCGGCGCGGAAGGCATCGGAGAAGCGCTGCGGGGTCTGCATAACCACGTCGATGAGGAAACGATGCCCATTGAGCCGTCGTTGGGCGCGCTGTTCGTCGAGATCCGCGATCGCCTGGGCGACCTCGGCGCGGGTGTTCTCCCGTACGCCGGGCCTGCCATTGAGGACGCGGTCGACGGTCGCCTCGCTCACCCCCGACTGCTCCACGATCTCACGGACCTTGTAGCGATGCGGCACGACGCTTCCCGCCGCGAGCAGACGCAAATGTGCCCCGACGCGCCGCAGAAGGGGCACTTTTGCGCCTGCTCGAGCCAAATCGTGAGGTCTTTTTTACTGTTTTTGGTGTTGATTGCCAACGCAACTCACCACAAGACTAGCGGGTATGGCTCTACCAACCCCGACTGCGTGGATCGGGGCGTCTGACTGCGATCTCGAAGACTTCCGCGCTCCCGTGTCCACGGGCACCGACGCGGGCGACTACCCGCGCGCGAACGGCGCGGCGGCGGGTGACCACTTCGGCGAGGCCGGCGCGAATGACCGCGTCTGGAATGCCGCGCAGAAACTGGCACTGCACGCCCCCGAGGTGTTCGCCGACTACTACGCCAATGACACCCTCGCGATGGTGTCGGCGCCATCGCGCATGACGACCTGCCATTGGAGAGCGGGCCGACGACGCTGCTGCCGCACTCGCAGAAGTTCGCGGGCCGATACGTCGCGTTCCATCGCCGGGAGTTCATCGACTACTTCGCCGCCCACCGGCTGCAGGTTCCGCTGCGCGCGGGCGATGCGGTCGTCTTCAACCCCGCACTCTTCCACGGAGCGGGCGCGAACACGTCGACGGACCTTCGCCGCATGGCCAACCTCCTGCAGACTTCTTCACCGATCGGGCGTGCAATGGAGTCACTGGACCGCACCGCGATGGTGCGGGCCATCTATCCGGCCCTTCTGGCGATGAAGGCCGCCGAGCCAGGTCGACACCGTCCTCGCCGCCCTGGCCGACGAACTCACCCCCGACGCACTGGACATCGCACTCGTGCAGCACACGACAAGGAGAATCCCATGACCACCCTCGGCATAATCGGACTCGGGCGCATCGGCGCCTTCCACACCGAAACCCTCAGCGCCCTCGACGGACTCGACGGGCTGGTGATCACCGACGAGCGCACCGACGTCGCTGCGGCCGTAGCCGCCAAGTACGGAGTGAAGGCCGTTGACACAGTCGAGGAGCTCCTGTCCTCCGGCGTCGACGGAGTGGTCGTCGCCGCGGCGACGCCCGCCCACGCGGAGCTGACCCTGGCTGCCGTCGAGCGCGGCATCCCGACGTTCTGCGAGAAGCCGATCGCCTCGACGGCAGCGGAGAGTGCCCGCATCGCCAAGGTGATCTTCGAGTCCGGCGTGCCGGTGCAGGTCGGCTACCAGCGCCGGTTCGACGCGGCCTTCGCCGCGGTCAAGCGCGCCGTCGACGACGGGTCGCTCGGCGCCCTGCACACGGTGCGCAGCACGACGATGGACCCCGCTCCCCCGTCAATGGACTTCATCGAGGGATCGGGCGGTATCTTCCGCGACTGCGCGGTGCACGACTTCGACGTCCTGAACTGGATCACCGGGCAGCGCGCCGTCGAGGTGTACGCGACCGGCACCGTCCAGGGCGACCCGCTGTTCGCCGAGTACGACGACGTCGACACCGCCGCGGTGATCGTCACGTTCGACGGTGGCGCAATGGGTCTCGTCTCGGCGGCCAGGTACAACGCCCGCGGTTATGACTGCCGACTCGAGGTCCACGGCTTCGACGACAGCGTCGCCGCCGGCTGGGATCAGGGCGTGCCGCTGCTCAACATGGATCCGCGGAATGACTTTCCCACCGGACCGCCGCACCACTTCTTCATGGACCGCTTCACCGAGGCCTTCCGCACGGAGTTGGCCGCATTCGTCGGAGTCACCAAGGGCGAGGCGGTTCCGGGCGCGACGGTCGCGGAGGCGGTCGAGGTCGCGTGGCTGGCCGAGGCCGCCACTGTGTCCCTGCGACGGGGCGCGCCGGTGCGACTGGACGAGGTACGCAACGCATGAGCGCCATCAAGGTCGCCGGGCAGGAGCGCAGCGACCGGGGAATCAAGGTCGCCGGGCAGGAGCGCAGCGACCGGGGAATCAAGGTCGCCGGGCAGGAGCGCAGCGACCGGGGAATCAAGGTCGCCGGAGCACCCATCTCCTGGGGCGTCTGCGAGGTGCCCGGCTGGGGCTATCAGCTGGAGCCCGACCGGGTGCTGACCGAAATGCGCGACGCCGGGCTCACCGCCACCGAGTTGGGTCCCGAGGGATTCCTACCCACCGATACCGACGAGCTGAAATCGGTACTGCGCGAAAAGGATCTGACGTGCGTCGGCGGCTTCGTCTCGGTAGTGCTGTTCAAGGACGACCACGACCCTGCCGATGACCTCGCCGGTCCACTGGAGTCGCTGGTCGCCGCAGAAGCCGGTGTTGTGGTGTTCGCTGCAGCCACCGGATCCGAAGGCTACGACTCGCGTCCGGTCCTCGACGACGCCCAGTGGGTGACGATGCTGGCCAACCTGGACCGGATGGCGGCCATCGTCGCCGATCGGGGCCTGCTCGCGGTACTGCATCCGCATGTCGGCACCATCGTCGAGACCCGCTCCGACGTCGACCGGGTACTCGCGGGATCGTCGATCCCCTTGTGCCTGGACACCGGACACCTGCTGATCGGCGGCACCGATCCGCTGGAACTGGCCAAGGCCGTGCCGAACCGCATCGCCCATACCCACCTCAAGGACGTGGACGCCGGATTGGCGTCGAAGGTGCAGTCCGCCGAGCTGACGTACACCGAGGCAGTGAAGGCAGGCATGTACACCCCGCTCGGTACCGGCGACGTCGACATCGCCGGAATCGTCTCGGTGTTGCGGGACAACGGTTTCGACGGTTGGTTCGTCCTGGAGCAGGACACGATACTGGACGGTGAACCTACCGGCGAAGGCCCGGTTCGCGACGTGCTGGCCAGCGTCGGCTACCTCCGCACCGTCACGTCGTGAGGCACCAGCGGGAAGCGGAGCGGGATCGCGCACGAGGCTGCGCATCGGAGTGCACGGTGCTTCGCGGATCGCCGAGTCGGCGATCGTCGGGCCCGCAGCCGAACTCGGTCACCGTTTGGTGGCCGTGGCGGCGCGGGATCGTTCGTGCGCTGAGGTGTTCGCCGAGAACTACGGCGTGGAGCGAGTGCTGGACGACTATCAGGCGGCGATCGACGACCTCGACGTCGACGTCGTGTACAACCCCGTGGTGAACTCACTGCACGCGCCGTGGAATCTCGCAGCGATCGCGGTGGGCAAGCCCGTACTGAGCGAAAAGCCCTTCGCCCGTGGCGAAGGCGCGCCTCGTCGCCGAGGCCGCCGATGCGGCGGGCATCACGGTGCTGGAGGGTTTTCACTACTTCTTCCATCCCGTCACACGACGCGCGTTCGAGCTCGCAAGTGACGGCACCATTGGCGCAATCACCCACGTCGAGGTCAGGATGGCGATGCCGTCACCTGTCGACGACGACCCACGCTGGTCTCTGGAACTGGCCGGCGGCGCCCCGATGGACCTGGGCTGCTGCGGTCTGCACGTGATGCGCTCGCTGGGTCGCCTCGCGATGCCAGGCATCGAAGGAAGGCCCTCGATCCTGCGTGCCCACGCCGAGCAGCGCACGCCGGGAGTGGACGCCTGGTGCGACGTCGAGATCGGGTTTCCCGGCGGCGCCACCGGTCTGGCTGCGCACTCCATGGTGGGCCGCGCCCGCTCGTTCACCATCCGAATCGTCGGAACGGCAGGCGATCTCCTGGTGCACGACTTCATCAAGCCGAACGACGACGACCGCTTGACGATCAACACTACAGCGGGCACCACCGTCGAGCGGCCCGGCAAAAGAGCCTCGTACACCTATCAACTGGAGGCCTTCGCCGCCCACGTGCAACACGGCGATCCGCTTCCGTTCGGTACCGCGGACGCGGTGGCGAACATGACGTTCATCGACAACGCGTACCGGGCGGCGGGAATGGAACCGCGCTAGGGCCGTCGCTTGCTGCGCCTGGTCCGCGGTCGTGTTGCGGAGCGTTCGTGCCAGCGCAGGCGCAGTAGCAGCACCTGACGGTGCGCGCGGAAGGACAGGCTCAACGGGTCACGCCAGGCCGACGCGCTCGCCGAGAGTTGCCGATCAATGTCCACGTGTCGATTGTGCCCGCCAACCGGACATCGCGCGTGGTGGCGCGCGTCACCAGACGGCGTCGCGCCGATGAACGATCACCCAACGTCGAACTGTGCTGAGGGGCTTTGCCCGTTTCCGGGTGTTGAATCCGACCCACGGCACCATGAGACTTGGTGCATGAGTGACTTCGAACTTGCCATCAGCGCCGAGATGGTGTTCACCGAGCTTCCGATCGTCGAGCGGGTGCGACGAATTCACGATCTCGGCTTCGCCGCTGAGATCTGGAGTTGGCACGACAAGGACCTCGACGCCCTCGCCGCGACTGGCGCCAAGTTCACGTCTATGACGGGGTACCTGCATGGCGACCTGATCGACCCCCAGACCGCCGACGAAGTGGTTCGGACGGCCGAGTTGAGCGTCGAGGCCGCTCAGACGCTTGGCGTTACAAGGCTGAACCTGCACACGGCCGAGCTCGTCGACGGCCTGCCGGCACGTCCTCGCCTGCGGGCGACGGGCGCGATGTGGACCGCCGCCCTACGAACCCTCGAGAAGCTGGGCGAACTGGCCGCGGCGGCGGGCGTCACGTTCTGCGTGGAGAACCTCAACACCATCGTCGAGCTGGTTCGCCGTTGCGGCAATGCAATCGGCGAGATTCAGGTCGCCGACGTGCCGGGCAGGTGCCAGCCGGAAACGGGCGAGATCTACTACCCCGCCATTGCAAAGGCACTGCACGACATGGGGTATCGCGGCACCGTCGGGCTGGAGGGCTACGCCGCGGGCGACGACGTGGATGCGCTCGAGGCGTTCCGGGCGGCGTTTACCGTCTAGTCACAGCTAGCTAGGAGCCTGGGATGCTGGCCAACCGCACGTACGCCGACGCCGCCTCGGCGCGGTTGGTCGCGTGCAGCTTCCTCAGGACTCGTTTGACGTGGGACTTCACTGTCCCGGCGGAGATCACGAGTTCGTCGGCGATCTGTTGATTGGTACGACCGGCCGCCATCAACCGAAGGACTTCGACCTCGCGACGGGTCAGTATCGACAGAACGCGGGTCTGCACGTCAGCCAAGGACTTCGCGGCCGGGCTGCGTTCGACCGGCTCGATCTTGCGCAGGTCGAGGTCTGCGTCCTGGAGCGCGCGGGCGGCCGCGTCCGCCGTGGCCAGTGCGCGGCGGACGTCCGCTTGCTGGCGGCGCATCCTCTCCAGCAGAACCGTCCGCTCAAAGGCGTACCCGAAGCCCTCGGCGAACGCCCACACCGTGTCACGATCGATTTCGTCGACCAAGCGACCCGAGTAGAGCCGCTCGGCATGCAAGAATCCGATCACCTTGCCCGTCGGCATCACCGGTGCCGCCACGTAGGAACGCGTCATCGAGAAATCGACGATCGCGCGGTTGACACGCGGATCGTTGCGGGCGTCGCGCACGATCGCAGGAGCGCGACGGCGAATCATCTCTGTTTCGAGAAGCATGTGGTTCAGCGGCGGCGCCACCGACTGCGCGAAGGCCACCATCTTTTCCGCACCTGCATGGTCGTCGCCGAAGTACGCCGCCTCCATGACCATTCGACCCTCGTGCACGCGAAAGAGTACGGCGCGATCGAATCCACACGACTCCACCAGTTCTCGCGGCGCCCGGTCGACGATCATTGCGACATCATCGACGGCGCGCAGCTTACTCAAGGCTTCCTGCACAGCCAACAGCGCGAACGTGCGCCGCTTCGCACCGTCTTCCATCAGGTCACGCTCTAGCGAGGACAGGTCCAGCACCGCGTCGAGAGCGGTGAGCGCGCGCTCGTCGCCGAGAGCCTCCAACGCATTGCGCACGACGGTGGCCTTGGCGTCTACCGCCTCGGAAACCACCGCTATGGGGTCATCTGTGGGATCGATGTCGCAATCCTGGAATGCTTCCCGGAAGTGACGTGCAGCGTGGGATTCCTTGGGCGGACGCGACCCCCAGCCCGGATGGTCCCCGTCGGCCAGACCGCCGACAACAGGGGTTTCAAAGATTCCGCTCACAACAGTCACGGTGTTGACTGTCCTCTGACCCGCAGGGAGTCGCGGTGAATTGGTCGATAGATTGCCAATTCACCTCATACGAGGGCAGGAGTACTCCCCAACGGGGGATCGATTTGATCCTCGCACTGGCACAGGCTAAGTGCCATGTCATCCACCACTGTTTCGGCTCTCGATCTTCTGACCACGGCGCAGGGGATCGCCAATCCGTACCCGCTGTATGACCAACTTCGCCCCATTTCGCCAGTGGCAGGTTATCGCGACTGGCCGCCAGGAACTGTTCCCGGAGCTGACGAGCCCGTCACGGCGTGGGCGCTATTTTCTTATGGCCAGGTCTTCGAGGCCGCCCGGGACAGTGCCACGTTCTCGTCGCGGGATCCGCTGCAAGAGGCGTCGTCGGCGCCAAGCCTCATGCTCGTCAACACAGACCCGCCGAAGCACGAGGTCGAACGAAAGCTGGTCAGCCAAGCCTTCTCACCGCGCCGGGTCAAGCGGCTCGAGGGCTGGCTGGGTGAATTGGTACCGCGCCTGCTCGACAGCCTCGGCGATGGTGACGTCGAAGTGATGGAATTCGCCGCCGAGATCCCGACCCGCGCAATGGTGCGGCTGCTCGGATTACCCGACGGCGACCACGTCCGCTTCAAGAAGTGGGCCAACGCATTCATGCTCTCGTCGTCCCTCACCCCCGAAGAGCGCATGGCCAGCAATGAGGAGATGGTGACGACGTTCGCCACCCGGCTCGCCGAACACACCGCCCGATTAGCCGGACACCCGCCCACCGACGACGTCGAGGATGCCGAGGACCTCATTTCCGCGCTGCTGCGCGCCGAGGTTGACGGGCAGCGCCTCACCCCGGAGGAGATCGTCCGGTTCTGCGTCACGCTGGTGGTCGCCGGCAGTGAGACCACCACGTTTCTGATCGGCAACCTGTTGCATGCGATGGCGCGCCAACCCGAGATCACCGCACGGATGCGCGCCGATCGCACCTTGGTGAACGTCTTCGTCGAAGAGTCGATGCGGCTAGACGGGCCGCCGCAGCGCCTGTTCCGCATCGCCACCCGCGATGTCGAAATCGGGGGCAAGCTGATCCGCGAAGGCGAATGGGTAGCGCTGTTCTTCGGCTCGGCCAATCGCGACCCCGCGGTGTTCGCCGATCCCAACGTGCTGGATGTCGATCGACCCAACATCCGCCAGCAGCTGTCGATGGGGCACGGTCTGCACTTCTGCCTCGGCGCGTCACTGGCCCGCCTCGAAGTCATGGCCGTGATCAACGCGGTGCTCGATCGGTACCAGACGATCGCACTTACAGACGACCCGGGCACCAAGCAGACCGCAAGCCTGCTGACCCATGCCCATGTTCGTCTGCCGCTGCACCTGTCATGACCGCCGCCTCGAACGAATCGCGCAATATCGAGGCGACGAAAGCCATTTACGCCGCCGTGCCGGCAGGCGATCTCAACACCGCGCTCGACCACCTCGATCCGGAAGTGCGCATCACCTACTACGGAGCAGAAGAGATCCCTTACGCGGGCGACTACCGCGGCATCGACGAAGCCGTCACGTTCTTCACCACGGTAGGGCACACGATAGCCATCACCGAGATGGAGGCCTGGAAGTTCATCGCGCAGGGTGACGACTTGGCGACGTGGGGTCGCCAGCGGTTCCGGCGGCTCGCGACGGGCTACGAATGGGAATCGGAGTTCGCCCACATAATCACCCTGCGCGACGGTCGCTGGCTGCACTTCCGGGACTTCATGAATTCCGCCCTCACGCTCCAGGCGTTCACCCGATGAAGGTCGCCGGTGACCGCGAGATCTGCATGGCCGCCGGGGTCTGCGTGATGACCGCCGACGCCGTCTTCGACCAGGACGACGACGGCATCGTGGTGCTCATCTCCGATCAGGTCTCTGGCGCGAACGAGAACATGGCCCGCAACGCGGTGAGGATGTGCCCGTCTGGCGCGCTACGCGTCGTTGCGGATTGACACCGTTGCGGATTGATCAGTTCCCCGGCGGTGGCAGCAGCATCGTCTGCCACGTCTGGTTCTCCGGCGCGCCCGCAGCCTGGTCTGCCTGGGTGTACGTGCGGCCGTCGGGCCCGATGTAACTGCCGGTCGCCGGGTCGTACTCGGCGGCGGCCATCGCAGGCGGGCCTTGTCCCGGCCCGGCGCCCGGTGGCAACTGCGGGATCGGCTGGCCCGATGACGTCGCGTTCGGATCCCCCCTCCAATTGAATCCGTCGTTGAGCGGGAGGTAGCTCTCGTCGCTTTCGCACATCGCGACTGTCGGCGCACGTTTATCCGGGGTGCTTGCGCACGGAATGTTTCGCGCACCGCGGACATTGAACGACGAACCTTGCGGAACACGGCAGTACAGGTCGCCGGCAGGGCGTTCCGGAGCATCTTCGAAGACCGCCGAGCGTTGCTGCTGCGCGGGCAGGAAGCCGGTGGTGCAGGGCGGCGGCAGGTTGATGTTCAGGTTGAAGCTCAAGTACTGACCCAGGTAGTCCTGTTTGGTGTTGACGTTCGCCACCAGGCCTGCCTGACTCGCGGACACGACCTGTGGGAAGAGGACCAACAGCTGTTCGATGTTGTCGTGGTAGGTCACCGCGACCTGCCCCACGCTGAGCAGGTTGGCCAGCACGATCGGCAGTGTCGGCTTGACCCGGTCGACCAGTTGCCGCACCGCATCGGCGGCCGCGCCCCCGTCGTCGATGACGTGCGCGACCGTCGAGTCGTGCGTCTGCAGCTGCGTAGTCACCGTGGCCACCTGCGATGCCCACGCCTGGATCGCCTCGGTGGTACGAGTCTGGGAGTCCAGTACCGGCTGCGATTGGTCGATCAGTGTGATCAACGAGTCGAGGTGTTTGCGCGCGTCCATCGCGAGTTCCGTCGAACCCCTGACGATCCGGGACAGCTCCGGGCCGAGTCCACCTACCGCCCTGTAGGACTCATCGATGACGGTCTTGAGGTTGTCGCGTGGTATCGCGCGCAGACCGACGTTCGCGTCGGCAAGCAGCGTGTTGACATCGGGCGGAATAGTCGTGTCCGACAGCGGAATGACGTCGCCGTCGCGCAGCGGCGGGGCTTCGCCGTTTCGAGGCAGGAGCGCAACATACTGCTCGCCGATCGCCGACTGGCTGTGCACCTCGGCACGCAGATCGGAGGGCACGTCGAGGCCGGACTTCAGCGAGAGCACCGCCTCAACACCCGTCGGGGTCAGCCGCACCGAGTCGACCCTCCCGACCTCGGTGCCTCGATAGGTGACGTTCCCGCCGCTGTAGAGGCCACCGGTCTGCGGCAACTGCAGGGTGACGGTGTACTGGCCGACGCCGAACAACTTGGCCGGCAGCTTCATGAAGTGCACGCCCATGTACCCGATCGCCACCAGGGCGATCACCGCGAAGATCGCGAGCTGGATCTGCATTCGCCTGTCGAGTCGCATCTACCGCCCCTGGTCCCAGCGGTAGGGCACCGTCAACGGATTAGCCCGGGTGTAGGGGCTCGGGAACTGGCCGATCGTGCGTCCCCACTGCAGTTCCAGGGCAGTCAGATCACCTTCCCAGCGCGTTCCGGTAAACATGCCCGCGTCGATCCGGCTCAGCGTGAGATCGGCGATCGCGGTCAGATTGGCGTAGTCGCCCCGCTGCCAATTCTCGATCGTCTCGTTCGGGAACGGGTAGGTGGGGATGAGCGAAAGCGCGCGGGTCATGCTCGGTCCCGCGTTGGCCAGCGACTCGAGCACGGGGCCGACGTCGTCGAGTTCCTTGACCAAGTTGTACTTTGTCTCGTTCACCGAGTCGACAGTCAACGCACTGAATTTTCCGAACTGGTCGGCGGTCTCGACCAGGTTCTCCCGCTCGCCGTTGAGCACGGCCAACGCCTCGGGGATAGTCTGCAGCGCATGGTCGAGCACTGGCCGTTGAGAGGCGAACTTTCCAACCAGGTCGTTGAGACTCTCGGTGGCGGCGATGATGTCGCCTGTCTGGCCGTTGACGTTGCGCGTGAAGGTCTCCAGTTCGCCGATCATGCTGCGCAAGTCCTGCTCACGACCGCGGAATGCCGTGGAGAACGCCTCGGTGATGTCCTGCACCTGGCCGAGTCCGCCCCCGTTGAGAACCATCGACAGCGCCGCCAGGGTCTGCTCAGTGCTCGGGAACGCACCGCCACTCGACAGCAGGATGAGCGATCCCTCGTGCAGTCTCCCCTCCGGGGCATCGTTGCTCGGCGGCGCCAACTCGATGTGCAGCGACCCCAGTAGGCTGGTCAAACCGATTGTGACCATCGAGTTCTCGGGCAGATCCACATCGCCGTTGAGGCGCATCGTCAGCAGTGCGTGCCAGCCCTGGCGCTCGATCTCGGTCACCGTGCCGACGTTCACGTCACCGACGCGGACCCGCGAGTTCGGCTGGATGTTGTTGACGTCGGGGAGCTGCGCCTGGATCACGAACGAACCGGGGCCGCCACCCTCGGTGCCCGGCATCGGCAACGAGTTCAGACCTTGCCAGTTGCCGCAGCCGGCCATCCCCATCGCGATGGGGATCGTTGCGGAGCTCAGCACAATCCGGCGCCACCACATTCGGCTCACGACCCACCTCCGTTGGCAGGCAACATCATCCCCTGTAGACCAGCGTCCGGGTCGGTCGCCGCGGTGGGCGCCTCTGCAGGCGGAGGCTGCTGAGGCGGCGGTGCGCCGGAGGGCGGTACGAAGTCGGGCCGCATCCAGTCCTCGCTGTAGGTGATCTCATTGGGTCTGGCCTGTGCCCCGACCAGGAGGTTCTCCCCGATCGGGGGGAAGTTGTACTGCCGGTTCTTAACGATCGGCGCCAAATACTGAGCGCATAGCTTCGCCGACTGCTCAGCGCCCTGCCGGGAAGCTGCCTGGATCGCGCCGCAAATGAAGCTGATGGGGTTCGCGAAGTTGTTCACGGCCAGCGCTCCCGTTAGCGAGCCGTTGGCCGGTTCGAAGATGTTGTAGAAGTTTCCCACCGTGCCGGGGGCGATGTGCAGTGTCTGCTTGAGATCGTCGAGGCTGGCGACCAACACATCGCTGATCGCGGCCAACTTGTCCGACGCGACACCGATCGCCTCGGAATTGTCGTCCGCGAAGTCCTCGACATCACCAATGACAGCGCCCAGATCCTGCGCCGTCCGACCGACCTTCTGCGGATCGTCGGCGATCAACGCCGTCACTGCCGCCATGTTCTGGTTGAGGTGCTCGAGAAGATCGGCGCTGTCGTGTAGCGCGGATACCAGTGTCGACAGGTTGGTGAACGTGGTGAAGATGTCGTCACTGTGATCACCCAGCGTCGCCAGCGCCTGGGATAGTCTGACGACGGTGTCGCGGATGTTCGCGCCCTGCCCGCGCAGGTTGTCGGCGGCGGTGTCGATGAACGAACCGAGCGTGCTGACGCCGCCCGGTTCGGTCGGGCGAAGCAGCTTTGTCAAGCGCTGCAATTGAATTCGCACGTCGTCCCATTCCACCGGAACAGCGGTGCGCTCCTGGGCGACGACCGTTCCCGATGGCATCACGGGTCCCCCGGTGTACGCGGGTGTCAGCTGTATCGCCCGCCCCGTCACCAACTGGGGGGACAGGATCACCGCCTTGACCTCTGCCGGGATGGGGTACCTGCGATCCACCCAGAACGTGATCTTGGCCCGTGTCGGCTCTGGCTCGATTCGGTCGACCCGGCCCACCGGCACGCCGAGAATACGCACGTCGTCGCCGGCGAACAGGCCGTTGCTGTTCTCGAAATAAGCCGTCACCCAGGTCTTTCCGGTATGGTCAGCGCTTCGTACCGCGACGATCACCCCGGCGGCCAGCGTCAACACCAGCACGACGGCCAACTTGTCACGCGCGCGCCGCAGTCCCCGGCTCATGGCTGCCTCGCAGGTTCCGGTGCCGGCGGGCCCGGCGGAGGACCGCCCGGCGGCGGCGCGGGGAGCGGCTCCCGATACGGGTAACGCAGATCGCCCGGCTTGCCGGTGATGGCATCGGGCAGGTTCAGATGCGGCTGGCCGCCCTGCCCGGTGCGCGGGAAGGGCACCGGCAACGCCGGCGTACCCGGCTGACCTGTCTGCGGGTCGGTCAGCTCTGATGGCGCAAGCACGTTCGGGTCCAGCCCCAGGTCGGAGAATGCGGCGTCGACGAACGGTTGCACGAACTGTCCCGGCAGCAGATTGGCCACGTACGCCTTGAAGAACGGTCCGGAAGAAAGCGACTCCCCTAGCGACATCGCGTACTTGTTGAGCAGTTTGACCGCCTCCTGAAGGCGGTGCTTGCGGTTGTCGACGATCGCCAGTACGCCGTTGAGCTTGTCCAGCGCTGGCCGCAGCTGTTGGCGATTCTCGGCGATGAATGCCTTCAGCTGCTGTGCCGCCGAGGACATGCTCACCCAGATCTGGTTGACCGCGGCACTCTGCGTGCGCACCTGCGCAAGCAGCGCGTTGGTGTCGGTGATGAGGCGGACGACCTGGTCGCTACGGTGGGCCAGGACTCCTGTCGCTTCGGCCGCGTTGTTGAGTAGATTGCGCAGCTCGGCGTCACGTTCATTGAGAGTCTGGGCGAACCGGGCCACGCCCCGTACGGCATTCCTCAGCTCCTCGGGAGTGTCGGCGAAAGCCTCCGACACCGTGGACAGCGAGTCCGACAGTTGATCGGTGTCCAACCCACTGATCGTGTCGGCGAGATCGCCCAGCGCGTCGGGCAGCTGGTAGGGCGAAGCGGTCCGGCTCATCGGGATGGGCCCGTCCAATCGGCCCCCGCCGTGCGGCAGTACGGCCAGCATCTTGGTACCCAGCAGACTCTTGGTCTTGATCCCCGCCTCCGTCGCCTCGCCCATCCGAATGTTGTTGTCGACGCTGAAGCGCACCAGCACCGCGGCTCCGTCGAGTTCTATGGCCGACACCCTGCCCGCTGGATACCCGGAAACCTCCACAGTGGCGCCGGTGAAGAGGCCTCCGGCATCGGCGAAGTATGCGGAGTAGTAGTTGACCTGATTGATCAGGGGAAGGTTCTGGTATTGCAGCGCGCCGATGACGATTGCGGAGACAGCCGCAATGCCACTGGTCCCGATCACCATCGGACTGCGTTCAGCGAACGATTTCATTTTGGTGCACACCGCCCCGAGTCCTGGCCGGCGATCTTTACATACACCGGCTGACCACCTTTTCCGTTGAGCTTGAGCACGATTTCGCAAAGGTAGAAACTGAAGAAGTCGCCGTACATGCCCTGCCGGCCCAGTGCCCGGTACTTGTCCGGCAGCGTGTTGAGTAGGTTGTCGAGATATTCGTGGTCGGCCATGGCGATCGCGGCGGTGCGATCGGTCTCGTGCACCGCCTTCGAGAAGGGTTGGCGCGACTTGGCCAACAGATCGGCGACAGATCCCGCGGCAGCATCGACGTATGCCAGGCTGTTCGAGATATCGACCCTGCGTTCGGCGAGCGCGTGGACGAGTTCCGATAGCGATGCCACCGCGGTGTCGAGGCGATCGGTTTGACTGCCAAGCGACCCGAGCACCACATTGAGGTTGTTGACGACCTCTCCGATCAGCAGGTCCCGGTCGGCCAGCGTGCTCGTCACCGTCGCTGCCTGCTGGAGGAACGACCCGATCGTCGCGCCCTGCCCCGTGAGCGCGGAAATCAGCTGTCCGCTTAGCGCATTGACCTGATTGGGGTCGAGAGCGCGGAACAGCGGCTTGAAACCGCCGATGACCGAATCCAGGTCCAGGGCGGCCTGCGTTCGCGCCACCGGGATCGTTCCGCCGGGTGGCAAGGTGCGAGATCCCCCCGCACCCTCCTCCAGAGCCAGATAACGCCCGCCGATCACGTTGTCGTAACGGACCGCCGCGCGCGTCCCGTCGGTGACGACAACGGATTCGTCGGCGGCGAACTCGACACGCACCGTCGAGTCGGAATTGAACGATATGTTCTGGATATTGCCCACCTCGACGCCGGCGATCCGCACCAGGTCATCACTGTTGAGCCCGGAGACGTTGGTGAACTCTGCGAAATAGCTCTTGCCATCGCCGAACCGGAACTGGGCGAACACCGTGAGCAACGCGAACGTCCCGAGCGCACAAACCATCAGGAAGGTCGCCAGGCGCCACGCCGCGCCCTTGAAGTCGTCCTTCACCGTGTTGTCTCCCGTGGTCGCAGTGGTGGGGTCATCGGCCGGGTGGCGCCGGCTCAGCAGGTGCTACCCCAGGAAACAGCGGCACCCCGCCCGGGCCGTACAGCGGCGCCCCGTAGGGCGGCGCTCCCGGATACGGGATCGGTCCCGGCGCGGGTCCGGGCAGGCACTGCCTGATACTCGGCGGCTTGGGGACCCCGCGGGTCACTGGTAGGTAGTTCGCCCAACAGGTTTGGCCGATGCCGAGATTCGGCCGGATGTCCACTCCTGTTCCCCACCCTGTGTTCGTGACGAGCTGACGCACTGGGAAGTTCTTGGTCACGTCGGGCAGAGACCCGCAACCGGGCTGTCCCCCGGGGCCGCCTTTGGCCGCGATGACCTGCAGGTTGTCGGGATAGCTGTAGGGGTCGTTGCCGAACAGGAGACCGACATCGAGCTGGATCGAATGGCCGTTGCCCCGACCCCAGGCGTCGAATCCGCCGTTGTCGAGGTACCAGGTCGACCCTTGCAGCCAGCAGGTGTACACCGGGCTGTACTTCCGTAACAGGCCGGTCGTCGGTTCGAGCGCGCTGACCAGGCCGACGAGGCTGTCCTTGCTGGCTCCGAGAAGCTCAGTTCCCGACCGGGACAGACCGATTGCGTTGAGCAGCAAGGAATCCAGTCCGGAAGCATGGTCAACGACGGTCGTACTGGTCGTGCTGGCGCTGTCGAGGATCGTTACGATGTCGGCTGCGACTCCGGCGTAGGTGTCGTTGAAACGCTTGAAGGACCGCCAGTCCTGATGGATGGTCTCGTTGCGCTCATTGAGCGCGGTGAGTACGACGTTCAAGTCGGTGATGGCCTGTCCCATTCGCTCGCCTTGGCCACGCACGCCCTCGGCGACCGCGGTCAGCACCGCGTTGAGTTTCGACGGGTCGACCATCTGCAAAAGGTCCGACAGGTTCTGGAAAGTCGTGTTGACCTCGGTGCTGACGTTGCTGGACCGCAAGACCGCATCCGCGGCCAGGCGCGCCGGGCTCGGGTCGGCCGGGTAGACGAGGTCGACGAACTTCGCGCCGAAGGCGGTGGTGGCCTGGATCTGCGCTCCCACGTTGGCAGGAATGAACTGGATCTGATCGGGATGGATCGCCAACTCCAGGCTTGCCCGACCGTCACCCCCCCTGATGTTCTTGACCCGTCCGACCTCGATGCCCCGCAACTTGACTTTCGCCCCGGTTTCCATCACCAGCCCGCTCCGGTCCGATGTCAAAGTGACTGGGACGTAAGAACGGAACGTGCCGCGGTAGACGGCGGCGGTGACGAAGAGGAACGCAGCGACCACCGCAAGAAGCATCACCGTCCACCATGCGTTGTGGATCCGGGATTGACCCGCGCGCGGCCGCACGCTAACCCGCCAGGTTGAAGTTGCCGGACTCACCGTAAACGGCCAGCGAGATCATCACGATCTCCACCGACGCGACGACCATCGAGGTCCGCACTGCCCGTCCCACCGCCTCACCAACGCCCGCAGGCCCGCCGGAAGCCGTGAAGCCGTAGTAGGTGTGCACCAGCATGATCACCACCGTCATCGCCACGCATTGGAAGAAGGACCAGATCAGGTCCGTGGGGTTCAGGAAGGTGCCGAAGTAGTGGTCGTAGACACCTGATCCCTGTCCGTAGATCACGGTCGTGCCGAAACGGGCGGCGAGAAACGCCATCATCACCGCCACGCAGTAGAGCGGAATCACCACGATGACTCCGGCCAAAACGCGTGTGGCGGCCAGATAGCTGACGGTGCGAATGCCGATCACCTCGAGTGCATCGATCTCCTCGTTGATTCGCATGGCGCCCAGTTGGGCAGTGGCCGCCGCGCCGATCGTGGCCGACAGTGCCACCGAGGTCGTGCCCGGCACGATCAACCGCACGTTGAAGAACGCTGACGCGAAACCCGTCAGAGCCTCGAATCCCACCGACGCCAGCTGGTTGTACCCCTGTACCGCGACCAGGGCGCCCGTCGTCATGGTCAGGAAGCCTACGATCGCAACTGTGCCACCCACGACGGCCAACGCGCCGCTACCCAAACCCATCTGAGCGATCAATCGCAGGAACTCAGTCCGGTAGTGGACGACGGCGTCAGGAATCGCCGCCAGCGTCTCTGCGTAGAAGCGGGCCTGGCCACCAATGCGGTTCCAGCCGGTGGCGAAGTCGTCCGCAACGCTGCGCAGCCGTCCGGATGGCGTGCTGGGTGCACTGGTGCTCATCGGGTCACCTCACGACACCGTGAACTGGATGCCGACTGCGGTCACGATGACATTGATGGCGAACAGCACCATGAACGTGAACACCACCGTCTCGTTGACGGCATTGCCCACACCGGCGGGACCGCCCGCGACGTAGACCCCCTTGTAGCAAGCGATCAGTCCCGCTGCGAGCCCGAAAAGTGTTGCTTTGGCCAGCGATACGATGACATCTCCTCCGCCGGTGAGCAGCGTCAAACCAGAGATGAACGCTCCCGCGGAGACATGTTGGACGTAGACGCAGAAAACGAACGCGCCTGCCAGGCCGACGATGATCACCGTTGCAGACAGCGCCAAGGCGACGGTGGTGGCCGCAAGCACGCGCGGTACCACCAAAGCCTGGATCGGATTGATGCCCATCACCTGCAGCGCGTCGAGTTCGTCACGAATTGTGCGCGCCCCCAGGTCGGCGCACATTGCCGTCGCACCAGCTCCGGAGACAACGAGCACGGTCACGATGGGCCCGATCTGATTCACCGTACCGATTGCCGCACCCGTTCCCGAGAAGTCGGATGCGCCAAACTCATTGAGCAGGATGTTGAACGTGAATACGAGGAGCACCGAGTAGGGCATGGTCAGCATCAGCGCCGGGAGGACTGATACGCGCGCCACAAACCAGGTCTGAATGACGTACTCGCGCCATGCGAACGGCCGCTGGAACATCAACACGAACGTATCGAGCGACATTGCGAAGAAGCCCCCCAACCCACGGATGGGCTTGGCCGCGGTCAGCACGTTTCCGCCGGTGCCGCGATCGCCGGAGCGCCGCAACCTTGCACAGATCGGTCCGCCGAAACGGCAATCCTTACCCTCCACATTCTTGGGATCTCGACATCGACGGGGGCCATGGCCAGAACGCTATCGACCGTCTGGGGCCAATGGCTGCTTCCAGAAAGAGGTATATGTCTCTCCCGTACGGGGCACCCCTGCGTGTCAGGGTGAGTTGAGTCCACTGGTTCAGAGCAAATCGGCTTGACGCAGGGCGAGATACGGATCGACACATCATGACCAGTTCCACGATTTCCGCGGTGAACGACAATGATCGGATGGATCCCACCCACCCGA
>JBBRTH010000027.1:0-72553 GCA_038244615.1 Mycobacteriales bacterium | reverse complement strand
TCCGTTCTTCGCGCAAGCGCTCATCGGAGTGCTCCGTTCTTCGCGCAAGCGCTCATCGGAGTGCTCCGTTCTTCGCGCAAGCGCTCATCGGAGTGCTCCGTTCTTCGCGCAAGCGCTCATCACCGTGCCACCGCCAATCGCTTGCCGAGCCAACCGAAGAGCAACCCCAGAGGCAGTGTCAGGATGACGAAGCCCAGCGCGAAGATCGCGCCGATCGTGGCCAACGCCGCCGTGTTCTCAATCATCTCTTTCATCAACAACGCCGCCTCGGCGACCCCGATGGCCGAGGCAATCGTGGTGTTCTTGGTCAAGGCGATCAACACCGAACCCAGGGGAATGATCACCGCACGAAATGCCTGGGGAAGCATCACCATTCGCAGGTTCTGGCCGAACGACAACCCCAGCGACCTGGCGGCCTCGGCCTGTCCGAGTGGAACGGTGTTCACTCCGGACCGCACCGTCTCACACACGAATGCCGCGGTGTAGACCGTCAGACCGAGCACCGCCAGACGGAAGTTGCTGTCCTCGATCGACGTCATCGACTGGGAATCGACCAGCGTGATACCCAGTGTCTGGGCCAGGCCGAACGAGCAGAACAAGATGATCAGGGTCAACGGCGTGTTGCGCACCACGTTGACGTATGTGGTGCCGAGCCAGTTGAGCATCGGCACCGGTGCCAGCCGCATCGCTGCCAGCGCCGTGCCGAGGATGAGCGCTCCGACGGCCGAGTACACCGTCAACTGAATCGTGGTCCAGAACGCCTCGAAGATCTGGTCCCGATACTCGGAGAAGATCTCCACGTGGGCTCCGCCGCGCTAGGGCTCTAGGTCACTTGGCGATCGCCGGCGGCGCCGGCGTCGCAATGCCTGCAGGTCCGAGGTTCTTCTCGAAGGCCTTCGCCCAGTCGCCGTCGGCTTCCATCTTGGCGATGGCGTCGTTGATCTTCGTCTGCAGTTCGGTGTCGTCCTTCTTCAGGCCGATGCCGTAGTTCTCCTCGGAGAATGGCTGGCCGACGATCTTGAACATTCCCGGGCTCTGCGCGGCGTAGCCCGCGAGGATGACCTCGTCGGTGGTGACGGCGTCGATCGCGCCGTTCTTCAGCGCCTCGATGCAGGCCGAGTACGTGTCGTACTGCTGCAGCTGCACACCGGGATACTTGTCCTTGATGCGCTGAGCGGGCGTAGAACCCGACACCGAGCAGAGCTTCTTGTTGTTCTGCAGCGAGTCCGGGCCCGTGATGTCGGTGTTGTCGGCCTTGACCAGCAGGCTCTGGCCGGTGACCAGGTACGGCCCGGCGAACGACACCTTCTCCTTGCGCGCATCGGTTATCGAGTACGTCGCCGCGATGAACTTGACCTGATCGTTCTGGATCAGCGTTTCGCGCTGTGCGGAGGGTGATTCCTTCCACTCGATCTTGTCGGGGGTGAATCCGAGCTGTCCGGCGACGTAGGTGGCGACGTCGACGTCGAACCCGCTCATCGTCCCGTCGGGGTTCTTCAACCCGAGGCCGGGCTGATCGAACTTCGTACCGATGACGATCTTGCCGTCGTCGCCCCCGGACCCACCGCCGCAGGCTGCAACGGAGAACGGGAGCGCAATGGCGATCGCCAGCACGGCGGCCGCGCGGACTCGGCGGGACGGGTTGCGGGGGGATGTCGGTTTGAACGGAGAGAACAACGCAGAAAACACTGTGTGCCTTTCGCCTGAGCGTTAGTGGTTGAGGATCTTGCCGAGGAAGTCCTTGGCGCGGTCGGATCTGGGATTGGAGAAGAACTCTTCGGGTTCGGCGTCTTCGACGACCGCGCCGTCGGCCATGAAGATGATGCGGTTCGAGGCCCGGCGAGCAAAACCCATCTCGTGGGTCACCACCACCATGGTCATGCCCTCCTCGGCCAGCGAGGTCATCACGGCCAGAACTTCGTTGATCATCTCGGGATCAAGTGCGCTGGTGGGCTCGTCGAACAACATGACCTTGGGATTCATGGCAAGCGAACGGGCGATCGCCACCCGCTGCTGCTGACCCCCGGACAACTGGGCGGGGTACTTGTCGGCCTGGTTGGCGATGCCGACGCGTTCGAGCAGCGACATCGCGTCGGCGCGCGCCTCGTCCTTCGACTTCTTGCGCACCTTCATCGGTGCGAGGGTGACGTTCTGCAGAATCGTCTTGTGCGCGAACAGGTTGAACGACTGGAACAACATGCCGACGTCCGACCGCAACTGCGCGAGCTTGCGCCCCTCCTCAGGCAGCTTCTCCCCGTCGATCGCGATGGTGCCGGAATCGATGGGCTCGAGCCGATTGATGGCGCGGCACAACGTCGACTTGCCCGAGCCCGACGGGCCGAGGACGACCACGACCTGACCGCGGTCAACCTCGATGTTGATGTCTTTGAGCACGTGCAGGCTACCGAAATGCTTGTTGACGCCCTTGATTGAGATCATCGGCTCGGACGTAGGAGTGGGCTCGGTGGGGTCCGCCCCCGACTGGTCGGTCTCCATGCGCACAGACCTTACCCAGAGAACGTCCAGCTCGCCGGGCTCTGGGCAATCCGGGAAATTTGGATGCAGCGTGCCCGCCCGTATCATTGAGTCGTGACCTCGGTGGTGGCGTGTGGGCTGGGAGTAGCCGAGACCTCGCACGTCGGCTCCTCGCGCGAGCGCTCGTCGGCGCATGGGCGCACCTTTCAGGTCCGCACCTACGGCTGCCAGATGAACGTGCACGACTCGGAGAGGCTCACCGGGCTGCTCGAAGAGGCGGGTTACCTGCGTGCCGCCGACGGGGTCGACGCCGACGTCGTGGTGTTCAACACCTGCGCGGTTCGGGAGAACGCCGACAACAAGCTGTACGGCAACATCAGCCACCTGGTGCCGCGCAAGGAGGCCAACCCCAACATGCAGATTGCGGTCGGCGGGTGTCTGGCACAGAAGGACCGCGACGCCGTGCTGACCCGGGCGCCATGGGTCGACGTCGTCTTCGGGACCCACAACATCGGATCGCTACCGACGCTGTTGGAACGTGCCCGGCACAACAGAGTGGCTCAGGTCGAAATCGTCGAGGCGCTGCAGGAGTTCCCATCGACGTTGCCTGCGTCACGCGAATCCGCTTATGCCGCATGGGTTTCGATTTCGGTTGGCTGCAACAACACGTGCACGTTCTGCATCGTGCCCTCGCTGCGGGGCAAGGAGACCGACCGCAGGCCCGGCGACGTCCTCGCCGAGGCGCAGTCGCTGGTGGAGCAGGGCGTCCTGGAGATCACCCTCCTCGGGCAGAACGTCAACGCCTACGGCGTCTCGTTCGCCACGGACGAGCGCTTGCGCGAGGACCCGACGACATGGGCCGACGTTCCCAGTGACCGAGGCGCCTTCGGGAAGCTGCTGCGCGCCTGTGGACGTATCGAGGGGTTGGAGCGGGTGCGGTTCACGTCCCCGCACCCGGCCGAGTTCACCGACGACGTCATCGACGCCATGGCGGCGACTCCCAACGTGTGCCCCACGCTGCACATGCCGTTGCAGTCCGGCTCGGACCGCATCCTCAAGGCCATGCGACGGTCCTACCGCGTCGAGCGCTACCTCGGCATCATCGACCGCGTGCGGTCCGCCATCCCCCACGCCGCGATCACCACCGACCTCATCGTGGGGTTCCCCGGGGAGACCGAAGAGGACTTCGGTGCCACCCTCGAGGTCGTCGAACGGGCCCGGTTCGCCAGCGCGTTCACATTCCAGTACTCCAAGCGGCCGGGCACGCCCGCCGCCGAGCTTCCCGATCAGCTTCCGAAAGCCGTTGTGCAGGAAAGATACATGCGTCTCATCAACCTTCAGGAACGAATCTCGCTCGAGGAGAACGTCGCCCAGATCGGCACGGTCGTCGAACTGCTGGTGGCCACCGGCGAGGGGCGCAAGGACGTCAGCACGGCGAGGATGTCCGGGCGCGCCCGCGACGGACGGCTGGTGCACTTCGCGCCCGGCGAGCGCGACATCCGACCCGGCGACGTGATCACCACGACCGTCACCAACGCCGCTCCGCACCACCTCATCGCCGACGCCGCAGTCATCGATCACCGCCGTACGCGTGCCGGCGATGCGCACGAGGCCGGTCACCGGGTGACGACGGTCGGCGCAAAGGCCGTCGGTCTCGGACTGCCCGGCATCGGCATGCCGCCCGCGCGGCCAGCGGCGACGGGGTGCGGCCGATGAGCCGCGGTGACCGCGGCGAGGCGGGATTCGACGAGTTCAAGGGCGACATTGAGGACGCCGAGAGGCGCGTTGCCCGCGAGATCAACCCTGGTGCAAGAGCTTTGGTCGTCGCGATCCTGGTCTTCATCATCCTGGTGTCGTTCGTGCTGCCCCACACCGGCAGTGCGCGGGGCCTCGACGTGCTCGTCGGCAACGACACCGCCATCCGCGAGGCGATCGCCCTGCCGTCGCGGGTGTTCACCTGGCTGGTGCTGGTGTTCAGCGTCGGGTTTTCGATCCTCGCACTGCTCACGCGTCGTTGGGGTCTGGCATGGATCGCACTCGCCGGTTCGGCCGTGGCGTGCCCCATCGGGATGCTGGCGGTGTGGTCACGTCAGACGGTCGCCGAGCCGCATCCCGGACCCGGCATCGGGCTCATCGTCGCGTGGATCGCCGTGATACTGCTGACGTTCCACTGGGCAAGGGTGGTGTGGTCGCGCACCGCGGTGCAGTTGGCCGCCGAGGAGGAGCGTCGCAGGCTGGCGGCGGAAAGGCAGGGCAAAGGGTTGCTGGATCTCGGTGACGGTCCCGACCCGGCGCCACCCCAGAAACCCGTCGAGGGTCCCTAACGCTTCTTGCCCAGAGCCTGGACGGCCGCCTCGGCCCACTCCCGCCACTGCGTGGCATTGGCCCTGGCCTGTTCGGCGTCCTTGGTGCGACCCGCTGCCTCCGCCTTCGCGGCCTGCACTTCGTACTGCTCCGCACGCACCCGGAACTGATCAGCCCTGGCCTGCGCCTCCGGGTCCGTACCCCCGGCCGACGCGGTGTCGCGGACCTTCTTCTCCACGGCCTTCATGCGTCGCTCGAACTCCGCAGCCCGCTCGCGGGGGGCCTTGCCGACGGCATCCCACTTGGCGCCGATCGTGCGCAACGCAGCGCGGGCGGCATCGGCGTCGGACAAGTCGATGGCCTCGGCGTCGACGAGTAGCGCCTCCCTCGTGGCGGCGTTCGCATCGAACTCCGCGTCCCGCTCGGCGTTAACGGCGTTGCGGGCCTTGAAGAACGTGTCCTGGGCGGCCTTGAACCGCCGCCAGAGGGCGTCGTCCACGTCCTTCGCGGCCCGGCCCGCGGCCTTCCACTCGGTCAGCATGTCGCGGAACGTCGCTGCCGTGCCGCCCCAGTCAGTCGAGTCGGCGAGCTGCTCGGCCCGCTCGCACAGTGCCTCCTTGGCCTGGCGCGTGCCCACGCGTTCGCGGTCCAACTCGGCGAAGTGCGAGCCGCGGCGACGGTTGAACGTCTCGCGGGCCGCGGAGTAGCGCTTCCACAACGCATCGTCGGTCTTGCGGTCCAGGCCCGTGACGGTGCGCCACTCGTCGAGGATCTCGCGCAACCGGTCGCCCGCGGACTTCCACTGCGTGGAGTTCGCCGCGATGCCCTCGGCCTCGGCGGCCAGTTCCTCCTTGCGCGCGGTCTGAGCGGCGCGGTGTTCGTCGCGCTTCTGGCGTTCCTCCGCGGCATGGGAGTCGGCCTGCTCGAGGATGGCGTTGAGCCGCCGCGCCAGCGCTTCGACGTCACCGAGCACCGACGCCGTCGACAGGGTCTCGGCCAGTGCGGCGGCCGCCGCCTTGATCTTGCGGGCGTCGCCGGTGCCTGACGCGAGCCTGCGCTCCATCAGCGCGATCTCGGTGTTCAGGTCGTCGTAGCGACGCCCGAAGTGCGCATACGCGGCCTCGTGTTCGCCGGCCTGCCAGGAGCCAATGACGCGCTCGCCATCGGAGGTGACCAACCACACCGTGCCGTCGTCGTCGACGCGACCGAAGCGATGGGGGTCGGCCGACTGGGCCGCGATCACCGTCGGTGCGGTGCCACCTGGTCTCGGAGCGGGGCGCGGGGGTCCTGGCCGGGGTGCGGGCTTGGGTGCTCCGCTTGACTCGCTTGTGGTCATGTCCTTGAACCTCGTGCCCTCCGCGCGGGTGACCCACGCTCCTGCCGCGCAACGCGGCGCCTGTTAGCGGTGCTCTCATGGATTGTTTCAGTGGCTTTTTTCAGAGGTCATTGAAACAGGTCGGACGCAGGCGTGCCCATGCCTTTGCACAAGCAGTTGTCTTCTCGCGGCGTGCTGGCCTTCCATGCGAGCCTCGCCGAGACCTCCGCCAGGCGACTCGCTAGCGTGAAGTGGTGCTCAGCGCCATCGCATTCGTCCCGTCCGCTCCCGTCCTGGTGCCCGAACTCGCGACGGGTGCGACATCGGAACTGCAGTATCTCCATGCAGCGGTCCGCGCCGCCACCGCCGAGCTGCCAGAGCGCTGGTTCGTGGTCGGGACCGGTGCTGCAGACAACGTCATCGGACCGGGCGCGGTCGGCACCTTCGGGGGCTACGGCGTCGACGTCCGGGTCGCCCTGTCTCCACGGGCCGCAGGTCAACCGAGGGCATTGCCACTGTGCGCGCTGGTCGCAGGCTGGGTGAGGACGACGACCGCCCCCGAGGCCAGTGCCGAAGTGTGGGTGTACGCCGCCGATCACGGGCCGGACGCCGCCCTGGCACGGGGTCGAGCGTTGCGCGCCGAGGTCGACGCGATCGCGGAGCCCGTCGGGGTGCTGGTGGTCGCCGATGGTGCGAACACGCTGACCGCGTCGGCGCCCGGCGGTCATGACCCCGATTCGGTACCCCTGCAGGCTGCGCTGGACGACGCGCTGTCGGTCGGCGACACCGACGCGTTGACGCGGCTTCCCGACGGAATCGTCGGGCGGGTCGCCTACCAGGTGCTGGCCGGGCTGGCCGGACCGTCACCCTTGTCGGCCCGCGAGCTGTATCGAGGCGCGCCGTACGGCGTTGGGTACTCCGTCGGCGTATGGATGCCGGCGGGTGGAGCGAAGCGACCGGGGGTCTGAACACGTGACGGTTCGCCCCGTCGCGATCATTGGGCCCACCGGGTCCGGGAAGAGCGCGCTGGCACTCGACGTCGCGGCGCGGCTGGGCGGAGAGATCGTCAACGCCGACGCGATGCAGTTGTACCGCGGGATGGACATCGGCACCGCGAAGCTGCCACTGGCCGAGCGTCGAGGAATCCCGCATCACCAGCTCGACCAGCTCGACGTGGCGGAGACCGCCACGGTCGGCCGGTATCAAGGCGCCGCCACCCGCGACGTCGAGGCCATCCTGGGTCGCGGCGCGGTGCCGGTGATCGTCGGCGGATCGATGCTCTACGTCCAGTCGTTGCTCGATGACTGGGCCTTCCCCGCCACCGATCCCGAGGTGCGCGCCGGGTGGGAGGCCAGGCTCGCCGACGTCGGCGTGGCGGCGTTGCACGCGGAGTTGGCTCTCGTCGACGCCGATGCCGCGGCGTCGATCCTCCCGACCGACGCCCGCCGAATCGTGCGAGCACTCGAGGTGGTGGAGCTCACGGGGCAACCGTTCGCCGCGAGTGCACCGACGATCGGCGTACCCCGCTGGGGCTCGTTGATCATCGGATTGGACTGGGAGACCGCGCTTCTCGACGAACGACTGCTGTTGCGAACCAACGCGATGTTCGAGGATGGCCTGGTCGAGGAGGTGCGGGTGCTGCGGGGGCGCGGCCTGCACGAGGGGACGACGGCCTCCCGGGCCCTGGGCTATGCACAGGTGCTCGCAGCCCTTGGTGACGGGGGAGGCGCCGACGCGCTTGCCGAGGCCAGGGAGCGGACGTTCGTCGGGACGAGGCGCTACGTGCGTCGGCAGCGGTCGTGGTTCCGCCGCGACCACCGCATTCACTGGCTCGACGGGTCCAGCGCGGGCAAGGTGGACGCGGCGGTCGGGTTGTGGCGTGAGCGGCGGGCAGGAGCGTAGCGACCCGGGGGGACGGACGTATCCTGAGGAGGTGATGTTCGCGAAGGGGCACGGGACGGAGAACGATTTCGTGCTGTTGCCCGATGTCGGCGCCCGTCTGGCGCTGACACCTGAGGCGGTCTCCGCGCTGTGCGATCGCCGCCGTGGAATCGGCGCCGACGGCGTGCTGCGGGTCACGACGGCCGACGCGGCGCTGGCAGCGGGGGTGTTCGACGGGATTCCCGAAGGCGTGGCACCCACCGACTGGTATATGGACTACCGCAACGCGGACGGATCCGTCGCCGAGATGTGTGGCAATGGGGTGCGCGTATTCGCTCACTACCTCCGGGCCAGCGGCCTTGAACGGCGAGACGAGTTCGTCGTGGGTTCGCTGGCCGGACCGCGCCCGGTCGTGCTGCGCGACGTGGATGACGTGTCGGCCGACGTCACCGTCGACATGGGCAAGGCAAATCGGTTCGGCAGCGGCTCGGCCGTGGTGGGCGGACGTCGGTTCGGTGGTATCGCGGTTGACGTCGGAAATCCGCACCTCGCCTGCGTCGACGCGTCCCTCACCAGTGCAGAGTTGGCCGCCCTCGACGTCGCCGCGCCAGTGTGGTTCGACGCGGCGCAGTTCCCCGAAGGTGTCAACGTCGAAGTGCTGACGGCTCCGGTTGGAGGCGGCGTCACGATGCGTGTGCACGAGCGCGGTGTGGGTGAAACTCGTTCGTGCGGAACGGGAACCGTCGCGGCCGCGGTCGCCGGCCTCCGGCACCGGGGTACCGAAACGGGCACTCTGCGGGTCCGGATACCCGGCGGCGAGGTGACCGTGACGATCACCGACGTCACCAGCTATCTGCAGGGGCCGTCGGTTCTGGTGGCCCAAGGCGAGCTGTCTGACGACTGGTGGCGCGCCCAGCTGTGAAAATTCAGATGCGCAACACCACCTAGAAGGGCAACATCTCCAACTACATGACTCATCCCAGACTGCCCAGCACGGGCGAACTCGACCTCGACGACCGCTCAGCCCTGCGCCGGGTGGCGGGCCTCTCCACCGAACTCGCCGACGTCAGCGAGGTCGAATACCGGCAACTGCGGCTCGAGCGCGTGGTGCTCGTCGGTGTCTGGACCGACGGTACTGCGGCCGACGCGGACGCGAGCATGGCGGAGCTGGCCGCCCTTGCCGAAACTGCCGGCTCCGAGGTCCTCGAGGGCATGGTGCAGCGGCGGGACAAACCCGACGCAGGAACCTACATCGGGTCAGGCAAGGCCAAGGAATTGCGCGACGTCGTCGTGGCCACCGGCGCCGACACCGTCATTTGCGATGGTGAGTTGACTCCCGGGCAGCTCAATGCGCTCGAGAAGGCCGTCAAGGTCAAGGTCGTCGACCGCACGGCGCTAATCCTCGACATCTTCGCCCAACACGCCACCTCCGCGGAAGGCAAGGCGCAGGTCGCCTTTGCGCAGATGGAGTACATGCTGCCCAGGCTGCGCGGCTGGGGCGAGTCGATGTCGCGGCAGGGTGGCGGCGCAGGCGGCAGTGGCGGGGGAGTAGGTACCCGCGGTCCTGGTGAGACCAAGATCGAGACCGACCGACGCCGGATTCGCGAGCGAATGTCCAAGCTGCGCCGGGAAATCAAGGACATGAAGAAGATCCGCGACACGCAGCGCGGGCGTCGGGTGCGCAGCGACGTGGCGTCGATCGCCATCGTCGGCTACACCAATGCAGGCAAGTCCAGCCTGCTCAATGCGCTCACCGGGGCCGGTGTCCTCGTCGAGAATGCGCTGTTCGCCACGCTCGAACCCACTACTCGCCGTGGATATTTCGCGGACGGTCGGCCCTTCGTGCTCACCGACACCGTCGGTTTCGTGCGCCATCTGCCGACCCAGCTCATCGAAGCGTTCAGGTCGACCCTCGAGGAAGTCGTCGGCGCCGAGCTGATGGTGCACGTGATCGACGGCTCGGACTCCAACCCGTTGGCGCAAGTCAACGCGGTACGCCAGGTCGTCAACGACGTCGTGCAGGAATACGACATCGCTCCGCCGCCGGAGTTGTTGGTGGTCAACAAGACCGACGCGGCGACGGGTCTCGGCATGGCTCAGTTGCGTCGTGCGCTGCCCGAGGCGGTGTTCGTCTCGGCGCGCACCGGCGATGGCCTCGAACGTCTTCGAAGCCGGATGAGCGAAATGGTGGTACCGAAGGACGTGACCGTCGACGTCACGATCCCTTACGACCGTGGGGAACTGATCGCGCGCATGCACGCCGAGGGTCGTGTGGACGTCACCGAGCACACCGACACCGGCACGCGCATCAAGGCGCGGGTACCCGCAGCGTTGGCCGCCCGTCTCGACGACTTCGTCACCTTCTAGCCCGCCGGCGCGGTAGCGGAGCGGTAGTGCGGTAGACTTCGAAGCAATGTTGGTGCCGCATAGCGCCGTCAACACGTCGTGGAACGCTCGATCATCCCGATGCTTTTGGCCACAGTGACGTGGCTCACCGCATTCTGGCGATCAGTGCAATGCACTAGCTCTTCTCGCGGCGATCGATATTGCCCACCGGCAATCTCGCCCATCGAGCCCGTATTCGCCTGACCTATTACGTCCTGCGCAGACGCGGCCGCACCCGTGCCCGAAAGGCATCACAGACATGACTGCAGAACCCACCTTCGAATCCCTCGGTGTGCCGGAACGCCTCAGCCGCGTTCTCGCGGACCGCGGCATCGGTAGCCCGTTTCCGATCCAGACCAGCACGCTGCCCGACACGCTCGCCGGTCGCGACGTGCTCGGTCGCGGAAAGACCGGCAGCGGAAAGACACTGGCCTTCGCCATCCCGCTGGTGGCGCGGCTCGCCGGAGGACACCGACGTCCGTCCAAGCCCACCGGCCTGGTCCTGGCGCCCACGCGCGAACTGGCCACCCAGATCACGGCCGTCATCGAGCCACTCGCAGCGGCGCTCGGCATGAACGTCACCACCATCTTCGGTGGCGTGTCACAGAGTCGCCAGGTGTCCGCGCTGCGCGCGGGCGTCGACATCGTGGTCGCCTGCCCGGGCCGCCTCGAAGACCTGATGAAGCAACGTCACATCGCTCTCGACGCCGTCCAGATCACGGTTCTCGACGAGGCCGATCACATGGCGGACCTCGGCTTCCTGCCCGGTGTGACGCGCATCCTCGCAGCCACCCCGGCCGGCGGTCAGCGGCTGCTGTTCTCCGCGACCCTGGACAATGGCGTCGACAAGCTCGTCAACCGCTTCCTGCGCAAACCGGTCACCCACTCCGTCGACGAGATCGACGCACCGCCGGCGGCCATGACACACCACGTCTATCACGTGTCCGGTGCGCAGGAGAAGACCCAACTTATACACCGGCTCGCGTCGGGCACCGGTCGTCGAATCCTGTTCATGCGCACGAAGCACCAGGCCCGCAAGCTGGCCAAGCAGCTCACCGACGCCGGTGTGCCCTCGGTGGACCTGCACGGCAACCTGTCGCAGCCGGCCCGTGACCGCAACCTCGCTGCCTTCAGCTCGGGCGACGCGCGTGTGCTCGTCGCCACCGACATCGCCGCCCGCGGTGTCCACGTCGACGACGTGGAATTGGTGGTGCACGTGGATCCGCCCGTCGAGCACAAGGCCTACCTCCATCGCTCCGGCCGTACGGCGCGCGCGGGCAGCGCAGGCGACGTCGTGACCGTGGTACTGCCCGAGCAGCGTCGGGACACGCAGCAGCTGCTGCGCAAGGCCGGTATCTCGGCTCAACCGCAGCAGGTGCGGGCCGACTCGGCAAGCGTGCTCGAACTCGTCGGCGAGATCGCTCCCCACCGCGAGCCACCCGTCCGACAGGCCGCTCCTCCTGCGCGGGGCGGCAACGGCTCCAGCCGCGGCGGCAGCGGTTCAGGCCGGGGTGGCAGCGGATCGTCCTACCGTGGCGGCCCAGGCGGCTCCAATGGCCGGCCCGCCAGTTCGGGTGGTGACGCCCGGCGTGGCGGTGGTCCTCGCCGCCCGAGGTCCGGAATGGGTCGGGCTCAGACGAACCCGTAATCTCCGGCGGGCGGGCGGTCACCACGTCGTACGACGATCGTCGTACGCTGGTGCGCCCGCACCGGCGGCGGCGGGCCGTCGAACCCCTCGACCTCCACCAGCACGTGGGCTTTGGTGCAACCCTTGGCCAGTGACGACGTGCCGATGTCGGCAGTCAGCACGTTGGGGTTGCCGTGCACGCACAGGGCGTCGGGGTCCTCGGGTAACACGCGCCGGTCGACAACAGCACCACACCAGGGCGAAGTCCATCGTCGACGACGAGGCCTGCCAGGCACGAGCCGCGGTCGGTGAAGACCCGGACCACGTCGCCTGCGGTCAACGCACGCCGTTGGGCATCGTACGGATGCATTCGGATGGGTTCGTGGCCTTGCACTTTGGAGTCCATGCTCCCTTGGCCACCGTCCAGTTGACTATGCAACCGCGTTGCGGGTTGGTTGGCCAACAGGTACAGCGGGTGGTCGGTCGCACGCACGCCACCCAGCCACTCGTCCGGCTCGAACCACCGTGGATGACCCGCGCAGTCGTCATATCCGAAGCCGTGAATCGCACGCGAGAGGCTGATGGATACGATGCGCCCGCCGCGGTCGCGAACGCTCTGTAGCGCATCGCGGGTCGGGTGTTCGGTGGTGCTGCCCGGGTTGACCGCGGAGTTCTTCACGCCGACGCCGGCGAAGCAGACCGGTAATTCGGTGTTCCCGGCGATGACGTTTGACGCCGTGGAACGTTGGAAGTGATCGTCGTGGGTCCCGACTACCCTGCGCATGATGACCACGGGTGCGCCCAAGCTGTAGGAGTGGCGGGAAAAGATTTATTCGCCAAGGAGTTTCAAGAATCAGTGCACCTGGTTTGCGCGTGGTGAAACCGACCCGCGCTGGCCCACCAATACGAACCGCCGTAAAATGGCCGTCGCCGTGACTGTCGACGATGCGGCGTAGTTCGGTGGCCAGCAGTTCGGTGAGTTCGTTCCATGACCGCGACGAACTCGCGCCGCGGCGCGTGGTCGGGCCGGGGCCCTCGTCAAGCCAGCCAAAGCGGACCGCAGGAGTCGCGATCCGGGACCGGTGGCGGATCGAACCCGCCAGGTTGCCGAGCAGGGGTGAGGGGTCCGCGTCACCCTCCAAAGGTCGAACAGGGGCGATGTCAGCGCGGACGTCTGTGGTGAACGCCCCCCAGTGCGTGAGCGACGTCGGGGCGCCGGCCATGTTCTGAGCTTTGAGGGCCTGCAGCTGTCGTTGGCCGACGTCGCCGCGGCGCCCCCATCGGGGACGGTGGCGTTGCCGCCGTCTCAACCATCCGGTTGGGTGGTATATCGTCAAGTCAAATCCCACTTCGCCGATCCGGAGGTCATTCATGGGCGCCATCAAGTACGACCGCACCCTCTTCGAACCCGAGCACGCGCTTTTCCGCGAGTCCTACCGCGGCTTCCTCGAGCGCCACGTCGCACCGTTCCACGACCAGTGGGAGAAGGACAAGATCGTCGACCGCGGAGTCTGGCTCGAGGCGGGCAAGCAGGGCTTTCTCGGCATGGCCGTGCCGGAGGAGTACGGCGGCGGTGGCAACGACGACTTCCGCTACAACACGATCATCACCGAGGAGACCTCTGCCAACCGCTACAGCGGGCTCGGTTTCCCACTGCAGAACGACGTGATCGCGCCCTACCTGCTGCGCCTGACCACCGAGGAGCAGAAGCAGCGCTGGCTGCCGGGGTTCTGTAGCGGTGAGATCATCACCGCCGTCGCCATGACCGAGCCGGGCACCGGTAGTGACCTGCAGGGCATCAAGACCCGCGCGGTCAAGCAGGAGGACGGCAGCTGGGTGCTCAACGGTTCGAAGACGTTCATCACCAACGGGATTCACGCCGACCTGGTCATCGTGGTGGCGTGCACCGACCCGGAGAAGGGCGCGCTGGGCTTCTCGCTGCTGGTCGTCGAGCGCGGGATGGCGGGCTTCGAACGGGGCCGACACCTCGACAAGATCGGAATGGACGCCCAGGACACGGCGGAGCTGTCCTTCACCGATGTGCAGGTGCCCGCCGAGAACCTTCTCGGCGAAGCGGGGCAGGGCTTCGTCTACCTGATGCAGAACCTGCCTCAGGAACGCATCTCGATCGCGATCGGCGCCGCCGCGGGCATGGAGGCCATCCTTGAGCAGACGATTCAGTACACCAAGGACCGCAAGGCCTTCGGCAAGCCGATCGGCAGCTTCCAGAACAGCCGATTCCTGCTGGCGGAGCTGGCCACCGACGCCACCGCGGTACGGATCACGGTCGACGAGTTCATCCGGTTGCATCTCGATGAGAAGCTCACGGCCGAGCAGGCTGCCATGGCGAAGTGGTGGGCCACCGAGAAGCAGGTCTACCTGATCGATCGGTGTCTGCAGTTGCACGGCGGCTACGGCTACATGCGGGAGTACCCGGTCGCCCGTGCGTATCTCGACTCGCGAGTACAGACGATTTACGGCGGAACGACCGAGATCATGAAGGAGATCATCGGCCGCAGCGTCGGCGTTTAGGCCGCCTGTTCGCGCGACACTTTCCGCGGACGGGCTGGATATCCCTCTAAATGGACGTCGACTGACGCAGAGTTGACGGACGCGGAACTCAAGGGAGTCCGGCGCAGCTCGCTGGGAGGACGCAATGACGGGGCTTAGAACCCGGCTGGGCAGGACGATCGGACGCACGGGCGCGGGCGTCGTCGCGGCGATGGCTGCCGCCCTGCTCGTCGCACCCCTCGCGGCGTCGACGCCCGAGGGTGACGCAGACGCCGCCATCACGCAGGCGTGGGATGCAGGCGGGGGTCCCACCGGACCTCTCGGCATCAAGGACGGCGGGGTCTACCCGGCGGGCACGGGCTTCGGCCAGAACTTCGCCGGCGGCAAGATCTTCTTCACCCCGGACACTGGCGCTCATGCCATGCGGGGCGCGATCCTCGACGAGTACCAGTCGTTGGGTGGCCCGGCCGACGGCGACCTGGGGTTCCCGACGATCGACGAGGGCGACGGCAAGGCGCCAGGCAGCCGCAACACGACCTTCAGCGCCCCTGACCGGCCGGTGATCTTCTGGACTCCCGATTCCGGCGCGCGGGTGGTTCGGGGAGCCATCAACGCGGCGTGGGACAAGCTCGGGGGGTCGGCGGGAGTCCTCGGCGTCCCTACCGACAACGAGTCCTATCGCGGCGACGAGGTCAGTCAGACGTTCTCGGGCGGCCAGTTGACGTGGAACCGGAAGACGAATGCCTTCACCACGACGCCCCCGGAGTTGGCAGACCAGCTGACGGGGCTCGAGGTTCCCGGTGACGTGACCACGGCCATCGACGCAGCGCGGCGTGCGGCTGGTGGACCACTCGGGCCACTGGGCGCCTCCGATGGCGGGCAGTACGCCATCGGCGCCGACGGCGCCGGGCAGAACTATGCGGGCGGGAAGATCTTCTACAGTCCCGCGACGGGTGCCAACGTCCTGACCGGCCAGGTGCTGGCCAAGTATGAGAGCGTCGGAGGCCCCGAGGGTGACCTCGGCTTCCCGACCAGCAACGAGAACGACGGCGGCCTCGCACCGATGAGCAAGATCGCGAGCTTCGCTGCCGCCGATCAGCCGGTGATCTTCTGGGCCCCCGACTTCGGAGCCGTGATCGTGCGTGGGGCGATGAACGCCGCCTGGGCGAAGCTCGGCGGGGCGACTGGTGACCTCGGCGCGCCGACGGCGGATCAGACCCAGAACGGCGACGTCGTCACCCAGAAGTTCAACGGTGGCGCCATCTCCTGGAACAGGGCGACCAACGAGTTCACCACCGAGCCACCTAGCCTGCAGTCCCAACTGAAGGGGCTGGAGGTGCCCGGGGGCGGTGCCCCACAAGCGCAACCCTCCGCGGATGCGTCGTCCGACGTGGGTTCGACCTGGTTCCGCCCGACCTGGTGGTGGCTGCTGGGCATCGTGCCCGTCGTGGTGCTCGTCGGTGTGGTGGCTGCGGCGGTCTTGCTGAACCGGCGCAGGCATGACGACCGCGCGCCGCTGGATGACTTCGACGACGACGACGGTTACGACGACCGCGATTTCGATTCCGGACCGATCGCGTTGGGCGACGACGACGAAGAAGAATACAACGACGTAAGCGTTCGGCGAAGCAGTTGGGCCATGCCTGCCGACGAGCACGGGGACCTTCCCGATGGGGGTCGCACGGATGTCCGCGATAACTTCGCGGCTGACCTGTCCACCGACCAGGACGCCATCGACACCGCTCCAACACCGATCGTCTCGGGGGCGGACGAGGAGCCGGAGAGCCCGTGGTTCACCGACCTCAACGAGTTGGACGATGCCAACCTGAACCCCCACGTCGACGATGGGGCGGAGCCAGAGCCTGAGTTCGAGCCAGAGTTCGAGCCAGCTCCAGAGTCGGAGACGGACAGCGAACCGCCCAGCGGCCGGCACGCGGCGATCCACCTCACCGAGCCGGTGGTCGTGGAGACATCGCTGCGACTAGCGAACGATCAACCCTTCGACGCGCCTCAGGGTTATCCCATCAAGGCTGATACCAAGACGGGGTTGTACTGGACGCCCGAAAGCGGCCGTTACGAAAATGTGCGAGCCGAAATCTGGTTCGCCAGTGAAGAATTCGCGCTGACGAACGGATTCACGAAGGGCTAGTCGTGGGCTAGTCGGACGCTAGATCTTGCGGATGACGGTGACGACCTTGCCGAGGATGGCGGCGGCGTTGCCGGAAATCGGATCGAAGGCCGGGTTGTGGGGCATCAGCCACACCTGACCGCCGGTGCGCTTGAAGGTCTTCACGGTGGCTTCGCCGTCAATCATCGCCGCGACGATGTCGCCGTTGTCCGCAACGTTCTGCTGGCGGATCACCACCCAGTCGCCGTCGCAGATGGCAGCGTCCACCATCGACTCGCCGACCACCTTCAGAAGGAAGAGTGACCCCTCGCCCACGAGTTCCTTCGGCAGTGGGAACACGTCCTCGACGGCCTGCTCAGCCAGGATCGGGCCGCCAGCGGCGATGCGCCCGAGAACCGGGACGAAGGTGGGCTCGGGCAACGCATCGGACCCGGCGACGTCCGTCGTGGCGGCGGGCGCGGGCTGCCGTGCCGGATCGTTGGACGCCCGGACGTCGACTGCGCGCGGTCGGTTCGGGTCACGACGCAGGTAGCCCTTGCGTTCGAGCGTGCGGAGCTGGTGCGCGACGGACGACGTCGAGGTCAACCCCACGGCGTCGCCGATCTCACGGATGCTCGGCGGATAGCCACGGGTGGTGACCGAGCTTCGGATCACGTCCAGGATGGTGCGCTGACGTTCGGTAAGGACCGTGTCGTTGCTGTCACTCATGGCGCCGAATGTAGTCCTACGCGGGGACAGAATCAAACATGTGTTCGACGCGTGTCGCCGGGATGTTCGGTCCGCCGGACTTGTCGGTGGGTCCGGTTAGCGTTTGCAACAGTTCGATCACATGTTCTAGTAATCGAACACCTGAGCGATTAGTCTTCGAACACAAGAGCGAATCGATACCCAAGGAAAGGCCCGCGAGATGACGATCATCACCCGAGAAGACCCCACCGAACTCGTCGTGCGTCCCATTGGGCTGGTGCGGCGCTCGACGTCTGCGGCAAGGCGGCGTCCGCAGCCTCCGCGGCCGGCGGGAGCGCCGCTGAACTACCGCGGGACCGGTGTGTTGATGTCCCGTGCGTCGCACCGGCGCAAGCCGGTGACCCCGCTGGCCACCGTCGTGCTGGCGCTCGTCGCCGCAGCCATCACAGTGTGGCTCGGATTGGTGGCGCAGTTGGGCGCCCAGGACTCACTGGCCCCTGCGCCGGCTCGTCTGGCTGTCGTTCAGGTACAGCCAGGGGAGTCGCTGGAGCAGTTGGCGCAGCGGATCGCGCCGGATGCATCCGTGGGTTCGGTCGTCGACCAGATCCGCGATCTCAACGAGCTCGACTCCGCAGCGGTCGACGCCGGGCAGACGCTCATCGCGCCGGTGGGTTGATCCGCGGGATGCGCCGTGAAACTCACTGCCGTGCAACGGTACGCTCGTATGCGACCGGAGTAGGTGCGCGCGGCGAAGGAGCGGATATGCATTGTCCGTTCTGCCGCAACCCCGATTCGAGGGTCGTCGACTCCCGGGAAGCCGATGAGGGTCAGGCGATCCGACGACGCAGATCATGTCCCGAGTGCGGCCGCAGATTCACCACCGTGGAGACTGCCGTTCTCGCGGTCCTCAAACGCAGCGGAGTCACTGAGCCGTTCAGTCGCGAGAAGGTCATCAAGGGTGTGCGCCGCGCCTGCCAGGGCCGCGACGTTGACGATGACGCCTTGAACTTGTTGGCTCAACAGGTGGAGGACGCCGTGCGCGCGACGGGCTCACCAGAAGTGCCCAGCAACGAGGTCGGCTTGGCGATTCTCGGTCCGCTGCGTGATCTCGACGAGGTTGCCTATCTGCGATTCGCGTCGGTGTACCGGTCGTTTTCGTCGGCCGCCGACTTCGAACGTGAGATCGAGGCGCTCCGCGCGCATCGTGGCGTGCCGTCGACCTGACGGATTAGTCCAGCCGCCGGACGCCGTCGTCGACGACGCGCCCCGCGACTTTCACCCAACCGTCGGGGCTCCAGCCAGTCCGGAGCTCGGATCCCTTTCCCTGGGTGATCACCAGGTCGCGGCTCAGGTACTCGGTGATGCGGACCGCGCCAGCGCCCGTTGCCTCGTCTTCCGGAATGCCCAGATCGTTGGCGAACATGCGGGACCGGATGGAGCCTTCGGACTCGTCGAGCCACGCCCAGACGTAGTGTTCGACGGCATCGCCGTACTCGTCGGGGTCGGCGTTGAGCACGTCGTCGACCGAATCCATGTCATAGATCGAGAAGTCGGGCGCCCAGTCGGCGCGCGCGCTGATCACCGTGAAGTCGCCGTCGCCGTGCTGCTCGTATGTCACCTGTACGAGGCCTGCAGGAACGTGCAGGGTCTTGACCGGCGTGCCGTGCTGCTTCAGCCACCACGATGCGCCCACGGTCGGGTGCCCGGCAAACGGCAACTCCACGACGGGTGTGAAGATGTGCGCCGTGGTGGTGCTGGCACCTGGCGGGGGGACGTCGACGAAAATCGTTTCGCTGTAACCCAATTCGGTGGCGATCCGCTGTCGATCGGCAGGTGCCACCAGGCTGGCGTCAACGACGCCGAGTGGGTTTCCGTAATCGCCTCGCGCATTGGTGAACACGCGAAGCACGGCGACGTCCAAGGCCATGAGCCGATGCTACGTCGTGGCGGTCGCGGACGGTCAGGTGGCGCTGCGTTCGTCGGCGCCCATGGCGTCGAGCACGGCCACGCGTGTGTCGATCGAGCCGGTGAGGCCGTTCTCGCTGACGCCGGTGCGCAGCAGGTTACGCAGCTTGTCCTGGTCATAGACCGCTGGATCGGTAGAGCTGATGAACTTCTCGACGATCTCCACGAATCGGTCCGGGTCGTCGTGGAAGGGAAAGTGGCCCGACCCCTCGAAGATCTCCAGTTGCGCGCCGGGCATGGCGGCATGGGCCATCCGCGCGTGGCTGACCGGGATCACCGAATCGTGTGATCCCCAGATCAATTGCACGGGAACGGATTCGGTCAAATAACACCGGTCGAGCATGGTCACCACCTGCCCTCGCCAGTCCACCACCGCGCGCAGCGTGCGGGCGAATGCGGCGGACGCCGTCGGTTCCGGAAGGTCGGCGAGAATTCGTAGGACGTCGGGGATGTCGCGGCCGACGCCGGTGGAGCCGAACAACGCGCCGCCTACCCGCCCGACCATCTGCAAGGCAGGCAGCACCATGGGTAGCCGCAGCAGGGCCAGCGCCTCGCTACCCAACGGCAGGGAGGCGATCCGCAACGCGACGTTGACATCCTTGGTCACTCCGCCGGCCCCGACGAGGATGAGGCGGTCCAGGAATTGCGGGAACTGGTAGGCGAATTGCATGGCCACGCCACCGCCGAGGGAGTGACCGACGACGGTGACCCGCTCGATGTCGAGAACGCTGAGAAGGTCCCGGATGCCGTTGGCGTAGGCGGCGACCGAGTAGTCCGCGCGCGGTTTGTCCGACTTGCCGTGCCCCAAGAGATCGGGGGCGATCACGGTGAACCGCTGCGCGAGCTTCGACTGCACGGTGCTCCACGTCGTGGAATTGTCACCGATGCCGTGGATCAACAGGATGGCCGGACCGGAACCGGCGATCCGGTACGCGCGCCGGTATCCGTGGATGGTCCGGTAATGCAGCGTCGGGGTGAGCTCGCGCACGGGTCGCAAATTGGGCTTTCGCTCCGTCAAGATCACCAACTCCGTCGTCGGGGCCCGGGTCAGGCGGCCAATCAAGACCCTGTGTTGCCGTCCCCGCCGGCGGAATCGTCTCCGGTCTGCTCGGCGAGGAACCGTTCGAATTCGGCGCCGAGTTCATCGCCACTTGGCAAATCCTCGTCAAGCGCCAGCAAGGATCGATTCTTTTGGGCATCAACGAATGCATCGTACTGGCGCTCGAGTGCCGTCACCACTTGAGCGACCTCGTCACTGGAGGAAACTTGCTCGTTGATCTTGTTGTGGACCTCCACGCCGGCTTCGGCGAGTGGGCCCAGCGGGAGTCGCAGCGAGCCCGTTTTGGCAACTTCTGCCAGCAACGCCTCCGCGGCAGGCGGGTAGTCCGTCTGCGCCAGGTAATGAGGCACGTGAACGGTGTAACCGACCGCGTCGTGGCCGTGTTGCGTCATTCGGTACTCCAGCAGATTCGACACACTGGCGGGCACCTGAACTTCGCCCACCCACGGCTGGTGGTCGGCGATCAGTTCCTTGTCGCCTGAGTGTGCCGTCATGGTGACTGGACGGGTGTGTGGCACCGCCATCGGAATGGCGCCGAGGCCGATCACCTGACGGACGCCAAGTCGTTCGGCGAGCAGTCGCACGGCGGTGATGAACCGCTCCCACCGAAGATCGGGTTCCATGCCGGCCAGCAGCAGGAACGGCGTGCCGACGCTGTCGTGAAGCGCGTAGAGGTTGAGTTCGGGGTCGTCGTAGTGCGTGAAGTGGTCGGTCTTGAACGTCATGAGGGGTCGACGGGAGCGGTAGTCCAGCAGCTCGTCGATCGCAAAGGAGGCCACCAGTTCGGTGTCCAGCGTGTCCTTCAGATGTGTGGCGGCAATCTTGATGACGTGGCCCGCGTCGGAGAATCCCTCGAGCGCGTGAATCATGACCGGGCCGCGTCCATCCTCGGACGCCAGCTGGGGTGCGGGAAACTCCAGCTCGTATATCCCGGTCTGTTCGGGTTGGTAGTGCTGCCCCGAGCTTTCTGGGTGATCAGCCATTCTGCCTCGCCTCCTCGTAACGTCTAGTGTCCCGCACTTCGAGGTTCCTGCCAGCACGGCCCTGCGCAAGGGTGGACGATCTGCCGCCATCGGTGCGTTCCGTGACCTCTGCCGCATCCGGCTTTTTCGGGCAAGATCGGTGATCATGCGCAGCGCCGGGGTCGTTCTGTTCGCCGCCTTGGCGGCGATGGCGACGGCGTGCGGAGAACCCGCCGCGCCGGAGGTGAAGGCGGCAACCCCGTCGACATCAGTGACGGCGGCCGCTCCGACGGTGGTAGCGACGGCGACGGCCGATCCGGTGGATCCACACCCACGGGTCGGGGCGATCTTCCTCGGGGGCGATTCTCTGCACACGTGCACGGGGTCGGTGCTGCACTCTACGACGGGCGACCTGATCCTCACCGCGGCGCACTGCATGGCCGACGGCTTCGATGCCTCGTTCGTGCCGGGGTTCGCGGAAAGTGCTCAACCGCAGGACTTCTGGCACGTCGACTCGGTCTACCTGGATCCACGCTGGGTGTCCTCTCAGGATCCGACGGCCGACTTCGCCGTCGTCAGGGTGAGCCGCCAGGATGGCGGATCGGTCGAGGCGGCGGTCGGCGGGGGATTCACGATCGGGTCGAGTCCGGACGTCGGAACGGACGTCGCCGTAACGGGCTACGCATTGGGCGTCGGAGGATTGCCCGTCGGCTGTATGGCGCGCATGGCTGCTCTCGAACACGGGTATCCGTCGATACGGTGCGCCGGTCTGGTCGATGGCACCAGTGGGTCGCCATGGCTGGTCGGCTCGACGGTGGCGGGGATCACGGGGGGGTTGGAGGGCGGCGGCTGCGAGGAGAACGTCTCCTATTCGCCGCCGTTCGACGGTGCCGTCACACGGTTGGTGACGCGAGCCGAGGCGGGCGGGCCAGGCGACGACGCACCCGCTGCATTCGAGGACGACTGCTAGGTCAAGCCTTGAACTGGCTAAGGGCCCGCAGCTTGTTCATCACGTCCAGCGCCGCGACCTTGTACGCCTCGGAGAACGTCGGGTAGTTGAAGACGGCGTCGACGAGGTATTCCACGGTGCCACCGCAGCCCATCACGGCCTGGCCGATGTGCACCATCTCGGTGGCATTGGTGCCGAAGATGTGGACACCCAGCAGCCTCAGGTCCTCGGTGGATACCAGGAGCTTCAACATGCCGTAGGAGTCGCCTGCGATCTGACCGCGGGCCAGCTCCCGGTAGCGCGAAACTCCCACCTCGTACGGAATCGAATTCTTGGTGAGGTCGACCTCGCTGGCACCGACGTAGGACACCTCGGGGATCGAGTAGATGCCGATCGGCTGCAGCTCGGTCATAACCTTGCAGGGCTCGCCGAACGCGTGACATGCCGCCAGCCGGCCCTGGTCCATCGACGTGGCCGCCAGCGCCGGGAACCCGATGACGTCGCCCACAGCATAGATGTGGTCGACCTTGGTCCGGTAGTCGTCGTCGACGAAGATTCGGCCCCGATTGTCGGCCTCGAGTCCGGCGGCTTCGAGATCGAGGTGTTCGGTCTGGCCTTGACGACCGGCGGAGTACATCACGGTTTCGGCGGGGATCTGCTTGCCGCTGGCAAGCATGGTGACGGTGCCCGACGCGCCGACGTCCACTGCGGTGACCTCCTCGCCGAAGCGGAAGGTGACCGCCTGGTCGCGTAGGTGGAAGCGCAGGGCCTCGACGATCTCGGGGTCGCAGAAGTCCAGCATCGTGGGCCGCTTCTCGACGACGGTGACCTTGGTCCCCAGAGCCGCGAACATTGACGCGTACTCGATGCCGATGACGCCTGCGCCGACGACGACCATCGACGAGGGAATCGTCTTGAGGTCGAGGATTCCGTCCGAGTCCAGCACCCGTGACTCGTCGAACTCCACGCCCAACGGCCGCAGGGGCGTGGTGCCGGTGGCGATGACGATGTTGCGGCCGGCCACGGCGATGCTCTCCGCGCGGCTGGGATCGTCGACCTGAAGGGTGTGTGCGTCGGTGAAGCGGGCGTGTCCGACGTAGAGCTCGATGCTGTTACGCATCAGCTGGGAGCGGACGACGTCGATCTCCTTGGCGATGACGTGCTGGGTGCGGGCCAGGAGGTCGGCGGGGGTGATCTTCTCCTTGACGCGATAGCTGGCGCCGTACAACTCACGCTGGCTCATGCCAGTGAGGTAGACGACCGCCTCGCGGAGTGTCTTCGACGGGATCGTCCCGGTGTTTACGCAGACTCCGCCGAGCATGAGACCGCGTTCGATGACGGCGACGGACTTGCCGAGTTTGGCAGCGGCGATGGCGGCCTTCTGCCCGCCGGGACCGGAGCCGATGACCACGAGGTCGTATTCCTGCATGGAACCCATGAGGAATAGGTGTACGCCGCTTGGGCCCATCCTGCATGCCGAGTACGTCAATACCGCGTGAACAACGGCCGCCATCCACAGAGGCCGCTTCATCCACAGGGTGCGATGTCTGAGGGCCGTCAGGACAATTCCCGAGAGGGGGTCCTGCGAGGTTCTGCCCATGACGACTTTCAGAGCATCCGACTTTCACCTCAACCGACCCGCCGCGATGATTGCCGCACTGCCTGCCGTACTCGGCTTCGTACCGGAGAAATCCCTGGTGCTCCTCACCATCGAGGACGGTGAGCTGGGCTGCGTCATGCGCGTCGATCTTTCGGCGCAACTACGCGACTCGCTCGCGCACATGGCAGAGGTGGCTGCGGCCAGCGGCCCCGATGCCGCCATTGCCGTGATCGTCGATGAAGACGGTGCCTTGTGCCGCATGTGCCTCGACGAGAATCAGACGTTGACCGCAATGCTGCGAGAGCAGCTGAACGAGCGCGCAATCGAGCTCCTGGCCACCTACGTCGTCGACAAATTGGAGGCAGGTGGGCGCTGGCGCAGCGATGACACCTATCCCGGCGCCGGGACCATCGAGGACCCCAGGTCGTCGCCGATGGCCGCTGCCGCGGTGCTCGACGGACGTCGGCTCTATGCCCGACGCGCCGAGTTGCAGGAGGTCATCGCCCCCTCCGATCCGAAGCGGGCGGAAGCGCTACGCACGGAGATGCTTCGGGCCGAGCACGACGGGGATCTGCGGCCCGACGCCGCCGCACGGGGTGATGTCGAGCACGCGCTGGCGACGGCACGTGGACTGTCCGAGGGGCTGGTTCCGGCCGAGGGCGACCTGGCCAGGCTGGGATGCGGTTTCACCGATCCCCGCGTCCGCGACACGTTGTACGCGCTTGCAGTCGGACGCGAGGCGGACCGGGCGGAGGCACTGTGGGCGATGTTGGCGCGGACGCTGCCCGATCCGTGGCGAACCGAAGCGCTCGTGCTGCTGGCATTCTCGGCGTACGCGCGCGGGGATGGACCGCTGGCCGGGGTGTCGCTGGAAGCGGCGTTGCGCAGCGACGAGACTCACCGCATGGCAGTCATGTTGGATCAGGCGTTGCAGTCCGGGATGCGACCCGACCAGATCCGTGAGCTCGCACAGACCGGCTACCGGCTGGCAAAACGCCTCGGAGTTCGCCTGCCGCCTCGCCAGGGGCTGGGCAGGCGTGCGGGTTAGACCTTCTCGACCCTGACTGCGTGCGCCATACGGTGCGGCAGCTCGACCTGCTCGTGGCCGGGAATCACGATCATCACGCCGCCGTGCTCGCTCACCTGGACGGTCACCCGGGCGTTGGGCACGACGCCCGCGTCCTTGAGCCGACCGATCAGCTCGACGTCACCCTGGACGTGTTCGGTCAGCTGCCGAACGCGGACTGCGACGGGGAAGCCCGACGGCAATTCGGTGAGCCGCACCAGGCTGACGTCGTCGGAGTCTGACAGCGTGAAGCCCAGCTCGGACAGTCCTGGAATGGGATTGCCGAACGGCGAGGTCGTCGGATTGTCGAGCACCTGAACGAGGCGCCGTTCGACGTCCTCGCTCATGACGTGTTCCCAGCGGCACGCCTCAGCGTGGACTTCCTCCCAAGGCAGCCCGATGACGTCGACGAGGAGGCGCTCGGCCAACCGGTGCTTGCGCATCACCGACACCGCCAACGCGCGGCCCTTGTCGGTCAGTTCGAGGTGGCGATCGCCCGCCACGTGCAGTAGTCCGTCGCGCTCCATGCGGGATACGGTCTGGCTCACGGTGGGACCGCTCTGCTCGAGACGTTCGGCGATCCGGGCGCGCAGAGGTACGACGCCCTCTTCTTCAAGGTCGTAGATCGTCCGCAGGTACATCTCGGTGGTATCGATCAAATCGTTCATGTGCAGCCCTCCGTCGCGGTTACCAGTCTACCGGTGACCGCGCGTGAACTGGGGTGCAACATCGTGGCGACACCGTGTGATCCCGGCCGCGGCACCTCGTTCCCCTCGAATGGCCCCATCTCGCCGCGGGGCGCGGCGGGCATCGCCCGGACGGCTCTAGCTGGCGTAGGAACGAAGCCGCTCGGCGCGCTCGCCCTGCCGCAGCTTCGCCATCACCTCGCGCTCGATCTGACGGACCCGCTCCCGCGACAGCCCGAACAGCTTGCCGATCTGGTCGAGAGTGCGGGGCTGGCCGTCGTCCAGGCCGAACCGCAGCCTGATCACCTGCTGCTCGCGCTCGTCGAGCGTGGCGAGGACGTGCCGGATGTCGGTGTGCAGCAACTCGGAGATGACCGCGTTCTCGGCCGACATCGCCTCGGCGTCCTCGATGAAGTCGCCCAGGGGGGCCTCTTCGTCGCTGCCGACCGGCATGTCCAGGCTCACCGGGTCACGGCTGTGCGACAGCAGGTCGGCGATCTTCTCGGCCGGGATGCCGGACTCCTCCGCGAGTTCCTCGTCGCTGGCGTCGCGCCCGAGGTTCTGGTGCATCTCGCGCTTGATCCGGGCGAGCTTATTGACCTGCTCGACTAGATGGACGGGCAGACGAATGGTGCGGCTCTGATCAGCCATGCCCCGCGTGATGGCCTGACGGATCCACCACGTGGCGTACGTGGAGAACTTGAATCCCTTGGCGTAGTCGAACTTCTCCATCGCGCGGATCAGCCCGAGGTTGCCCTCCTGGATGAGGTCGAGCAGTGGCATGCCACGACCCGTGTAACGCTTCGCGAGGGAGACGACCAGCCGCAGGTTGGCTTCGAGCAGGTGGCGGCGGGCGGCTTCGCCGTCGCGAGCCACGGCGGCGAGTTCCCGTTTGCGGTTGTCGCCCAGTCGCTTCTTGGAATCGAGCAGATGCTGCGCGTAAAGCCCAGCTTCGATGCGCTTGGCAAGCTCGACTTCGTCGGCGGCGTTGAGCAAGGCCGTTTTGCCGATGCCGTTCAGATACACGCGCACAAGGTCTGCGGCTGGGCTTTGAGAGTCCAGATCACTGTCGATGCGGCTTGCGGTGGCGTTTGCCATTAAGGCCTCCTGCTCTACTGGAACTGTCATGAGCTACAACGCTCGTGTCGTTCCGAGAGTTCCCGCGAGGTGCCGGATTCACACCTTCTGACCTGCATTTATTCGCCGTCGACCTGAGATTATCCTGAGAATAGGCAAAGATCTCGCACATCACGGAACGTCGCGCCGCCAATCCGTGGATTCCGGTTGCGGTACAGACTCGTTCCGAGCCTGCAGCGCGGGCCGCTCGGCCGTGGGGAAGAGCGGGATCCGTGCCTGGCTCTTGTACCGCCGGGGTTCCTCAGCCCGTCGGGGCGGCCGGTCGTTGGCGATCAGCACGGCGATCCACGGCAGCGGGATGGAGGCCACCAGGATGGCCAGGGAGATCAACCCGTTGTGCCAGATTCCGTACGCGAAGGCGGCGCCGAGGAGGGCGGGGATGCGCCACGACATGATCTTGAGGTATTTGCGAACCCGCTCGCGGTGCTGTTCCTCGTAAGGTTGCGCTGCGCGGGTGATGAGGACCGGCGAACCATCGTCGTCGAAACTCAGCTCGGGGCCGTGTTTCATTCTTCTACTGTTCCACACTTCGGACGTCACGATTCGGTCCGGTTTCTTACCGATCGGTTCCCGGGCACAATGAGGGCATGGACACCCAGACCATCGAGCGCACCGAAACCGACGAACGCGTCGACGACGGGACTGATGACGACACCCCCAAGGTCTTTCACTACGTCAAGAAGGACAAGATCGTCCAAAGCGCCGTCGAGGGCACGCATGTCGTCGCGCTGTGCGGCGAAGTGTTCCCGGTGACGAAGTCGGCCAAGCCGGGCTCGCCGGTCTGCCCGGACTGCAAGCGGATCTACCAGGCGCTCAAGAAGTAGCAGGCGGCCCATCGGGGTCCGCGTTGACCGCACCAGGTCGCACGCGCGACGCCTCGTCACGCGGATCGGCTACGATCGCGTCGCCGTTGCGTTCGTCGGCCTTTTCCTCCAGCCAACCCCTCAACCGCTTGGCGTGCGTATCGGGTGCCGGCCACTCCTCTTGAATTGCGGCGTTGAGTTCGGCCCCCATCATGATCGCGAAGCCGAGGAAGAACGCGAACAGCAGAAACGCAATCGGCGTCGCCAAGGCTCCGTAGGTGTATCCGGTCCCAGTGATCCACGTCAGATACACGCGAAGCCCCAGCGTCGCGACCAGGAAGACAACCGCCGCGAGCACCGACCCGAAGAGCAGTCGATGCGAGGGGAGTGGTTGGGGCAGGGACACCCGATAGAGGACGTTGACCGCGGCCACCAGACCGACGAACAGTACTGGGTAGTAGCCGTAACTCAGGAAGTTCTGCCAACTCTCCGGAATGTGCTCGGCAATCTTGCTCGGTCCGATGGCGAGCAGCGGTGCCGTCGCGATGACGATGACGAGCATCCCCACATAGAGCCCAAGGGCGTAGAAGCGTTGGCGGACGGGATGCCGCAGTTCCGTTTGGTCGTGCGCTTCGGTGACGGAGTCGACGAACGCCGAAATCGCCGACGAGCCTGCCCACAGCGAGATCACGAATCCCAGCGACACGACCTCACCGCGGGCGCCGGCGACGATGTCCGAGACCGTCGGCTGAATGATCTCGTTGACCACGTTGCTCGAAAACAAGCTGCCTGCGGTACTGACGAGGCGATCTTCGATCGTCCGCAGTGTGTAGGGACCGAACAGTGGCGCGACGTAGGCCAAGCTGCCGAGCATCCCCAAAAGAAGCGGCGGCAGAGACAACGCGCACCAGAATGCCGCCTGGGCGGACTCCGAGAAAATGGAGTCGTCCCAACTCTTCGCAATGGTGCGTTTGACGATGCGCCAGATGTGATGCCGCGTTGGTTTCGCCGGCGAACGCTGGTCTGTCATGACCTCTCCAGCATTCATGACGAGGCGCGTCCGCGCGCGGGGTGGTCGCTCAGGGGTAGAAGCTAGGAACTGATCTTGCTGGACTCCAACACCGCAGCCAGCTCGACGAGCTTGGCCTCGTGCTCGTTGGCGTGGTGCTGGCAGAAAAGCAACACGGCGCCGGACGGGAGCTTGGCAACGACACGGGCGGCAGCGCCGCACCGATCGCAGCGATCAGCCCGGGTCAGTTCGGGGCTGGTCAGAGTTGCGTTCATGGCGCTGCCTCCATATCTGCTCGGTGCGTACTTCCACTCTGTCAGACGTTTTCGCTTCCGGCCTTGTTCCTTGGTCGTTCATCGGTGTGTCGTGTCTCACGCGGCTCCAAAGTTGCGCGCCGGGCACACTGACTACATGATCCCGTCGCCGCGAGAACTGATTCACCTGTGCACGACGGACGAGTGGGAACGCGCACGGCGGCTGGGGGAGCGCACGCCACCGTCGCTGGACAACGAGGGCTTCGTTCATCTTTCGGCGCCCGAGCAGGTCCATCTGCCCGCCAATCGGCTGTTTGCGGGCCGTGGTGACATAGTCCTTCTGCGACTCGATGCGGGACTTCTCGGCGCGCCCGTGCGTTGGGAGGCAGGCGTCCCGTCCGATCCCGAGGCGATGCCATTCCCCCATCTGTACGGACCGCTACCCGTTTCCGCTGTGACGAGTGTCACGCCGTATCGTCCGGACGGCGACGGCCGGTTTCCCGAGTTGCCTCAGTCCGACACATAGGCGTCGACCTCGATCTCGACGTAGAGGTCGGGGGCGATCAGCGCGGACACCTCGACCATCGTCGAGGCGGGTCGGATGGCGCCGAACACCTCCTCGTGCAGGGCGCCGACCTCCCGCCAGTAGCCGATGTTGGTGACGTACATCCGGGTGCGGACGACGTCGGCGAGTGCAGCACCCGTTTCGGCCAGCGCCATTTCGATGCGCCGAAACGCCTCTCGCGCCTGTGTGGCGACGTCGTCACCGGGCGCGGTGGTTCCCGCCACGGCGACGAATGGACCGACTCGGACCGCGCGGGAGTACCCGACCTCTGCCTCGAAGGCCGATCCCGACGAGACGTTGATCCGACGTGACGGCATGGCTACGCCGGGACGGCTTCGACGATGGACGTGGGGCCCGCAGTACGGATGACCCGCGGAAGCCGAAAACCCAATCGGGACAACAGGTCCGAATATGCGGACCTGATGCGTTCGCGCCCACCCACGGGTACCAGCACCTCGAGGTCGGGCAGCAAACCCGGGTGCGGCGCCGCACCCTCCGACAAGATCATCTCCATCAATAGCAGTGTGCCGTCTGCGGCGATCGCGGTGCGGACGTTGCGCAGAATGGTCAGCGTCTTCTCGTCGTCCCGTCGTGGATGACCGTCTTCAATCATGGGTCCTCGCGATTAAGCTGACCCACAATGGGAATTCTGGCCGGCTTCGCGCCGTGGATCGTCTACTGGGTGCTGGTTGGCAACGTCCCGTTCGGGGCCGCGGTGTTGGCAGCGCTCGCCATCGCCGTGCTCTCCTTGGTGATCGGTCGGGTCAGCGGTCGGCCGGGTAAAACGCTCGAGATCGGCGCCATCGGAACGTTTTCGGTGTTGACGGTCCTGACGTTCGGCGCGAGCCAGTGGTTCATGGAGCGGTGGATCCAGCCGTTGAGCAATGTCGGCATCCTGCTGGTCGTCTTGATCGGTGTGCTGATCGGCAGGCCCTTCGTACGCGAGTTCGCCGAGGCCGATCAGCCCGTCGAGGTGACGGAGAGCGAATTGTTCGGCCGGATCACCACCCTGGTGACGTGGATCTGGGTCGCGGCCTTCGCGGGCATGACGGTGTCGTCGGCCATCCCTCCGATCGTGCAGGGCGATGCCACGATTCTGGACACCAGGACCCCGCTGTCGTTCGTCTGCTACTGGGTCGTCCCATTCGTCTTGTTGGGCTGCGCGGCCATCGCCTCACGCCTGCTGGTCGAGCGGATGACCGCCGCCGCAGGCAGTCCGGACGTGGTGCGCCGCACGACATTCGTCGCATTCCGAGAACTCGCCATCGACGAGCTCTACTACCTTGCCAGGGAGAAGGTCGAACGCGAGGTCGCTTCAGGCATGGAGGCCTACGACGTCAACGTCGGCAGCGCCGGGGTGCCGCTGACCGGGGACGAGTCCCGCGAGTCGTGGCCCGCGACCTACAAGGTCCGCGCAAGGCGCTGACGCGCGTCTAGTCCAGGTAGTCGCGCAGCACCTGAGAACGGCTGGGGTGACGCAACTTCGACATCGTCTTCGATTCGATCTGACGGATGCGCTCGCGCGTCACGCCGTACACCTGCCCGATCTCGTCGAGAGTTCGAGGCTGGCCGTCGGTCAGGCCGAACCGTAGCCGCACGACGCCCGCCTCGCGCTCCGAGAGCGTCTCGAGCACCGACTGCAGTTGATCCTGCAGCAGGGTGAAGGAGACGGCGTCCACGGCCACCACGGCCTCGGAATCCTCGATGAAGTCGCCGAGTTGGCTGTCGCCCTCGTCGCCGATCGTCTGGTCCAGTGAAATCGGCTCACGCGCGTACTGCTGGATTTCCAGCACCTTCTCCGGCGTGATGTCCATTTCCTTGGCGAGCTCTTCCGGGGTCGGCTCGCGGCCCAGGTCCTGAAGCAGCTCACGCTGGATGCGCCCGAGCTTGTTGATCACCTCGACCATGTGCACCGGGATGCGGATGGTGCGGGCCTGATCGGCCATGGCGCGGGTGATCGCCTGGCGAATCCACCACGTGGCGTAGGTGGAGAACTTGTAGCCCTTGGTGTAATCGAACTTCTCGACGGCGCGGATCAGACCGAGGTTGCCCTCCTGGATCAGGTCCAGGAATGCCATCCCGCGGCCGGTGTAGCGCTTGGCCAGCGAAACGACGAGGCGCAGGTTGGCCTCGAGGAGATGGTTCTTGGCGCGGTCACCGTCGCGGCAGATCCACAGGAAGTCGCGGCGTACGGCGGTGGACTGCTTCTCGCCGTTCTCGGCCCACCCCTTCATCTTCTCGGTGGCGTACAGGCCGGCCTCGATGCGCTTGGCCAGCTCGACCTCTTCCTCGGCATTGAGCAGCGCGACCTTGCCGATCTGCTTGAGGTAGGCCCGCACCGAGTCGGCAGACGCGGTGAGCTCGGCATCCTTGCGGGCCTGCCGAAGTGCCTCGGACTCCTCTTCGTCCCACACGAAATCGCCCGAGGCCTTGTCCTTTTCGGACGGCTCGGCGATGTCTTCGTCACCGGCGGCGTCGTCTGCGCCGTCCTTGGTGGTCTTCGCGTTGTTGGCGACCGCGCCTTCTTGGGCGGTTTCCTCACCAACTACGACCTCGATTTCCGCGAGTTCGATGGCCGCGTCGGCTTCGAGGTCCTCGCCGGGTTCAGCTTCGAGATCGACGCCGGCTTCGAGAGCTTCGGTAGTCGTGACGGCTTCGTCGCCCTCGCCGGAGGCGACCTTCTTGCCGCGGGCGCCGGGCGCTCCTTCGGCCTTCTTGGCCGGGGCCTTCGCGGCACGCTTGGCCGGCGCAGTGGCGTTGGCGGCCTTGGCCGCTGCTGCTTTCTTGGCGGGAGCCTTTGTGACGTTGCGCTTCACCGGCTCTTCGATCGCCGGGCTTACCTTCGTCGCTGCCACGTGCACCCCTTCGGTCTTGCGAGACTCGGTAGCGTGGGCGTGCGCCACCGTAAAACGTCGACTGACTGTTGATGGCGATTGTTATCAGCTTGGATATCTGCCGCCATCCGTGATGCGGCCGCCGTTCACCATTGTAACGACAGTGTGCGCAACTGCCCCTACGAGCGACAAATTCGGTGCCCGGCGAGCCGTCCCGGTCATGTGTCGAACGCTGCTGCGGCGCCCTTCCGGCCTACGCAGTGGAGGGCGTTCGCGGACGGCGATGCGCGGGGACGACCTTCCCGCAACGCTGCGGTGACCGACGAATGGCCCATTCAGACATTCGATTGCCACATTCAAACGACAACGTACTGTACTTTCACAGGTGAACGCCATGTCAACGGCTGTGACATCGGTGAAGTCCGTCATCCGATGAGCCGCCAGATCGACCGTGTGCCAGTGAAAGCATTTGCTAGCTGCAATGATGGGCAGGTGCCAGTGGCAACGGTGAGTCGCTCGGGGGAGCGTCAGGGAGTCGATGACCTGCTCGGCGCAACCGATGTCGGGCCAGCCGGCCTGGTGATCGCTGGGGAGCCGGGAATCGGCAAGACGACTCTGTGGCTCGCCGGTGTGGCGCGGGCCCAGGACCTCGGGTTACCGCGTGCTGTTGACCCGGGCCGAGGAGGCCCAGTCGGTGCTGGCCTACGCGGCAGTGGCAGACCTGTTGGAGGACGTCGAACCCGAGGCGATGGCGGCCCTCGGCCGACTCGACGAAGCGGGTGCCCATGGTGGCGCTCGAAATGCACGGTGCCCGGTTGGACCGGCCGTGGATGTTGGCGGTCGGCGGGCGCTGTCGCGGCATGCTGCAGGCGGTCGGCGCCGAACTCGCCGAAGCCGAGGAGACGCTTCATCGGGCTTTGGTGCAGCACGACCGCGTGCCGATGCCGTTCGAGCGGGCGCGCACTCAACTGTTCCTCGGCCAGGTGTTGCGCCGGCAACGCCGCAAGAACCTTGCGGCGACGATGCTGCGCGAGGCACTCGTCACGCTCGAGGAGCTGGCCAACAGGTTATGGGCCAACCGGGCCGTCGTCGAACTCAAACGGACGGATGGGCCTCGCGCCAACGACTCCGACCTGACCCCGTCAGAGCTGCGCGTGGCGAGGTTGGCAGCGGCAGGCATGACCAACAAGGACATCGCTTCGGCGCTGTTCATCAGTCCCAAGACCGTCGAACACAATCTCAGCAGCGTCTACCGGAAACTCGCCGTCCGCACGCGTACCGAACTGGCCGGCCGCACCGGTGACCTGGGCGAGGCCTAGCGCCTCAGGTCTGTGCGACATCGGCGGCCATGGCCGCCCCGACGATGCCTGCGGTGTTCAAGAGCGCAGCCGCGACGACGGGGGTGCGGTTCTTCAGCAGCGGTATCCACTTGTCGGCCTTGCGGCTGATCCCGCCGCCTGCGATGAACAGATCCGGCCAGATGGCATTCTCGATCGCGATGAGGACCTTGGTGACCTCCACGGTCCAGCGCTCGTAGCTCCATTCCTTAGTGTCCTTGACCGACGATGCGGCACGGTGTTCGGCTTCCTTGCCGCCCACCTCGAGATGGCCGAACTCCGTATTGGGCAGCAGCACACCGCCGTGAATCACCGCGGAGCCGATGCCGGTGCCGAACGTCAGCAGGACGATGACGCCGCTCCTGTCGCGTCCGGCCCCGAACTTCTCCTCGGCCAGACCGGCTGCGTCGGCGTCGTTCAAGACGGTGACGGCTCGGCCGCCGAGTGCGGCACTGACCACGTCCTGGGCGTTGGTGCCGATCCAGCCCTTGTCCACGTTGGCGGCGGTGCGGATGATCCCTTCCGTAACGACGCCGGGATAGGTGACACCCACGTCGCCCTCCCAGCCGAACTCCCCGACCACCGCGGCGACGGTCTTCGCGACCGCGTCGGGCGTCGACGGCTGGGGCGTGGCGAGTTTGAAGCGGTCGCCGATGAGCTGGCCGGTGTCGAGGTCGACGATGCCGCCCTTCACCCCGCTGCCGCCCACGTCGACGCCGAATCCTCGGTGTGGGGAACCGTCGGTGCTCGGCGCGGTGGCTGAGTTTTCGGTCATGAGCGCTCCTCTGTGAGAGGCCGGCAGGTGCGACGCGAAACACACACTAGTGCCTCGCCAAGCGCGATGTGTTGCGATGGCAGAGTGACCGATGACTGTGATCCGGGCCGCCTTCGGGCCGTTGCCGAACTTCTAGCAGGAGAAGCGGCCGGCTTCGTTCGGCGTCGGAGGAATGAGGTATTCGGCGCAGACTCAACCCGCGAGGTGGCCGCGGCGGCGGTGCGCTCCAAGACCACCCCGACCGACCCCGTCACCATCGTCGACACCGAGACCGAGCGCCTGCTCCGCGACCGGCTCGCCGAATTGCGGCCCGGCGATCCGATCGTCGGGGAGGAAGAAGGCGGTTCGGCCGTCGGACAGGGCGGCCAGCCGACCTGGGTACTCGACCCGATCGACGGGACGGTCAACTTCGTCTACGGCATCGAGGCCTACGCGGTGTCGGTGGGCGTGCAGGTCGATGGCCGGTCGGTGGCCGGAGCCGTCGCGAACGTGCCCACGGGCGAGGTCTTCTCGGCAGCACGTGGCGAAGGCGCCCATCTGCGACGGGAAGGCGTGTCGACGTCGTTGCGCTGCAACCCCATTGAAGACGTCTCGATGGCTCTGGTGGGCACCGGATTCGGATACTCGCCCGCGCAGCGTCTGCAGCAGGCAGAGGTGCTGGCGCGACTGTTGCCCGGTGTTCGTGACGTCCGTCGCGTCGGCTCTTGCGCGTTGGATCTGTGCATGGTGGCGGCTGGTCGGTTGGACGCGTATTACGAACGCGGCGTCAACGTGTGGGATTGGGCGGCGGGTGCCCTCATCGCCGAGGAGGCGGGCGCCAGAATGCTCCTCCCACCCGTGGCGGGCGAAGCCGAGGGATCCAGTCTGATCGTCGCCGCCGCGCCTGGCATCGCCGATGACTTCGATGAGGCGTTGCGCCGGGCCGGGGTATGCTGAGCCGCTCAGCAGGCGGCGGAGTGGATCTTCTTCAGTAGCGCCGGGTCGGCGGGCTGGGTCGCGTCGGGGCGCAGACTCGCCAGGACGGCGTCGATGTCGTCGTTGTGGCTCACCTCGGAGAACTCTGTGCCGATCGCGAGATCGACGGTGTCGTCACTTCGCTGATCTTGAAACAGTTCGGTGCACGGCGCGACGAGCCACAGTGCCGCCGCGGCTGCCTGACCGGACGGTCCGAACCGGATCTGGCCCTGACATGCCAACCGCGTGTTCTCGTAGGCGGTGTCGTTGCCTGCGGTCGGCGGGGCGTACCCGAGGTCGCGCAGTGCGCCGGCCACATCGGCGGCCTGGCCGCCCTGGCCGCTGGCATTCAGCACGCGGATCTTCGTGTCGGCGAGCTTGGCCGGGGTGACATCCGTCATGGTGGCGGCGGGCACCTGTTCGCCCAGGGCGGTCTGGTTGGCGTTGGCCACGGGGGGTGGCGGGTTACAGGCGGTGACTGGCTGCACGTCGGTGGTCTCGTTGAACGCGATCACCCAGACCGTCAGGGTCACGACGGCGAGCGCCACCATGACGACGATGCCCGGAATGAAGTTCCTTCTCCGGAAGGGTCGACCGTGTTTGTCGAACGCCGTACCGGACGTGATGTGCGATACCACCCCTGCACTGTAAGGCCAGGGTCTGCCACCGGTCTCTATCAGGTCCTTTCGTATGTGATATAAATCACAACCAATCCGACGCGCAACGGGGCACGAATCATTTGGCGGATGCGTTCTGCGCTGGTACAAAGCTCTGTCGCATCAAGACTGATCGACGAGGAGGGGATGAGGATGGCTACCGACTACGACGCGCCACGACGCACCGAGACCGATGACGTTTCCGAAGATTCGCTCGAGGAACTGAAGGCACGGCGCAACGAAGCTCAATCAGCGGTCGTCGACGTCGACGAATCCGAGTCCGCCGAGTCCTTCGAGCTCCCGGGGGCCGATCTGTCCGGCGAGGAGCTGTCGGTGCGGGTGGTACCCAAGCAGGCCGACGAGTTCACCTGCTCCAGTTGCTTTCTCGTACACCATCGCAGCCGGCTGGCCAGCGAACAGGGCGGCGTCCAGATTTGCACGGACTGCGCGGCCTGACCTCTCAGCGTCGTAGCGCCGCCAGGAGGCGGTCCGGTCGACGGCAACTGAACAGCCAGTAGGGGGTGGGATCGTCCGGATCGTCCAGAACGACGAGGATCATCGGCGCGATCCAGGCCCGGTGGACGACGTAGGCCGCAGGGTCGAGTTGGCGGCCTAGCGCTGCCGACTTCGCCGACCTGGGCACCTCCGCTGCGCGAGAGATGACGCTGACGGGAAGATGTGCCGCGCCGACCCAGAGTTCGGTGTGGGCGCCCTCTTCGGAGGACGTGCTGACCACCCTCAGGTCCACGCGGCCCAGCCAGGCCCACACTGCCGTGGCGACCGGCAGCAACACGGCGAACGAAACCCAGTTCGGCACGGACTGGACGGCCTGATTCACCTCCAGAGCGATCACTGTCGCGACCACGAAGGCGGGCAACAGCCACCACCATGGCACCCGCAGTCGCTCCTGATATCGCACCGTTTGGGTGGCTGCGCGCGTATCGGACACGCGGCCAAGAGTAATCTCCGTGGACGTGTCCACCTCTCTGGCGGTTGTGCGGCTGGACCGCGACCTGCCTCTGCCTGCCCGGGCGCACGCCGGTGACGCCGGGGTCGACCTCTACAGCGCAGTCGACGTCGAACTCGCTCCGGGACGACGGGCCCTGGTTCCCACCGGCATTGCGGTGGCCATCCCCTACGGCATGGTGGGACTGGTCCATCCGCGGTCGGGACTGGCGACGCGCGTTGGGCTTTCGATCGTCAACAGCCCTGGCACGGTCGACGCGGGCTACCGCGGCGAGATCAAGGTGACGCTCATCAACCTCGACCCCGAGCAGCCCATCCTGCTGCGACGCGGTGACCGGATCGCACAGCTTCTGGTTCAACGGGTCGAACTACCCGAGCTGGTCGAGGTCACGTCGTTCGACGAGGCCGGGCTGGCTGACACCTCCCGTGGCGATGGCGGCCACGGTTCCTCCGGCGGACACGAGAGTTTGTGATGGCATTCGGCAAGCGCAAGAACGGCGACACCGCGGATCCGAAGCCCGACGAGGCCCCGGCAGCAGCTGTCGGTGACGACCTCGAGGGCCCGTTCGACATCGAGGACTTCGACGACCCGGAGGTGGCCACCGTGGGCCGCCACGATCTTGGCGCCGTGCTGATCCCCGAGAACGCGGCCGCCGAACTCGCCGTCGAGGTCAACCCGCAGGGGGTGCCGACCATGGCATGGATGGTGACGTCCAGCGGCCGCTACAACGTAACGGCCTATGCGGCGCCGAAGGCGGGAAGTCTGTGGCGTGAGGTGGTCACAGAGGTCGCCGAATCGCTGCGCAAGGAGACCGCCGAGGTCAGCATCGAGAATGGGCCGTGGGGGCGTGAGGTCGTCGGACACATGACCGGAGGTCCCGAACCCGTCGTGATGCGGTTCATCGGCGTCGACGGGTATCGCTGGATGGTTCGCGGTGCCGCCGTGGGTTCGCCGGACCATGCGGAGGCGATCGCGCGTGATCTTCGAAATGCTTTGTCGGACACGGTTGTTAGACGTGGTGACACACCGCAACCGGTACGCAACATGCTGCCCTTGCAGCTGTCTGAGCCGCTCATCGCGAGGCTTCGCGCGAGGGCCGAGCAGATGATGGCCGAGCAAGCGCAGCAGGCAGGTCAACCAGCGCCGCAGCCGCCTGCGGTGCCGCAGCCGGTGGCGCGGCGCAGCGAGCAGGGCTCAGCGATGCAACAGCTTCGCACCATCACAGGTGGGTAGAGCTGGGGATTACAGCTCCATCAGCGCATTCACACACGCCGAGCCGAGGACGCCGGGATCGGCGCCGAGCTGGTCGAGCGTGAAGGTGTGCAGCGCGGCCCTGGGGGCCGCGGCCACCCACTCGATTGCCACCTCGACCGGATGCACCGGATCGTCGGTCGCCGCCGCGACGCCCATCGGCACTGCCAGCGCCTCCAACTGCTGGCACGAGGGCGCCACGTAGCCGGCAGCCTCGTCCATGGCGTCGGGCAGCTCGGGCCACTGGCCAAGCCACGACCGGGTGAGTTCGTCACCCAGCCACGGCGGGCTGGATGCCCGCATCTGCTTGATCGCCGAGGCCAGTCCGTCGCGTCGCAGCAGATGCGCCGAGTACTGGGCGGTCAACGCGGCCGTCGCCGTATCGGGTGCGCCCGTCCACGCGGGTAGGGCCGTCAGGACGGCGAGCGCACCAACCGGGTGCGCGAGCGCCCATGACGTGGCGACTGCGGCGCCGATCGAGATCCCGCCGACGGCGATCGGGCCCAGCCTCGCGGCGTTGTCCAGGGCGCGCAGGTAGCCGGTGACGAGCTGAGCCGGCTCGGCCGCCACCGCCATCACGATCGCCCCGACGTCGTGCAGCGCTGCCGAGAACGCGCGGTAGACGAAGTCGTCGTCGGATCCCGTGCCCGGAAGCAAGACCACCGTGACTCCGCGCAGATTGACGGCCATGAGTCGATCGTGCCGTGTGCGTCAAATAGCCTCGGCGGGCAGGAGCGAAGCGACCGGGAAATGGCCTCGGCGGGCAGGAGCGAAGCGACCGGGAAACGACTTCGGCGCAAGGGGAGTAAAACGATTCGCGGAAGGGTAGACCGTCCCCCTGTGCGTCACGTGGCAGATTGGAACCAAGAGGTCTACGGTGGCGTTGGTTAAGAGGTGGATCAACGGGTGATTCACCACTTGGGTAGGAGAGACCATGGCTACGGCCGAAGGTTATCTGCGTCGCCTGACGCGGCGGCTCACGGAAGACCCTGAGCAGCAGGACGTCGATGAACTCAACGACGAAGCCGCTAACACTGGGGCACAGAAGGCCATCGACTGTCGGCGTGGACAAGAAGTGACTATGGTCGGCACGCTTCGCTGTGTCGAGACCAACGCCAAGGGTTGCGCGGGCGGCGTACGCGCGGAACTATTCGATGGCACGGATGCCGTCATGCTTGTCTGGCTGGGCCAGCGGCGGATCGCGGGGATCGAATCCGGTCGCACCCTGAGGGTGCACGGTCGGCTCGGCAAGCTTGAGAACGGTACCAAGGCGATCTACAACCCCCACTACGAGATCCAGAAGTGACCTCCCCCGACAGGGGGAAGGCGGACGAGGACGAGATCGAGGCTGAAGAGCCCGATGAACCCGAAAGCAAGTTCAGCGCACAGGCCATCCTCGAGCAGATGGGCGGCGTCAGTGGCCTGGTCTATTCGTCGTTGCCGGTGCTGGTGTTCGTCCCCGTGTCCTCGTTCTTGGGGTTGAAGTGGGCGATCGGCGCGGCACTCGGGGTCGCCGCACTGATTCTGGTGTGGCGATTGACCCGGCGAGAGACGTTGCAGCCGGCGATATCCGGCTTCTTCGCCGTCGGTGTGAGCGCCCTGATCGCCTACCTCGTCGGCGAGTCGAAGGGTTACTTCCTGCTCGGCATCTGGTCGTCGCTTCTCTACGCCGGGGTGTTCGCCCTCTCGGTGGTGATCAGGCGGCCGATCGTCGGCTATGCCTGGGGGTGGGTCAACGGCCGTGACCGCGACTGGCGCCGCGTCCGTCGAGCGCTGTTCGCGTTCGACATCGCCACCTGTATCTGGGCACTGGTGTTCGGCGCTCGGTTCCTGGTGCAGAACCGCCTCTACGACGAAGACCAGACGGGCCTGCTCGGAGTCGCGCGCATTGCGATGGGGTGGCCGTTGACGGCAGTCGCGGCGCTGGCGACATACCTCGCCATTCGAGCCGCCCAGCGCGCCCTGCACGCAGCGGAGCACGCGGAGGCACAGGTATCGGAGGCGGCGGCCGACTGACATCGAGCCCGCCGAGCAACCCCACCGACCGCACCCTGATCGCGGTGGCGGTGCTCGCCTCGTTCGTGGCATTTCTCGATGGCTCGGTGGTGAATCTGGCACTTCCTGCGATCGCCACGGAGTTCGGTGGTGGACTTGCTCTCCAGCAGTGGGTCGTCGACGGATATCTGCTCGCGCTCGGGGCGCTCATCTTGGTCGCCGGGGCGGTATCGGACCAGTTCGGCAGGCTGGCGGTGCTGCGGATGGGGCTGGCCGTGTTCGCCGTCGCGTCGCTGCTGTGCGCGGTGTCCCCGACCGGTTGGGTCCTCGTCGCCGCGCGTTGCCTGCAGGGGCTCGGCGCGGCCTTCCTGGTGCCGAGCTCGCTCGCGATGATCAACGCCAGGTTCACGGGCGCGCGGCAGGCGGGCGCGATCGGTACGTGGACGGCGTGGACGGGTACGGCGTTCGTCGTGGGACCACCACTTGGCGGCCTGCTGGTGGATGCACTGAGCTGGCGGTGGGTCTTCGGGATCAACCTGGTGCCCCTCGTGGTCACGCTGTACCTGACGACGAAGCTGGGTTCCGAGGACCTCGGTGGACGACGGTCGGCGCGCATCGACGTCGTCGGCGCCGTGCTGTGCGCCGTGGGGTTGACCGCCGCGGTGTACGCGCTCATCGAGCAGCAGCGGCTGGGCCCGTCGCATCCCGCGGTGCTGGCCGGACTCGGGCTCGGCGTAACGTGCCTGGCCGCCTTCCCATGGTGGGAGCGGCGAGCGCCCAACCCGATCATGCCGTTGCAGCTCTTCGCGGCGCGCAACTTCGCCGTCGGCAATCTCGCGACGGTGTTCCTCTACGCAGCGGTGTCGCTCGGGACGCTCCTCGTGCCGTTGTTCCTGCAGGAGACCGTCGGCATGTCGGCGTCTCGGGCGGGCCTGGCGACGCTGCCGCTCCCGGTGCTGTCGTTCTTCCTGGCCCGGCGGTTCGGCACGCTGGCAGGCAGGCACGGGCCGCGGGTCTACATGGCCGTCGGCCCGCTGATCGCCGCGGTCGGCTTCCTGCTGCTGACGACTGCGCATGCGCCATTCGACTTCTGGACTCAGATGCTGCCGGGCCTGATCGTGTTCGGCGTTGGCCTGTCCGTCACCGTGTCTCCGTTGACGGCGGCCGTTCTGGCCGCGGTGGATCCGGCGCAGAGCGGCATCGGTTCTGCGGTGAACAACGCGGTCTCGCGGGTGGCGGGCCTGATCGCGGTGGCATTCACTGGCGTGATCGTCGGCCTGGGCCAGACAGGTGATGGGATTGCTTCGACGGCAATGGATTTCGCGGGCTTCCGCTATGGCGCGGTTGCGGTTGCCGTGCTGTTCGCGGTGGCCGGGGTGGTTTCGGCGATCGGCATCAGCAACCGGCAGTGCGATGTGGGTCTCGTCTCGCCGGAGGCATCGGCGCGATGCCACGACCGGGTGGCGCCGCCGCCGGCGCTCTCCGCATCGGAGTGATCGTGTCAGTGAGGGTGGAGCAGTAGCTCGCGCAGTTGCTCTTCGACCTCGTCGATGGCCACGAACAACAGTTCGTCGCCGCCCTCCAAGGGCTCGTCGTCCTCGGGGACGATCACGCGGGCGCCCCGCAGGATCGTCACCAGAGCGGCGTCACGCGGCAACTCCAGCCGCTTGACGGCCTTGCCGCCCCACGGGGTGTCGTCGGGCAGAGTGATCTCGACGAGGTTGGCCTGGCCCTTGCGGAAGCTCATCAGGCGAACCAGGTCGCCGACGGACACCGCTTCCTCGACCAGCGACGCCAGCATTCTCGGAGTGGACACCGCGACGTCGACTCCCCACGCCTCGTCGAAGAGCCACTCGTTGCGGGGGTCGTTGACCCGCGCCACCACTCGGGGCACGGCGAATTCGGTCTTGGCGAGCAGGCTCAGCACGACGTTGGCCTTGTCATCGCCGGTGGCAGCGATCACGACGTCGAACTCCTCGAGCCCGATGGTTTCGAGCAGGGTCAACTCGCACGCGTCACCGAGACGCCAGTGCGCGGCGGGGATGGCATCGGTGTCGACGTGGTCGGGATTGCGCTCCAACAGCGTGACCTCGTGGTTCTCGACGAGTTCTCTGGCTATGGACCGGCCGACGGCGCCGGCGCCCGCGATGGCGACCTTCACGAGTTCCTCACGGCTTCTGCTCCTCGCGTGCGCATCACTGATCCTCCGCGTCCTCACCGGGCGGGAGCGCGGCGATGGCGATTGCCTCAGCGATGTGACCGGAAATGGCCGCCAAGTACACCTGATCGCTGGCCTGGATGACGGTCTTCTTGTCGGGGAGCAGCCCGGTGCCGAAGCGGATCATGAAAGCGACGCGTCCGCCGGTCCCGGCTTCCAGGGCTGTGACCCGATGACCCACCCAGCCCTCATGCAAGGGAAGCTCCGTGACGCCGACGTTGCCCGACGGGTCGCGCCACTTTGTGGTCGCGGTCTCGCGAGTGAGGACGTTGAGCAGCCTGTCCGTGGTCCACGGCACCGTTGCCACTGTTGGGATGCCCAGGCGCTCGTACACGGCGGCACGCTTGGCATCGTAGATACGGGCGACGACGCGCTCGACGCCGAAGGTCTCGCGCGCGACCCGCGCGGAAATGATGTTGGAGTTGTCACCCGAGGAGACCGCGGCGAACGCGCCCGCTCCCTCGATGCCGGCTCGCAGCAGCACGTCACGGTCGAATCCCATGCCGAGGACGCGCTCGCCGGGGAACTCGGCCGACAGGCGGTGAAAGGCCGTGCCATCACGGTCGATAACGGCCACTTCATGGCCGATCCTGGCCAGGCCATCAGCCAGCGACGCACCTACTCGGCCGCATCCCATCACGACTGCACGCACGCGTCGATCCTCCCAGTGGTTCGGCAGAAACGGATTGTGGCGAACCCGCGCACCCGGAACGCTACAGCTTGGGGGCGGCCAGCGGCCGATGGGCTTACTCTTGGCTCTCGTGTCCAAGCTTTCGACCGCTGCGCGCCGGTTGGTACTGGGTAGACCGTTCCGCAGCGACGCGATGGGCCATACGTTGCTGCCCAAGCGGATCGCCCTGCCGGTGTTTGCGTCCGATGCGTTGTCCTCGGTCGCCTACGCGCCGGAGGAGATCTTCCTGGTGCTCTCGGTCGCCGGGCTCAGTGCCTACACGATGGCGCCGTGGATCGGCGTCGCCGTGGCGGCGGTGATGCTCATCGTGATCGCGAGCTACCGGCAGAACGTGCACGCGTATCCGTCCGGCGGCGGTGACTACGAGGTGGTCACCACCAACCTGGGGCCCACTGCAGGGCTGACCGTGGCCAGCGCGCTGTTGGTTGACTACGTCCTGACGGTTGCGGTCTCGATGGCATCGGCGATGTCCAACATCGGATCGGCGGTGCCGTTCATCGCGCAGCACAAGGTGTTGTTCGCCGTCGCCGCCATCCTGATCGTGGCGTCGTTCAACCTGCGGGGCATCCGGGAGTCGGGCACCGCGTTCGCGATTCCGACGTACGCGTTCATGATCGGCATGTACGTGATGATCGGCTGGGGGCTGTTCCAGATCTTCGTTCTCGACGACCACTTGCAGGCCGAGACAGCGGGATTCACCATGACGTCCGAACACGGCGACGTTCTCGGATTCGCGATGGTGTTCCTGGTGGCGCGCGCGTTCTCATCCGGTTGTGCGGCGCTGACGGGTGTCGAGGCGATCAGCAATGGGGTACCCGCGTTCCGGAAGCCCAAGTCGCGCAACGCGGCGACGACGCTGCTCCTGCTCGGCGGTATCGCGGTGTCGCTGTTCATGGGGATCATCCTGTTGGCCAAGGAAACCGGGGCCAAGGTCGTCGAGAGCCCGGAGCAGCTCGGCGGCGCTCCCGAGGGGTATCAACCGAAGACCTTGATCACGCAGCTGGCCAACGCGGTATTCGACGGATTTCCGATCGGGTTGTATGCGATCGCGGGGGTGACCGCGCTGATCCTGGTGCTCGCGGCCAACACCGCGTTCAACGGGTTCCCGGTGCTGGGCTCCATTCTGGCCCAGGACCGTTACCTTCCCCATCAGTTGCACACCCGCGGTGACCGGCTGGCCTTCTCCAACGGCATCCTGTTCCTGGCGTTCGCCGCGATCGCCTTCGTGGTGGCGTTCAACGCCGAGGTCACCGCGCTGATCCACCTGTACATCGTCGGCGTGTTCGTCAGCTTCACGCTCAGTCAGATCGGCATGGTTCGGCACTGGACGCGGCTGCTGCGCACCGAGACCGAGTCCGTCGAGCGCCGCCGGATGCAGCGGTCGCGAGTCATCAACGCCATCGGTCTTCTCTGCACCGGCGCCGTTCTCGTCATAGTCGTGGTCACGAAATTCCTTGCCGGAGCATGGATTGCGATCCTCGCGATGGGATTTCTCTTTGTCGTCATGAAGCTGATCCACAAGCACTACGCCACCGTCACGCGGGAGCTGGAGGCGCGCGCCGCCGAGGAGGGCGACGTCTTGCTGCCCAGCCGCAATCACGCCATCGTGTTGGTCTCCAACATCCAACTTCCGACCAAGCGTGCGCTGGCCTACGCCAGGGCCACCCGGCCGGACGTACTCGAGGCGATCACGGTCAACGTGGACGACGAGGAAGCCCGCGAGCTCGTGCACAAGTGGGAGGACAGCAGCGTCTCGGTGCCGCTCAAGGTCATCGCGTCGCCCTATCGAGAGATCACCCGTCCCATCCTGGGTTACGTCAAGAGGATCACCAAGGACTCGCCGCGCACCGTGGTCACGGTGTTCATTCCCGAGTACGTCGTCGGACACTGGTGGGAACAGCTGCTGCACAACCAGAGTGCGCTACGACTCAAGGGACGGCTGCTGTTCGAGCCGAACGTCATGGTGACGTCGGTTCCATGGCAATTGAATTCGTCGGAGCGACTCAAGGGCATCGACGAGCAGTCGGCGCCGGGTGACGCTCGACGAGGGTTCCTCGATTGACGACGTCCGGTGCTGGGGGTACCCCCGCTTGCGGGGGAGAGCGCAGCGACCCGGGATTGATGCTGACCCTGACGGTCGGCGCTCCGGCGAACGGTGGTAGCTGCGTCGCCCGACACGAGGGGCGGGTCGTATTCGTCCGCTACGCCCTACCCGGCGAGGTGGTCCGCGCCCGGGTGACGGAGGAACGCGGAAGGCACTGGCACGCTGAGGCCGTCGAGATCGTCGAGGCGTCGCCGGACCGTATCGAACCCCTGTGTCCGATCGCAGGCGTCGACGGCTCGGGGTGCTGCGATCTGGCCTTCGCCGCCCCGGATGCCGCGCGCCGACTCAAGGGCGACGTGGTGGCAAATCAGCTGGAACGACTCGGCGGCCACGACTGGAAGGGCGAGGCCGAAGAGGTCGGGTCGACCGGCGCGACGGGTTGGCGTACCCGGGTGCGGTTGGACATCGCAACCGAAGGAATTCAGTTGGGCCAGGCCGGCTTTCACCGTTACCACAGTAACGATCTGGTGACCGATCTGTCCTGTGCGCAGGTACCGGAGGGAATGCTGGCGGGTCTTTGCGGCGCTACGTGGCCGCCGGGTGCACAGCTACACGTGGCACTGGACGATGGTGGAGCGCGGCACGTCGTTCAGTCGGGCCCGCGATCAGATCGCAAGGCGCCGACTCAGGTGGTCGAGGGCTCCTACGAGGCGACTCAGCGGGTTGGCGACCGGACGTGGAGCGTCCCGGTCACTGCGTTTTGGCAGGCGCACCGCGATGCCGCGCGCATCTACAGCGCGCTGGTGAAGGACTGGGCTCAGCTCGGCGCTGGGATGACGGCATGGGACTTGTACGGCGGCGCCGGGGTCTTCGCGGCGACGCTGGCAGATTCGGTGGGGGAGACGGGCCACGTGCTGAGTGTCGACACCTCCCGCGGATCGTCGCGGGCGGCCAGAGCTGCGCTCGCCGACCTCGGCTGGGTGGAGGTGCTCACCGAGTCGGTACGTCGCGCACTCGCCACGAAGCGTCGGCGGGCCGACGTCGCCGTGCTAGATCCGCCTCGAACCGGCGCCGGACGCGAGGTGATCGACCTGCTCGCCGCCGCAGACGTGCCCCGGATCGTACACATCGGTTGCGAGGCAGCGTCATTCGCTCGCGACGTCGGTCTCTACCGTGGCCACGGGTATGCGGTGGAGGAATTGCGAGTGTTCGACTCGTTCCCGTTGACCCATCACGTCGAGTGTGTCGCGGTGCTCGCGCGCGGGTGACGTTAGGGTTGGCGTAGGTGTGCCGGGAAGTCTGGTCGGCAGTTCTTCGATGCTGTCAACCCGAGGGGAAACGTGACTGAGTCCGGCAACAACTCATCAGGGTCGCGGCTGTTCAGCCGTGGATCGTGGCCGGAGACCAGCCGGATCTCGGAGGTCCTGCGCCGCGAGACGGTGGGCGGGATATTGCTGCTGGCCGCGGCGGGTGTGGCGCTGGTCTGGGCCAACTCCCCGTGGGCGCCCGCCTATCGCGCCCTTTCCGAATTCGCGATCGGCCCCGAGCAGCTGCATCTCCGTTTGAGCGTCGCGTCGTGGGCGGCGGATGGGTTGTTGGCGATCTTCTTCTTCGTCGTCGGCGTCGAGCTCAAGAAGGAGTTCGTCGCCGGAGACCTCCGAGACCCCGCCCGCGCGGCCCTTCCCATCGCTGCGGCCATCGGCGGGATGATCCTGCCTGCCGCGATCTTCATCGGGGTGAACATCGCCGCAGGCGATCGGGAGCACCTCGGTGGGTGGGCGGTGCCGATCGCCACCGACATCGCGTTCGCACTGGCCGTTCTGGCGGTGCTGTCCACCCACCTACCGACGGCGCTGCGCACGTTCCTGCTCACCCTTGCGGTGGTGGACGACCTGCTGGCGATCATCGTCATCGCCGCGTTCTACACCGATCACCTCGCCCCGGCCCCGCTGGCGCTGGCGCTCATCCCCGGTGGGCTCTTCGCCGCCGCGGTGCAGCGCGGAGTGACGCGGTGGTGGGTGCTGCTGCCGCTCGCCCTGACGACGTGGGCGCTGGTTCACGCCAGCGGGATCCACGCGACGGTGGCCGGCGTCGTACTCGGGTTCACGGTGCCTGTTCTCGGGCGGCACGCGCTCGCGGAACGCTTCGAGCACCAGGTCCGTCCCGTCTCGGCGGGCGTAGCGGTCCCGGTGTTCGCCTTCTTCGCCGCCGGCGTGACGGTCGGTGGGTGGTCGGGACTCGGCGACGCGCTGAGCCATCCCGCCACCCTCGGCGTGATGGCTGGTCTTGTCCTCGGAAAGCCGCTGGGTGTGCTGATCACCACATTTCTGCTGGCCAGATTCACCCGGGCCGCGCTGGACGACGACCTGGCCTGGCGTGACGTGCTCGGCGTCGCGCTGTTGGCCGGAATCGGTTTCACGGTGTCGTTGCTCATCGGCGAGTTGGCCTTTGGCTACGGCACCGTGACGGGCGCCGACGCCAAGATCGGTGTCCTCGTCGGATCCGTGGTGGCAGGGGCCCTGGCCGCCATCGTCCTGGTCAGTCGCAATGCGGCTTACCGACGCATTCACGACCGCGAGACCACCGACGCAGACCACGACGGAGTGCCCGACGTGTACGAGCCTTGACAGGCCGTGTCCGCTACCCGTGGGTAAAGTGAGGGGATGCTCTCTCAGATCCGCGGTCCCGCTGATCTGCAGCACCTGTCGCAGTCGCAGATGGATGATCTCGCGGTCGAGATCCGCGATTTCCTGATCCACAAGGTTGCTGCCACCGGCGGACATCTCGGCCCCAACCTGGGCGTCGTCGAGCTGACACTCGCTTTGCACCGGGTATTCGACTCGCCGCACGATCCGATCATCTTCGACACCGGCCACCAGGCCTACGTCCACAAGATGCTGACGGGACGCTGCGACGAGTTCGACAACCTGCGCAAGAAGGGCGGTCTTTCCGGCTACCCGTCGCGCGACGAGAGCGAACACGACTGGGTCGAGTCGAGCCATGCGAGCACCGCACTGTCCTATGCGGACGGACTCGCCAAGGCGTTCGAGCTCTCCGGCCACCGCAACCGGCACGTGGTGGCCGTCGTCGGGGACGGTGCGCTCACGGGCGGCATGTGTTGGGAGGCTCTCAACAACATCGCGGCGTCGCGCAGGCCGGTCATCATCGTCGTCAACGACAACGGACGCAGCTACGCGCCGACGATCGGCGGTTTCGCCGACCATCTCGCGGCCCTGCGGTTGCAGCCCGCCTACGAGCGCCTGCTCGAAGAGGGCCGCAAGGCCGTTCGCGGCGTCCCTCTCATCGGCGAGATCTGCTACCAGTGCATGCACAGCGTCAAGGCCGGCATCAAGGACGCGCTGTCCCCGCAGGTGATGTTCACCGATCTCGGGTTGAAGTACGTCGGACCGATCGACGGCCATGACGAGCATTCGGTCGAAGCGGCGCTGCGCCACGCGCGCGGGTTCAACGCTCCGGTGATCGTCCACGTCGCCACCCGCAAGGGCATGGGCTATGGACCCGCCGAGTCCGACGAGGCCGAGCAGATGCACTCGACCGGGATCATCAACCCACAGACCGGACTAGCGACGTCCGTCGCCGCACCCGGGTGGACGTCCGTCTTCTCCGACGAGCTGATCACGCGAGCCGCAAAGCGCCGCGACATCGTCGCCATCACCGCCGCGATGCCGGGCCCGACCGGGCTCAGCGCGTTCCGCAAACGCTTCCCGGACCGCTTCTTCGACGTCGGCATCGCCGAGCAGCACGCCATGACGTCGGCCGCGGGCCTGGCGATGGGTGGCATGCATCCGGTGGTCGCGATCTACTCCACCTTCCTCAGCCGGGCGTTCGACCAGATCATGATGGACGTCGCCCTACATGGTTTGCCGGTCACGATCGTGCTCGACCGCGCCGGTGTGACCGGACCCGACGGGGCCAGCCACAACGGGGTCTGGGACATGTCGATACTCGGCATCGTGCCGGGTATGCGCGTTGCCGCCCCGCGTGACGCCGCCCGCCTGCGCGAAGAGTTCGGCGAGGCGCTCGACGTGAAGGACGCACCTACCGCGATCCGCTTCCCGAAGGGCGACGTCGGCGAGGACATCCCGGCCGTCGAACGACGCGACGGTGTCGACGTGCTCGCCACACCCGCGGACGGTCTGACCCGGGACGTGCTGTTGGTCGCGATCGGACCATTCGCGTCGATGGCGCTGTCGGTGGCGGAACGCCTGCGCAATCAGGGCATCGGCGTCACCGTCGTCGACCCCCGCTGGGTGCTGCCGGTGCCCGCGATGCTCGGCCCACTTGCGTTGGCCCACAAGCTGGTCGTCACGGTCGAGGACCACGGCCTCCACGGCGGCATCGGTTCGTCGGTGTCGGCGGCTCTGCGTCATGCCGAGATCGATGTGCCGTGCCGCGACGTCGGTGTGCCGCAGGAGTTTCAGGCGCACGCATCGCGCAACGAGGTGCTCGCCGAGGTTGGCCTGACCGACCAGAACGTCGCCCGTCAGATCACCGGTTGGGTGGCCGCACTGGGCAGTGCGGTGGGCGAGTCGCAGGTTAGCGACAGGGACCGGGTCGACTAGTCCGGCTCGTCGGGTGTGAGCGCCTGCGTCAGCACCGGCACCGTCAACTCCCGCTGCCACGAACGGGCACCCGCCTCGGCGAGGAAAGCCTCTGTGACCGCGGCAATGTCGGTGACCGGTTGCCAGTCCCACACCAGCCGGCGCACCACGTCGGGCGTCAGCAGATTCTCGGTCGGTACCGAAACCCGTTGCGACAGTTCGTTCAGGCCCGCGCGTACCACCTCTAGGCGTTCGGCCGCCTCGGGCTTGCGGCGGCTCCAGCGCACCGCGGGCGGTGGTCCGGTGAGCGGCTCGGAGGCAGTCGGCACGTCGGGGGTGGTGCGGGCGCGCGCTAGGGCATCGAGCCAGACGCCTGGACTCCGGCGCTGACGCGAGCCCCCGAAAACCGGCAGTTTCAGTAGCTTTTCGACGGAGTCGGGGTCCGCGGTGGCGGCGTTGATGATCGCGGCATCGGGCAGGATGCGCCCCGGAGCGATGTCTCGGCGCTGCGCGATCTGGTCGCGTGACGTCCAGAGCTCCCGTACGGCGGCCAGTGTCCGCGGATTCTTCACCTTGTGGATGCCCGAGGTTCGGCGCCAGCGATCCCGCCGCGTCGGCGAGGCGACATATGTCCGCAAGTGCTCGAATTCCTCTGCCGCCCAACGTGTCTTGCCCTGCTCCTCGAGCTCGGCGGCGATCGCGGCGCGTAACTCGAGCAGCACTTCGACGTCCAGCGCTGCGTAGTTCAGCCAGTCCTCGGGAAGTGGACGCTTGGACCAGTCGGCTGCGCCGTGGCCCTTCATCAACTGCAAGCCGAGCAGCCGCTGCACCATCGCGGCCAGGTTCACCCTGTCGAACCCGGCCAGTCGACCCGCCAACTCGGTGTCGTACAACTGGGGCGGCACCATGCCGAGCTCGGCCAGGCACGGCAGGTCCTGGTCGGCCGCGTGAAGGATCCACTCGTCGGTGTCGAGCACGTCGGCGAGCGGCGCCATCACCACCGTCGGATCGTCGCCGTGATTCACGGGGTCGATCAGCACGGTGCCCGCGCCCGCGCGCCGAATCTGAATCAGATAGGCGCGATTGGAGTAGCGGAAGCCCGACGCCCGCTCGGCGTCGATCGCGAATGGTCCGTGCCCCGACACCAGGAGCTCGGCGGCGCCGAGGATCTGGTCGGACGACACCGCCAGCTCGGGCACCCCGTCGGCAGGGGCCAGCAGCGGGGTGGCATCGGGCTCGCCGGAGTCGGCCGGGTCAACGGGGTCGTGCTCGCTGGTGGCCTCACCGTGGCCGGCGTCTTCGCCGTCCGTCATGTCACGCGTGCGTGCGGGCGCCCAGGTCGGTGACCCCGGCGGGCGGTAGGCCTGCGGCATGCTCCAGCACCTCGCAGAACGCCGTCACATGGGGTCCCAGGTCCAGGTCCGTCGCCGTCCAGGACGCACGCAGCTCCAGTTGATGGGCCCGCGGCGGCCCCGAGATGTCGCCATAGCGCACCGACGTCGTGGCCGTCACGGTGCCACCCAACGCGGTGACGTGGTCTTCGTGCGATGCCAGCGCGTCGACGAGCCAGCTCCACGCCACTTCGGGCAGTAGCGGGTCGACGGCTTCACTGGAGTCGAGGTCGGCCTGGATGTAGGCCACCAGGCGCATCGTCCCGTCCCAGGCTTCCGCGCCCTCGGGATCGTGCAGCAGGATCAGCCGACCGAACGCATCGCCCTCGGAACGTTCGGGGACGATCGCCGTCTCGGGATGCCGAACCTCCGCGCCGAGCGCGTAGCTGTACGGCGCCAGCCGTTGAGGCGGCCGGATCGGGCCAAGCTCGATCTCGGGCCGGGTGGTGGTGGCGTTCATCGCCTCCACCGCTGCCCGGAATTGAGCCGGCTCGACGGTGGTCATGGGGTTTGACGCTAGCGGATTCGGACATGGTGCAGCGAAGGCGCGCCGCAGCGTTACTGCATGGCAGCATGGGTCCTGATGAGTACCCGTCGTGACCTGCCAGAGTCGCCGTATCTGAACGCTGCCGCAGGCCGGAAGCCGACCCGTGTGCCCGTGTGGTTCATGCGGCAGGCCGGCCGTTCGCTGCCCGAGTATCGGGCGTTGCGGACTAAGAACACGATGATGCAGGCGTGCTTCGACGCTGAGTTGATCACCGAGATCACGTTGCAGCCGGTGCGCCGCCACGGCGTCGACGCGGCGATTCTTTTCTCCGACATCGTCGTGCCGCTGCGCGCGTCGGGGATCGACCTCGACATCGTGCCCGACGTGGGGCCGGTGATCGCGCAGCCGATTCGCACCGCCGCCGACGTCGCGGCGATGAAGCCGCTGGACCGCGAGGCAGTGTCACCGGTCGCCGAAGCGGTGTCAATGCTGGTGGCGGCGCTGGGCGACGTGCCGCTGATCGGCTTCGCGGGCGCACCGTTCACCTTGGCGTCCTACCTGGTGGAGGGTGGCCCCAGCCGCAACCACGAGCGCACGAAGGCGATGATGTTGGGCGAGTCCGACGTCTGGCACGCGTTGATGACCGCGCTCACCGATGTCACGATCGGCTTTCTGCGCACCCAGCTCGATGCCGGGGTTGATGCGATTCAGCTATTCGACTCGTGGGCGGGCACGCTGTCGTTGGCCGACTACCGCACCTATGTACTGCCGCACAGCGCCCGCGTGTTCGACACCCTCGCCGCCGAGGGCGTGCCCATGACGCATTTCGGGGTGGGTACCGCCGAACTGTTGGGCGCCATGTCGGAGGCAGTCTCCGTGGGGGACAAATCCGTCGTCGGCGTGGACTGGCGAACCTCTCTCACCGACGCGGCCGCCAGGGTGCGCCCGGGCGTGGCGTTGCAGGGCAACCTCGATCCGGTGGTGCTCCTCGCCGGCTGGCCGGTGGTGGAGCGTGCGGTGCGAAACGTCGTCGACGATGGCCGTCGAGCCGTCGACGCGGGAGCCACGGGCCACGTGTTCAACCTGGGTCACGGAGTGCTGCCACCGACGGACCCGGGCATCGTCACTGAGACAGTAGCTCTGGTGCACTCGTTGTGAGTTCGACCCACTCGCCCACATATTGTGTTGTGGGAGCCGGCATTTCAGGTCTCGTCGCTGCCTACCGGCTACGCATCGCCGCGGGCCCCGACGCGTCGATCACGGTGTTCGACCCCGCCGACCGGCTGGGTGGGGCGTTGCGCACCGAGCGGATCGGCGGTCAGTCGGTGGACGTCGGTGCTGAGGCGTTCGTCGCGCGTCGCCCCGAGGTGTCGGCGCTGCTGGCCGAACTGGGCCTGGCCAGCAGGCAGATCGGCACGACGGGAGTGCGGCCGCTGATCTACAGCGGGGGGCGGCTGCACGCGATGCCGCAGGGCACGCTTCAGGGCATTCCCGCGCAGGCGTCGTCGGTCGCAGGTCTGGTCGACGATGCGACGGTCGCGCGGATCGCGGCCGAGCGCTCGAGGGCGTTCGCGTGGCGCGCGGGCGCGGAGCCCACGGTCGCGGAGTTGATCGGCGACCGCTTCGGTGCGCAGGTGGTGGCCCGTTCGGTTGATCCCTTGCTAGCAGGCGTCTACGCCGGTTCCTCCGCGACCATCGGGCTGCGCTCGGCGGTCCCGACGTTGGCGGCGGCTCTGGATCGCGGCGCGCCAAGCCTCACCGACGCTGTCCGCGAGGCGCTGCCCCCGCCGATGGGCGGATCGGTGTTCGGTGCCGTCGACGGCGGATACGCGGTGCTGCTGGACGCCCTGATCGGCCTGGCGCGCTTCGACTGGGCTCAGGTCGCCGTGGAGCAGGTCAGCCGCAACGGACATGGCTGGAATCTGGTCGACGACGAAGGTGGCCACTGGCACGCCGACGGCGTGGTGCTGGCCGTCCCTGCGCCGTGTCTGCCACGGCTGATCGAGGGCGTCGCGCCAAGGTCGGCGACGGCCGCGCGACGCATTCAGGTGGCGTCGTCGGCGCTGGTGGTGTTGGCGCTGCCGGGCGGGACACCACTGCCCGAGCAGTCGGGCGTGCTGGCGGCGGCCGGAGAGCGACTCAACGCCAAGGCGATAACGCTGACGTCGCGCAAGTGGGGACGACGCGGCAACGTCGAACTGGTGCGGTTGTCGTTCGGCCGGTTCGGCGACACCCTAGCCCGCGACGTCGGGGACGAGGACCTGTTGGCGTGGGCGTCTGAGGACCTCGCGACAGTCTTCGGCATCAATTCCGAGCCCGTGGACTGTCGCGTGCAGCGCTGGATCGACGCCTTGCCGCAGTACGGGCCGGGGCACGCCGGGAAGATCGCCGAGTTGCGGGCTGGTCTGCCACCGACCTTGGCCGTCGCTGGCGGCTACCTCGACGGCATCGGTGTGCCCGCCTGTGTGGCGTCGGGCACGCGGGCGGCGGCGTCGTTAGCCGCCTCTGGCGTGGCACGATAGAAGAATGGCCAAGCTCGACTACGACAAGCTCAATTCGACGATCAGGTACATGATGATCTCGGTCTTCGCCGTGCAGCCCGAGGCATTGGGCGACGAGCGCGCCGCGGCGATCGACGAGACCGCGACCTTCTTCAAGCAGCAAGAGGAGGGGGACGTCGTGGTCCGCGGCCTCTACGACGTCGCGGGCTTCCGTGCCGACGCCGACTTCATGATCTGGACGCACGCCGAGCGGGTCGAGGATCTGCAGGCCACCTATCGGGCCTTCCGGCGCACGACCCTCGGACTGGCCAGCGATCCGGTGTGGAGCGTGGTGGCGTTGCATCGGCCCGCCGAGTTCAACAAGAGCCACGTTCCGGCGTTCATCGCGGGCGAGGATCCCGGCGACTACGTGTGCGTGTACCCGTTCGTCCGCTCGCTGGACTGGTACCTGCTGCCCGACAACGAGCGCCGCAAGATGCTCGTCGAGCACGGCATGGCGGGACGCGAGTACCCGGACGTGCGGGCCAACACCGTGCCCGCGTTCGCTCTCGGCGACTACGAGTGGATCCTGGCCTTCGAGGGCCCCGACTTGGGCCGCATCGTCGAACTCATGTGGAAGTTGCGCTACACCGATGCCCGACGGCACGTGCGGGAGGAGACGCCGTTCTTCACCGGACCGCGCGTCGGCATCGAGGAACTCGTCGCCCGCCTGCCGTAGCGGACCTGGCTGATCAGCCCTGTTCGGGCACCAACGTCAACGAGATCGAGTTGATGCAGTAGCGCTGATCGGTCGGCGTGGGGTACCCCTCGCCCTCGAAGACGTGACCGAGGTGGCTGTGGCAGTTGGCGCACACCACCTCGACGCGGTGCATCCCGCCGGAGTCGTCGGTCTTGAGGATGACGGCGTCTGAGTCAGCCGGGTCGAAGAAAGACGGCCAGCCGCAATGGGATTCGAACTTCTCGGTGCTGCGGAACAGTTCCGCACCGCAGGCGCGGCACTGGTAGACGCCCTCGGTCTTGGTGTCGGTGTACTCACCGGTGAACGGGCGCTCGGTACCTGCCTGACGCAGGACGGCAAACTCCTGCGTTGACAACTTCTTGCGCCACTCGTCGTTCGTCAGTTGAACCTTCGGGGCAGTCATGCCTCAACGCTAGCGCGGTCCCGATCCGGCGTCATCCACCGAGGGTCGATGCCCTCGTCGAGGCGGCCGTCGGCCTTGGCGTCCAGGTAGCGGAAGTAGAGCACACAGAACACGACGATGAGCATCAGCGACCAGCCGTAGGTAATCTTCATGTACTCGAAGTAGCGGCCCGTCGTCGGCCAGTGCGCCAGCAGCCATCGGTCCATCGTCATGAATCCGTAGATCGCCAGCCACGCAGGCCAATTGCGGATCACCGAGTTGGGCAGCACCACCGACATCAGGAACGGGAACAGCATCATCGAGTAGTAACCCTGGCCCAGCGAGGTCACCAGGAACGTCGCGATCAGCAGTACACCTGAGGACGTCACCATCCAGAACAGCGGGTCACGCTCGCGGTAGTAGCGGTACAGCAGCCACAGGCTCGCGACCGCCAGCGCGAAGAAGCCCACGCGCAGCAGCAGGATCAGCCACATCGGCAGTCCGTAGTAGACGCCGTTGCCCAGGATGGAACTGTTGAAGTAGTCACGCGTCGAGAGGATGTAGGGCACCGTGTTGCGCACGAAGCCCATCGGATCGTTGACCAACGGCCATGCCGCCGCGTTGAACACCAGCGGTACGCCGAACGCGGGGATCAGTGCCCGCCACTGCCGGTTCAGCAGCGGCAGCAGCAGCAGCGGGGCCAGCGACGGTTTGACTACCAGCGTCAGGCCGACGGCGATGCCCGCCAGCCATTGGTGGTTGACCTTGCCTTGCGATTGGGCACTGAGCAGCCACCGGAAGAACAGCACCTCGCACAGCAGGATGCATCCGTTGATGTTGGTGAAGACCAGTGTGTTGGTGACGCTTTCGGTGCAGAACATCGCGAGCAGGAGGGCGGGTGCGGCGACCGACGCCGGAGAGAACTTGAACAGCCGCAGCAGGAAGTAGGCGGCCATCACGATCGCGATGGTGTTGAAGGTGATGAACCAGTACCGGGAGGCGTCGACCGGGAGGTAGCCGAACGGCGCGAGCAGCAGCGTCCCGCCGGGCGGATAGAGGTAATGCGGGTCCACCTGGTCGAAGTGCTCGTTGTAGATGTCCAGGCCGAGCTTGAAGTTGATGACGGCGCGGTAGACGGGGCCGAAGTCATCGGTGATGTAGCCGTTGGTGCCCAGCACGTAGCTGCGATGAATGATCGAGAGGATCGCGGCGGGCCAGAGGATCGAACGGAGAACGGTCGCGGCATTCGGGGGAGAGGTGCGGGGCCGGAAGGCTCTCACAAGGGTGTCAGGTACCGCCACCAGCGCACCGTACACCGGGCGTCATGGGCGGCAAGTTAGGCGGGGCAGTACGTGTCGGTCTCGGGAACCTTGCCGGTGCCGAGGTAGGACAGCACCGGAGGGACCGCGCACGTCGAGTAGATGCTGGCCCCGTGGCCCACGCCCTGCCACATCACGCGCCGGTTCGCAGCGCCGGAGTTGATGATGGTCGCTGCCACCGCGGCCACGCCCTCGTTGCCGACGATCGGGTCGTTCCGCACGCCGAGCAGCAGCACGGGGATCTTGAGGTTCTTCGGGTCCGGCGGCGTCGAGCCGCTGGGCCAGGCGAGGCAGTTCACCAGATCGAGAGCGCCGACCGTGCCGAACTGCGGGTAGAGCTTTCCCCATTCGACGACGAGTTCGCGCACCCGGTCTGGGGTCGGTCGGTTGAGCGCGTCGCTGCAGGTGTTGACGAACTGGCCGTCGGTCTCACGGAGCGTTTCGGCGTCGTTGATGAGGGCGTTGAGTGGGGTGACGTCGCCACCGCGCGCGGCCGCAAGGGTGCCCGCCAGCGCATTGGTCGAGTTGACGAAATCACCACGGGGGAACGCCAGCGCGGTGGCGATGGCATCGGTGAGCGCGGCCACCGACGCGCCGCCCGGCCCGGTCCCCTGGCGTGCGCTCGCCAGCATGGCGTCGATCGCGCCCTTGGGATCGGGTCCGAGCGCGCAGCTGGAGGCGACACACTGGGCGGCGAAGGCATCCAGTGCGGCCTGCTGGCCCTTGACCTTCTGTTCTGCTCGGGCCTCTGCGGCGATACCGAGGGGCAGGGGCGAGTCGAGCACCAGGCGGGAGACCTTGTTCGGGTGCGATCCCGCGTAGGCCAGCGCCACCTGTGCGCCGTTGCCGACGCCGAGCAGGGCGATCGTCGGGGCATCCCATGTGCTGCGCAACCGCTCGATGTCCTCGGCGGCATGGGCGTTGTCGTAGGCGGAATCGCCGGGGGCGAGGCTGTCGGTGCAACTCGTCGTGGCCGTCTGAACGATGGCGCTGAGGTTGGCGACCGGGTCGTTGCCCGAGGCGAACTGCGCCTGGTCGAGCATCTCCTGGCGGCTGAACAGGTCTCGGCAGTCGAGGTTGCCGGACATGCCGATACCGCGACGGTCGACCGCGACGACGGGGTTGGTCTTGAGGACGTCAACGCCGCCGCGAGACAGCCACACCGGCAGTTGCGCAGAGGACGGTAGGTCCGTTCCCGTCGTCATCACCAGTGGCCCTGCATCGGCCGGGGTGGCGACGGACTTCGCCCGGACCACTCCGATGCTGATCGCTCCCGAGGCGCCGTTGATCGAGTCGAGGTCGGCGTCATAGCTTGCGCAGTCCAGGATCACGCCAGGAACGGTGGGGACGGCGGCCTGCTTGAACACCCGCGCGGTGCAGTCTCGCCACCCCAAGTCGTTCTTGGGCGCCGCAATCGGTGGCGGTCCCGAGGCGACGGGTGTGCTTTCCGGCGCGCCCTGCGGTCCGGCACCCGAGTCGGTGGCGAAGCGGGGGTTGGCGGCCAGGCCCGGCGCGCAGCCCGCGAGTACGACAGCCGCGACCACGGGCAGACAGAGGGCCCTGAGCAGCTGACGATGGCGACGCATGGTTACCACATTAGCGATCGCAGGGTGACGCCCCGCCCAGGCGGTCGGGGGCGAGCGAAGCGACGGGGAGTCGTGCTGTGTCACTCGTCCTTGACGTAGCGCATGTAGAGGTAGCCCTCGTCGTCGGTCAGCAGATGACTTCGCCGCATGCGGATGTGTGCTTGGCCCGACCCGGTGGCGATGCGCCGGGCTGGTCCGCCGAACAGGATCGGCGCGATCGTCACGCAGAGCTCGTCGAGGAGGTCGTGTTCGATGAGCAGGCTGATCAGCGAGGGTCCGCCCTCGGACAGGACGCGCCGCAGCCCGCGTTCGGCGAAGATCCTCAGCACCGCCGCGGGGTCGACGCTGTCGCTCTGTGTGCCGGACGCGTCGATGACCTCTGCCAGGGAGCCGAAGCGCCCTCGGGCATCCTCTACGGACTCCCGGGAGGTCATGATCAGTGGCGGCACCTCGGTGCGGGTGAAGATCTTGGCGTCGTGCTCGAAGTCGGCGCGATGGGTGACGACGGCGATCGGCGGCAACTCGGCCTGGCCGCGACGCTGACGTTCCTGCCGCTGAGCCACGGACATCTGCGCGCCGGAGTAGTTCTCGATGCGCACGGTCGACGCGCCGACCAGGACGACGTCGCACTCCTGCCGCATGCGGGTGAACACGGCGCGGTCGCCGGGACCTGCGAGCCCGCCCGATGTGCCGTCGTCGGTGGCGGCGCCGTCCAGGCTGGAGATCATGTTGGCCCGCACCCAGCAGCGATCGAGGTGCTCGGGATAGGAGTAGAAGGCGGCCAGGCGCGCGTCGTCGTCGGTGTCGAACCGGCCGCCAGACGGGCCTAGCTCTGTGAGCTCTGTCGCAGCATCGGGATCGGACACGTAGTCCATTGCAGCACGTCGATACAGTTCCTCCATGCCTGGGGCCAGCGGTGTACATCATCTGACCGATCGCCATCCGAGCGTGACGCCAGAGCGGCTGGTCGCGGGCTTGGTGCCGCCACCCACCTTCGCCGACGTCAGCTTCGAGACGTACCGGCCCGATCCGAGCGAACCGTCGCAGACGGCCGCCGTGCAGTCGTGTCGAGAGTTGTGCGAGCAGGCCGTACAGCGTCGGGCGGGTAAGAAGAAGCTCTTCGGCAAGCGCGGGATGCTGCCCGGCGTCGGGGTGTATCTGGACGGTGGCTTCGGCGTCGGCAAGACACATCTGTTGGCGTCGAGCTACTATGCCCTTGCGGCGGCCGGCGCCGGACCTGCCGCCTTCGCGACGTTCGGGGAGCTGACCCAGTTGGCGGGCGTGTTCGGATTCGTCGAGTGCATCGAGCTGCTCTCCGACTACGTGGTGGTGTGCATCGACGAGTTCGAACTCGACGATCCGGGCAACACGACCCTGATCTCACGGCTGCTGTCAGCTCTGGTGGAGCGTGGGGTGTCGATCGCAGCGACGTCGAACACCCTGCCCGAACAACTCGGCGAGGGCAGGTTCGCAGCGCAGGACTTCTTGCGCGAAATCAATACGCTGGCAAGCATTTTCACCACAGTGCGGATCGAGGGTCCGGACTATCGGCACCGCGACCTGCCTCCTGCGCCGGTGCCGCCGTCCGATGACGAGGTGCGTGCCGAGGCCGCCGACGTGGCGGGCGCGACGCTCGACGACTTCGACGCGCTGTGCGCCCACCTGGCGACGATGCACCCGTCGAGGTATCACGCGTTGATCGAGGGTGTCACCCAGGTGTTCATCACGGGAGTGCATCCGCTCGACGACCAGAGCGTGGCGCTGAGGCTGGTGTCGCTGACCGACCGGTTGTACGACGCGGGCATACCGGTGGTGGCCTCGGGTACCAAGCTGGACACCGTCTTCAGCGAGGAGATGCTGGCGGGCGGATTCCGCAAGAAGTATCTGCGCGCGACGTCGCGGCTACTGGCCTTGACCGCGGCGGGCGGACACTAGCGTCACAGGGTGCGCACCATCACGTAGTCGTTCTCGACGCGCGTGCCCAGTTGAAACGTCTTGGTGCCGCTGATCGTGAACCCCTGCTTGGCGTAAAAGCGTTGCGCGCGTTGGTTTTCCTGGTTGACGCCCAGCCAGACGCACCCCGCGTCGAGCATGCGGGACGCGTCGAGCGCTGCCGCCATCAAGGCCGCCGAGACGCCTGCGCCGTGAGCGTCGGGCAGCACATACATCTTGGACAGTTCGACGGCAGGCCGTACGGGCACCGCCCGCTGCACGTCGGGGTCGGCGGCGACACCGCGAATCAGCATGGCGTAGCCGGATATTCGGTGGCCGTCGCGCGCCGTCAGCACCACTCGTTCGGTATCGGCGAGGTAGTTTCGGAAGCGCTCCTCCGAGAGATTCTCGGCGATGAACGCGGCGACGTCGACGGGTGCGGTCGACGGGGGACAGGCCAACGGGAACGTGCGGGCGGCGACGTCGGCCAGTTCGGTCAGATCGGCCTCGACGGCCACGGTCACCTCAACGGACATGAAACGTCAGTAGAGGTTCCACTGTGCGAGGTGGTTGCCCGTGACCTTGTCGAGCAGAACGACGTTCGTGACGAGGTCGCATGCCTCGCATGATTGCACACCGCTCCGTTGCCGAGGGGACGATCGGACCTCAGGACGCCCAAGGGCCGATGCCGCCGACCTTGTCGACGCGGATCCGGTTCAGCAAACCCGCCGGCGCGTTCGGCGGCGGGAAGTACTCGCTGGAGCCGAGCATCGCCACGGCCAGCTCGGTGAGCAGTTCAGGTGCGCCGCCCTCGACGATCCGCGCCGTGCCGGTGACGGACAGGTACGGTCTCTGCTGTCCAGGGGTGGCAGCGCCGAGGATGGTGACGGCGACCCGTCCGTCGCGGCGGATGTTGCGGGTCTTCTTGTACTCGCCGAGATGTGCGCTGACGAGTTCGTCGCCGTCCGGCGTCGACTGCAGCGCGACCCACACCACCGATACCTGAGGGCTGCCGTCGGGGTTGATGGTGACGAGCGTGGCGTCTGCGCCGGAGCCGATGAGGGCGCGGGCGGAAGCATCGAGTTTCATAGATTCTTCTACCGCACGGCAGCGCGATTCATTCCCGCTTCGCCGTCAGCCCGGCGAGACGCATGTGGTCGACGACCGGTCAGGTTCGCGGGTAGCCGCGGCGCACGGTGCGGTCGAGAATGCCGAGCGTGGCACGCAACGCTTCTTCGGAGATGACGGGAAAGATGTTGGCGTCGCGCCATTTCTGATCGATTCCGGACCAGTCGTAGAACGAGGTCACGACGGTGGCCTGACCATCGCTGCCTTCGGGTACGAGGCGGTAGCCGTAGACGTGGCCGATCTGGGGCCGGATTTGACCGAGGACCGTCCAGGCGATCAGCTTGTCCTGCTCGAACTCGGTGATCGACACGGTGACGTCGTACTTGCCCATCGGGAAGTCGTTGAGCGCCTCACGATCCATGTGTACGACGAAACTTTCGCCAGCTGCGCCGACGGGTTCGCCGTCAGCGTCTTGCAACATGCCCGACGCGTCGATGGCGACGTGGCCCTGCGGGTCGCGAAGGACGGCGAAGACGTCGGCGGGGGATGCGGCGATGGTGCGCTGGACTTCGATGATGTCGGCCATGGCGTCGATGGTGTCAGACGCCGGCGTCTCCGTGTCCGGATCGCATCACGGGTTTCAGGGTGGGGGAGCCTGCCCTGACGCGGCCGCCCTTGCGTTGAGTTGAGCCATGTAGGCCTGCAACTGCAGACCCGCGAGCGCCGGCGCCAACCCGGATGCCTGCGGCGGCGCGGCCCCGTCGGTCAGCTGCCAGGGCTGGCAACCATTGGTCTTGAAGGACTGATCGGTGGGATCGATCTGTACGGTCTGCGGCTTCTTGGTGAGCGCGTTGTCGATCGTCGCGCCATCCGGATTGCCGATGCGCTTCCAGAAACATGCGCCGTCCCCGACGGGGCCGGCGGTGCTGTAGACGCCAGGAGCGATGTCGGTGCCGACGGCGTAAGTGCCGTCGGCGTCGATGGCGGTCTTGGGTGCTGCGGCCGGCGGTGCCGGTGCTGGTGTGGTCGGGTCGGCGCCCGCGACGCCGGGAACGGCACCTGCGACCGCGACGACGAGCGCCGCCGCGGTCGCTGCGCTCTTCACCCACATGGACGACAGCTTAGACGGTCTTCGCAAGTGGTATCGGCCCGCGGCCGCCAACAGGAAACCTGACGCGAGTGGACGTCAGGCGTCGACGGCGAGTAGGTATTCGTCTTCGTGCAGGATCTCTGCGGTGAGTGCGACGGCGCCAGCCTCGGCGAGTGCGGCGACGATCACCGGCCAGACGGCGCCGGCAAAGATGCTCATCAACCTAGGGTGCGATTCGGGGGCCTGTTCGTCTTGTAGGCGCCACGCGATTCACCAAAGCGTAAGAAAAAATTGTCAGCAGTTTCACCGACCATATTGGGGCGCGACGCGATTCGGCCCGCCACCCCCGGAGGGATGACGGGCCGAAATTGAGGTAACTGAGTTACTTGAAGACGTCCTTGATCTTCTCGCCGGCGTCCTTGAGGTTCGCCTTGGCCTGGTCCGTCTTGCCCTCGTTCTCGGTGCTCTTGTCACCGGTGACCTTGCCAGTGGCTTCCTTGGCGTGGCCGCCCAGGTCCTCGATCTTGTTCTTTGCCTTGTCCAGAGCGCTCATAATAATCAAACCTTCGTTCGGGTCCGGCGCCATCGTCCGGACGTGCCTGGGGTATGCCCACGCCGTCGGCTTCGAAACGCATTGAGTCGATCCTCACAGGAGGCTGCGATCTGACGGCGGGATTTCCGAGAGTTCTCCACCGGTCTCGGCCTTTAGTGCGCGCGTGCCGGGCGGCGAGAGGGGGTTCGGCAGACGTTCGTTGAGCAGCTCGCTGATTTGGTCGTGGGCGGGCGGTAGGCCACCGCCCAAGCCGCGCCGACCATCGCAATGCGCATGGGACAGAACTCGGCATCGATGGCGTGGTGGTCCGGCGTCACTTCGCCGGATCCCGCCAACGACGGATCGCGGCCATTGCCGCGCGAAAATCGTCGCTCACAATCGTCTGCCTCCCACCGCGGACGTGAGCAGCAAGATCTGGCAAACCAAAATAGCTAGGCAAGAACCGTTTCAGCTGTATTGCATCTCTTCAATGCAGTTCTCGGCAAATATCAGCGCAGCCGTTTTGCCGATCCTCCGAGGTTGGGCCGTGGTGTCGGCCGAACGTTTTCGAGCACTATCCGCCGGGTCTGGCCCGTCGTCGCACCCCCGGCCTGGCTGCGCTCCGATTGCGCTTCGCTCAGTAGTGGTCAGGGCGGTGGGGCCAGAGGGGCAGAGCGTGGGCGGATGAGCATCCCAACCAGGCACCGCTCACCTGCCTGCCGCACGCGGTTCTGGCGCTTCGATTCAGCTTTCCCCACGGTGTTCGATGAACTGCGTAATGTCATCATTGCTGACTCCGTAAGCTATTGCGGAATGAGTTCGGACGTCCGCCGCCCTACTCGATGAGTGTCTACTCTGGCCGTACATGCCGTCGCACCCCTTCCGCCGGTTCGCCTGTCTAACTCCTTCGCTTCATCCTCGGGCGCCCTTCGTCGTGGGCAGCAAGGCCCGCATTCGAAAAGCCTTGGAAATCAGGCCAATCGCTGCACTCCAGGACCCGCGGGCTTTACTCCACCACGTCCCTCTGCACGGCAACTAGGCCCACATCATGATCGTTGGCGGAATCGTCCTCATCGTCCTCGGACTCATCCTTCCCTCCCTCGTCCCCACCTTCGCGTTCGCGCACATCGTGTTGGTCATCGGCGTCATCCTGCTCGTCGTCGGCTTGATGATGCTGGTCGTGGGACGGACCGGACGCGCAGTGGGCGGCCGCCGCCACTACTACTACTAACGTCTCTAGGTTGGGCATTCTGGTGGCCGCGGGGGTCAACCCGGCCTTCGCTGGGGCACCATTACAGCTCAACTGAACGCGGAGGTGGGATCGGCCCCTCCCTGGAGTGGGACGGGCAACAGACGCGGGCCGAACGCATCCTCAACCCGATTCTCGGACAAACTCACCAACGAGAATATGCCCGACTCGGACGAGGCCGTTGTCGCGGAGCCGTGCCGATGACCGTTGCGGGCAGTGTGTCGGCGCCTCGGTGATCCACTTGCCGCGCCACTGAACTAGATCGCCGACTGTGCGCCCCGCTGAGCGCATCGAGTAGCGCGCCACTCGCGATTGCTGCGTGCCCATGGGGAGACCCCTCAATCACCGATCTCAACGGGTTGTTGGGATCGGTAGCCACCCTCACGATTTGTACGTGCAGCACTCGGCCGAGGGCCGGCCACCTCACGAAGGGACGCAATCATGAAGCGCACACTCATCGCGGGGGTAGTAGCGGCTGCCCTCCTGTCTAGCGGTTTGGGACTGGCCGCGGGTATCGCCCACGCCGGGGGGCCGTATTACTGGTGCCCAGGTGGCGACCCCAACGGAGGGGCCGGCGGGCCCCTTTGTCACAAGTCCACCAAATTGGGATTGGAATGTCTGCCACACCTTCTGGATAGTTCCGGCGGGGCAAGGCAATGTGTCCCCGGGTATGTGGGATGGAGACAGTCCCCCCGCGCCGGCTCGTCAGCCGTGGACACCGCTGCCCGGCCTCTAGAGACCTTGCAGCTCAGCCCCGCCTCGAGGCAGTCGGAACGGGGCCGAACATCAGATAGGACGCGGGACTACTTCTCTCGGTTCCGTCGACCTGCCAACGTCAGCACCGCGACTTGGTCGTGGATTTACGCAATCACGTACTGGGCGCAAGTGGGCTAATACTGGTGCGCGATACTGGGATTGAACCAGTGACCTCTTCCGTGTCAGGGAAGCGCTCTCCCGCTGAGCTAATCGCGCGGGATCCATCTCGGAGGTGGAGACGGGAATCGAACCCGTGTGCACGGCTTTGCAGGCCGTTGCCTCACCACTCGGCCACTCCACCGCTGGGGTTGATGCGTCTACACCATCGAGCGGATGACGGGATTCGAACCCGCGACCCTCACCTTGGCAAGGTGATGCGCTACCAACTGCGCCACATCCGCACGCCACGGGCGAGTTCGTCGCCCATCGCGAAGGACGACGATAGTGCATCGACGCGCGGCCACACAAATCTCGACGAGGCGGGCGCACGCAACCTCGTCGGCGATGTCAGTACAGCTCGTATCCCTGCCGCGAAAGCGATAAGCCGGACCCGTGTTCGGGGTTCCGACACTCGATGCCTACCTGCGTGACCTCACACCGCAGTGAGCCCGTCGTGATCGAGTCACCGTAGGCGAGCGACGGTCCGCTCATGAGTGTCGTGTCGCCGGCACACACGAAATCTGCTTTGCCAACGGCACTCAACGTGAGGCCCTGCCCGAACCCCACGACGTCGGGGCAATCCGCAGGCTTCGTGGGCGGCGCCCAGTCTCGCTCCCTGATGTCGCATCGCACGGAATCCGAATCGATGATGCAACCGATGTTGCCCGACGGCGACGTGAATCCCGTCAGGTCGGACACGGCGTAGTTCTTGACCGGCACGGGGTTGATCGGGCCCGGTACGGCGGACGCGACGCCAGCGAACAGGCTTGCCGCAGACGCCGCAGCGGCCAGCAGCAAGGGGCGATGTGATTCCTCATGCCCGCTGACGTTAACGGCGAGTCTTGGAGGACTCTTGGCGCTCGCTGAACGTCGGCCGAGCAGGCCGTCAGAACAATTGGTAGCGCTCACGCGCGATCGAGAAGCCGTGGTTGGTCGTCGAGTCGATGCACGTGATGCCCGTCTCGGCGCTGTCGCACCGCAGTGCGCCCGCGGCGATCGACTGGCCGTAGGCGAGTGGTGCGCCGCCGCCGAGTGCGGTGTCACCCGCACAGACGAAGTTCGGTGAATCCCCGGTCGACAGGTTGATCCCCTGGCCGTAGTCGAATTCGCAGGCGGCGGGTCGCGGTGGTGGGGTCCAGTCGCGCTCGCTGATGTCGCACCGCACGACTGTCGGATCGAGGTAGCAGCCGACGTTGCCGCTCGGCGACGTGAACCCCACCAGATCCGTCACGGCCTCCGGTTCAGTGGTCGACGACGCCTTGTTGCCGCCGGTCTCGGCAATCTCTGACGAGTTGCCCGGTAACGAGCGGTCCTTCGTCGGGGTCAACCGGGTCAGCGAGCCGGTCGTGGACGCTTGTGCAGAACCCTGTCCACCGCATGCGCACAACACGGCCGAGGCCGCCACCAGCGCGAGAAGGCAAGCCCGCAGTGTCATGCGCGGGACCATACCGTTGGGTCAGCGCCAATGTCCGTAGTCGAGATTCTCGGCGTGAAGCCCGGTGCGTGATACCGTTCATCTTCCATCGGTCATTGATCGGTGCCTCCCTGGTCTCGTAGCTCAGTGGGAGAGCGTCCGCCTCACACGCGGAAGGCCGCTGGTTCGATACCAGCCGGGACCACTTCTAAGCAAGCAGTTCAGAGCTTGTTTTTCGTCTTTAGAGTCGTCACCCGGGAAGTGTCCCCGGGCAGCGATAGGGCCAAAATAGGGTCAAACTTCGGGACTACTCAAACGGATTGTCGTCCAGCGCGTCCAGCGCCGAGGCGACGATGTCGAGTTCGTCGTCGTACAGATCGGCGTAGATGTGAGCGGTCATTGTGATCGACGCGTGGCCCATCGTCTTCTGCAGCAGCCGTAGGGCGGCGCGTAGCGCTGAGGGATGGGTATCGACCGACGCCCGGCAGCGCTCTTCGGATTTCCCTCGATGAGCTTGCCGCCGGCTTGGGTGATCGAGCGGCGCACCCGGATCCTGTGCGCGCTGAGGTCCACGTCTTCGACTCGCAGTGGGACGAGTTCGCCAAAACGCATGCCGCTGTAAGCGAGCAGCAGGACTACGTCGCCTTGCTGACCGCACGCGGCCGCCAGCGCCGCGACTTCGGAGGTGGTCAGGGAGGTGTGGGTCGTCGTGCGAAGGGGAGGGAACTTCGTCCTCGAGGCGGGATTTCGCGAGTAGTTGCCCATCCTCGATGGCGTAGGCGAGCGTCATCTTGAGCACCGAGTGCACCCACCGCACCGTGCACGGGCTGCGCCCGGAGGCCGCCATCTCGTTGACCCAGCCTTGGATGGATTGGTGATCGATCCTGGCGACGTGCCAGCTCCCGAATCGAGGCTCGATGCGAGATCGCCAGTTTTCCTCGTAGCCCCGCCTGACCTTCGGGCTCAGATCTAGGTGCGATGCCAGCCAGCCCCGGTAGACAGTCGCCAAGGTGCTGCTGCGGTGGCGCGCCGCCATTGTCGAGATCGCCAGGCCCGCCATGCCGGTGCACGACCTACGCCATACCTATGCCTCGCTGGCGCGCCGCGCCGGGCGGCCGGCGCGGGATCAACAGTCTTCGTGACGATTGAGGCTTCGAAGCGGCGGGCCTCGCGTTCGGACTTGATCGCCATTACGGTTCTCGCTCAATCAGCCCCATCGGACCACTCCCTAGCTCCTTCCCGCCGCCGACCTCCTTTGATCCCACCCGCATCAGTTCTTCCCGGAGTCCATCCATCCCTTGCACTTACGGATATCCATACCGAACGTCACCGCTCAAGAAAATGCAGTGGCACATTGGCACAGGGTGCAATACTGGTGGTGGTTGCGTTGGGGACGCAGCCGAAACAATCGGCGGGGCAGTGCGTCTGTGTGTTCGTGAATTCAGGGCGGTGTCTGCCGGTTGACGATTGCGCGGTTGACGCGGTGGAGCATCCGCTCTTACAACGACACCGCCGACAAGGCCAAGGCATCGGCGATGGACCGCCAGGGCGCCAATGGTGGTTTGGGCGAATGCTATTCCGAAGCCGACACCCGGGTCCCGACGTAGCCGACCGCCGGCGACCGTGACGCCACCGCCGGGCTCTATGGCCTGGACGCGGCGCCTTTGGCAGGTAGCCCGCGCGAAACCGCGGTCGCAGCAGCGTTGCTCGATGACGTGATCGCCCCGAACGGACTGTGAGGTTGGGCGTTACCGGCAGGAGTGTGCCCGGGTTCGATCTGACGTTCGCCGCACCGAAGGGTGTGTCGCTGGTTCGGGTGCTGACCGATCCGAGGCCGAGAAGATCATGGCCGCCGAAATGAGCAGGCCATCGGGGCGGCGATGAGCTATCTGCATCATCACGCGGGGTACACCCGAGCGCACAACCCAGTGCGTCGCGCTGGACGGCCTCGACGCCGAGGCCGTCACCGAATGGGCCTGCAAGCATGGCCTGCGCGAAACGTGCTTCGCCCAGATCGCGCGCAAAGGGAAGACCCGTGAATTGATCAGCGGCTACATCGACATTCGCCATAGGGACCTCAATCGCTGGGAACAGATCAAGAAGTTCGCCATCATCGACGGCGAATTGTCCATCGACGCCGGCGACCCGACGCCGAGCACGAAGCTACGGCGCAAGATCATGGTGCAGAAGATTGTCGAGTAGGGTCCCGGCGCGCATCGCGGCAATCCGCTGCCAGGTCGCCCAGGTCTTGTCACACTGAGCGCGTGGGCATGCGCATGCCGGCCGTGTCAACAGGCGGTGCCGGCGGCGCGAACTCGCCCGACCCCGAGGTTTGGGTCGCCGGTCGGGGCTCATGCCAATTGCATGGGGTGACTATGACTCAGTCCGAGGTCTGGCCCGAATCGATGCCGCGAGCTTCCGTCGCCGGGCCACCGGAAGCGGGTGAAGTACGCGACGGCCGCATGGACCGGGTCGATGCAATGGTTGACACTGCTGAGGCTGCCAGTCGCGCCTTCCGCGAACTCGATCAGGGGCAGGTCGACGCCATCGTCGAAGCCATGGTGCGCGCCGGTGTCCGTGCGGCCCCCGAGCTGGCGGCGTTGGCGATCGAGGAGACCGGTTTCGGTGTCTTCGAGGACAAGGTCGTCAAGAACTACGTGGCCACCGAATTCCTTTCCGACTATCTGCGGGAGAAGAAGTCCGCAGGTGTGATCGACGAGGACGTCGAGCGCAGCATCGTTCATGTCGCAGAGCCGATCGGTGTCGTGCTCGCCATCACCCCGGTGACCAATCCGACCTCCACTGTGCTTTACAAGTCGATCGTCGCCGCCAAGACCCGCAACGCCGTGTTGTTCCGCCCGTCGCCGATGGCGGTGCGCTCGTGCCAGCGGAGTGTCGAGATCCTACGCACCGCAGCCGAGTCAGCCGGCATGCCGCCGGGGGCGCTGCAGGTGATACCCGATGCCGCGCGCGAGGTGACGCATTACCTCTTCAAGCATCCGAAGGTCGACTTCATCTGGGTTACAGGCGGATCGAAGATCGTTGCACTCGCGAATGCCTCCGGGAAGCCTGGGCTGAGTGTCGGTCCGGGCAACGCCCCGATCTACATACACAGGACGGCCGATGTGAAGGGGGCGGTCGTTGACATCTTGATCTCGAAGACCTTCGACGCTTCGGTGATCTGCCCGGCGGAGCAGACCTGCATCGTCGACCACGAGGTGTACGACGAGATGGTCGCCGAGTTCGTGCGCATGGGTGCCCACCTGCTCAGCGACGAGGAAGTCGACGCGCTTGCCGAGTTTGCCTTCGGTTGCGGCGAGACGGTCAATCGCGAAGCGTTGGGACAGCAGGCGCCCGAACTCGCTGCGCGGGCGGGCTTCACCGTGGAACCCGCAGCGAAGGTGCTTCTCGCACCACTGCCGGCGAATCTCGAGGAGCTCGCCGAGCATCCGTTGGTGCAGGAGAAGCTGATGCCCGTCCTCGGCCTTGTGCGAGCCCACGATGTCAGGCACGCCATCGACGCCGCCGTCCTCGTCACCGAGCACGGTGGGTTGGGCCACACGTCGGCGATCTACGCCAACGACCAGGCGGTGATCGACGCGTACAGCCTCGCGGTGCGCACCGGACGGATCCTGGTCAACGCGCCCACTGCGGTCGGTGCGCTCGGCGGCATCTACAACAGCCTCACCCCGACGTTCTCCCTCGGGTGCGGGACGTGGGGCGGATCGAGCACGACCGAGAACATCAACTACCTGCAACTGCTCAACATCAAGACCGTCTCGAAGCGGCGCACCCCACCGCAGTGGTTCCGGGTCCCGTCCAACATCTACTTCAACGCCGGAGCGCTGGAGAACCTTCGAGACGTGGACTGTGACGTGGTCGTGGTCATTACCGATGCGCAGAGCGAGTCGCGCGGGGTGGTCGACCAACTGCGGCGCAACCTGCGCGCCCGTCACCTACAGGTGTTCAGTGAGGTAGAGCCGGAGCCGGACGAAACCACCATCCTCCGTGGCGTTGCGCTGATTGAGCGAGCCCGTCCCGGGGCGATCGTCGCCGTCGGCGGCGGTTCGGTGCTGGACGCGGCGAAGGCCATGCGGCTGTTTTTCGAGCACCCGGAAATGAGCCTGGAGGATCTCACTCTGCCATTCCTGGATCCGCGGAAGCGGGTCGCCACCTTCCCGCGCGACGGGCACAAGGTCCAACTGATCGCGGTTCCCACGACATCGGGCACCGGGTCCGAGGTGTCACCGGCCGCAGTGCTGACGGTCGGGGACCGGAAGGAAACGCTCGTCGACTATTGCCTCGTTACCGACACCGCGATCGTCGACCCGATCCTGACATTGTCGATGCCACCGTCATTGACCGCCGACACCGGTATCGACGCATTGACGCACTCCCTGGAAGCCGTCGCGTCTATCTTCGCTTCGCCGTACACCGACGCCTTCTGCGTCCAGTCGGCGCGCCTTATCTTCGATGCACTGCCGAAGGCGTACGAGAACCCCGCCGATTTGTCCGCACGCACCGACATGTCCAACGCGGCGACTCTGGCCGGACTCGCGTTCTCGAACGCATTCGTCGGGACGAACCATGCCCTCGCGCATGCGGTCGGCGCAAGGTTCAAGATTGCCCATGGCCGGGCCAATGGTGTGTTCCTGCCACATGTGCTGCGCTATAACGCAAGCCTCCCCAGCAAGTTCATGCCGGCGCCGGGGTATTCCTCCTACGTTGCGCCGGAGAAGTACGCGCAGTTGGGAGCAATACTGTTCGGAGGCCACGAGGCTGAGGAGAGCCGCCATCGGCTGTTCCAGAGGGTTGAAGATCTGCTCGATCGGTTGAACATGCCGCGCTCGTTGAGGGAGATCGGCATCTCTGAGGACGAGTTCCTCGAGGCGTTGCCGCAGCTGGCGATGACGGCCTTCCAGGACCTCAGCAACCGCACAAACCCGCGGATGCCGTTGGTCAGCGAGATCACCACGCTGCTTCGGCTCGGCTACTACGGAGACGGTGATCATGCCCACTGACTCCGCGACGAAGACAGTGCACATCCAAGCGCCGTTCGCCGACGTTCTGGCGACCATCCGTGATGTGGAGAGCCAGGTCGAGTGGATCCCGGAGATCCTAGAGGTCGAGTTACTTGAGGCGTACGAGGACAGCGATTTGCCGGCGACGGCCCGGTTCAAGGCGTCGGCGACCGTCGGCACGGACAGTTACACGTTGTCCTACGAACACCAGGACGATGGCATGAGCTGGACGATGGTGACGGGAAAGCTGCAGACAGGACAGGAAGGCCACTACACGCTCGAAGAGTTGGCACCCGGGAAGACGTCGGTGACCTACGAGTTGACCATCCACCACAACCTGCCGCTTCCCGGCTTCATTCGGAACCGAGTGATCAAAGGTCTCGTCGACAGCACGTTGACCGGACTGAAGAAACATCTCGAGACCTAGCAGTTCCTCGGCATCGTCGTGCCCGGATTGGTTCAGTTCCAACGACGTCAGGGGAGATGTGCCGTCACACCTTGGTATGACCGCTGTTCGTCGATCCGGGGGAGGCGCTGGCCCCACGCAAGCAGGTCGACGTGTACTGCCGGACAGGCGATTTGGCGAGTTTCGTGCCCCCGTTCGACCGGAGCGCGCCTGTTTCGGGTCGGCCGCCGAGGGCGTTCAGCGGGTGACGCCAGGGGTGGCTGCGAGTAACCGGTCGAAGGCCACGGCGAATCCGTCGACCACCGTCTCGTGGTCGGGCACCAGAGTCTTGTCGCAGGCGATGCCCACGGTGACCTTGCCGGCGTAGCTGTAGATCGTGAAACTCATCGGCTGGTTGCCTGATACGGGTGCCCAGCCGGCCATCGCTTCCACCTTGCTACCCGCCAGATATACCGGCATCGGGGGACCTGGCACATTCGTGAGCGTCCCCAGTGTCCGGTTGGTGAACAGGTCCACCGACGCCTCGTACAAACCGCGGTTCAACCCTGCGATGGCCTCCTGCAGGCGGAACGCCACCCCCGCCTCGTGGCCGTGTTTGATCCGGTCCATCCGGCGCTTGACCACGGCAAGAACCTGGCGGGCGTCAGACTGATCCGTCGGCAGTTCGAGCTGAACGAGGGCGAACTCATTGCCGAGCCTGTCGGGCAGCGACAGGTCGATCGGCTTCAGGTTCACCGGAACCATGAAGGTCACCGACGAGCAGCGGGCTTCGTGGGCCTCGAGGTAGTCACGCAACGTCCCGGCCACGCTCGTCACCAGCACGTCGTTGACCGTGCAGCCGTTCGCCCTTGCAACGGCCTTCACCTCG
>JBBRTH010000026.1:0-73186 GCA_038244615.1 Mycobacteriales bacterium | reverse complement strand
TTGGCGATCGTCGTCGTGCTGTTCGTGGCCCGGTCACTCGTCCGGCCGTTGCGCAGACTGCGCGACGGCGCCCTCAAGGTGGCCCACGAGGACCTCGCGCGGGAACTCGAGCGGGTGCGTACCGGAGGTCAGCCGAGTCTGGTCCAGCCGCTGCCGGTCAACAGCACCGAGGAGATCGGGCAGGTCGCGCACGCCATCGACGAACTGCACGAACAGGCAGTGTTCCTAGCCGGTGAACAGGCCCGCCTGCAGCTGCAGGTCGGCGACATGTTCGAGACGTTGTCGCGGCGCAGCCGCTCGCTCGTCGACCAGCAGTTGGGGCTCATCGACCAACTCGAGCGCAACGAGGAGAATCCCGAGCGGCTGGACACCTTGTTCAAGCTCGATCACCTGGCAGCGCGCATGCGCCGCAACGGGGCCAACCTGCTGGTGCTCTCCGGCTCCAGGGTGCCACGCGAGAAGGCCGATCCGGTACCGGTCGCCGCCCTGATCAACGCTGCGTCTTCAGAGGTCGAGGACTACACCCGGGTCGTCACCGCGACCGTTCCGGAGAGCGAGGTCGTCGGTGTCGTCGCAGGCGACCTCGTCCACCTGTTGGCCGAGCTGCTGGACAACGCGCTGCGGTACTCGCCGCCGATCTCCCAGGTGCGAGTGTCGTCCGGCCACACCGGCAACGGTGGGCTGGTCGTCGAGGTCAGCGACAACGGCCTCGGCATGACCGATGCCGACCTTCGGGTCTCCAACACGCGTCTGCAGTCGGGCGGCGAGGTCAACCCCTACACCGCCCGCCACATGGGCCTGTTCGTGGTCGGCAGGCTCGCCGCCCAGCACGGTCTTGTCGTGCGGCTTCGCAGTACCGTTGTCGCCGAACCGAATTCGGGCATCACCGCAGGAGTGTTCATCCCGGCCGAGCTGCTACTACACGGTCCCGGCGGGCCGTTTTCCGACGCGACCGACTACGGCGTCCCCAGCTTCGGCGCACCCGCCGAGTACGGGATTCCGGCCGAAGTTAACCCCGACGTCTCACCGCCGTACTCCCTCGATGACGACCACGACGCGTATCACGACCACGCCACCGACGTGATGGCTGACCCGGAATACCGCAATGGCCACGCCGACATACCCGTTTCCCTTCTGCCGCAACGTAACCCGGGTGCCAGCGGCATCTCTGACATTCCGTCGGCACCGATCGACGTCGCCGAACCCGTCGCGGAGCCCGCGGATCAGGGGGCCGAGCAGGAGTGGCCGGAGGAGCACTGGCCCGCCGACTCGATGCCGGCGCAGCACCCAACCGCCGCAGAACAACCGCGATGGCACCTGCCCACCGAGCCCTCCGAATCTCCCGTCCCGACGGACACCTCGTCGTTCTTCGCAGCCAAGGCACAGGCCGCGACGCCGCCTCCGCCCGAACGCAGACCCCGGCCCGGCACGCAGGAGTCCGTCGAAAAGCCTGAACCGGCGGCCGCGACCGGCGGTTCGATCTTCGACAAAATGTTGTCGGAGTGGCTGATCGACGATCCGTTCACGCTGGCCACGAGCAGCGACCTGGACTGGCAGACGGTCTGGGACCACGGCTGGTCCGCGGCGGCCGCGGCCGAGCATGCTCCCGTCGCAGCGCACACCAAGGAAGGTCTGCCGATGCGCCAGCCGGGTGCCCGCCTGGTACCCGGCGCGGCGACCAACGGCGAGAACGGTCACGGCGTCGTCCGCAACGGTGGCGCCCACCGCGGGACGGACGCAGCCGGCGCACGGGACGACGTGCAGGACTCATCGTTCGACGCCGGACCGATCGTGATCCCACGCGACCCGGCGGCAGTGCGGAGCAGCATCGGCAACCACTTCGGCGGCGTGCAGGCGGGCCGTATGCACGCCCGCGACGCGAGATCGACAGACGAGGACTGACGCGAGAATGAGCCGTCCCACCCAGCGCGATTCCCTCGAGTGGCTGGTGTCCAAGTTCGCCCACGAGGTGTCCGGTGTCTCGCACGCGATCCTGGTGTCCGCCGACGGGCTACTGGTGGCCTCCAGCGAGCACATGCCCGCCGAGCGTGCCGACCAGCTGGCCGCGGTGACGTCGGGGCTGGCCAGCCTGTCGACGGGAGCCGCCCAACTGTTCGACGGCGGCTACGTGCTGCAATCGGTCGTCGAGATGGAGAACGGCTATCTGCTGCTGATGCGGGTCGGCGACGGGTCGAATCTCGCCACCCTGGCGACGAGATCGTGCGACATCGGCCAAATCGGCTACGAGATGGCGATTCTGGTGGAACGCGTCGGCACCGTCATCCAGTCCGCGCGCCGCACGGCCCAGCATTCGTGAGCGACAATGGACTTTCCGCCGCACGACGCCTGGGAGACCAGCGAACCGCTGGCTGAGGTCAGCCTCGTTCGGCCCTACACGCTGACGGCCGGTCGCACCGAGTCGCGCGTCAACCTTCCGTTGGAGGCGCCGATCCGAACGTTGCAGTTCGCGCCCGCGCCCAGGTGGCCGGGCAGCGACGTGCGTGCCAAGATTCTCAGGCTCGGCACGGAGTGTCCCTCCGTTGCGGAGATCGCGGCTCACCTAGCGTTGCCGCTCGGTGTTGCGCGCGTGTTGATCGGCGATCTGGTCACACAGGGTTATCTTCGAGTAGACGCCACATTGGGCGAGTCGGCGAGCACCGACGAAAGACGTGAACTCATAGGAAGGACACTGCGTGGCCTACGGGCACTCTGAGAGGCGGGCCTCCGCTTCGACAGGGTCTTCGCGCGAGCGCTCATCAGCGACCAAAATCGTCATCTCCGGTGGATTCGGTGCAGGCAAGACGACGTTCGTCGGTGCAGTGTCGGAGATCATGCCCTTGCGCACCGAGGCGATCGTCACCAACGCGTCGCACGCAGTCGACGGGCTCGATGCCACCCCGATGAAGAACACCACGACGGTGGCGATGGACTTCGGCCGCATCACTCTGGCCGACGATCTGGTGCTCTACTTGTTCGGCACACCTGGTCAGCGGCGGTTCTGGTTCATGTGGGACGACCTGGTCCGCGGCGCGATCGGTGCGATCATTCTCGTCGACGTGCGCAGGCTGCAGGACAGCTTCGCCGCGGTCGACTTCTTCGAAGCGCGCCAGCTGCCGTTCCTCATTGCCGTCAACGAGTTCGACGACGGGCCGAAGCATCCGCCCGACGCCGTGCGCAGGGCGCTGGCGCTGCGGGAGCACATCCCGGTGGTGAACGTCGACGCGCGCGACCGGCACTCGGCGCGGGCGGCGCTGATCGCCATCACCGAGTACGCCCTGATGAACCTCAGCTCGCTGCCCGGTTGACGGTGACCGGCTTCGACCAGGAGTGGGTGGACCGTGAGTTCACCGGTCACGACTTTCGCGACGACGATCTGAGCCGTCTGCGCACCGAACGCGTCGTCTTCACCGAGTGCGACTTCAGCGGCGTCGACCTGACGGAGTCCGAGCATCAGGGCTCGGCCTTTCGCAATTGCGCGTTCCGGCGGACGACCCTGATGCACAGCGTGTTTCGGCATTGCACGTTGCTCGGATCGGTGTTCACCGAGTGCCTGCTGCGGCCCGCCACGATGGTGGAGGTGGATCTCACGCTCGCGGTGCTCGGGGGTTGCGACCTCCGCGGCATCGACCTCTCGGACTGCCGGCTGCGCGAAGCCAGCCTGGTCGGTACGGACCTGCGCAGGGCGGTGCTCCGCGGGGCCGACCTTCGCGGTGCGCGGACGCAGAACACCCGTCTCGACGAGGCCGATCTACGTGGTGCGCTCACCGACCCGACGTTTTGGACGACAGCCTCGATCCGGGGCGCGAAGATCGACATCAGTCAGGCGCTCGGATACGCGGCGGGGCACGGGTTGGACGTGCACGGCGAGTGATCTCGCCGGGCAGACGCAAAAGTGCGGCCGGCCCGGCGTGTCGGGACGCTTTTGCGTCTGCTCGCGAGTGTCCTAGCCGCCCTTCAGACGGATCTTCCAGCGCACGAAGCTGACGTAGAAGATCGACAGCGCGGCCAGCATCGCCATGTTGAAGAGCCATGTTCCCGAGGTGTGCTTCCAGAACGAGTCGTCCGGCATGATCGGCGGCTTCACCATGTCGGTGAGCCCCACCGTCGACGCCGTCGCCGCGAAGCCCCAGCGGGCCGGGGTGACCCACGACATCTGGTCCAGCGGGGCCCGGCCCGTCACCGGGATCAAGCCGCCGGAGAACACCAACTGCGACATGATCGCGACGACGAGCAGCGGCATGATCTGCTCGTTGGATTTGGCCAATGCCGACAACGCGAAGCCGACCGTCGCCGCACACACGGTTGCGGCGGCCATGCCGATGAACAGCTCGATGGTGGCCGCCGTATTCGACGAGCCAAGGACCAGGCCGCCATTCTTGGGAGTGCCGACGCCGATGAGCGTGATCGCCGTGACGATTCCGGACTGCACGATCGCGAACACCGAGTAGATGCAGACCTTGGCCAGCAGGTAAGCCGTGGTCGACAATCCGACCGCCTGCTCGCGCAGGAAGATGCCGCGCTCGCCGATGAGGTCGCGGACGGTCAACGCGGTGCCCATGAAGATGGCGCCGACGTTCATCAGCACCAGCACCTGCCCGGGCTGGTTGGGGGCATCGCTGAGCGGATTGGGCGGGCCGAAGCCGGTAATGCCGGGCACCGAGAGAGACAGCACGCCCATGATGAACGGCAGCAGTGCCAGGAAGACGAAATAGCCGCGATCGGACACGATGAGGCGCATTTGCCGACGCCCGATGGTCCAGAACTGCCTCAGCACGCTGGTGTGGACCGGCGAGCCGAGGTCCTGCGGGGCCTGGGTGGCTGGTGGGGGCGGCGGGGGGCCATGGCGCTCGAGGTAGCGACGTTTGGCGGTCTCGGGATCGTTCGCGACCGCGCTGAAGATGTCGGCCCAGTTGGTGGTCCCGAGTTCGGGACCGATCTGGCTCGGCGGCCCGCAGAAGGCGGTCTTGCCGCCGGGCGCCAGCAGGAGGACCTGATCGCACACGTCCAGGTAGGTCAGCGAGTGCGTGACGACGAGCACGACGCGGCCCGCATCCGCGAGCTGGCGCAGCATGGTCATGACCTGGCGGTCCAGCGCCGGGTCCAGGCCCGAGGTGGGTTCGTCGAGGATCAGCAGCGACGGGCCGGTCAGCAGCTCGAGTGCGACGGAGGCGCGTTTGCGTTGGCCGCCCGAGAGCTTGTCGACGCGAGTGTCGAGGTGCTTGGTCATCTCGAGCTCTTCGAGCACCTCGTTGACGACCTGTTCGCGGTCGGCCTTCGTGGTGTCGGGTGGCAGCCGCAGTTCGGCGGCGTACATCAGCGCCTGCCGGACGGTCAGCTGACCGTGCACGACGTCGTCCTGCGGCACCATCCCGATTCGGGAGCGGAGCGAGGCGTACTCGGCGTGGACGTCGTGGCCCTCGAACGCGACCCGGCCGGTCGTGGGGTGCGTGTACCCCGCGACCAGGCGTGCGAACGTTGACTTGCCCGCTCCCGACGGCCCGATGATGGCCGTCAGGGTGCCGGGACGGGCGGTCAACGAGATGTTGTCGAGCAGTGTCTTGTTGCCCTCGATGGTCCACGTGACGCCGTAGACGTCGAGACCGCCGGTGCGAGTGGCGACATCGGATTCGTTGCGTCGGGCCAGCGTGCCGCCGGCGAACACCAGGTCGATGTTGCCGATGGTGACCACGTCACCGTCGCGTAGCACCGCCGATTCGACCCGTTGGCCATTGACGAACGTGCCGTTGATGCTGCGGTTGTCCAGAATCTCGGTGCCGTCGGGCCTGGGCAACAAGGTGGCGTGGTGGCGGGATGCCAGCACGTCGGGGATGACGATGTCGTTGTCGGTGGCGCGGCCGATCTTGATGCCCCCGGCAGGCACGTCCGGCGCCCTGCCTGGTCGCAGGATCTTCAGCATGCTGGTCGCGAGGTTCCCCTCGGGAGCGCGAGGTGCGGCGGTCGGCCCCATCTGCGTGGCGGCCGGACCACGGCCGGTGCTCGACAGCGGTGGCGGTGTGGGTTGCGGCGCGCCGGCTGTGCGGTATCCCTGTGGGCCGCTGGTGGGCGCAGGCGCGGGGCCAGACGGGTACATCGGTTGCGGCCGGGATGGCGACTGCGGCCCCTGCGGATAGCTCGGCTGGGTTCTCGGCGGCGGCGGCTGCGTGCGCGGGTGGCCCATCGACGGTGTCTGGCTGGGCCAGGACGCGCTCTGCCGCGCAGCGATCGGCACCTGTGCGGTCTGGGGAGGCGTGCCCGCCGAACCCTGGTGACGGCCCACTTCGAAGGTCAGTCCTGGGCCGTCCGGGTTGCCGACGTTGACGCTCATGCCGTCGGCGATGTCAGCCATGGGCACGCGGTGGCCGTCCACGTACAGCCCATTGAGGCTGCCGTTGTCGATGGCCATCCAACGTCCCTGATCGAAGCGAAGCAGGAGATGCGCCCGCGAGATCAAGGGGTGGGCGATGCGGACGTCGGCTCGCAGGTCACGCCCGACGACGACGTCGTTGCCGGGCGAGAAGGTGCGGGGGGATCCGTCGTACCGAACGGTCAGCGCGGGTGGGGCAGGTCGCGTCATCGGGACCAACTCTAACGGTATCGGTGCCGCGTGCGAGGCTAGGTCCGGGGCCGCCTCCGTCCTCTACAGCGGAAAGCCCCAGCGTGCGGTGTCGGTGATCTGGCGGTGCAACGACCACCAGGACGAGGCACGGGTCCTCCTCGTCGGCGCGCCGTACGCGGTCGTGCATCGACACCTCGTTGCACGGCACACGGTTCTTGCATTGGCGGACGAGATCGTGGGAGATTGCGCGAGGGCTTTGCTTGAAGGGGTCTGGGACAGCTATTGATGTGACACTGGAACGGCATTCCTCTTCGGTTTGTGACTACACCGGTGTTGTTGTGGCATGTCGGCGAAGACGACTTCTCCACGGCGCCTCGGCCACCTGGTGCGGATTTCGGTTGCCGCACTGCTTCTCGCTGGCGCTGCTGGCCCCGTCATGGCTATGACAGTGGATTTGCCAGCTGCCGCAGCCAAGCCCCCGACCGTACCCACCGACGGTCAGGGCTACCTCGATTCGCCCGCGAGGTGCGCCCCGAATCAGGAATCCGCCTAAGTGACCGCGCGGTCCTCGTGTTGCCCGCAAAATCGCTGTCCAATTGATGCTTCGGCGCCCGCACCGAGGCGGTCGACTACACGGTCTCGGAGCGCAAGCTGCTTCTGACCGCCGGTCTGAGGGTGTTTCGCGACGAGACGATGGTCGAGTTCAGGGACGACCGCATCCCCACCGAAGCGCCCATCACGCAATAGGCCGCGAACCAACAGTTCCCCTGAGTCCGCGACGCGCGTTCGCCGTGCGGCCCTAACGTTCCCCTCCGGTGCGACGATGGGAAGGGTCATGCAGGACAAGCGGAGGGACGGGGTCGTGAACGGTCGCTGGTCGAACGTGCGAAGGCCCGCAGCAGCAGTGCTGGGGACGTTCGCCGTCGCCATCATCGCCGCGCTGGCGGTGAGTGGACCGCCGACGGCCACCGCGGCGCCTCCCGCGACCGATGATGGCGGGTTCATCGACTCCACCGCGCGGTGCGCTCCGCCGAGTAAGGCGATCGCCTTCGGTTACACGGCGGGCTCACGCGTCGCGATCTGCAGGGATGACGCGTCGGGCCAGTACCAGTACCGGGGAGTGCGGGTGAGCGACGGCGCTCGGCTCATCCTGTCGGCGAAATCGACGGACCGCGGCTACGTCGCCGAGAACGACGGAATCACCTACATCGTGACGGCGAATGCGCTGGTCATAACAGCCGGGAGCCAGCAGATCCGCAGCGAGCCGATGGTCGACTTCCACGGGTCTGCTCCGAGCAACGCGCCGTCGGCATCGTCCACACCGTCTGGACCGACTCAGCCGAGTGCGGTGCCCGAGACGCTCACGCCGTCGACGCCACTTCCGCCGCCGCTACCCGCCGAGGTCGGGCACGGCTGACGCGAGCGGTTCCGGCGAGCCCGTGACGACGCAGTGGGTTCGGCTGTAGATGGTGGCCATGCACTTGTTGCAATGCGTGCAGACCGAACGCACGGAGTGCTCCGCGCCGTCGTTCTTGATGCGGTTGACCAGATCGGGTTCGGCGAGGATCGCGCGGCCCATCGCCACGAAGTCGAACCCCTCGGCCATCGCGAGGTCCATCGTCTCGCGATTGGTGATGCCGCCCAACAGGATTAGCGGCATGGTGAGCTCGGCGCGGAACTGCTTGGCCTGATCCATCAGGTACGCCTCGAGGTACGGGTACTCGCGCAGGAATTTCTTGCCGGTCATCCGGATGCCCCAGCGCAGCGGCGGCTTGAACGCGTTCGCGAACTCCTTGATCGGCGCGTCGCCGCGGAACAGGTACAGCGGGTTGAGCAGGGAACTGCCCGCGGTGAGTTCGAGGGCGTCCAGACCGCCGTCCTCCTCCAACCACTTTGCGGTCTGCAGGGATTCCTCGAGCGAGATGCCGCCGCGAACGCCGTCGGACATGTTGAGCTTCGCGGTCACCGCGATCCGGTCACCCACCGCCTGCCGGACGGCCCTCACCAGGCCGCGGGCCACCTTGGCGCGGTTGGAGAGCGAGCCGCCGAACTCGTCGGTGCGACGGTTGATCAGGGGGCTGAGGAACGAGCTGGCCAAATAGTTGTGGCCCAGATGGACCTCGACGGCGTCGAAGCCGGACTCGATCGCCAGGCGTGCGGCGTTGGCGTGGGCCGCGGTGATGTCGTCGATGTCGTTGGGGGAGGCCCTCTTGGCGAACCTCATCGACAGCGGATTGAAGAACCGCACCGGCGCGTACGCCTTCGCCTTGTTCGTCCGCGAATTGGCCACGGGGCCGGCATGGCCGATCTGGGCGCTGATCGCTGCACCCTCCCCGTGGATCGCATCGGTCAGGCGACGCAGCCCGGGCACGGCTTCCGGCCGCATCCAGAGTTGCCAGCCGTCGGTACGTCCGCCGGGGGACACCGCGCAGTAGGCGACGGTTGTCATGCCGATTCCGCCTGCGGCGGGGAGGCGGTGATAGTTGATCAGGTCGTCGGTGACAAGGGCATCGGGGGTCGACGCTTCGAACGTCGCCGCCTTGATGATGCGATTGCGCAGCGTCACCGGGCCGAGCTTGGCCGGACTGAACACTTCTGGAGGACTGTCCATTGCCGCAGCTCAACACGCGGGTGGCCACGGTGTCAACGAGCGTGATGCCAGAATGACTGCCGTGGGAGCGATCACGTTGGACGGCAAGGCCACGCGCGACGAGATCTTCGTCGACCTCAAGCAGCGGGTGGCGGCGTTGACCGCCGCGGGCAGGACGCCGGGGCTGGGCACGGTGCTGGTCGGCGACGATCCCGGATCCCAGGCCTATGTGCGGGGCAAGCACGCCGACTGTGCCAAGGTCGGCATCAACTCGATCCGACGGGACCTGCCTGCCGACATCAGCGAGGCGGCGCTCAACGAGATCATCGACGAGTTGAATGCGAACCCGGAGTGCACGGGCTACATCGTGCAGCTGCCGTTGCCTAGGCATCTCGACGAGAACGCGGCGCTGGAACGCATCGACCCCGCCAAGGACGCCGACGGCCTGCATCCGACCAATCTTGGGCGGCTGGTGCTGAACGAGGCGGCCCCGCTGCCCTGCACACCCCGAGGGATCGTTCATCTGCTGCGCCGGTTCGACGTACCGATCGCTGGGGCGCACGTCGTGGTGATCGGGCGCGGCGTGACGGTCGGGCGGCCGATGGGCCTGTTGCTGACGCGCCGCTCCGAGAACGCCACGGTGACGTTGTGCCACACCGGCACTCGCGACCTTCCCGCGCTGACGCGACAGGCTGACGTCATCATCGCCGCGGTCGGAGTGCCGCACATGGTGACCCCGGGGATGGTCAAACCCGGTGCTGCGGTCGTCGACGTCGGGGTGAGTCGCGACGACGAGGGCAAGCCCGTCGGTGACGTGCATCCGGGCGTCTGGGACGTCGCAGGCCACGTGTCGCCCAACCCTGGTGGCGTCGGTCCCTTGACGCGAGCGTTCCTTCTTACCAACGTCGTCGAGCTCGATGAAGCGGCGATGAGCGCTCGCGCGAAGAGCAGAGCTGCCGGGTTGGCGTGACGGCAAGGGAATTCGCACACAAGGTGTTTGCGGGCCAGTGGCCGATCCTCACGGTCGGGCTGTTCCTGCTTGCGGCGTTCGCACTGGTGGTGGCGGGTTACTGGCGCCGTGGAGCCCTGGTGTTGGCGATCGGGGTCGGCGTGGCGGCGGCGATGCGGCTGGCTTTGACCGACGATCGCGCCGGGCTCCTGGTGGTGCGGTCGCGGACGATCGACATCGCCACGACCGCGACCGTCAGTGCGGCGCTGATCTACATCGCGTTGACCATCGACCCGCTGGGCACCAGCTAGCATTCACCCGCCGACGGCACGCTTGTTGACGGGCCTTCTCGACGTTTGCGTACAACAAGCGTGCCGTCGGCGAGGTGTCAGGACACCAATCCACGCTCTAGCAACGCAAGTCGCACCCGTTCGACCACCCTGGGCTTCTGGTAGCGCAGCTGCCTGGCGCTGACGCGCACGATCAACCAGCCCTTGGCCGTGAGGAACTCCAGACGCTCGATGTCATTCGCGTAGTTCTCGGGACTCGTCCAATGCTGCTCACCGTCGTACTCGGCGCCGACCATCCATTCGGACCAGCCCATGTCGATTCGGCGTACGATTCGACCCCGGTCGTTCGTGACGGGTATCTGCGTTACTGGACGGGGCAGGCCCGACTGGACGAGTAGCAGCCGTAGTCGTGTCTCCTGTGGTGACTCTGCTCCGGCGTCGACGAGGCTCATCACGGTCTGCAGTCGTCGAATGCCCCGTGCGCCCGGATGGAATTCGACGAAGTCCTGAACGGATTGCGGCGTCGACGAGGTCGCGTTGAGGAGTGCATCGATGCGAATCACCGCGGTCTCCAAGGGGAGTCGCCTGCCCAGGTCGTAAGCCGTTCGTGCGCTTGTAGTGCAGGCGATTCCGTCGATTGTGCATACTTCGTCGCCCCGGAGTTCGTAGCTACGCACCAAGATGCCATTGGCCGGGGGCCTGCGGGAGTGGAGAAGTTCTACTGGAGCGTCGTTCGGAATCCACCGGCTGCCGAGGAGTGCTGCCGCTGAGTGACCGACCAGGGTCGCACGACGACCTGACCAAAGCCATGCCGCACGGGCCCGATCGAGGGCGGTCAGTTCCACGCCTCTGCGCACGTACACGTTGCGATGGACCTTGGTGTATCGGCGGTTCAGGTCGCGACGGGTGAGGCTGCCATCGGCGAGGGCCTCCGTGGCAACGACGAGTCGGTCGGACACCCACTAATCGTCGGACACGGTCACAGGCTGCTGTCGCACCAATTCTCACCGCAACTGCACGCTTGTTGTACGCAAACCTCGAGAAGGCCCCGTCAACAAGCGTGCAGTCGGCCGAAGGGATTACGCGAGCGTGGCCCGCACTCCGACCGTGATGTACGGAAGTGCCAGACCGGACGCGTTGGCGAGCGCCGGATGAGTGGCCAGCAGCTCCCGCACCTCGTCGAGGGTCTTGGAGCGCACGGCCGCCGGTGAGGTGATGCAGTAGCTCCGCGACGCGACCAGATCGATGAGCGCTTGGGGCGTCAGATAACTCGTCCACTCGAACTGCTGGCGTTCCAGCCCGACGAACGGCGCGGGCAGCGTGACGTGACGGCTGAAAGGGTCTTCCTCATGGCCGACGATGCGGCCGAGATCCTTGACCCAGCCGAGACGTTCGTCGCGGGTGTTCCACACCAGGCCGAGTCGGCCGCCCGGGCGCAGCACCCTCGCGACCTCCCTGATGGCGCGGTCGGGGTCGAACCAGTGCCACGCCTGAGCCACCAGCACCGAGTCCACGCTGTCATCCGGCAGGGGAATCTCCTCGGCACTGCCGAGCAGGGCCGGGGTATCGGGCAGCGACCTGCTCAGGACCTCGAGCATCTCGGGGATGGGGTCCACCGCGACGACGTCGAGGCCACGTTCGACGAGCCGCACCGTCAGTTTTCCGGTGCCGGCACCGAGATCGAGGACGTCGCGCGCACCCTCCTGCAGGAGCCAGTCGATGGCTTCCGGCGGATAGGACGGACGCCCCCGCTCGTACGCCGCGGCCTCCTCGCCGAATGACAGCGACTGCCTCACCTTGGAGTTCGCGCGTTCGTCTTCAGCGGTCACTTGGACGCGAACTTCAATGTCTGCCGGATCAATTCGTACACGGCCTCAGTCTCGACGAGGAACCCGTCGTGGCCGTAGCTCGACTCGACGACGTTGAGACCGGTACACGTCGGCAGGAGGTCGGCGAGCTCCTGCTGCAGCCGCAACGGGTAGAGCCGGTCCGAGGTGATGCCGCCGACGATCACCGGCACCGTGACCCTGCGCAGCGCCGCAGCCACCCCGCCCCGCCCGCGGCCGACGTCGTGAGTGCTCAGAGCGTCCGTCAGCGTGACGTAGGTACCCGCGTCGAATCGCCGCGCCAGCTTGCCGCCCTGATGCTCCAGGTAGCTCTGGACGGCGTAGCGGCCGCCGGTGGTCGGATCCTCGTCACCCTGGCCGTCGTTGCCGAACCGGTCGTCCAGCTCGGCCTCGCCGCGGTAGGTCAGATGCGCAAAGCGCCGCGCGATCTCGATGCCGGCGTCGGGAGTGCGCCCCGTGCCGTGGTAGTCGCCGTTGTGCCAGTTCGGGTCTGCCTTGATGGCCGAGACCTGTGTACTCTGCGTGCCGATCTGGTCGGCGGTCGCCCGTGCTCCGACCGCCAGCACCAGCGCGGCACGGACGCTGTCGGGATGGCCGACGATCCATTCCAGTGCGCGGGCTCCACCCATGGAGCCACCGACGACCGCGGCGACCCGGCTGATGCCAAGCGCCGAGAGCGCGGCGAGGTCGGCGTTCACCTGGTCGCGCACGGTGATCGCGGGAAAACGCGAGCCCCACGGCTTGCCATCCGGCGCAAGGGAACTGGGCCCCGTCGAACCCCGGCAGCCGCCCAACACGTTGGTGGCGATCGCGCACCAGTACTCGGTGTCGATGGGTCCGCCGGGTCCTGCCACGCCGTCCCACCAGCCGGGGGTCGGATGGTCTGGGCCCGCTGGGCCGGTGATGTGCGAGTCGCCCGTCAACGCATGAAGGACGACCACCACGTTGTCGCGCTCGGTCGAGGGTTCACCCCACCGCTGTACCGCGATGGACACGTCGTCGAGAACCACACCGGACTCCAGGGTCAACGAGCCGACGTCGACGACGCCGACTTCACCCTGGGCGGGCAGCGTCACGAGTGGAGCGTCCGGGACTTCGATGATCGTCACATTTCTGCCTTCAGACACACCGAGGCGCATCTCACACCGTGACCGCGGTCTGCGGCACTCCCGAGACCGCCTTGGCCGCGACGAAGCCCTGCTCGAGGTCGGCGAGAATGTCGTCGATCCCCTCAATGCCGACGGCCAGCCGCACCAGGCCGGGGGTCACGCCGGTGGAGAGCTGTTCTTCTGGGGACAATTGCGCATGCGTCGTCGACGCGGGATGGATCACCAGCGAGCGCACGTCGCCGATGTTGGCGACGTGACTGTGCAGGGTCAACGCGTTGACGAAGGCCTTGCCGGCATCGATTCCGCCGGCCATCTCGAACGCCAGCACGGCGCCGGTTCCCTTGGGCGCCAGCTTCTTTCCGAGCTCATACCACGGTGAGGTGGGCAGTCCGGCGTAGTTGACCGACACCACGCCTTCGTGAGCGCTGAGGAACTCGGCGACCCGCTGGGCGTTCGCGACGTGCCGCTCGAGGCGCAGGCTCAGCGTCTCGAGGCCCTGCGCGACCAGAAATGCGTTGAAGGGGGCGCCAGCCGAGCCGAGGTCACGCAGCAGCTGCACACGTGCCTTGAGTGCGTAGGCGGGCGGGCCGAGCTCGGCGAAAACCACGCCGTGGTAGCTCGGGTCGGGGGTGGTGAAACCGGGATGGCGGCCCTGCGTCCAGTCGAAGTTGCCGCTGTCGACGATGACGCCTGCGATCGCGGTGCCGTGCCCGCCGAGGTACTTGGTGGCGGAGTGCACGACGATGTCGGCGCCGTGTGCGATCGGTTGGATCAGATATGGCGTCGCGATCGTGTTGTCGACGATCAGCGGCACGCCGTTCTCGTGAGCGACCGAGGAGATGCCCGGGATGTCGAGGATGTCGATCTGCGGATTGGAGATGGTCTCGCCGAAGAACGCCTTGGTGTTGGGCCGCACGGCCGCCCGCCAGGAGTCCAGATCATCGGGGTCGTCGACGAAGGTCGTCTCGATGCCCAGCTTCGGCAGGGTGTAGTGGAAGAGGTTGTACGTGCCGCCGTACAGCCGGGGGCTGGACACGATGTGGTCACCGGCGCCGGCCAGGTTGAGGATCGCGAAGGTTTCGGCGGCCTGACCCGAAGACAGGAACAGGGCGGCCACGCCGCCTTCGAGAGCTGCGATGCGCTGCTCGACGACGTCCTGGGTGGGGTTCATGATGCGGGTGTAGATGTTGCCCGGCTCGGCGAGGCCGAACAGGGCGGCAGCGTGGTCGGTGTCTCTGAACGTGTACGAGGTGGTCTGGTAGATCGGCAGGGCTCGCGCGTTGGTCGCGATGTCGGGCGTCTGGCCTGCGTGAACCTGCTTGGTCTCGAACGCCCAATCGGCGGTCGGGTCATCGATGCTCATGATGGATGTGTCTCCTACGAATTGGATGGGGGTGCCCTTGAAGGGACGAATCAGGTGTGGGGGTGGTTCAGCGACAACTGCACAACGTGGGCCTCCGCATCAGGTTTCCCTGTCTACTCTGGGGGCCCGTCATGGCGGGCCCGCGCTTGCCGTGTAGCCGCGAACGACTACTCAACCTGGTCATCACCCAGGGCACCCCACCGCGGTTGGAGGGTTGCCGGCCAGCTAGCCGGGGCTTGACGCTGGCACTCAATACCGAGAGAAAGCGTATCTCACGACCTCGAAGGGGTGCCAGTGGGTTCTCGCGACGCTGATGGTGGATGGAGGAACCCAAGCCACGTCTGGAATGGGTGCTGCGCGTAGGTTCATATCCGACGCGATGATTGCCCTCGACCTGTGACCGACCGTGACGCCGGGAGATTGATAAGTGACTGAGCAGCCGACCATCATCTACACGCTGACCGACGAGGCACCGCTGCTTGCGACGTATGCGTTTTTGCCGGTGGTGCGCGCCTTTGCCGACGCGGCCGGAATCGACGTCAAGACCAGCGACATCTCCGTGGCGGCGCGCATTCTGGCCGAGTTCTCCGACTATTTGACCGATGAGCAGCGCGTGCCGGACAACCTGGCCGCGCTGGCTGAGCTCACGCAGCTGCCGGACACCAACATCATCAAGCTGCCGAACGTCAGCGCCTCAGTCCCTCAATTGCTGGCGGCCATCAAGGAATTGAAGGCCAAGGGCTACGACCTTCCGGACTACCCCGATGACCCGAAGTCCGACGACGAGAAGGCCATCAAGGAGCGCTACGGCAAGTGTCTCGGCAGCGCGGTGAACCCCGTGCTGCGCGAGGGCAACTCGGATCGTCGCGCCCCGAAGGCGGTCAAGGAGTACGCGCGCAAGCACCCGCACAGCATGGGCAAGTGGTCCCAGGCGTCGCGGACCCACGTCGCGACCATGACCCACGGCGACTTCTATCACGGCGAGAAGACGATGAGGCTGGACCGTGCGCGCACGGTGCGGATGGAGCTGGTGACCAAGAACGGCGAGACGCTCGTACTCAAGCCCGAGGTGAAACTCGACGAGGGCGACGTCATCGACAGCATGTTCATGAGCAAGAAGGCCTTGTGCGAGTTCTACGAAGATCAGATGGAGGATGCGTACAAGACCGGCGTGATGTTCTCGCTGCACGTCAAGGCGACGATGATGAAGGTGAGCCACCCGATCGTCTTCGGCCACGCGGTGAAGATCTTCTACAAGGACGCGTTCGCCAAACACCAGAAGCTGTTCGACGAGCTGGGCGTCAACGTCAACAACGGGCTGTCCGACCTCTACGACAAGATAGACTCATTGCCCGCTTCGCAACACGAAGAGATCATTCGCGACCTACACGCCTGCCACGAGCACCGTCCCGAGCTGGCCATGGTCGATTCGGCCAAGGGCATCTCGAACTTCCATTCCCCCAGCGACGTCATCGTGGACGCTTCGATGCCGGCGATGATCCGGCTCGGTGGCAAGATGTACGGCGCCGACGGGCGGACGAAGGACACCAAGGCCGTCAACCCCGAGTCCACCTTCTCCCGCATCTACCAGGAGATCATCAACTTCTGTAAGACGCACGGCCAGTTCGACCCGACGACGATGGGCACCGTGCCTAACGTCGGTCTGATGGCGCAGCAGGCCGAGGAGTACGGCAGCCACGACAAGACCTTCGAGATTCCTGAGGATGGTGCCGCCAACATCGTCGACGTCGCCAACGATGAGGTGTTGCTGACGGAGAACGTGGAGGAAGGCGACATCTGGCGCATGCCGGTGGTCAAGGACGCGCCGATCCGTGACTGGGTCAAGCTGGCCGTCAACCGCGCGCGCAACTCCGGTATGCCGGTGGTGTTTTGGCTGGATCAGGAACGTCCGCACGAGAACGAACTGCGCAAGCTGGTCCACACTTACCTCGCCGATCACGACACCGAGGGCCTTGACATCTCGATCATGTCGCAGGAGAGGGCGATGCGGCACACGATCGAGCGCGCGATGCGCGGGCAGGACACCGTCGCAGCGACCGGCAACATTCTGCGCGACTACCTGACCGACCTGTTCCCGATCCTGGAGCTGGGCAACAGCGCCAAGATGCTGTCGATCGTGCCATTGATGGCAGGCGGCGGGCTGTACGAAACCGGGGCGGGCGGGTCGGCGCCCAAGCACGTCAGCCAGCTGGTGGAGGAGAACCACCTGCGCTGGGATTCGCTCGGTGAGTACCTGGCGCTGGGTGCCAGCCTGCAGGACCTCGGCAACAAGTCGGGTGACGAGCGCGCCAAGATCCTGGCGACGACGCTCGATTCCGCGACCGGAAAGCTGTTGGACAACAACAAGAACCCGTCGCGCAAGACCGGTGAACTGGACAACCGGGGTAGCCAGTTCTACCTCGCGATGTACTGGGCGCTGGAACTCGCCGCGCAGACCGAGGACAAGGAACTCGCCGAGCACTTCGCGCCTCTGGCAAAGACGTTGGCCGAGAACGAGGACGCGATTGTGGCCGAATTCAACGCGGTGCAGGGCGATGCCGTCGACATCGGTGGCTATTACTACCCGGACGCGGAGAAGATCACCGCGGTGATGCGTCCGAGTAAGACGTTCAACGCGGCGCTGGAGTCCGCTCAGGGCTGACGGCTTGACACCACGGAGGAGACGGCGGTCGCGGATGTCCAAGATAAAGGTCGAAGGCACGGTCGTCGAACTCGACGGCGACGAGATGACCCGCATCATCTGGAGGCTGATCAAGGACACGCTGATCCTGCCGTACCTCGACGTGAATCTCGACTACTACGACCTCGGCATCGAACACCGCGACGAGACCGACGACCAGGTGACCGTCGACTCCGCCAACGCCATCCGGAAGCATCACGTCGGCGTCAAGTGCGCCACCATCACACCGGACGAGGCCCGCGTCAAGGAGTTCGGGCTCAAACAGATGTGGCTCTCGCCTAACGGCACCATCCGGAACATTTTGGGCGGCACCATCTTCCGTGCACCCATCGTGATCAAGAACGTGCCCAGATTGGTACCCGGCTGGACCAAGCCCATCATCATCGGCCGCCACGCGTTCGGCGACCAGTACCGTGCGTTCAACACCAAGGTCGACAAGCCGGGCACGTTCACGGTGACGTTCACCCCGGACGACGGCAGCGAGCCGATGGTTCACGACGTGGTGAAGATCCCCGAAGGGGGCGGTGTCATCATGGGCATGTACAACTTCAAGAAGTCCATCCAGGACTTCGCCCGGTCTTCGTTCAAATATGCTCTGCAGCAGAACTATCCGGTCTATCTGTCGACGAAGAACACCATCCTCAAGGGCTACGACGGAATGTTCAAGGACGAGTTCCAGCGCATCTTCGACGAGGAGTTCAAGCCGGAGTTCGACGCCAAGGGACTCACCTACGAGCACCGCCTCATCGACGACATGGTCGCATCCTGCCTCAAGTGGGAGGGTGGCTACGTCTGGGCCTGCAAGAACTATGACGGTGACGTCCAATCCGACACCGTCGCACAGGGTTACGGCTCGTTGGGATTGATGACCTCAGTGCTCCTGACGCCGGATGGCCAGACGGTCGAGGCCGAAGCGGCGCACGGCACCGTCACTCGGCACTACCGCCAGCACCAGGCGGGCAAGCCCACCTCGACCAACCCGATCGCATCGATCTTCGCCTGGACGCGTGGGCTGGAGCACCGCGGGAAGCTCGACAACACGCCGGAGGTGATCGAGTTCGCGGAGACGCTGGAGGAGATCGTGATCGGCACGGTCGAGGACGGCTTCATGACGAAGGACCTCGCCCTGCTGATCGGCCCCGAGCAGACCTGGCAGACCAGCGAGCAGTACCTCGCCACCATCGCCGATCACCTAGAGAGGGCGATGCACTAGCCGTCCGCCCTCCGCGAGCGTGCGCGAAGTGCCATATTCTGGCGGCGCGTCGCGTGCAGACACGCACGCTCGCGCAGGGTTGGCGCGCAGGGGACTAGACCGCGGGCGGTGCCTGGCGTTGCGGCTCGGCGTGCTGATCGACGAAGTCGGCGATCAGCTCGGTGATGCGACCCGGTGCCTCGAGCATCGGGATGTGGCCGAGGCCGTCGAGCCGGATCACCGGGGTGCCGATGGGCAGGTTGTCGACGAGGTACTTGTTGCCACGCGGGTGGGGGAAGACCCTGTCCTTCTCGCACAGCACCAGCTGGGTGGGGATGGACACGTGGGCGAGCTCGAGCAGCCCGGACAGTCGAAGCGTCTTGATCAGCAGTTGAAAGTAGGCCGTGCAGTGGGTCGCATCGTCGATGAGCGCGACGAGGTCGGGTTGACTCGGACCGTCGGCGGGCCCGCTGACGGGCAGTGTCGCGATGCGGCGCGCGAACGGCAGGTCGAGGATGCTCGGGCCGAGCAGGCGCGCCGCCGCCAGTGCGGGTCCGCCGGCCAGAAACTTCAGCACGGTCTCATACTTCGTGAGCGAATGCTGCGACCAACCCCCCGCAGGTGCGATCGCCGTCAGGCTGCGCGCCCGGCCGCGGCGCTCCAACTCGAACGCCACCCAGCCGCCCAACGAGTTGCCGACGATGTGTGCCGTGTCCCAGCCCAGCTGGTCCAGCCGCCGTTCGACGTCGTCGACGAGGTGGGCGGTGTCCATGAACCACGACGGCGCCCGCCGTCCCCCGTGGTGGCCGAGCATCGTCGGCGCAAACACCTCGTACTGACCGGTGTCTCCCAGCTGGTCAGCGACCGTCCGCCACACTGCCTGCGAGCACAGGAAGGGGTGTAGCAACACGATCGGTTCGCCGGAACCGAGGTGAATCGGATCGCGCGTCTCCATGCCGCCGACCCTAAGGTGATACCGGCGGTACCGCAAGAAACTGACCGCGCGTCCCCGGCTACGATCACTTCCCTGTGATCGTGAGCACCGTCACCGTCAACGGGGGGAACGGCACCACGGGAACCGGCGGAGCCGACGGCAATGCCGCTAGCCCCGGCACGGGTGGCGGCCACACCGGCCCCAACTAATCGGCCTCTGGTGCGGGCCGCCTTTACAAGCTCGCCCAGCGGCCAGGCCCGGCTTGGGTGCACTCCCGAATGAGGGCGCCGTGGTGTTCGGCCATCAGGGCGAGCAAGCCGAATACCGGCCCGACACCTCGTGATCCCTTCCGCCGAGCCTCCGGTCCACGGAAGGGGGCCATCGACGCTAGGGATCGATGGCGTCGCAATCTCCAATCGAATGAATGACGAAGAACGTGCCAGGTTTCAGAAGAAAGTCATTCGGGCCGCGGCAGATCGTTGCGGTCATCGGGGACCCTGCCCAGTTCGAGCCCGGCCCGATGGCGCCCGATGCGCTTTCGGTATCGGGATGGTCTGCCGGGCAACCAGAATCAGGCGGAACGGGTCGGTTGACGATGTCTATGAGCGACATGCTCTCGGCGCCTATGAATGGCGCAGTCCATAGAATTATCTCCGCCCCGGGGCCCGTACCCTCGGTCTGACCGGAGCCGGTGTCTCCACTCCAACTGGTACAGCCGGTCAGAAAATGGGAAACGTCTGATTTGGCCCGGCAAGACCGCTGCACTGGACCCGAACGCCTTGCGGCACCACGCTCGGGTCCGCTCGGGCTGGCCCGGACACGAGCACCGTTGATCCGATGAGTCCGACAACGCCTACGGCAACCGCCGCCGAGAGTGGAAAGGAGCCGCGAATCGTATTGTTGCTCATAGTGACCTGCCCTTGTCTCGGCGCGAACCGAGGTTCCCGGTTGAAACCTACGCCCGTCGAGGCGGCACAAACGCTACTGGGGCGCGCGATGCGTGCGCCGCCGTTTCGTGTCCCGTGCTGATCGCCACGAGGTTGTGCCGCGCCTCGAAGGACTCAAGCAGCGCACGACGTTGCGGTCGCACTACAGGGCGCACACGCCTTCGCGGATATCCCTTCAGTCAACTCTCGTAATTGCGGTCGGTCCGCGGGCCATCGACGCGTTGCGCCACTCCCTTCGTGCCGGAGCGGCGCCAATGACCGGCGCGCGGTACGCCCTCTGGCCCAACATCTTTCAGGCCAGGTCGCCGATCGCCTGAGCATCATCGACGCGCAATAGGTGGGTGCGATCCTCGTCATCGGTTCCCCCAATAGGCCACAGTCTCGGTCTCGGCTCCAGAGCTAGACCAGGTTCAGCAGCTGTAGGTCGGTGATGTATTTGACGACCACTGGTGCGGAGATATGTGGAATGTCTTTGTCGGGGCCGATTTTGGCTTCCTGTACGGCGGCGCGGAAGCGGTCGGTGGGTGCCATCGATCCGCGCATCGGGTAGTCGGGATGCTGGTAATTGTGCAGCAGCGGCAGTAGCGACGCCTGGCGCTGCTTGTCGGGCAAGGCGCGCAGCGTGGTCTCGAATCGCTGCAACCATGATGCGTAGTCGGGGATCCGCTGGATCGCGTAGCCGGCTGCCACCAGCCAGTCGACGAACTCGTCCATACCGATGCCGTCGTCGTAGGGATTCATTACGTGGTAGGTCTGGAACCCGTCGCTGACACGGGCACCCAGGGTGGAAATCGCTTCGGCGATGAACTCCACGGGTAGGCCGTCGTAGTGGGCGCGTTGGCGGTGGCCGTCGGGGTCGAGATGGTAAAACGAGGCTGGGGCAATGCCGGTGAGGACCAGCGACAGCATCATCCGGGTGAACATGTCGGGCAGGTTGAGCTGTCCGGCGTGGCTGGTGTCGGCCAGGATCATGTCGCAGCGGAACACCGACACCGCAAGGCCGCACAGGTCGTGGGCTTCGCGCAGCAGGACCTCGCCGGCCCATTTGCTGTTGGCGTAGCCGTTGGCGTAGCTCTCATCGACGGTGCGGGCGGCGCTGACCTGGCGGATGTCGGCGTCTTCGAAGAGATCGGTCGGGTTCATGCCAGCCAGGACGCCGATGGTTGAGACGTACGCGAACGGTTTGATCGTGGTGGTTAGGGCGATGCGGATTAGTTCGGCGGTGCCCAATGCGTTGGGGCCGAAGAGTTCGCTATAGGGCAGTACATGGTTGACCAGTGCGGCGGGGTCGATGATCAGGTCGACGGTGTCGGCCAGCCGCGCCCAGGTCTGTTGGTCCAGGCCGAGGTTCTCCTCGCCCTTATCGCCGGCGATCACCTCGAGGTGCCCGGCGGCCAAAGCACGGTAATGAGTGAGTAATTCGGGGTCACCGCTATCGAAGACGGCGTCTAGGCGGGCCCGGGCCGCGGTGTCATCTCGAGCGCGGACCAGGCAGATGACCGTGCCGTCGACGAGGTCCATCCGCTCTAGCCACTCCAAGGCCAGATAACGGCCCAGGAATCCTGTCGCCCCGGTCAATAGCACGGTCCGCACGTCCGAGGAGGCGCGCGGCAACGTCGGGGCGGCGGCCAGCACGGTGGCGTCGAGGAACCTGTCGAGTGACAGATCCGATGCCTGCACCTCCGTGGCTGCGCCTTTCTGGGGCCCGTGCACCGCGGCGTAGGTGGGGCGCGGGGTGCCGCCGCTGCGCTGGGTCTCGATGTAGTGGGCGATGGCCTGCAGATCCGAGGCGGGGCTGACGATCACCCCGACGGGGACGTCGACGTCGAAGATCTCGCGTAACAGGTTTCCGAAGGTCAACGCCGACAACGAATCTCCACCCAGATCGGTGAACTGCGCATCCGGCCGGACATCGGAGGCCGCCCCGCCTAGCAGCGCACTGGCCGCCCGGGCGACGGTGTCCAGTACCAAAGCGTCGGCACCGCTGTGGCGTAGCGCACGCAATTCGCTGGCCTGGTTGTCGGCCAGATCGATGTATAGCTGCTCCAGCTCAGAGCCGTAGCGCTCTTTGAGCTTGGGCCACGCCAGTTTGCGGAGACCGGTCAATAAACCATTCTCCACCGTGAAAGGCGTTGTCTCGAGAAGGAAGTCACGCGGAATCTCATAAGACTGCAGGTCTTTCACCTTGGCGACGGCCCTTACGGAATCTGCGACCATCGAACGCAGCTCACGGCTGTCGTAGCAGGCCAGCGCGTCAGAGGTGGGTACCACGACCGCTAACAAGTAGGAGCGGGCGCTGTTGCCGTAGATGAAGATCTGGCGCACCAATGCGCTGGTGCCGAATGCCGCCTCCAGCTTCGACAACGTCACGAACTCGCCCTGCGACAGCTTCAGCACGTTATTGCGCCTGTCGACATACACCAGGCGATCAGGCGCAGGCTCGGCCACGATGTCGCCCGTACGGTAGAACCCGTCCTCGTCGAACACCGCCGCGGTAATCTCGGGTCGGTTGTAATAGCCTGGGAACAGCTGCTCGGATTTCACCAACAGCTCACCGCGCGGATACGGCCGATCCGTATGAAAATACCCCAGCTCCGGGACGTCGACCAACTTGTAATCCGTCACCGGCGGACGCTGGACAACGCCGTCGAAGAACACGCCGCCCGCCTCGGTCGAGCCGTAACCCTCGACCACGGGAAGCTCCAGCAGCCAACCCGCCCACGCTTTGAGCTCCGGCGAGATCGACGCCGAGGCCGTCACCGCGGTGACGAACCGTCCACCAAGCACCACGTGCCGCAACTGCGCTTTGACCCGGCTCTCGACGGCGAAGCGAGCCGACCCGTCAGCCAGCCCACGGTCGACTCGGCGGCGATACTCCTCGTGCAGCAGATCCCAGATCCGTGGCACCAGGCTCAGTGAAGTGGGCCGCACCAGCGACAGGTCCTCCAACAGGGTCGACAAGTCGCTACGGCCAGGGAAGAACACCGTACCGCCCGCGGACAGCGCTCGGTACATGACCGAGCGGCCCATCGAATGGCTCAACGGCAACACACTCAACACGATGCACGGCAGCATGCCTTGGTTCTTGTCCCAGTCCGTATCGGCGGCGCCCCGCCACACGTTGGCGACCTTGCCCTCGCGAAACATGGCGCCCTTTGCCGCGCCGGTGCTGCCCGAGGTGTAAATCAGCACTGCCAGCAAGTCGTCGTCGGGCAACGCCGGCACCGCGGTAGGTATGTTGTTACCTGTCGCTTCGACAGCCGAAAGTGTTTCCACCACAACGGGACTGCCCGCATCGGCGAGCCTGGCGGTGGCGGCCGAGACCGCATCGCGGTGATCGTCGACCTCTGGGTGGACATCGAACACCACCAGCCGCCTGGGGACGGGCCCAGACAGTAGGAGGTCGACCGCGTTGTCGAGGTAGTCGATATTGGAGGCGACCAAGCTCGGGGTAGTCTCGGCGAGGATGGGCACCAGCTGGCTCACCGGGGCGGTATGCAGAGGCACGGAAACCGCGCCCAGCTGCGTCAATGCGATGTCGACGACTGTGTAGTCGATGCTCGGGGAGCCCAGGATCGCTACTCGGTCCCCGATCCGCACCGGATCGTCGCGCCACCCATTGGCCAGGGCCTGCACTCGCTGCCACAGCTCTCCGAAGCTGAGCGTCTCGAAGGATGGCAGCAATTCGGCCGACGTGCGGTGCGTCTGCGGATCCTCGACGAGGCGCACCGCTCGTTGTCCCAATGCGGGCCTGAGTGTATAGCCCTCGAGGGCGATCTTGACGAGCTCGTGCAGACGCAGTTCGGGTGCGCCGAGCGCCGCATTGACGACTGCGTCGGGCCGAGCATTGGCGAATTGCCCATCGGTGGCGTCGAGCAAGGTGACTCTGTCTGCCAGCTGACCGTAGCTGCTGTCGATCGACACCAGCATCCCTCGCCTCCCGTGTTCGGTCCTATCCGATATTCGTGAGCGGCGTTCGGCCCACGCTGGTGACCGGTCGCCTCGCCGCTCGGCGAGTGTCAGTGCCAGGAAATCGCCGATCCTCCGCAGCCGCCGGGGCGGCAACGCCCTTCTAGACACCTCGCGACAGATACCGCTGAAAGCATGCACCACCGATTCAGCTCGCGCCCTGAGGATGGGTTAATTTCAGTGTTGGGCGGCATGGCGATCACGTTAACTCGGGCGTGGTTCGGGTTGGAACTCCCGGGCTGAACACCGAAACCTGGTTGGTCCAATGCGACATCAACCCCTACATTTAGGTGAGCACTGCGACCTACTCCGGCTTGCCGACGTTCGCGCGGCGCACGCTGCCGTGGATTACTCGCCAACTGGCCTTCAGGTGAGCGTCGGGTAAGCAACAAGTTCGGTTCGGGCGCCCGTGCGGGCGGCAGCGGCGCCGGCGACGACGACGAGGATGATTCCAATGCCATCAGCGTGCCGAATGCAGCGGCGGTGAGTCGGCGGAGCGCCAGAAATTCCAGCACGTAGGGCGCTATTGGACACAGCACTGCGATTCCGAGGCCGAACAGGATCAGCTCCGGAGTCAGGCGGGGGATTACGCCGGGCCCGACGATCGCCGTGCCGACGAGACCGGACACGACCATTGACAAGGCCAGGCCGTCGATTCCGGCGACCTCGTCACCGACCCGCTGAGTCAGCACGATGTAGAGCGCCCAGAGCGTCAGGACACCGGCTGCTGCCAATACCGGCCACATGAGCCTTCGCAGGCTACCGACAATTGCGGCCAGGACCAGAGGACCGAGAAAGTTCAACGCGCTGGCGGTACCCATCGGTATCAGCGCCAGGGCGGCCTGGAAGAGCAGCGTGATCCCGACCGTAACGACGCCAAGGGCGACGCACGCGATCAGAGCCCGTCGGGTGAACCGGGCACGTGTGGGCCGTATGAAGACCGGCAGCATGAGCACACCGGCCCACGCCAACCGGATCCACCCGGCTCCGCTGGTCCCGAGACGGTCGGTCAGCCCGATCGAGAGTGCCAAGCCGATCTGGATACAGATCAAGGACCCCAATGTCATTCCGGCGCCCAGGCCAGCGGGGCTGGCGGCGGCCGATGACACTGCGGAAGTAAATCACATCGATACAGCCAAAGGAGCAGCCGACATATCAGAGCGGAGGCACGCCTCAGCCCCCACCCATGGCAGTGGCGCGACACGGATCCACCTGACCATCCAGCTTCGCGGCGACTTCAGCACAACGACGCAAAGCCGGGTTATGTCCTTCTCCTCCGACGGTCCGAATAACGCCCATACGCCACGCATCGCCAGCCCCGCCCTCATCGCCTGGCTTGCGTCCGGAGATCAGTCATCGACTCCGTGCCGCAGTATCCCCGACCTCCGGCGCGGAGCTCTCTGACTTCCGTCCAGAACGGCCCAATGGAGGGCACGGCGATGGACCGCTACCCTTGTGGGCCGGGTCACCGCCCTCGGGATGCTGACGAGAACCTACCGAGCGGTAGGGCTCGATGGGACGGTCCCGTTAGGCGGCCACCGCGTCGGTCAACGGCTCGTTCACCACGGCGCCGTTGGTAGTCGTCGGTAGATCCACGCTCACATCGTCGATTTTGATGATCCGTACTGCGTGAAGTTTCAGGTAGGCCGTAGCGCCAGTGGTGAGCTGCAATTCGAGGTCGCTGTCCGGATCCATCGTGTAAGCGATGTCGTTCAGTGCGTACGCCGTCACGGTGTGTTGCTGTCCGTCCAGCGTGACGGGGATCGGTGTGACGATGTTGCCGACTACCAGTCCGGTCTTCTTGTCGACGATCTGGCCGGAGACAAAGCGGCTGGTAGCGACACCTGAGTAGGTGAACGTCACCGTCGGCGCCCCCACGACGTTCGCTTGGGCAGCCGGGTTGTCGATCTGGACGTTGACCGCATTGGTGGCGACGGCTGCGTCGCCGAGCGAAAACGGCAGGCTGACCTGGCTCTGGGGACCCGAACCGCCGATCACCGGGAGGATCGGCAGCAGTTTGCCGGTACCTGCACCGTGGCTCAAAGGACCGTTGTCGAAGTTCGGGTCGGACGGGAGCACCGTAGAGGACCAGTACGTCTCGTTCTGGTCGGACCACTCGAATACCTCGGCGCTGGGAAGGCCGCTGGTGTTGCCTTCCTTGACGTAGTAGTTCATCCAATCCACTGTCTCGCCCAGCACCCAAGCCTGGTCTGCGGCCGGGTTGCCCTGTCCCGGCAAGCAGCTGCCGTGTCCTCCGCAGAACCAGATCACCCACCATGCCCAACCGCGGGTCGTTGGGGATTCCCTTGTCATCGAGCTCAACCCCGGGTGCGTCCTGAGCCACCCAGGTGATGATCGACGACACGTCCTGACCCTCGAGCTGGGGGCTGTCCAGTTGAAGCACACCCCCGGAGGCGAACTCACCGCGCGCGCTGCCGATCAGCGGGGCCAACACCACGCTCACGACCGGAACCTGCCGCAAGATCACGATGGTCGGCGCGAAGAGGCTGGTTCCCACCAACGGCAGCCCGACCAGGAAGGTGTCCAACTGCGTCGTCTGGGCCACGAGCACCTTGAACGACTCGTCGGGCGGCAGGACGCCGGCTTCGGACTTGAAGGGCAGGAACGTAAAACTGCCGTCGGTCGCACTGACGGCCACCTTCCCGCCGTTGCTCGGGTCGCCGATGATCGTGTAGGTCAGCGGAAGACCGCCGGATGACATGCCGCAGCCGACTACCACGCAACCGGTGATGACCTTGTCAGTGATCCCGATGTCGAAAGTCGTCGGTGATACCAGCAGCGCCTGCGTGGACGCTTCCCGTCGCGAACCAGCCAACAATAAGATGTCGCCGAGCGAACCCACGGGAGCGACGAGGCCGTTCCCGGAGAACGGGGACAGCCGTCCACTTGGCGCTGGACAGGTCATCGATGCGCACCCAGTCCGCACTCGCCGAGGCGATCGGCGCCGACAAGACCCGCATCATCCGCACGCTCGACGAGCTACAAGCGGGTGGGTACATCGAGCGCCGGCCCGACCCCGACGACCGCCGCGTGCGCCTGTTGGCCATCACGGACTCGGGCCGGGCCGTCAAGGACGCCGCCCAGGCCGACGTCAAACGGGGCGAGGAACGATGGCTCGATGAGCTGGGCGCTGACGAGCGGCGAGTGTTCCTGAAGGTCCTGCGGCGCCTGACCCGTGACGAAACCGGATGACGGTAATGGAAGGATTGACGGCATCATGAGCACTGAGCACGATGGCGCGCCCGAAAGAGCCGAAAGAGTGGTCTTCTCCGGCGTGCAACCTACGTCCGACTCCCTGCACCTCGGCAACGCGTTGGGGGCGGTCAGTCAGTGGATCGGGCTGCAGGACGGCTATGACGCCTACTTCTGTGTCGTCGACCTGCACGCGATCACCATCGCGCAGAACCCGGACCTGCTGCGCCGACGCACGCTGGTCACGGCCGCGCAGTTCCTGGCGCTGGGCATCGACCCCGCCCGGTCCACTGTCTTCGTCCAGAGCCACGTGCCTGCCCATGCCGAATTGACCTGGGTGCTGGGCTGTTTCACCGGCTTCGGCCAGGCGTCACGCATGACGCAGTTCAAGGACAAGTCGCAGAAGGAAGGCGCGGACGCCACGACCGTCGGCCTGTTCACCTACCCGGTGCTGATGGCCGCCGACGTGCTGCTCTACGACACCGATCTGGTGCCCATCGGCGAGGATCAGCGTCAGCACCTCGAACTCGCCCGCGACGTCGCCCAGCGGTTCAACGCGCGGTTCCCCGACTCCCTCGTCGTGCCCGAGCCGATGATCCAGAAGGCGACGGCGAAGATCTACGACCTGCAGGATCCGACCGCCAAGATGAGCAAGTCGGCCGCCACCGATGCAGGCCTGATCAGCCTGCTCGACGATCCGAAGAAGACCGCCAAGAAGATTCGCTCGGCCGTCACCGACAGCGAGCGCGAGATCCGCTTCGATCGCGAGGCGAAGCCGGGGGTGTCCAATCTGCTGACGATCCAGTCCGCCGTCTCCGGCACCGACGTCGACAAACTCGTCGAGGGCTATGCCGGGCGGGGTTACGGCGATCTCAAGGCCGACACCGCGGAGGCGGTCGTAGAGTTCGTCACGCCGATCAAGGCTCGGGTCGACCTGATGTTGGCCGACCCCGCACAATTGGAGTCCGTTCTGGCCGCCGGCGCCGAGCGGGCCAGCGAGGTGTCTGCGAAGACGTTGGAGCGGGTATACGACCGTTTAGGGTTTCTGAAGATGCGTTCCTAGCCACCAGGAGGTCGGCGTGACCGAACCGACCGCACCTGGCGTGATGGACCGACTCCGGGCCAGATTCCCATGGTTCGACCGCGTCATGCGCGCCCAGGAGCGCTACGACGACAGCAAGGGTGACTTCTACGCCGCGGGCATCACGTACTTCACGATCTTCGCGCTGTTTCCGCTGCTGATGGTCGGTTTCGCGGCGGTTGGCTTCGTGTTGGCCAGTAGGCCCGAGCTGCTCGCGGAGGTCGAGTCGAAGATCAGGGGCGCCGTGTCCGGGGACCTGGGGCAGCAGCTGGTCAACCTGATGGATTCGGCGATCAACTCGCGGACCTCGGTCGGCGTCATCGGGCTGGCCACCGCGGCGTGGGCCGGGCTGGGCTGGATGGCCAATCTCCGGGAGGCGCTCAGCCAGATGTGGGGCCTGCAGCGCGGTGAGCCACCGGGTTTCCTGCGGACCAAGATGTCGGATCTGCTCGCCCTGCTCTCGGCATTCGCCGCGATCGTGCTCACCGTCGCGCTGACCGCTCTCGGGAACGGGACGGTGATGCGCAATGTCCTCGAGTGGATCGGCATCCCGGATTTCCCGGCACTTGGCGTCCTTCTGCGGATCGCGTCATTGGTGGTCTCGCTTGGTATCTCGTGGCTCTTGTTCACCTGGGTCATCGCCCGACTGCCCCGGGAGTCGGTCAGCTTCCTCAGCGCCAGGAGGGCCGGACTCCTCGCCGCGGTGGCGTTCGAGATCTTCAAGCTGGTCGCCACCGTCTACCTGGCATCGGTGCTCCAAGGTCCGGCCGGCGCCACCTTCGGCCCGGTTCTCGGTCTGATGGTGTTCGCGTACATCACCGCGCGACTCATCCTCTTTTCGACGGCATGGGCCGCAACGTCGGCGGACAGCCTCGCCCTGGCACCCGTCCGGCCGCCCGATCCCGCCGAGATCACGACCAGGGTTCAGGTCCGCGAAGGACTCGGGATCGCCGGCGCTATCGCCGCGGCAGGAGTCGGTGCCCTTGGTGCGCTTGGGCTTTCGCGACTGACGCGACGACGCTGAAGGTCAGTCGGTGGGTCGCCTGTTCAGCGACCGGGCGGCCATGATGAGGCCGAACACGATGATCGAACCGACGACGCCCACGCCCACCCGCACCGGCACGGCGTCGGTGCCAAGCAACGGTGATGCCGCCACGTCCTGCGCGCGGACGTTGTCGCCGAGCGGGTTGGCGGCCCTGATGGTCAGCGACGGGTCCGGATCGATCAGTGAGCCGATCTTGGTTCCCGGTGCCGTGGCGAAGCCGTAGTCAAGGAGGTGGGCGGCCTGTTCCCACGGTGCGATGGGCAGGCGCGTGCCGTGCAGCATGATCGCGACGAGCCTGCGTCCGGCACGATCGGCCGCACCGACGAACGTCTGTCCCGCGTCGTCGGTGTAGCCGGTCTTGCCACCCAGGGCGCCGGGGTAGTTGTACAGCAGCTGGTTGTCGTTCTCCAACTGGTAGTCGGGGCTGTCCGCGCCGCCGTCGCGCGGGGGATGGCCGGGGAAGTCGTAGGTCTTGGTCGCCACGACGTTGGCGAACACGGCGTTCTGCCAGGCGTAGCGGTAGAACAGCCCGACGTCGTAGGCCGAGGTGCTCATGCCGGGTCCGTCGAGGCCCGACGGGGTGGCGGCGCGGGTGTCGCGGCCCCCGAGCTTGCCCGCGAGGTCGTTTATCTTCTGCAGGGCGGTGTCCATTCCGCCAAGTTGACCCGCGAGCGCGTGGGCGGCGTCGTTGCCCGAGTGCATGAGTAGTCCGTGCAGCAGATCGTTGACGGTGTAGACGCCGCCTTCGTCCACGCCGACCCGGGTGCCTTCGGCGGCCGCGTCGTCCGCGGTCCCGATGACCTGCTTGTTGATCGGTAGTTCGCGCAACGACTGCATGGCCACCAGCACCTTGATGATGCTGGCAGGACGGTGCCTGCCGTGTGGATCGCGGGCGGCGATGATGTCGCCGCTGTCGAGGTCGGCGACGACCCAGGCCTCAGCGGAGACGTCGTCCGGGACCGGTGGGGTACCCGGCGCGGTGATGATGCCGCAGCCGGAGAGAGCGTCACCGCCCAGGGGCTTGGCGGGTACGGGCAGCGGCTGAGGGGGGTCGCCTGACTCTGGGACTTCGGAGGAGTCCACCGCGGGTGGCGTCACGACCCGGTACGGGCAGGCGTCGTCCGCGTGGGCCGGCGCCGGGCTGCCCAGCAGGCAGAAACCCGCCAACAATGGGGTGGCTACCAGCGCGGCAGCGCGCCTGGACACGGTTCGGAAGGTCGCCATGGTGTCTGCAGATTAGTCGACGGATATCCTTTCTTCGGGTTGCCACGCTGTTGCCAGAGTGGCCATCGCTACCCATGGGATTAGCGGCCGATCGGTGAGCTAGATGTCGAAGTATGCGATCGTCGGTGCGCCGATGCCCGCGAGCCACACCCGGTCGCGCTCTTGGACGACCCCGGTCGTCGACCCAAAGGCCGAATGCCGAGCGCGCATCTGCGTCAGAACCCGGCCGTCGTCCGGATCGAGCGCGATCACCCATACCACGGGCTTGACGTCGGGCAGCGCGCCATAGGGCAAGCGCCAGAGCAGCTTCCGCAGGCCGGGCGCCTTGGGTACCAGCCACTCGGTGAGGGCGTTGCGCTCAGACACCATCGCGACCCAGATGCGGCCGTCGGGGGCGGTCGAGATGTTGTCCGGGTAGCCGGGCAGCGATTCGGTCAACGGCGTCACCGTGCCGGTCTTGGGGCCGGTGAGCCAGTACTTCGACACCCTGGCGCCCGTGGTCTCGGCGAACACCACTGCGGACTCGTCGGCCGTGAGCGTCACGCCGTTGGCGAAGTGCAGACCGGACGCCAACCGCGTGACCGTGCCGTCGGGGTCGCGGCGGAACAGCGAACCCGATCCGCGGGCTTCGAGCACCGCGGCCTTGTAGTACTCGTAGTGGAACCGGTCGGTGGACTCCGTGAAATAGATTGTGCCGTCGGATGACTCGACCACGTTCGAGCAGAACTTCAGAGGCCGATCCTCGACGGCGGTGACCAGTGTCTCGATGTCGCCGGTTGCGGTGTCCATCGCCAGCAGCCCGCGGTGGCTGTCGCAGATCAGTAGTCTGCCGTCGCGCGCCACGGCCATTCCGAGTGGTCGCCCACCGGTGTCGCCGACCACCTCGTGTGACCCGGACTCCGCATCGATGCGCATGATCTGGCCGCCGATCACCCCGGTGTACACACCACCGCGGCCGTCGACGACCACGTCCTCCGGCGCGAAGCCCGGCAGCACAACGATGCTGAGCCGACGAACCAGGTCGGGCTCAGGGAGTGGTTGCGACGGCGGAGGTTGCCAGCGGACGGGATCGATCGACGGCTTGGACATCGGCGGTTCGCCTACATCCGGCGGCTTGCTTCGGTCAACACGCCGTTGAGGATGTCGTAGATTGCGTCGAATTCCTTCTGACCGCAGATGAGCGGGGGCGCCAACTGCACGACCGGATCGCCGCGATCGTCGGCGCGGCAGTACAGGCCCGCCTCGAACAGCGCCGGGGTGAGGAAGCCGCGGAGTAACCGCTCACACTCTTCGTCGTTGAAGGTCTCCTTGGTGACCTTGTCCTTGACCAGCTCGATGCCGTAGAAGAAGCCCTCGCCGCGGATGTCGCCGACGATGGGCAGGTCATGCAGCTTCTCGAGAGTGGACCTGAAGGCCGGGGCCATCTCCTTGACGTGGTGGTTGATGCCCTCGCGTTCGAAGATGTCGAGGTTGGCCAGGGCCACCGCGGCCGACACCGGGTGGCCGCCGAACGTATAGCCGTGCCCGAAGACCGTGTGCCCGTCATTGAACGGCTCGAACAGCCGGTCGCTGGCGATCATCGCGCCGATCGGCGAGTAGCCCGAGGTGAGGCCCTTGGCGCAGGTGATGATGTCCGGCACGTAGCCGAAGTCGTCGCAGGCGAACATCGATCCGATGCGCCCGAACGCACAGATCACCTCGTCGGACACCAGCAGCACGTCGTACTCGTCGCAGATCTCACGAACCCGCTCGAAGTATCCGGGCGGCGGCGGGAAGCAGCCGCCGGCGTTCTGCACCGGCTCGAGGAAGACCGCGCACACGGTGTCGGGACCTTCGAACTCGATGGCCTCGGCGATCCGGTCGGCGCAGTAACGCCCCCACGCCTTGGGGTCGGTGTCATACGGCGCGGGCGCGCGGTAGATGTTGGTGTTGGGCACGCGGAAGCCGCCGGGGACCAGGGGCTCGAACGGCGCCTTGAACTCCGGGATGCCGGTGATCGACAGCGCGCCCTGCGGAGTGCCGTGATAGGCGATCGCCCGCGACACCACCTTGTGCTTGCCGGGCTTGCCGGTCAGCTTGTAGTACTGCTTGGCCAGCTTCCACGCGCTCTCAACGGCCTCGCCGCCGCCGGTGGTGAAGAAGACCCGGTTCAGGTCACCCGGCGCGTAGTTGGCGAGGCGCTCGGAGAGCTCGATCGCCGGCGGCGTGGCGAACGACCACAGCGGGAAGAACGCCAGGGTCTCGGCCTGCCTGGCGGCAGCCTCGGCCAGTTCGGCGCGGCCATGGCCAACCTGAACGACGAACAACCCAGAGAGTCCGTCGATGAACTTATTGCCGTCACTGTCCCAGATGTGGACGCCCTCGCCGCGGGTGATGATCGGCGGGGTGATGTCGTCACCGTGCCGGGCGAAGTGCCCCCACAAGTAACGCTTGGCCTTGGCGGCCATGTCGGTATAGACGGTTGGATCTGAATCGATCAGTGTCATCTAGTGCCCCAATTGTATTGCTGTTTCACGAGTTTGAGGTAAACCAAGGTTTCGGTGGATATCACCCCTGGGACGGTACGAATCTTCGTGTTGAGTAGATCCAGTAGGTCGCCGTCGTCCTCGCAGACCACTTCGACGATGGCGTCGAACGATCCCGCGGTGAGCACCACGTAGTCGACGGACTCGATGTTGGCCAGCTTGTCGGCGATCTTGGTGGTGTCGCCGGTGCAACGGATGCCGATCATCGCCTGGCGCGCGAAGCCGAGTTGCATCGGATCGGTGACCGCAACGATCTGCATGACGCCTGCGTCGACCATGCGCTGGACGCGTTGGCGCACGGCGGCCTCGGACAACCCGACCGCCTTACCGATGCCGGCGTACGACCTACGGCCATCCTGCTGCAACTTCTCGACGATCGCCTTAGAGAGCTCGTCGAGCTGGAACGCGGCACCAGGGCGGGAATGGTTGATCCGCAGTGAGACACCCCCGATGGCGGGCTGAGCATCCCGATCGACCATGACGACGATTGTGCACGGAATCCGTCGTTCCAGGCAACCAAAGCCATGAAATCGTTCGTTTTACACGTTCGTCACGGCGGGAATGCGTAGCTCGTCTCCTGGAGGTCAGCTAGCGTAAAATCATGACGATCGCGAGCAGCTGGATCGACGGCGCCGAGGTGATCACTGGCGGTGGAATGCATCAGGTCATCGACCCAGCGACGGGGAACGTGGTTGCCGATTGCGCGTTGGCCACCCCGGACGACGTCGACATTGCCGTCGCCTCCGCGCGCGGGGCGTTGCCGGGCTGGGCCACCGCGACGCCGGCGGAACGGTCGGCGGTGCTGGCCAAGCTGGCTCATCTTGCGGGCGAGCACGCCGAAGCGCTGGTGGCCGAAGAGGTGAGCCAGACGGGTAAGCCGGTCAGGCTCGCAGAAGGGTTCGACGTCCCGGGCAGCGTCGACAACATCGACTTCTTCGCGGGCGCGGCGCGGCACCTCGAGGGCAAGGCTACCGCCGAATACTCGGCTGACCACACCTCGAGCATCCGCCGCGAGGCCATCGGCGTCGTCGCGACCATCACGCCGTGGAACTATCCACTCCAGATGGCGGTGTGGAAGGTCGTTCCCGCGCTGGCCGCCGGCTGCTCCGTGGTGATCAAGCCCGCCGAGGTGACGCCGCTGACCACGCTGACGTTGGCGCGGCTCGCCAGCGAGGCCGGCCTGCCCGACGGCGTGCTCAACGTCGTCACCGGTGCCGGTGGCGACGTTGGTACGGCGCTGGCCGGGCACCGCGACGTCGACCTGGTCACGTTCACCGGGTCGACGGCCGTCGGGCGCAGGGTCATGGCGGCCGCCGCCCGGCACGGGCATCGCACCCAGCTCGAGCTCGGCGGCAAGGCCCCCTTCCTGGTGTTCGACGACGCCGACCTCGACGCGGCCATTCAGGGTGCGGTCGCCGCGTCGCTGATCAACACCGGGCAGGACTGCACCGCGGCCACGCGGGCCATCGTGGCGCGCGACCTCTACGACGACTTCGTGGCGGGCGTCGGCGAACTGATGAGCAAGATCGTCGTCGGCGATCCGCACGATCCCGACACTGACCTCGGCCCGCTGATCACCCATGCGCACCGGACCAAGGTCGCGGGCATGGTCGATCGCGCGCCCGGTGAGGGCGGGCGCATCGTCACCGGCGGCACCGCCCCCGACCGCCCCGGCTCCTTCTACCGGCCCACCCTCATCGCGGACGTCGACGAACGATCCGAGGTGTACCGCAGCGAGATCTTCGGACCCGTGCTCGTCGCGCGATCGTTCACCGACGACGACGACGGCATCCGGCAGGCCAACGACACGGAGTACGGCCTGGCCGCCTCGGCGTGGACCCGCGACGTGTACCGCGCGCAGCGGGCGTCGCGCGAGATCAAGGCCGGGTGCGTGTGGATCAACGACCACATTCCGATCATCAGCGAGATGCCGCATGGCGGCGTCAGTGCCTCGGGATTCGGCAAGGACATGAGCGACTACTCGTTCGAGGAGTACCTCACAATCAAACACGTGATGAGCGACATCACCGCCAACGCCGAAAAAGATTGGCACCGAATCATATTCACGAAGCGCAGCGGAGCTGAATCATGAGCTCTGTCACGAAGCGCAGCGGAGCTGAATCGTTTGCGCGAGCAGCAAGCGGTGAGTGACATCGATCGTCTGGTCCTGCGCGACGTCGCCGACGACGACTGGCCCGGCGTGGCACTACTGGCCGCGATCAGCTACGGCGCCTTCTGGCACCCCGAGACCTTCGCGGCATGGCGGACGCTGATGCCGCCCCGCAGCTCGGTGGTCGTCAGCGACGGCCATGACGTCGTGGGGATGGCGCACTACGTGGACCTGAAGCTCACCGTCCCCGGCGGCGCGATCCTGCCGACCGCCGGGATCACATGGGTCGGTGTGGCGCCGACACACCGACGGCGCGGACTCTTGCGGGCGATGTACACCGAACTGCACCAACGCTTTGCCGATGTTGGCTATCCGATGGCGGGGCTGACCGCCACCGAGGGTGGCATCTACGGCCGCTTCGGGTACGGTCCGGCGACAGTCGAGACGGAGCTGAGCTTGGACCGGAGATTCGTCCGGTTCCACCGTGACGCCACCGATCCCGGTGGCGTGCGCATCGTCCGGCCGCACGTTCACCGCGACGAACTCGCCGCGATCCATGATCGCTACCGGTTGATCACGCCGGGTGGTCTGGAGCGACCGACATTGCTCTGGGACGACCTGCTGGCCGACTGGGACGACTCGCGTGGCGGCGGGACGCCGTGGTACTGCTTCATGCACGCCGATGGCTACCTTCTCTACCGGGTGCATCGAGGCGGCCAGTCGAGAAACGTTCGCGTGGAGGAGTTCGCGGCCGTCACACCCGAAGCGCATACGGCGCTGTGGCGGGCGCTGATCGGCCTTGACCTGGTAGAGACGATCACCACGTCGAGTCATCTTGGCGACCCGTTGCCCTATCTGCTGGACGATTCCCGGCTGGTGCGCACCACGGGTTCTGAGGACGGGCTCTGGCTACGGATCATGGACGTGTGCGCGGCGCTCGAAGCGCGGACCTACCCCTTCGACCTCGACACCGTGATCGAGATCGGCGACGGATTTCGTTCCGACGGTGGGCGATTCGCGCTGGAGATCCGCGGCGGACGCGCTCGATGCGTCCGCACGGATGCGCCTGCAGAGCTCACGATGGATCTCGACGTGCTGGGCAGCCTGTATCTCGGCGTCCACCGAGCGACCACTCTGGCCACGGCGAACCGCATCCGCGGCGGCACCCGTGGAGTCGCTCGTCCTGCTCGATGCCGCCTTCCGCAGCGAGATTCCGGCCCAACTCGGGTTCAACTTCTAATCGCCCCGGCGCGCTCCTTCACCGGCGCCCTCGCCACGCACCACGAGCTGGCGACGGAGGCGGGAATGCGCGCCTATGCCCACCAGGGGGAGCGGACACGGTGACGGCGCCGTGTCAGCCGTTCTTGGTGAACTCCTCACCGGTGGCCGGATCGACCGCCGTCTCACCTGCGGGCAGGTTCGACAGATCTTGGGAGATGACGGTGGGCATGTCGCCGGAGTCCGGCAGGCCGAACCGAGCAACCGATCCGACGGCCGGCTCCAGGAGCAGGTCCGAACGGCGCGGCAGGGTCTCGCCCCTGAAGAAGCTCGGCGACATCGCCCACCAGACGAACATCATGATCACTCCGAGAACCAGGGCGCCGATGCCGACGACGGCGACGGCGCCGAAGCCCAAGATCGTGACGTTGTTGCCGTCGTCGTCGACGAGGTAGTCGGGCTTGGAGTACGAGATCAGTCCGTAGGCGAAGACGACCGTCAGCATGACGGCGCCCAACAGGGGCACCACGCCGCGCATCAGGAAGTCCCGCGGCGACTTGGTCAACGTCTTGCGGTAATACCAGGTGCAGGCATACCCGGTCATCCCGTAGTAGAAGGCGATCATCAGGCCGACCGAGCCGATGAGGGCCAGCAGCAGGCTGCTGCTGATCAAGGTGAACATCACGTAGAAGAAGATCGACACCGCACCCATCACGACCGTCGAGACCGTCGGGGTCAGGTACTTGCGGTGGATCTTCGCGAACGAATCAGGCAGGGCCTTGTAGACGCCCATCGACAACGTGGTGCGGGCCGTCGGCAGGACTGTCGTTTGCGTGGACGCCGATGCCGATGTCAGGATCGTCGCCGAAAGCAGGAGCAGACCGATGTGCCCCATCACGCTGTCACCGAACAGGGCGGGCCCGATGGCGGCGAACACGTCGGCCGAGTTGTCCGGATTGCCAAGTCCCGCATCGGTTTCGCCGACACCGGCGAAGGCGACAACAGCCACCGTCACGATGGCGTAGGTCGCCAGCAGGAGGAACGTCGACAGCACCGCCGCCCTGCCCGGGGTGGTGCCGGGATCGTCGGATTCCTCATTGCAGGCCACCGCGGTGTCCCAGCCCCAGTAGATGAAGATCGCGATCAGGATCGCCGGGGCGATGACCGTGCCGAAGTCCAGCCCGCCGGGCCAGAACCAGGACAGCGACGGGTATATCGACTCGGGCAGCGCGTTCTTTGAGTAAACCTTGAATAACGCGTAGATCGAGATCACGACGAGGATGATGACCTCGAAACCGAGTAAGTAGTACTGGACGCGGGCAGAGATCTCGATGCCGCGGTAACAGATGTAGGTCATCACGACGATCCAGATCACACCGGCCACCGTCGACCAGAGCGTGCTGTTGGCGAGGTCGGCGGCCGCGGTCCAGCCGAGGTCGCCGACGAACGTGAACGAGTAGGCTCCCGCGATCTGCGCCAGGTTGGCCATCACGATGACGTCGGCGGCGATGATGCCCCAGCCACCCATCCAGCCGATCAGCGGCCCGAATGCGCGGGACGCCCAGGTGAAGGTGGTGCCGCAGTCGGGCTCCGCCTTGTTGAGCTCCTGGTACGCGACCGCGATCAGGTAGATCGGCACGAACGCGAGCAGCACGATCGACGCCGCCTTGACACCCGCGCCGCTGGCGACGATCAGTCCGAGGACCGCAGCGAGGCTGTAGGCGGGGGCCGTGGACGCCATGCCCACCACGACGCTCGACAACAGCCCCAGGGAGCCGCCCTTCAGGCCCTTGCTGTCGACGGTCGCGCCGGAACCCGAATTACCTGCGTCAACGGTGGTCATTTCCATCTCCCTGGTTCACCTAGGACGAACTGTTGGAGGATACGGTTTCGGTCGTCAAAGCGCTTGCTGACAACGAAATTAGTGTTCACAGGTTGTTCACAGCCACGAATACGGCGGCAGGCCGCTTCGCGCGACGCTTTGCTGCGTCACCTCTCCCGCGAGCGTGCGTGTCGGTACACGACACGCCGACGCAAACTGGCAGTTTGCGCTCGTTCGCGAGCGCGGTGTCGGGTGGCTCACGTCCCTATTCTGAGCTAGTGACCAGCGCGCACCGGGTTGACGAGTTCGAGGAACTGCGTTCGCACCTCATCGCGGTCTCGTATCGGCTCACCGGGACGTTCGCCGACGCCGAGGACGCGGTTCAGGACGCGTGGCTGCGATGGGAGGCCCTCGGGCCTCGGCGCGACGGGATCACCGACCTGCGGGCGTGGTTGACGACGGTCGTCAGCCGAATCGGGCTCGATCGCCTGCGTTCGGCTGCCCACCGTCGCGAGGCCTATTACGGGGAGTGGCTTCCCGAGCCCGTCGTGACGCCGCTCGACCGATTCGACCCGCTCGGCGCCGTCGTCGCCGACGAAGACGCCCGTTTCGTCGCGATGGTGGTGCTCGAACGACTCACCCCCGACCAGCGGGTCGCCTTCGTTCTGCACGACGGCTTCGCCATGCCGTTCGGTGAGATCGCTGATGTGCTCGGCGTCAGTGCGGCGTCGGCACGGCAGCTCGCGTCGAGGGCCAGAGCGGCGGTGGCAGACGCGGACGCGCCCGCTCGCGACGCCTCCCACGACGAGGTCGTACGAAAGCTGATGGCCGCCATGGCTGTCGGCGACATGGCGGGCGTCGTCGCCCTACTGCACCCCGACGTGACCTTCACCGGCGACTCGAATCGCAAGGCGCCCACTGCGGCCCGCGTCATCCACGGCCCGGACAAGGTGGCCCGGTTCATCTTCGGCCTGGCCAAGCGGTACGGGTCGAGGTTCTTCGAGGCGGCTCAGCTGGCGTTGGTCAACGGCGAACTCGGGATGATCACCACGGGATTCGACGCCAACAACGAAGGGCCCGCGATGCAGCCCCACATTCAGGCATTGACCGTACGCGACGGGAAGGTCTGTGCCATCTGGGACATCGCCAACCCGGACAAGTTCACCGGTTCGCCGCTTGATCGTCGGCCCACGGAACCCGGCACGCCTCCCCAGAACTGAAGCCCTGCTCGGTGATCCCCAACGCGGTGTTCATCCGGGCCCGCATGTTCTCGACACCGATCTGGTAGGTCAACTCCATGGTGCCGGCATCCCCGAAGCGGCAACGCAGATCGGCGACCTGCTCGTCGGTGACCAGGTGCGGGTCGGTGGTCATCGCATCGGCGTAGGCGATCGCCGCGCGCTCGTCGTCGGTGAAAAGCGGGGACGTCGCGTAGTCGTCGATGTGCTTGAGCCGATCGACGTCCAGGCCGTCGAGGCGGATCAGCATGGCGCCGAAGTCGACGCACCACGAGCAGCCGACCGTGCGTGCCGTGAAGTACACCGCGAGTTCGCGGACGTCAGCGAGGAGTTTCTTCGATCCGCGCTCCAGCAGCGCCTCGTGGACGGCGTTGGCGACGAGCAGCGGCATGTGGTGAGCACCCACCGCGAATGGGACGGGGACTTCGCCGAAGCGACGTTTGGCGTAGCGGTACATCAGCCGGGCCGTCAGCGAGGCCTTTTTCGGTGGCAGGGGTGCGATGCGAGGTTGTTGAATCGTCATGCCTGTTGGACGAGACAGCCCCCAATTGTGTGACGCCCCGGGCCCGCCCGTTCGTTGTCGTGCGAGCGTGCGTGTTGGTACGGCGTCAAGCCGCGGCTTGTGGCATTCGGCGCACGCTCGGCGGTTGAGAAATGCGGGCACGCGCGAGATCGACGCACGAGCGGCCATGCCGCTGTCGTAATGAGCATTCTCTGCGCGCTGGTGGCGTTTGCTCTCAACGACCGTGCTGCTCGAATTCGTGACGTGGCAGCAGGTCTTCTCGTCGCGACGAACGTGCGCGGAATGCCAACTCGACCCGGCGTGTCGTGGCGCAACACGCACGCTCGCGGCAGAGGTTGCTCGCGGCAGACGTTGCTCGCGGCAGACGTTGGGGAGGGTTGCGGTTAGCGGGCGAACAGCAACGCGCGCTTGACCTCTTGGATCGCCTTGGTCACCTGGATGCCGCGCGGGCAGGATTCGGTGCAGTTGAACGTGGTCCGGCACCGCCACACGCCGTCGACCTCGTTGAGGATGTCGAGCCGCTCGGCGGCGGCCTCGTCACGGCTGTCGAAGATGAAGCGGTGCGCGTTGACGATGGCGGCGGGCCCGAAGTAGGAGCCCTCGTTCCAGAACACCGGGCAGCTCGTCGTGCAGCAGGCGCACAGAATGCACTTGGTGGTGTCGTCGTAGCGCGCGCGGTCGGTCTGGCTCTGGATGCGCTCCCGGGTGGGCTCGTTGCCACTGGTGATGAGGAACGGCTTGACGGCCCGGAAGGCGTCGAAGAACGGCTCCATGTCGACGACGAGATCCTTCTCGACGGGCAGCCCGCGAATCGGCTCGATCGTGATCGTCAGTGTCTTTGGTGATTTTCCCGGCTTCTCCTTCGGCAGCAGGTCGCGCATCAGCACCTTGCAAGCCAGCCGGTTCACGCCGTTGATGCGCATCGCATCGGAGCCGCACACGCCGTGGGCGCACGACCGGCGGAACGTCAGCGTCCCGTCGAGATACCACTTCGCGTAGTGCAACAGGTTGAGTAGCCGGTCGGTGGACAGGCACGGCACCCGAAAGCTCTGGAAGCCTGCGCCGTCGGGATCATCGGGGTTGAACCGCGCGATCTTCAACGTGACCATCACCGAGCCCTCGGGCACGGGCGGGGTGGCCTGAGTGTCGGGGCTGTCGAGCACAGATGCACTCATCAGTACTTCCGTTCCATCGGCTCGTAACGGGTCTGGACCACGGGCTTGTAGTCCAGCCGAATGTCGCTGAGCAGGTCGCCGCCCTGCTTGTACGCCATGGTGTGGCGCATGTAGTTGGTGTCGTCGCGGTTCGGGTAGTCCTCGCGCGCGTGACCGCCGCGGGACTCCTTGCGGTTCAGCGCGCCGACGACTGTGACCTCGGCGAGCTCAAGCAGGAAGCCGAGCTCGATGGCTTCCAGCAGGTCGCTGTTGTACCGCTTGCCCTTGTCCTGCACCGTTATTCGGGCGTACCGTTCCTTGAGGCCGTGAATGTCGGTGAGCGCCTGCTTGAGCGTCTCCTCGGTGCGGAAGACGGCCGCGTTGTTGTCCATCGACTGCTGCAGTGCACCGCGGATGTCGGCGACGCGCTCGTTGCCGTTCTCGGAGAGGATGTCGCCGACCCATTCGGTCACCATGCCCGCTGGAGTCGCCGGCATGTCGACGAAGTCGTGGCCGAGTGCGTAGCTGGCAGCGGCGATGCCGGCCCGCCGGCCGAAGACGTTGATGTCCAGAAGCGAATTGGTGCCCAGTCGGTTGGAGCCGTGCACCGACACGCAGGCGCACTCGCCGGCCGCGTACAGCCCCGGCACGATCGAGTTGTTGTCGCGCAGCACCTGGCCGTTCACGGTGGTCGGGATGCCGCCCATCACGTAGTGGCACGTCGGGTAGACGGGCACCAGTTCGGTGACGGGGTCGACGCCGAGATAGGTGCGGGCGAACTCGGTGATGTCAGGCAGCTTCGCCTCGAGCACGTCGGCGCCGAGGTGCCGCACGTCGATGTAGACGTAGTCCTTGTTGGGACCTGCGCCGCGGCCTTCGAGCACTTCGAGCACCATGGATCGGGCCACGATGTCGCGAGGCGCAAGGTCGACGATCGTCGGCGCGTAGCGCTCCATGAAGCGCTCGCCGTCGGCGTTCAGCAGGCGACCACCCTCACCGCGCACGGCTTCGGAGATCAGAATGCCAAGACCAGCTAGGCCCGTCGGGTGGAACTGGTGAAACTCCATGTCTTCCAAGGGAAGTCCCTTGCGGAAGACGATGCCGAGGCCGTCACCGGTCAGCGTGTGCGCGTTGGACGTCGTCTTGTACATACGCCCCGAACCGCCGGTGGCGAACACTATCGATTTGGCGTGGAACACGTGGACGTCGCCGGTGGCCAGCTCGTAGGCGACGATGCCCGTCGCCACCGGTCCGCCCGGCGTGTCCGAGAGCACCAGGTCCAGGGCGTAGAACTCGTTGAAGAACTCGACGTCGTGCTTGACGCAGTTTTGGTACAGCGTCTGCAGGATCATGTGACCGGTGCGGTCGGCGGCGTAGCACGCCCGGCGGACGGGCGCCTTGCCGTGGTCGCGGGTGTGCCCGCCGAAGCGGCGCTGATCGATGCGGCCCTCGGGGGTGCGGTTGAACGGCATCCCCATCTTCTCAAGGTCGTAGACGGCGTCGATGGCTTCCCTGCACATGATCTCGACCGCGTCCTGATCGGCGAGGTAGTCGCCGCCCTTGACGGTGTCGAAGGTGTGCCACTCCCAGTTGTCGTCCTCGACGTTGGCGAGCGCGGCACACATGCCACCCTGCGCGGCGCCGGTGTGGCTGCGCGTTGGGTACAGCTTGGTCAGGACGGCGGTGCGCACCCGCGGACCGGCCTCGACCGCTGCCCGCATGCCAGCGCCGCCGGCACCGACGATGACGACGTCGTAGCGATGTTCGATCAACATGCTGTGCACTCCATCTCGCTCATTCCCCGTCGTTCCGCTCGCCTGCTCATTCCCCGTCGCTTCGCTCGCCTGGTCATTCCCCGTCGCTTCGCTCGCCTGGCTACGAAATGTTCGCGTCGAATGTCAACAGAACGTATGTACCCAGCACCACGGTGAACAGAACCGACAACGCCAAGAGGGTGTTCAGCCAGAACTTGGTCGAGTCCTTGCGGGCGTAGTCGTTGATGATCGTGCGCATGCCGTTGCCACCGTGCAGCTGGGCCAGCCACAACAGCAGCAGATCCCAGGTCTGCCAGAAGGGGGACGCCCAGCGCTTCGCGACGTAGTTGAAGTCGATGCGGTAGACGCCACCGTCCCAGATCAGGCCGACGAAGAGATGGCCGAGCGCGAGGACGACGAGGACGATGCCGGAGAAGCGCATGAAGAGCCAGGCGTACTTCTCGAAGTTCGGCATGGCGCTACGGCCGCGCGGTGCGCGCGGGTTGTCCAGGCCGGCGGGCCGGTCGTGGCTGCGCTGCATGACGGGTGCTGGTCCGCCGCGCTCGCTCACGTGGTCGTAGGGGTTCTCTCCCCGGACGGCGCCAGCCGGCCGATCGGCCTGCGAGGGGCTCATAGGAAACGCTCCGCCATGTGCATGCCCATCACGCCGAGGGCGGCGATGAACACGGAGATCCATACCGCGAGCACCACCCACAACATCAGGCGCTGATATCTCGGACCGTCCTGCCAGAAGTCGATCAGGATGATGCGGATGCCGTTGAGCGCGTGGTAGAGCACCGCCACCACGAGACCCATCTCCATCAAACCGATGATCGGCGTCTTGTAGGTCTCGATGATCGCGTTGTAGGCCTCGGGGCTCACCCGGACGAGTGCGGTGTCGAGGACGTGCACGAAGAGGAAGAAGAAGATCGTGGCGCCGGTGACGCGGTGAAGCACCCACGACCACATGCCGGGGTCGCCGCGGTACAACGTGCGGCGGCGCGGTGGCGACAATCGTGGGGCGGGTACCGAAGAATCGGCGGTTGTCTGCGTCATTTCCACGCCCTCATCTTCAATAACTCCAACGCCATCGGTGGACGCTTCGTAAATCGGGCGGGAACCTGCGTTGATAGGGCCTACCCCTGGACCCGACTCTAAACCCAAACGGCCTCCCGAAAGAACTAGCGTGGAGGCGCTGGCAACCCTCTCGGAGTCGAAGTTAGGGTGGCCTAACTGCGCATACGTACCGCGGAATGGAGCCTTCGGAATGCATTCAGAGACCCGGCGACGGAGCCGGTGTGATGGCTGATGTTGATTGGAAGTTGTTGCGCGACAGGGCAATAGGTGTCTCCAAGCATGCCTATGTGCCGTACTCCCGGTTCCCGGTCGGGGCCGCGGCACTGACCATAGATGACCGAATTGTGACCGGTTGCAATGTGGAGAATATCTCATATGGCCTAGGTCTCTGCGCCGAGTGTGCTGTGGTCTGCGCCTTGCATTCCGGGGGCGGCGGCAGGCTGGTCGCACTCACGTGTGTCGACGACGCAGGAGCCTTGCTCATGCCCTGCGGGCGTTGCAGGCAGGTGCTTCTGGAGCACGGTGGGCCGGAGTTGTTGATCGACCACCCCGCCGGGCCGCGACCGCTCGGCGAACTGCTGCCGGATGCGTTCGGTCCGGACGACCTCGCCCGGGTGCAAACTTAGTGACGCAGTTTGCGTTCGATGCTCCGACGGTCATCAGGACCAAGCGCGACGGCGGCGTGCTTTCCGACGCCGCGATCGACTGGGTGATCGACGGCTACACCCGCGGCCTGGTGCACGACGAGCAGATGTCGGCACTGCTGATGGCGATCTTCCTGCGCGGGATGACGCCCGGCGAGATCTCCCGTTGGACGGCCGCGATGATCGACTCCGGCGAGCGCTTCGACTTCGGCGACCTCCGTCGCGACGGCAAGCCATTGCGGTTGGTCGACAAGCACTCCACCGGGGGGGTCGGCGACAAGATCACCATCCCGCTGGTACCGGTCGTCATGGCCTGCGGGGCGGCGGTGCCACAGGCCGCAGGCCGTGGACTCGGACACACCGGCGGCACCCTGGACAAGCTGGAGTCCATCGCCGGCTTCACCGCAGAGCTTTCCAAAGCGCAGATACGGCAACAACTTCAGGGCATCGGCGCAGCGGTGTTCGCGGCAGGCGATCTGGCGCCCGCCGACCGGACGATCTACGCGCTGCGTGACGTCACCGCCACGACCGAGTCGTTGCCGCTGATCGCGAGCTCGGTGATGAGCAAGAAGCTCGCCGAGGGTGCCCTGGCTCTGGTGTTGGACACGAAGGTGGGCCGCGGCGCGTTCCTCAAGACCGAGGCCGAGGCGCGGGAGTTGGCCACGACGATGGTCGAACTCGGCCACGCACAGGGGATTGAGACCCGCGCCCTGCTCACCGACATGGACGGGCCGCTGGGTCTGGCGGTCGGCAACGCCATCGAGGTGGCCGAGTCACTCGACGTGCTGGCTGGCGGCGGCCCGGCCGACGTCGTCGAGCTGACGGTCGCGTTGGCACGGGAGATGCTCGACGCGGCCGGGATCGACGACGTCGACCCGGCGCAGACGCTGAGCGACGGCACGGCGATGGACCGGTTCCGCGACCTCGTCAGCGCCCAGGGCGGCGACCTCTCGCAGCCGCTACCCGTCGGGGCGCACGCGGAGACGGTGACTGCCTCCCGTGGTGGCACGATGGGCGACATCGACGCGATGGCGGTGGGACTGGCGGTGTGGCGGCTCGGTGCGGGTCGCTCGACCCCCGGCGGGCAGGTGCAGCTCGGCGCGGGCGTGCGCATCCACCGCAGGCCCGGTGAACCAGTCGCCGCAGGCGAGACGCTGTTCACGCTATACACCGACACACCCGAACGCTTCGCCGGGGCGATGGCCGAACTCGACGGTGGCTGGACCGTCGGCGACGAGGCGCCGGAAGTCCGTCCCCTGATCATCGACCGGATCCTGCCGCGGACGTGAGGAGCAAGGAGTAATCATGACGACGCCGTTGACGCTCGAAACGATCCAGCAGGCGCCCAAGGCTCTGCTGCACGACCACCTCGACGGCGGGTTGCGTCCCGCGACGGTCGTGGAACTGGCCGACGAGTTCGGCTACGACGGGTTGCCCATGACGGACGTCGATGGGCTGGCCACGTTCTTCCGGACGGCCGCGCACAGCGGCTCACTAGTCCGCTACCTGGAGCCGTTCGCCCACACGGTCGGCGTCATGCAGACGACGGAGGCGCTGCACCGGGTGGCATTCGAATGCGTCGAGGACCTTGCCGCCGACTCGGTGGTGTATGCCGAGATCCGGTTCGCCCCCGAGCTGCACATCGACGGTGGGCTGTCGCTCGACGCGGTCGTGGACGCGGTGCTCGCAGGTTTCGCCGACGGCGAGAAGGCGTTCGCGGCAGAGGGCAAGACGATCACGGTGCGGTGCCTGGTGACCGCGATGCGGCATGCCGCGCGGTCGCGGGAGATCGCGGAACTGGCGATCCGCTTCCGCGACAAGGGTGTCGTCGGTTTTGACATCGCCGGTGCTGAGGCCGGCTATCCGCCCACGCGGCATCTGGACGCGTTCGAGTACATGCGCAACAACAATGCCCGCTTCACCATTCACGCCGGCGAGGCGTTCGGGCTGCCGTCCATTCAGGAGGCGATCGCCTTCTGCGGCGCCGACCGGCTGGGCCACGGTGTACGGATCGTCGACGACATCGAGGTCCACGACGACAACGACGCGACCCTCGGCCGGCTGGCTTCGATCCTGCGCGACAAGCGGATTCCGCTCGAGCTGTGTCCCAGCAGCAATGTGCAGACCGGCGCCGTCGCCAGCATCGCCGAGCACCCGTTCGCGCTTCTTGCCAGATTGCGGTTCCGGGTGACGGTCAACACCGACAACCGGTTGATGAGCGATACCACGATGAGCCAGGAGATGCTGCGTCTGGTCGAGGCCTTCGGTTACGGCTGGAGCGATCTCGAGCGGTTCACCATCAACGCGATGAAGTCGTCGTTCATCCCGTTCCGTGAGCGCCTGACGCTGATCGACGAGGTCATCAAGCCCCGCTTCGCCGTCCTTATCGGCTAGCCCCCGCCTCCCCCTATCGCAAGGATCGCGTGCGAACGGCCGCGCTACCCCGCGGCCTGCTCCGGCAAGGGGGCCGGGTCGTCGGGCGTAAACGTGGGAAGGTCACGGAGGGGCGTTAGCTGCCTGATCGGCGTGCCTTGTTGCACGGCGGCAGGCGCGGTACACACATTGGGATCGTTGTCACCGACGTTGCCGCCGGAGATGAGGCAGCACGTGGCCGGATCTCGGACGGTCTTCGACATGCAATCGTCGTACGCACCGATGTCCCACTCTCGCTCGGCGGTTGCCGTCGCAGCGGTTCCGAGCGCGATGCTCGATACGAACAGGGTTGCCGTCAGAAGCCGGCGCAGCTGGGTGGATGTCATGGGTGGTCCTTGCGATTGCGTGGGTGGCCCGATGTCGCCGGTGAAACCAGTGCTTCGAACGGCGACTTCGGGTTCATGGGGTCGACGATGGCTCCGCCTCCCTCCCGTGATTCCGAACAAGTATTTTACTGCGCCGTCAGCTCCGCGTACAGCGATTTCGGCGCGCTAACAGTCGCCGCGCGAACGTTTTCGCGTCCCGATCGCGAGGGGGAGATGAGCAGCAGCAGCGGACCGCTCCCTCTCACCTCGTAGTGCAGTCGGGCGCCGTTGACGTCGATGGAGCGGGAGACGAGGCCGTCAGTCGTGGTCGTGCCGATGATGACCGCCGGCAAGCGGAATACTCATCACTCCTCGCGGAGGCGGGACTCCACGAAGGTCTCGACCTTCTCCCACTGCGCGACGGCCTTGGCGTACGGCGCTGGAGGCTTGCCGACCTTGTCGGGCGACAAGACGTGCCCGATGAACCTGCCGAGCGGCTGGTCCTCGTCGAGGGCCTCGTCGACCGAGGTGTCCTCGGCGTAGTCACCGACGTCGCGAATCAACTCGACGGCGAGTTCGAGTTGCTCGACGTCTAGGGCCTCGGGCCCGTCGGCGATGTCGTCGGACAGCGTGCGCAACACGTAGACGTTGTCGTCGGTGACCTTGATCTGCAGCGAGCCGTCCGTGGCCGCCGTCTTGATGTCGTCGAAGGTGGCGAGATCGGAGAGGTCGCTCTCGTGTTCGTCGGCGAGGTATCGCGCCAGGGACCGCTCGGAGCCGAACACGCTGATGCGACCATTGCGGCCCAGGAAGATCGGCTGGTCATCCATGTAGCAACGCAGCGTGTAGAACGTGCCGCCGCGCGTCAGGAGGCGGATCGGGTCGATCCCGACGTGCGTCCAGAAGTCCTCGTCGCTGCCAAGGACCTGGTCCGTGGCCTGTGCGGCCAATGCCGACTCTCCGTCGTCGGTGTCGACCTCGTCCTCGTCCTCGATCACCTCGTCGTCCAACGCATCGTCCAAGGCCTCGTCCTTGACCTCCGGTTCGGGTGCCGGCTCGGCGAGTTCGACCGCGGCTTTCTCGGACGCCGCGGAGTCCACGTCGGGAGTGGTCACGATCTCGTCGATCGCGTCCACCACGCCGTCCCAACTGCGGGCGATCACTGCTTCGATCTCGGCCCAGCGCTTGCGGCCAGCACGCCCCTCGAACGCCTCGAGACCGCCGCCCAGGGACCCGAGGACGGGGTTGCCGTTGAAGAACTTCGATACGACCGGCAGATCACACACCGAGCCGACGGCCTGTACCACCGCTAGAGCGCTCAGCAGCGTCGCCACCGACTCTTCGCTCGGCTTCTCGGCAGCCAGCTCGGGCACGCCGATCAGGTCGTGCTGGCGGTCCTCGCCCGGATCCAGCCGGTGCGCGGAGGACTCCTTCAACCCGGTCCACGCCGGGTGGTCGCTGAGGTCGTTGTCGGAGTTGGTCCGCACGAATGCCGCCAGGTCAGCGACCGACTCGAAGCCGTAGAGGTCGTCGTCCTTGCCCAGGAACGCCTGCCACTCGTCGTCGGCGTCACGCCACGACGGAGCCCACAGTGTGTACAGATCGCCCTTGGTCAGCCCGAGCCTCACAGGCACGATGTCAGCAGCCATGCGGCACAGCCTAACGACGCTGTCTGGGCGGGTTGCCGTCACCCGGTGCGGGAGAAGTGGCGCTCCCCGGTCGGCGGCCATTCGGCCGAATGCCAGCGTGAGCGCCGGGGCCAGTGGCGTGAAGGGCAACGCGCACGCACTCGGCTCGATGGCGACGGTCCACGTGAACCGCGTCGACGTGCCGTCGGCACCGTCCGGTTCGATCGCGTGGTCCTCTGCGAAGCGTGACGCAAGTGGTGCCGACGCCGAAGGGATGGGGACTCAGCGGGTTCGATTGCGTACCAGCGCGTCATGCGGCGCAGCGTGCCAAACATGGACGATGGTTTCATGCGCGCAGCGGTCTTTGAGAGGTTCGGCGGATCCGTGGACGACCGGTCGGTCGCCGATCCGGTGCCCTCGTCAGGGGGCGTGGTCGTGGAGGTGCGCGCCACCGGTCTCTGCCGCAGTGACTGGCACGCCTGGGCTGGAGTCCGCCGCGGTGAATGGGTCACGGTCGTCGGACTCGGCGGTGTGGGGCTCAGCGCCGTGCAGGTCGCCGTCGCCGCAGGCGCCAGGGTGGTTGCCGTCGACCGCACCCCTGCGGCGCTGGCGATGGCGCGAAGCCTGGGCGCCGAACACACCGTGCTTGCAGACGGTCCCGATGTCGCGTCCCAGGTGCACGAGCTCACCGACGGTGGCAGTCACGTCGCCGTCGATGCGGTCGGCACGCCTGGCACGTGCGCGGACGCCATCCACAGCTTGCGGCGTCGTGGTCGTCACGTCCAGGTCGGGCTGCTACCCAGCGTCGGCGGCCACCCCGCGGTGCCGATGGACCGCGTAATCGCTTGGGAGCTCGATATTCTCGGCAGTCACGGCATGGCCAGCGTGGACTACCCCGACATGCTGCGGCTCGTCGAAGCGGGCACGCTGCGCCCCGGGGACCTCGTCGAACGCGTGGTCGGTCTGACCGAGGGCGCTCGACTGCTCCCGTCGGTCGACACCGCGTCTCCCGTCGGCGTCACCCTCATCGACCCGCGGCTAAACTGACCCAACTCGGAGATTTCACTCGGCGACGAAGACGGGCGACGTAGGGACCGTTTCCTCTCGGCCGTCCACCTCGAAACCCGGCCCCTTTTGGGGTCGTTGGACTCCGTCTGTGGGACCTTCGACTCTTGCCATTCGCCGCCGGGGGAGGAGATGGCTCTCTCCGCCGAAGATCAAGCGAAATATGTTGAGCAAGTGCGCTATTCCGCACCATAGCGGCCGGAACGTACCTACACTTGCTTGATGGTAGGACTACTCAAGGCGCACACGTACGAGTTCGGTGGAATCGACGCAGACGCGTCGTCGGTCGCCCGATTGTTCCTGGACCGCGTCGCCGCTACGCCCCGTGCCGAAGCCTTGCGATTCCCCGATGGCGACGGTTGGACGAGCCTCACCTGGCGGCAGGTGGGTGAGCGTGCCAGCCGCCTCGCCGCAGGGTTGATCGCGCTGGGCATCGCCCCCGAGGACCGGGTCGCGCTGGCGTCGTCGACGCGCTACGAGTGGGTGCTGGCCGACGTGGCCGTGCTGTGCGCCGGGGCGGCCACCACGACGTTGTACCCGACGACGAAGGCCCGCGACATCGCGTTCATCGTGGCCGACTCGGGCAGCCGCGTCGTCATCGCCGAAGACCAGGCCCAAGTCGACAAGTTGCTCGAGCATCGCGCCGATCTGCCCGACGTCGAAAAGGTCGTGATCATCGACGGCCACGGCGACGGGGGTGGGGACGGCGACTTCGTGATGACCCTCGACCAACTCGAAGCGTCCGGTGCACAGCTGCTTGCCACGTCTCCCGACATCATCGAGCAGCGCGTCGCCGACATCCGCCCCGACAGCCTGGCCAGCATCATCTACACCTCGGGAACCACGGGGCGGCCGAAGGGCGTGCGGCTTCCGCACCGGGCGTGGATGTACACCGCCGCTGCGATCGATGCCGTCGACTTCCTCCACGCCGACGATCTGAACTTCCTGTGGCTGCCGCTGGCGCATGCGTTCGGCAAGGTGATGCTCGTACTGCCGCTTTTGGTCGGCTATCCGACGGCAATCGACGGTCGCGTCGACAGGATCGTCGACAATCTCGCCGTCGTGCATCCGACGTTCATGGGCGCCGCGCCGCGGATCTTCGAGAAGGCCCACGCCCGAATCCAGGCGAAGATCGCCGCAGAAGGCCGGGTGAAGAAGGCCATCTTCGACTGGGCCATCCGCGTGGGGCTCGCAGCGTCTGCGGCCAGGGAAGTCGGACGGAAGGCATCGCCCCTTCTGTCTGTCCAGCAGCGGATAGCCGACAAGCTGGTGTTCTCGACCATCAGGGACGGCTTCGGTGGGCGGCTGCGGTTCTTCGTTTCCGGCGCCGCGCCGCTGAACCAGGACATTGCGCGATGGTTCGACGCCATCGGCATCATCGTGCTCGAAGGTTACGGCATGACCGAGACGGCAGCCGCGTCATTCATCAACCGCCCCAACGCCTACCGGTTTGGCACCGTCGGTCTGCCCTTCGCCGGCACCGAGGTCAGGATCGCCGACGATGGCGAGATCCTGTTGAGGAGCCCCGGCGTGATGACCGGGTATCACAACCTGCCGGAAGAAACCGCCGAAGCGCTCGATGGCGACGGTTGGTTGTACACGGGTGACATCGGCACGATCGACGACGACGGATTCCTGCGCGTCACCGACCGAAAGAAGGATCTCTTCAAGACCTCGCAGGGCAAGTACGTCGCGCCCTCGGCGATCGCGACGACCTTCAAGGCGATTTGCCCGTACAGCAGCGAGATGATCGTCTACGGCGACGCCAAGCCCTATTGCGTGGCGCTGGTGAGCCCGGACGAAGAGGCGATGATGGACTGGGCGGCCAAGCACGGTCTTGCGAATCTGTCGCTGAGCGAGGTGACGCGCCATGCGTCGACCCGGGAGTTGATGGGCGGCTACGTCGATACGCTCAACGAGCAGCTCAACCGGTGGGAACAGATCAAGAAGTTCGCCATCCTCGATCGCGAATTGTCGGTTGAATCAGGTGATCTCACGCCCAGCCTCAAGGCGAAGCGCAGCGTCATCGTGAAGAACTCGGCCAACGTCATCGCGTGCCTCTACGAATGAGGCGTGCGGGTTCCCGCAAGCAGCGTGCGGTGCTGACGATGCTGGTGATCAATCGCAATCGAGAGGCAACCCCTCTGAATTAGTTGACTTGCCGCACATCGTGCCTCATTGCTATCGCCAGTGGTCATCGCCCCTCGCTCGGCAGGAAGTTGCCAACGAATCGATCGTGATTTGCTGCGCATGGACGATGGGTCTGATATACCCATGAACGTCGGTCGGGGAAGGGCCACACACGCGGGAGGACTCGTGTCGTTCGATTCTGGAGTATCTGCCTGGCTTCGCACTGACGAACCTCCGCGGTCGTCCAACGCCGCGGTCGAGTTCCGCCACCCGAGGGTCGCCCCGCCCGCACTGGCGACACTCGTCGTCACTGCGCTCGTCGCCGTGATGGGCACACAGTCGATGACTGAAGCCACTTCGGCGTCCGCCGACGCGAGTGGCACTGTTGAAGTCCAAACTCAACGCATTACCGACGCGAACCTGACCTCGCGCCAGGACGGGTCCTACAACCCCGGGGATCAGCTGACGTTGGTCTGCTCCAAGCGAGGTCGGGACGTGACGGGATTCTTCAGCTCCAACGCCCCAGGCCGGTTGAACGACCTCTGGTACCAGACTTCGGATGGCCACTTCGTTGCCGATGTCGACATCGAAACCGGCACTCTCAAAGTCGCTGCCCCCGAATGCGGCGAGGCAGCGCCGGTCGCCGATGCGGGCCGCGCGACGGGCAGGACTCAGGGAGTCAATCCAGGGACGGCGGGTCAGTGCACCTGGGGTGCTGCTCTGAAGTGGTTCCAGGCCAGCGGATCGTATCCGGCCCTGTTTGGCGATGCGATGTCGTGGAGTGACGCGGCGACCGCAGCGGGCTGGACCGTCGCCGACGATCCTCAGGATCGTTCGATCGTCGTGTTCAAACCCGGTGTCGCCGGCGCGGGCAGCGTCGGCCACGTGGCATGGGTGGATTCGGTCTCCCAACGTCCGGACGGTCGATCGATGCACGTGACCGAGATGAATAACTCTAATCTGGGCGGCGTGGGCATCTCCAACGATCGCGACATCATGGACGTCCCAGGAATGTCCTACATCCTGTTGCCCTGACCAACGAACAACTGCCATGACATCGAACGATCACGCCGTCGGTCGCCAGAACCCCTGAAAACCCTGCCCCGCGTTCGTCGTTCGTATCTGTGAGAGTTCAACGGGGTCACCTGCCTCAGCTAGTCATCGATATGGGTGCAGACGGTGAATACCGGCTGCGAACCCGAGTCACGGGTTGAAGAACAGGTCCTTGTAACGCAGGCCGAGCCACGGACGGCGGCCCGTCGCCACAATCCCACAGCGCAGCAACGCCCGGTGTAGCGGCATCCGCCCGTAGACGACAAGCAGGAACGTCACGGGGTCTGCGGAGATGACGCAGTCCACCGGTCCACCGGCGGCCCGCACCTCCGCCTTGCCGTCCGCGACCCCGATGACGTACCGCGGGCCGTTGCCGCGCAGCCGGACCTCGTACGTCACTGACGCGCTGCGGCCAGCCTCGGGTCGTACGACCAGCGGTGACATATTCGGGCACACCGTGCCCAGGATGAGCTTCGCGTGCTCGGCGGAGATCGGCCACGGCCGGCCCGTCCCGGTCGCGATGTCGTGCCCGTGCACGGTCAGCTCCCCTAGCGCCAACGCGAGAAGGCAGTCCACGGTGCGGGTTCGGCCCGGGCCGTACCACGGCGTTTCACATTCCAGCTCCGCATCGGCCGCTGTCGCGAGCCGCAGAAACCGTTGTGCCCCAGCGGTGATCAGCTCCGCGATCCGTCCCGCGTCGGTGCAATCGACCATGTCGATGGTGGCGGCGTTGGTGGCCGCCAGTCGGGTCGGGAAGTCCGCATCCAAGTACTGTTCCGGGGTTAGCGCTTGCGGCTCCCCGGTGATCGCCGCGCTGAACCCGGTGAGCACGACGGATACATGGGCCGCGGTCTCGGCGACCGTCCAGTCGGTGCCCGCCGCCGGGCGCTCGATGTCGTCGGTCTCCCGCAGCAGTGCGGTGAACCGCCCTGTCGCTTCGCTGATCGCCGCTCGGGCCGCTTCCTGGTCCAGTTCCACTACCGCGGGTTGATAGCCGCTCGGACGGTTGGTGTTAGTGCCCATGGTCGTCTCCTCGGATCGGTACGAGTCGACTATCCGATGTCGTCGGCTCGAGATCGTCGGTCGGAATGCGGAGATCGGCGCGGTGCGGGGTCGTAGATCCGCGCCGCAGGGGCGGCAATCTACGCGTTTTCGCTGATGTTCTGCAGGTCGGTGATGGCTGATGCTGGCTACCATGAGCGCAACTGACTGGAGCGTCGACATGGTGGAGCTGCTTCCGACCGGGACGGTGACGCTGCTGCTGGCCGACGTCGAGGGTTCGACGCGGCTGTGGCAGAGCCAACCGGAGGAGATGACGGCCGCCATCGCGCGGCTGGATCGCATCGTGTGCGGCAACATCGCGGCCCATCACCGTGTGCGGCCGGTGGAGCAGGGCGAGGGCGATAGCTTCGTGGTCGCGTTCGCACGTGCCAGCGACGCGGTGGCGTCCGCGCTGGAGTTGCAGCGGGCACCGCTGGCCCCGATCCGCCTGCGAATCGGCGTGCACACCGGGGAGGTGCAGCTGCGTGACGAGGGCAACTACATCGGCCCCACGATCAACAGGACCGCGCGGCTGCGCGATCTGGCCCACGGTGGGCAGACCGTGCTGTCGGGCACCAGCGAAGATCTGGTTCTCGACCGGCTGCCTGCCGACGCCTGGCTGACGGATCTGGGTACCCACCAGCTGCGCGACCTGCCCCGCCGGGAACGGGTGGTGCAGCTGTGCCATCCGGAGCTTCGCAACGACTTCCCACCGCTGCGCACCAGTGAAACCGTTGCTGCCCAGCATCTTCCGGCCCAGTTCACGAGTTTCGTGGGCCGTGAAGCGGATCTGAACGACGTGCCGCAGATCCTGGTTGAGAACCGTCTCGTGACGCTGACCGGCGCGGGCGGTGTCGGTAAGACGCGCCTTGCGGTTCAGGTGGCGGCCCAGATCGATGGTGGCTTCGGCGGTGCCTTTTCCGATGGCGTGTGGTTTGTCGATCTGGCGCCGATCACCGATCCCGATCTGGTGCCTGTGACGGTGATTCGTGCGCTGGGCCTGACCGACCACCCGGGCCGCTCCACGATGGACACGCTGCTGCGGTTTATCGGCGACCATCGGATGCTGCTGGTGCTGGACAACTGTGAGCATCTGCTGGACGCGTGCGCGGCGCTGGTCGTTGCCCTGCAGACCGGATGCCCTGCAGTGACTCTCGTGGCGACGAGTCGTGAGCCGATCGGGGTGCCCGGGGAGGTGAGTTGGCGGGTGCCGTCGCTGTCGCTGGCCGATGAGGCGATGGAGCTGTTCGCCGATCGCGCGCGACAGGTCCGGCCGGATTTCCTCCTCACCGAGGACAATTCGGCCACCGCGGCGGAGATCTGCCGGCGCCTTGACGGTGTCCCGTTGGCGATTGAGCTGGCGGCAGCGCGGGTGCGTGTGTTGTCGCTGACCGAGATCCGCGACAGCCTGCATGACCGCTTCCGGCTGCTGACCGGCGGCGCGCGCACCGCGGTGCGCCGCCAGCAGACGTTGCGCGCCTCGGTGGATTGGTCACATGCGCTGCTGACCGAGCCCGAACGCATCTTGTTCGCCCACCTCGCCGTGTTCGTGGGCGGGTTCGACCTCGACGCCGCAGAGGCGGTCGGAGGCGACGGCGACGTGGAGCGCTATCAGGTCCTCGACCTGCTCACATTGCTGGTCGACAAGTCCCTGGTCGTGGCCGAAAACGCAAGTGGCCGAACCCGATACCGGCTGCTGGAGACCGTGCGCCAGTACACCCAAGAAAAGCTCGGCGACTCAAGGGGGGCCGATGCCGTGCGTACCCGTCACCGGGACTACTACACCGAAGTGGCGGCGCCGCTCGACACCCTGACAAGCGCCGGTCATGAGCAGCGTCTCGATCAGATGGAAATCGAGATCGACAACCTGCGGGCCGCCTTCGCGTGGAGCCGCGAAAGTTCCGATATCGAACTCGCGTCGCAGCTGGCGTCATCGCTGCGGCCGCTGTGGCTGGCACGCGGTCGGATCCGGGAAGGTCTGGCCTGGTTCGACGCCGTACTCACCGACCAAGGCGTAAACCCGGCCGGGGGGGCGCCCGCGGTCCGTGCGCGGGCGCTTGCCGACTACGCCGAGCTCGACGCGTACACCGGCGCCGCCGCCTGCCTGAAGCAAGCCATCCAAGCCCTGACGATCGCTCGGGCAGTCGATGACCCCGACCTGCTGGCTCGGGCCTTGACCGCTTGCGGCGCCAGCGCGCTCTATGACCCCGACGTGGCCCGGCCATACTTCGCCGAGGCGATCGGCCTGGCCCGCTCGATCGGCGACCGGTGGAAGCTCAGCGAGATCCTGGGCTGGCAGGCATATGCAGCGGTCATGGCTGGCGAACCGGTCGCCGCGCGGGCGGCCGCCGAAGAAGGCCGCGACCTCGCCGAAACGATGGGTGATCGGTCCATTTCGCGTCGGTGTCGCTGGGCTCTAGGGTGCGCACAGTCGATGACCGATGACGTCGCGGGAGCCGTCGCACAACTGCGCGAAGTGGCTGCTGAGGCCGACGCCGCCCACGATGTCGTCTGGAGGTGCTCGGCTCTATTCATGCAGGCCCTCACGCTGGCATACCACGGGGACCCCACGGCGGCCCGGGAGGCGGCCAACGCGGCCATCGAGGCCGCGGCCGAGCTCGGCGGGTTCTACCCGGGAATGGCTTACGCGGCGTTGGTTGCCTCGGAACTGGCTGCGGGCGACGTCGCCGCGGCGGACGTTGCGATCGCGGCGGGCTGGCACCACCTCAACGTGCAGCCCAGGATGGCAGCGATCTGGAACGTCTACGTGGCCCAGGCTGCGCTGGCTCGCGGTGATCTGACCGCCGCCCGGCGCTGGGCCGACGACACCGTCGCGGCGACGAGCGGCATACACCTATCGCTGGCACTGACCACGCGCGCCGGCGTGGCGATCTCGCAGGGCGAGCCCGAGCAGGCGGACCGTGACGCCCATGACGCGCTGGTCACCGTCGCCCGCACCGGGGCGTACGTCGGCGTTCCCGGTACCCTCGATTGCCTAGCCTTACTCGCCGTCGTCGCTGGCAGTCACCGTGAAGCAGCGCGGTTCTTCGGGGCCGCGGACGCCATCCGGCAGCGCAGCAGTCAGGTCCGCTTCAAGATCTTTGACGCCGTTTTCGAAGCCTCGGTCGCGGCGCTCCGCGATGCGATGGGCGAGAGGGACTTTGACTCCGCCTGGGCCGAAGGAGTCGCCTTGTCCACCGACGAAGCGATCGCGTACGCACAGCGCCGCCGCGGCGAACGCAAACGCCCCTCGAGCGGTTGGGCATCGCTGACGCCCACCGAGCGCGACGTCGTCCGACTCGTCAGCGAAGGACTCGCCAACAAGGACATCGCAACAAGGCTTTTCGTCTCACCCCGCACCGTGCAAACCCACCTCACTCACGTCTACACCAAACTCGGACTCAGCTCCCGCGTGCAACTTGCTCAGGAAGCAGCCCGGCACGGCTGAAAAATCAGGCCGTCGGCCGCCAGGATCCTTGAAAACCCAGACCCACGTTGGTCGTTTGGATCGACGAGAGCTTCACGGGGTCGCCCGCCTCGGCCGGGTGTCATTTGGGGTACAGATCGGAAGGTGTGTTGTGACGCCTTGGCCGAATCCCTGTCGTGAAGTCGTCTCATCCTCGCTTCACGCGACTTAGACTTAGCATTATGCGCCGCCTTTCAGCTTGGGGCTCGAATGCGAGAGGCGCACATGAACGCCGGTGATGAGCGAACCACCGAGCGCTTGTGGGTGCCCTCGCAGGACCGCGTCGAGCACGCCGGGATCACGAGGTACCTGCGCTGGCTGCGCGCCGAGCGGGGGCTGCACTTCGAAGACTACGAGGAGCTGTGGCGCTGGTCGGTAAACGACCTCGAGACGTTCTGGTCATCGATCTGGGAATTCTGCGGGGTGATCTCGCATCATGGCTATCAAGCGGTGCTCGATCGCCGGGTGATGCCTGGGGCTCGCTGGTTCGATGGAGCCCTGATCAACTACGCCGAGCAATCCCTTTGGCGCTCGCGTGATCCGGACTGGGCTCCGCGAACTGCGCTCGTCTCTGAGTCCGAATGTCGTTCACGCGTCGAGATGACCTGGGGTGAGTTGGGCGACAAGGTCGCCGCGCTAGCTGCAACGATGCGGAGTTGTGTTGTCCGACAAGGTGATCGCGTCGGAGGGTACGTACCCAACGTTCCCGAGGCTGTCATCGCCATGTTGGCGGCTACCAGCCTTGGTGCCGTGTGGTCGAGCGCCGCACCGGACATGGGCACGCTTGGAGTCCTCGATCGGTTTCGGCAGATCGAACCAAAGATGCTGTTAGCAGTGGACGGGTATCGATACGCTGGCAAGGCGTTCGACCGCCGAGACGTAGTCCGCGAGATCGTCGGCGGTTTACCGTCATTGGAGACGCTGATTCTGATTCCTCACCTCGACGCTAACGCGTCGTTAGAGGCAACCGGCACCGTGCAGACGATGTCGTTTGGCGACGCGGTGGCAGGGGATGCCTCGCTCGAGTTCGCACCGGTCGCGTTTGGTCATCCGCTCTGGATCGTCTATTCCTCGGGGACGAGTGGCAAGCCCAAGCCGATCGTGCACGGCCATGGCGGGTTCCTATTGGAGAACCTGAAGGCCGCCGCACTCCACCTCGACGTCGGCGAGGGTGATCGCTTTCTGTGGTACGCGTCGACGGGATGGATCATGTGGAATCTGTCGGTGGCAACACTCGCAGCCGGCTGCACGCTGTTATTGCTTGACGCCAACCCCGGCCATCCACATGTTGGGGCGCTGTTCGAGTTCGCCGCGCGCGAACGCGCCAGCTTCCTGGGCACCAGTCCGGCGTATCTGTCGACGTGTATCAAGGCTGGCTTGTCGCCCGGCGAACAGTACGACCTCTCGGCAGTGCGCACGCTGGGATCCACCGGGTCGCCCCTGACACCGGAGGCGTACCGCTGGGTCTACCAGAACGTGAAGCAGGACTTGATGCTTGCTGGTATCTCTGGCGGGACCGATCCGGGTGCGGCGTTTTTGACCTCCTGCCCGACACTGCCGGTGTACGCCGGCGAGATGCAGTGTCGTGGCTTGGGAGTTGCGGTGTCTGCGCTGGATGATGCCGGCAATGAGCTGATCGACAAGGTGGGTGAGCTCGTCGTCACCGAACCCATGCCGTCGATGCCGCTTTGTTTCTGGGGTGATGACGGGACGCGATACCGCGAGAGTTACTTCGAGACGTACCCCGGTTACTGGCGACACGGCGACTGGCTCCAGCTGATTCCGCGGCCTGAGTCGGTCACGGGTGTGATTTACGGAAGGTCGGATTCGACGATCAATCGCCACGGGCTGCGAATGGGCTCGAGCGAGATCTACCGGGTGGTGGAGGAATTCCCGGAAGTGCTCGATTCCCTGGCAATCGACCTTGAGTACTTAGGCAGGAAGTCCTGCCTCGCGCTCTTCGTCGTGCTGAGTGATATGGGTGCAGTCGTCACGCCTGACTTGCGGACACGACTCTTCGAGGCGATCAGAACAGAGCTGTCGCCCCGTTATGTCCCCGAAGACGTGTTCGTCGTTCCGGAGGTGCCGAGAACGCTCACGGGCAAGAAGATGGAAGTGCCGGTTCGGAAGATCCTTCTCGGACGATCTCCCGAGCAAGTAGCCAACCGCGATGCCATGGCAAACCCTGCGTCGCTCGACTGGTTCCTCACCTTCGCGCCCGAGCTCGACGCGCGGCTGCGTGACTAGGTAAATGAACCGGGGTGTCGTAGCCAGCGCAGTTTTCATCGAGACGTTGCTCAACCGTGGTGGCGAGGGCGATCTGGCAGAGGCAGAGGCGGTGACCGATCGGATGGAAGCAGCACCGCTCGAAATGGCGCCGGAATGCCACCACGTGTGGCTGCTGAGGATGCGCGCGCTGCTCGCCGACGCCCGCGCCGCCGAGAGCGTCTACCGCGACTATCGGGATCGCTATCGCGCGACGGCCACCGCACTTGGCTTTGGGGCATGTGCAGTGGGCTGAGGCCATGCCATGACATCGAACGATCACGCCGTCGGTCGCCAGAACCCCTGAAAACCCTGCCCCGCGTTCGTCGTTCGTATCTGTGAGACTTTAACGGGGTCACCCGCTTCGACCATCTGCCCGTTGCCCACGATCATCGCGACGTGGCCGTCCCACACCGCTAGGTCGCCCGGCCGTAGCGAGGCCTGACCCACGGTCGCTCCGATGTCCTGCTCTTGCGCCAGCCGCGGAAGATCCAGTCCCGCTTCGTGATATGCCCACTGCGTGAGACCGCTGCAGTCCAGACCGACGCCGGGGGTGGTGCCGCCCCAGTCATAGGGCACACCCAGTTGCGTCAGCGCATGCCGGACAGCGCTGGCGGCGACGGCATTGGGTGCGGTGGCCGTACTGCCGTCGGGGAGTTGTACCGAGACGCCGCTGCCGAACATGCCGGGATCGGCGAGCGGCCTTGCGTCGTCGCCCGCCAGACCCGAACCCTCGGACCGAGGACTGGACGAACCCGAGAAGTCGGCGGGCACCGATCCGCCAAGCCCAGGGCCCAAAGCCGACCCGGTCCCGAGCCCGCTGCCGAGGCTGGGCAGCGCACCCATCGGCATCGTCGGCATGGCGCCAGGCGTTGGCTCGGCCACCGCCGCCTGGTGTCCGTCGAGTTCGGCACGTAGATCGTCGATCACGCCATTGGCTTCTTCGAGGGCTCGCTTCGCCTCCGCGATGAGTTCGTCCACGGCACCGGGTTCGTCGAGCGCGGACTCGAGCGTCTCGGCGCGGGACTCGAATTCGTCGATGATGGTCTGCAGCCGCGCGCGTGCGCGGCCCACGGCGTCGGCGGCATCAGCGGTGGCGGTGCCGAGGCGACCGGCCCGGGCCGCGAGCGCGTCGACGGCTGCGACGGTCGCCTGGGTGAACTGGGCGGCGGCGTCACCGGCCTCTCCCACCCAATGCGTGCCCCGCCACGACCGACCGGTCGCGACGGCCACGTCGGTCAGAGCATGGCGAATGCCCGCCAGTGCCGCCCCGGCGTCCAGCATTCCCGTGCCGACCATCGCCTGCAGTTCACGTAGCGGAGCGGCTAGTCCGCTGACCATGGCACTCGGCATCGGCTAGGCCTTGAGGAATGAGATTGTTTGTCCAGCATGACCTTCGGCGGCGTGATAGGCATGGGCAGCGGCACCCGCAGCCGACCGCGCCGAGGCCAGGCGCTCGGCGAGTTGCGCCGCGTGGTGCGCCTCCTGTGTCAACGCTCGATTCAGTGCGTCCAGGAATTCGGCCCCGACCGACCCGAACGCGTCGGCCGCTGCCGTCGCGGCGGTCAGGTCCGCGGCCACGGAGGTGAGGTCATCGGCGTGACGAAGTTGGGCGATGCTGAACCCGTGGATGTCGGAAGTGTCGGCGATCATGCGGTTATGACGTCGGCCGGAGCGCTTCGGTTCCATTGACGTCTCCGACGTCGTGGTTCCATTGACGTCTCCGACGTCGTGGTTCCATTGACGTCTCCGACGTCGTGGTTCCATTAGGGTTCGACCGCATGGACGTCCGCGTTGTCGATCACCCCCTTGCCGCTGCCCGGTTGACCACGCTGCGCGACGAGCGCACCGACAACGCCGGCTTCCGCGCCGCCCTGTGCGACCTGGCGCTGATGCTCGTCTATGAGGCCACCCGTGACGCCGCCTCGACGCCCGTTCCGATTCGCACCCCGTTGGCCGACACCGTCGGATCGCGGCTCGCATCTCCGCCGCTGCTGGTGCCCGTGCTCCGTGCCGGCCTGGGGATGGTCGAGAAGGCGCAGCAACTGATCCCCGAGGCGAAGGTCGGGTTCGTGGGCGTCGCCCGAGACGAGGCGACCGCTCTGCCAACTCCCTACCTGGAGTCGCTGCCCGAGGACCTCAGCACCACTCCGGTGATGGTGCTCGACCCGATGCTGGCCACCGGCGGATCGATGGCCCACACCTTGGGCCTGCTGCACGCGCGCAGCGCCGTCGACATCACTGCCGTCTGTGTGGTGTGCGCACCGGAAGGCATAGCGGCGCTGGAGAAGACGTCACCCAATCTGAAGCTGTACACCGCGGCGATCGACGACGGACTCAACGACGTCTTCTACATCGTGCCGGGTCTCGGCGACGCGGGGGACCGTCAGTTCGGCCCGCGCTGAAGCAGTTCGACCGCGGTGACTCTGGCTGCGTCCAGGGCGCTCGCCGCCTCGGCGCGTGCGCTTGCCAGGTCATCACGGGGCGGCAGCCGAACTTCGATGTACGCCTTGATCTTCGGCTCGGTTCCAGACGGTCGGACGGCTAGTCGCACGGTGTCGCTGAGGAAGACCAGCGCGTCGGTGCGGTCCCGTCCGCGCCGGTCGAGTAGATCGGACAGCGCTCCGAGGTGCTTCGGCGGGTCGGCGCGCAGGCGTGCCATGACCGCGTCGGCGTGGGTGTGCACCGAGACGGCGCCGGTCACGTGCACCCCGTATTGGCGAGCCAGGTCGTCGAGCGCGTCGGGCACCGTGCGCCCGAACCGCTGGAGCGCGGCCACCAGGTCGCAGACCAGCACCGCCGCGTTGATGCCGTCCTTGTCACGTACCGCGGCAGGGTCGACGCAGTATCCGATGGCCTCCTCGTAGGCATAGACCAACGTGCTGCCCGCCAGGCCGGCATCGGCGCGCGCCAGCCACTTGAACCCCGTGAGCGTCTCGACGTGCTGGGCGCCGTGTCCGGCGGCGATCGCCGAGAGCATCCGCGACGACACGACCGTGCTCGCTACCACGCAACTCGACATCACGTCGCCCGGCTCGGTCTGCGACAGCACGTAGTCGCCGAGCAGCCAACCGGTTTCGTCTCCCGACAGCATCCGCCATCCCGTGGCCGTCGGGATGCCGACCGCACACCTGTCGGCGTCTGGGTCCAGTGCGATTGCCACGTCTGCGTCGACCTCGGCGGCGAGCGCCAGCAGCAGGTCGGTGGCCCCGGCTTCCTCCGGGTTGGGGAAGGCAACCGTGGGAAAGTCGGGGTCCGGCGAGTACTGCTCGGCCACGGTGTGGACGTCGGTGAAGCCCGCCTCCCGCAGTGCCAACAGGGCGGGTTCGCCGCCGACGCCATGCATCGGCGTCAACGCGATGCGCACGTCACCCGTTGCGCGTCGCACCCCGGCGGCGCGGCGGACGTAGTCCCCGATGAGGTCGGTGTTGGCAGGCATGACCTCGGTGCGGGCAACGTCGGTCGGTGCGATCGCCATGGCCGCTTCGATCTCGCGGTCGGTCGGCGGGACGATTTGCATGCCACCGTCGAGGTAGACCTTGTAGCCGTTGTCGGCGGGCGGGTTGTGCGATGCCGTGATCTGGACGCCTGCGACAGCACCCATGCGGCGGACGGCGAACGCCACTACCGGCGTGGGGGCCGGGTCCGGCAGCAGGGTGACGGAAAATCCCTCGGCCGCAAGCACTTCAGCGGTCGCCAAGGCGAAGTCGTCGGAATTGTGGCGGGCATCGCGGCCCACTACGACGGTCGAGCCGCCCAGGCACCTGTCCTTGAGCACCTTGGCCAATGCCCACGTCGCCGCCGTGACGGTCTCGACGTTCATGCCATCGGGCCCCGGACGCATGGGGCCGCGCAACCCCGCGGTACCGAAGGTCAGGGGCGGGTCGGTCATGGCGCTCATTGTGCGGTGCGGCCGTCGGAACTCCCACATCTGTTGCTCTGCGCGCAAGTCCTCATCGCCGCTCGTCGCCGTCGGCGAGTTTTCGAAGTACGGGCGCGACGAGCATCAGCAGGTTGAACTCGAGTTCGGTCAGCGTCTCGCGCATCGCCACGTTGAGCCAGTCGTCGCGTTCGGCCCGGTCGTCCTCGAGCAGTGCCACTCCGTCCGCGGTGGCTTCAATGAGTTGGCGGCGCCGGTCGTCGGCGTCGGTTCGCCGCGCCACCAGGTTTCGCGACTCCAGAAGGTTGATGCCGTAGGTCAATGACTGCACGCGCACGCGCATGCGGGTGGCGAGCTTGGCCGGGGTGGTGACGCCGGCCCGGCTGACTTCTCCTAGCACCTGCTGCTGGCTGAGTGTGAGGCCGTTGTCGCTGCGATGGCGACGGAGTTGGCGGGTCAGGGCCATGATCGACTCCCGCAGTTCGGTCGCGTTCGCCGTTGCTGATGTCATTACAAAGTTATACCTTGGTAATAGTGCGATCAATGTCAGTTTTAGATCACAATTTAACAAGGCTATCGTTGCTTTTATGTGGAAGTGGGCGCTGCTAGTCGCGATCACGGTCGCGGTGACCGTGCCCTTGGACGTCATCGGCGTCCCGTCCGCCGCGCTCTTCGCGGCGCTGATTGTCGGCATCGTCCTGGCCCTGATCTCGCTCGCACCGGCAAGTGTGCCTCGCAAGGCGGGCATCGCCGCCCAGGGCGTGCTTGGCGTCTACATCGGCACGATGGTGCACCGGGACGCACTCGCGGCGCTTGGTTCGGACTGGCCGATCGTGCTCGGCGTCGCCGTCTCCACGCTGCTGCTGAGCATCGGCGCAGGTGCATTGCTGGGTCTGCACCGCGACATCAGCCCGCTCACCGGATCGCTTGCCTTGGTCGCCGGCGGTGCCTCCGGTCTCGTCGCAATTGCGCGTGAACTGGAAGGCGACGACCGCGTGGTCGCCGTGGTGCAGTACCTGCGGGTTGCCCTGATCACCGCCTCGATGCCCGTCGTCGTCACGCTCGTCTACCACGCCGAGAAGACCGGGCACGCCGCCGCTGCCGCTCAAACCGCCTCGGCCCCTTGGGTTGTCAGCGTCGCGATGCTGGTGGTCATCGTGCTCGTCGGTGCGACGGCGGGTCGGCTGGCCCGGCTGCCCGGCTCCGGACTGCTCGGCCCGATGGCGGTGACCATCGCCCTCGAGCTGACGGGAACATCGTTCGGCCTGTCGGTGCCGATGGCGTTGGTGCAAGTCGGCTACGCGGTGATCGGTTGGCAGGCCGGTGTTGCCTTCACACGCGAGTCCATGCGTGCGATCGGCCGCGCGCTACCGACGGCGCTCGGTCTGATCGTGTTGCTCAATGTCGCCTGCGCGGGCCTGGGCATCCTGTTGGCCCACGTGACGGGCATCAGCCTGCTCGAGGGCTACCTTTCCACCAGCCCTGGCGGTATCTATGCCGTGCTGGCCACGGCCGTCGAGACGGGATCCAACGTCACGTTCATCATCGCCGCCCAGGTCGTGCGGGTGCTGCTGATGTTGTTCGCCGCGCCTCTGATGGCCCGCGGCCTGATCGTGCTGACGCGGCGGCTCGCCTATAGGCGCGCCAGCACCTCGGAGAGCAGGCAACCCATCCGCGTCGCCGACTGACGACCCGCCTCCAGGACCTCGACGTGGCTCAGCGGTTCGCCGGTCATTCCGGCGGCCAGGTTGGTGACCAGCGAGAGGCCGAGCACCTCTGCACCGGCCGCGCGGGCCGCGATCGTCTCGTGCACGGTCGACATGCCGACCAGGTCGGCGCCCAGTGTGCGCAGCATCCGGATCTCGGCGGGCGTCTCGTAGTGCGGCCCAGGCAGGCCGGCATAGACACCCTCGGCCAATCTCGGATCGACCTCCCGGGCCAGCGCGCGCAACCGCGGCGCGTACGCGTCGACGAGGTCGACGAACTGGGCTCCCACGAGCGGCGAGCGCGCCGTCAGGTTCAGGTGGTCGCTGATCAACACCGGCTGGCCCACCGCGTAGTCCGCTCGAAGCCCGCCAGCGGCGTTGGTCAGTACGACCGTGCGAGCGCCTGCCGCGCATGCCGTTCGCACGGGATGGACCACATGACGCAGTTCATGACCCTCATAGGCGTGGATGCGGCCGAGCAGTACGAGGACCCGTTTGCCACCGACGTCCGCCACCAGAACCTGGCCGCCATGGCCCGCGGCGGACGGCGGGCGGAACCCTGGTAGCTCTGCCATGGGAACGACGGCGGACGGCTGGCCGAGTTCAGCTGCCGCTGGTGCCCACCCAGAGCCGAGGACGACGGCAACGTCGAACGAGTCGACCCCGGCGCGGGTGCGCAGCGTGGCCGCGGCCTCGTCGGCAACGTCTTGCGGGTCGGACGGCGCATCGCTCACAGCGAGAAAGCGTACGGGGGGAAGTTGCGGAAGTACCGACGCCGGCCGGGCTGAGATAGCAGCGAGGGCGAACGACTTCGAGTAGCCAGCGCCGTCAGCGCTATCTGAAAGCACGTCGGTGATGAGCGCTCGCGCGAAGAGCGGATGGACGGTGAGATACTGCTCCGATGCCAACCGCCACAGCGTCGACGACCGTCGAGGACGCAGTCCAGCGACGTCGTGGCGACCTCATCGAGCTGTCGCACTCCATCCACGCCGAGCCCGAACTGGCGTTCGCCGAACACCGCAGCTGCGCCAAGACGCAGACGCTGGTGGCCGAGCGCGGATTCCAGATCACCGTGTCGCCCGGGGGATTGGACACCGCCTTCCGCGCCGACTTCGGCAGCGGATCACTGGTCATCGGCATCTGCGCGGAGTACGACGCGCTGCCGGGCATCGGCCACGCCTGCGGCCACAACATCATCGCGGCCTCCGCGGTCGGTACGGCGCTGGCGCTTGCCGAGGTCTCCGATGAGTTGGACCTGACGGTCGTGCTGCTCGGCACCCCCGCCGAGGAGGCAGGCGGCGGCAAGGCCCTGATGTTGGAGGCGGGCACGTTCGACGACATCGCGGCGACGGTGATGCTGCACGCCGGGCCGCTCGACATTGCCCGCGCGCGCTCACTCGCACTGTCGCAGGTCGCCGTCGAGTACATCGGCCGTGAGGCGCATGCCGCCGTCGCGCCGTACCTGGGACTCAACGCCGCCGACGCGATCACGGTGTCCCAGGTGGCGATCGGTCTGCTGCGTCAGCAGTTCGCGCCCGGTCAGATGGCGCACGGCATCGTCACCGACGGCGGGCAGGCGACCAACGTCATCCCGGCCCGCACCGAGATGCACTACACGATGCGCGCCAACGACTCCGGATCGCTGCGCGAGCTGGAGGGCAGGATGTCGGACTGCTTCCTGGCGGGTGCGGTAGCCACGGGTTGCGGCCATCAGGTCGAGGAGACCGAGCCGTCCTATCTCGAGCTGACGCCCGATCAGTGGCTTGCCGACGTGTTCCGCGCCGAGATGGTGCGGTTCGGCCGAACCCCCGTCGGGCCGGAGATCGAGGCCGCGTTGCCGCTGGGCAGCACCGACATGGGCAACGTCACCCAGGTCATGCCCGGCATTCATCCGATCGTCGGCATCGACGCCGAGGGCGCCTCGATCCACCAGCCGGCATTCGCCGCGGCCGCCGCAGGGCCGAGCGCCGACAAGGCCGTCATCGAGGGAGCGGTCATGCTGGCCCGCACCGTCGTCGAGTTGGCCCAGACACCCGCCGAGCGCGACAGGGTGCAGCGGCGCAAGGCGGAGCGGGATCGCGCATGAGCATTTCAGAGACCACCGAGGCGTGGCTCGCGGCCCACTACGACGAGCTCGTGGCGTGGCGGCGGCACATCCACCAGCACCCCGAGTTGGGTCGTCAGGAGTTCGAGACGACGCAGTTCGTCGCGTCACACCTGGCCGACGCCGGCCTGAACCCCAAGGTTCTGCCGGGTGGCACCGGCCTGACGTGTGACTTCGGGCCCGAGCACGCGCCGCGGGTGGCTCTGCGCGCCGACATGGACGCGCTACCGATGGCCGAACGGACGGGTTCGCCCTACTCGTCGCTGATGACGGGCGTCGCCCACGCCTGCGGCCATGACGGTCACACCTCAGTTCTGCTTGGCGCGGGCCTGGTGCTGGCCTCGGTCCCCGACCTGCCCGTCGGCGTGCGCCTGCTCTTCCAGCCCGCCGAGGAGCTGATGCCCGGCGGTGCCATCGATGCGATCGCCGCCGGCGCGCTCATCGGGGTGTCGCGAATCTTCGCGCTGCACTGCGATCCACGTCTGGAGGTGGGCAAGGTCGCCATCCGGCCGGGGCCGATCACGTCGGCGGCCGACCAGGTCGAGGTCACTCTGCACTCACCGGGTGGGCACACGTCGCGGCCGCATCTGACCGGTGACCTGGTCTACGCGTTGGGCACCCTGATCACCGGTGTCCCCGGCGTGCTGTCGCGGCGGGTCGATCCGCGCAACAGCACCGTCATGGTATGGGGCGCCGTCAACGCAGGCGTCGCCGCCAACGCGATCCCGCAGACCGGCAGCGTGGCGGGCACCATCCGGACCGCCAGCCGCGAGGCTTGGGTGGCGATGGAAGAACTTGTCCGCGAGATCGTTTCGTCGTTGCTCGCGCCGCTGCAGGTCGAGTACCGCGTGCACTACCGACGCGGCGTCCCTCCGGTGGTCAATGAGGAAGTGTCGACGCGGATCTTCACCCACGCGATCGAGGCCATCGGCCCCGACGTCCTGACCGACACACGGCAGTCCGGTGGCGGCGAGGACTTTTCCTGGTATCTGGAGGACGTCCCGGGCGCGATGGCGCGACTCGGCGTCTGGCCGGGACGCGGTCCGCAGCTCGACCTTCACCAGCCGACGTTCGACCTCGACGAGCGGGCGCTGGGAGTCGGGGTGCGGGTGTTCACCAACATCATCGAGCAAAGCGCCGGGCTGTAGACGGCTCGGCGCTGCGATGAGGGCTCCCCTCACTCGCACTTCTGCGCCGAGCACGCAGAGTACAGTTCCGGGCTTAGGTACCAGGGCCGACGTTGCGTGCCGGTCGGGTACGGAGATCGTGGACGTACTCCTCGGGAGCGCCTGCGATCTCGGCGGCCTCGGCCATCACGCCCAGGTAGCGCGCCGAGGGAATGCCGCCCTCCCACGCGTCGACAACGTACAGCCACGCGAGTATCGGGTCGGTGTTGGTGTCGGACGTTTCGCGGTGGACTCGGCAGCGGATCTTCTTGTGGAACCCGAGCTCCGAACCCTCCCAACGGTCGAGGTTCTCCTCGTCTTCCTTGGTCATGTCGTAGAGCACGACGAACACCTTCGACAGGGGATCCTCGACGAGGGTGGCCAGTGCGCCTTCCCAGCCCAGGTCGGCGCCACCGAAGGTCAGCCGCCACCCGTGCAGCCACCCCGTTCCGGCCATCGGCGAATGGGGTGCGCGCTGCAGCATTTGCTCCGGATGCATGTTCGATCCGTAGGCGGCGTAGATCGGCACGGCGGTAAGCCTAAGGGGTAGACGGTTGGTTCGGAGGAGTCAGCAGCGACCGGGGAATCGTTCGGAGGAGTGAGCTGCGGTCGAGGGACTAGGTTGGGTCCGTGGTTACCCGCATTGTGATCATCGGCGGCGGGCCCGCCGGGTATGAGGCTGCACTCGTCGCCGCGGGCCGCGGCTCCGACGTCGCGCAGGTCACCGTCATCGAGTCGGACGGCATCGGCGGCGCGTGCGTGCTGTGGGATTGCGTGCCATCCAAGACGTTCATCGCGTCGACCGGCGTGCGGACCGAGCTGCGCCGTGCCGACGGGCTGGGTTTCGACATCAAGATCGAGGACGCCAAGATCTCGCTGCCGCAGATCCACAACCGCGTGAAGACGCTGGCGCGGTCACAATCTGCCGACATCGGCTCCAACCTCTTGCGGGAAAACGTCACGATCGTGCAAGGCCGTGGCGAGCTGGTCGACAACATCCCCGGAATGGCACACCACCGTGTGAAGGTCACCACGTCCGACGGCAAGGTGGGCGTGCTCAAGGCGGACGTGGTACTGGTGGCCACTGGAGCCCGACCGCGGGTCCTCCCGAACGCTGTGCCCGACGGGGAGCGGATCCTGAACTGGCGCCAGCTCTACGATCTCACTGAGCTGCCCGAGCACCTCGTCATCGTTGGCTCGGGCGTCACGGGCGCCGAGTTCTGCAACGCCTACACGGAGTTGGGCGTCAAGGTCACCGTGGTGGCCAGCCGCGACCAGATCCTGCCGCACGAGGACTCCGATGCCGCCGCGGTGCTGGAGGAGGCGTTCGCCGAACGCGGTGTGAAGCTGGTCAAGAATGCGCGCGCGGACACCGTCACCCGCACCTCGGACGGCGTCGTGGTCGCATTGGCCGACGGGCGCACGGTCGACGGCAGCCACGCTCTGATGACCGTCGGGTCGGTCCCCAACACCGAAGGGCTTGGGCTCGAGAAAGTAGGCATCGACCTCGGCCCTGGCAATTACCTTGCGGTCGACCGTGTCTCGCGGACGTCGGCATCGGGGATCTATGCCGCGGGCGATTGCACCGGGCTCCTGCCCCTGGCGTCGGTGGCCGCCATGCAGGGCCGCATCGCGATGTATCACGCACTCGGTGAGGGGGTGTCGCCCATCCGGCTGCGCACGGTTGCCGCCGCCGTCTTCACCCGCCCCGAGATCGCTGCGGTGGGCGTACCGCAGACCGCGATCGACGACGGCACCGTGCCAGCACGGACGATCATGCTGCCGCTGACCACCAACGCCCGCGCCAAGATGTCACTGCTGCGCCGGGGCTTCGTCAAGATCTTCTGTCGCCCGGCAACCGGCGTCGTCATCGGGGGCGTCGTCGTCGCGCCGATCGCCTCCGAACTGATCCTGCCGATCGCACTCGCGGTGCAGAACCGAATCTCCGTGACAGACCTCGCGCAGACGTTGTCGGTGTATCCGTCGCTGTCCGGTTCGACGGTCGAGGCTGCCCGTCGGTTGATGGCTCACGACGATTTGGACTGAAGCCAGTTTTCGTGTGAGAGTGCGATTTCATTCGCGACTCGCCGGGTATGGCGTGTTGAATCGCACACTCGAGGCCGTTCGGCCATACGAATGGTGGTTCCGACCAAGTAGCCTGATCCTGTACTGACAAGTAACTAGGAGTCTCTGGCGTGAGTGACCCGATCCCCGGTCCGGGCAACGGGCAGACCCTTATTGGCCCCGAGTGGCGGGCGCAGGCGTGGCAGCGCCTGGGCAGTGAGCGGTTCGACGTCGTCGTCATCGGAGGTGGTGTCGTCGGCGCCGGGGCGGCGCTCGATGCCGCTACCCGCGGGTTGAAGGTGGCGCTCGTCGAGGCTCGCGACTTCGCCTCTGGCACGTCGAGCCGGTCCTCGAAGATGTTTCACGGTGGCCTCCGTTACCTCGAGCAGCTCGAGTTCGGGCTCGTCCGCGAGGCGCTGCACGAGCGCGAACTGTCCCTGACGACGTTAGCGCCCCACCTCGTCAAGCCGCTGCCGTTCCTGTTCCCGTTGACCAAGCGGTTGTGGGAGCGGCCCTACGTGGCGGCGGGCATCTTCCTCTATGACCAACTGGGTGGTGCGAAATCCGTTCCTGCGCAGAAGCACTTGTTCAAGGCCGGTGCGTTGCGGCTGGCGCCGGGGCTCAAGCGCAGCTCGCTGATCGGTGGTATCCGCTACTACGACACCGTGGTCGACGACGCCCGGCACACCATGATGGTGGCGCGCACCGCAGCCCACTACGGTGCGGTGGTGCGGACCTCCACGCAGGTGGTTGCGTTGTTGCGCGAGGGTGACCGGGTGACGGGTGTCCGCGTGCGCGACTCCGAGGACGGTGCGGTTACCGACGTCCGCGGGCACGTGGTCGTCAACGCCACCGGCGTCTGGACCGATGAGATCCAGGCCCTGTCCAAGCAGCGCGGACGCTTTCGCGTGCGGGCGTCCAAGGGTGTGCACGTCGTGGTGCCTCGCGACCGCATCGTCAGTGAAGTGGCGATCATCCTGCGGACCGAGAAGTCGGTGCTCTTCGTCATTCCGTGGGGCACGCACTGGATCATCGGTACCACCGACACCGACTGGAACCTCGACCTGGCGCATCCTGCGGCTACCAAGGCCGACATCGACTACATCCTCGAGACGGTCAACACCGTGCTGGCCACACCGTTGAACCACGACGACATCGACGGCGTCTACGCAGGCCTGCGTCCGCTGTTGGCCGGTGAGAGCGAGGAGACCTCGAAGCTGTCGCGTGAGCACGCCGTCGCGACGCCATCGCCGGGTCTGGTGGCGATCGCCGGCGGCAAGTACACGACCTATCGGGTGATGGGAGAAGACGCCATCGACGCGGCCAGTGTGTTCGTCCCGACCAGGGTGGCGCCCTCGATCACCGAGAAGGTGCCGCTGTTGGGCGCCGACGGCTACTTCGCGCTGATCAACCAGACCGAACACGTCGGCGCGCACTACAACCTGCACCCGTATCGGGTGCGGCATCTGCTGGACCGCTACGGCTCGCTGATCGGTGAGGTGCTCGCGATGGCCGAGGGACGGCCGGAGTTGTTGACGCCCATCACGGAGGCGCCGGTGTATCTGAAGGTCGAGGCGTACTACGCCGCGGCGGCCGAGGGGGCCCTGCATCTGGAGGACATCCTGGCGCGGCGGATGCGCATTTCGATCGAGTACCCGCACCGTGGGGTCGACTGCGCCCGCGAGGTCGCCGAAGTCGTTGCCCCGGTGCTGGGTTGGAGCGCCGGGGACGTCGACCGCGAGGTGGCCACCTACCTGGCCCGTGTCGAGGCCGAAGTGTTGTCACAGACTCAGCCCGATGACGAG
>JBBRTH010000025.1:0-73585 GCA_038244615.1 Mycobacteriales bacterium | reverse complement strand
TCAGACCGGCGTAACGTCGACGCTGACGTACTCGGGGACGATCGCGACTGTCAAAGCGGCGCCGGCAGTGAAGGCGACGCCACATTAACGTGCCTTGATTCTGCCGATGCCGTGCGATGTGTCCTTCGGCTTCTTCTTCGCCCGTGTGCTCGTCATTGGCCGCGCGAGCCCGACCCACTGCCGAACCACCACTCGGCACTGCGATCTCGGCGTCGTTCGCCTCTCGAACGCCGTCGCGGATGTCGCCAAACCCTTTCGAGCGCGCCGCCTTTCACCGTCGTTCGGGCCTGCAGGTAGTCGAACCTCGCGAACTGTTCCCGGAACCACTCGCGGTCGGCGAGGATCAACATGGTGATGTCGGCCATCACTACTCCGTTCGAGCGCTACGCGGCGGATGCATCACCGCATGATGACATGCAGTCCTCGACGTAGACGAAGCCGCAAGGCGCGCAGGACACCTCGTAGCTCAGGAGTCCGCCGTCGTCCTCGCGGAAGCAGTAGCCGGTCTGGGCCATACACCGCGGGCACCGTGCCGTGCCGCGTTCGACAATTGCGCTCATCGCCGAAGCCTTCCGTCGTCGGCGGTGGGACATCCGCCTTCACGGTGAATACCCTTTGTGACCTGGTATCAACCAACCGAATCACGGGTGATTTCTAGGCCGTCGGCGGGGGGCCGGTCGCCGGCACCGCGGGGCCGCACGCCGACCAGGTGTACGGCTGCTCGTAGGTCGTCGAGCTGCCGAGCATGAAGGTACGGTCGCTGCGTCGTGCACGGGCGATCGCGGACAGCCAGGTGGCGACGGTGCTGATCCGGTTCTGCACACCGGTGAGGAATGCAATGTGGATGAATCCCCAACCGAGCCAACCGAAGAAGCCGGCCAACTTGACGGGTCCGACTTCGAGCAGTGCGTGTCCGCGGCTGATGTAGGCAGCTGAGCCAACGTCTCGGTAGCGGAAGTTCTTGCGGGGCGTGCCGTCGAGGTCGCGTCGGATGCAGGCAGCGGCGTGGAGACCGCCCTGCATGGCGTTCTCGGCCACCCCGGGCAGCTTGTCGCGGCCGACCAGATCGCCGATGACGAAGACTTCTCGATGCCCGGGCACGGTCAAATCGGCATCGACGGCGATGCGTCCCCCGTGATCCGTCTTCGCCCCGAGCACCTCGGCGACCCGTCTGGCGAACGGCACGGCTTCCACGCCGGCCGTCCACAGCACCGTCCGCGCCGCGTACTGCACACTAGGTCCGCCCGCCTTCGGTGTGACGGTGATGCCCTCGCGACGCACGTCGGTGACGTGGACGCCCATGTGCAGTTCAACGCCCAACCGTTCCAGGATCTTGGCGGCCTTGGCCGACAGGCCGGGTGCAAAGCCGGCGAGTACACACTCGCCGCCATCGAAGAGCAGCACCCGTGCCTCTTCTGGCTCGATGCTGTGGAACTCGTGCGCCAGGGCTCGCGTGGCCATCTCCCGAATCTGGCCGGCCAATTCCACTCCGGTCGGCCCGCCTCCGGCGATGGCGAAGGTGAGCCAGCCGTCGCGCTCCGGGCCGGCCGCGAGTGTCTCGGCGATCTCGAACGCGGCGAAGAGGCGACGCCGGATGCTCAGGGCGTCGTCAAGGGTCTTCATGCCCGGCGCCCACTTCGCGAACTCCTCGCGGCCGAAGTACGACTGCCGCATCCCCGCGGCGAGGATGAGCACGTCGTAGTCGAGAGTGAACATGGTGTCGTCGGGCCGCCGCGCGGTGACTCGGCGCGCCTCGGCGTCGAGGTCGACCGCCTCGCCCAGGAGAGTGGTGACGTTGCGGTGCCGCGCCAGTTCCTCCCGCAGCGAGCGGCTGATCTGCCCGATGCTGAGCGTGCCCGTCGCGCATTGATAGAGAAGAGGCTGGAAGACGTGGCAGGCGGCGCGGTCGACCAGGGTGACGTCGACGTCGGTCTTGCCCAGGCTGCGCGCACAGAAGAGTCCGCCGAATCCGCCGCCGATCACCAGCACCTTCGTCCGACCGTTACTCACGATTTCGAGACTACGCACACGTGTGTTTCGTCTCACCCAGAAGCGGGTACTGACGCACAACGCTGAAGCCACGTCGGCGTCGGACTCACGCTAGCGGAAGACGCGAGCCCCACCGCTGACGCCATCACGCCGAGACCGTGGTCTCGGAACCGCCGGATCGCTCGGCTGCATCCCATCGATGTCTTGCTGGCCTCGGCTGGGGTGTACTCGTCCCTGCCCGTCGTGGGCAAGCATCTCGAACCGTTCGCGGGTTTGACGGCGATGGCGCTCTGGGGCGGGCACTATGCACCTGCGGCCATCCGTGCGGCCCTGAGCCGCAATACCGGCCCCCCGGTCGCATTGGATGGCCCGGCGGATCCCGGCAGCCGAGTCAATGCGGGTCACGTGCCGCCCTACTTGCGCGCCCGCGCTCAGCGTCGGAAGTGCCTGTACAGCAGCTTAATTCGCTACGGTGATCACCCGGCTCAGCTGTTGGACGTGTGGCGGCGCCCCGACGTGCCGCCCGACGCGCCGGTTCTGCTGTTCGTGCCGGGAGGGGCATGGGTGCATGGCACGCGTGTGCTGCAGGGGCACACGCTCCTGTCGCATCTTGTCGAGCAGGGCTGGGTGTGCGTGACGATGGACTACCGGGTGTCACCGGTGCACCGCTGGCCGCGACACGTCGCCGACGTCAACGCAGCGATCGCGTGGGCCCGCGCGCACATCGACCAGTACGGCGGTGACCGCGAATTCGTCGCCATCGCAGGCTGCTCGGCGGGCGGTCACCTTGCCGCGCTGGCCGGCCTGACAGCGGGCGACCCAACGTTCCGCGGCGAACTCGCCGAAGATGCCGACACGTCGGTTGATGCGGTCGTCGGGATCTACGGCCGCTACGACTGGCAAGACCGCTCCACCCGACCCGTCGGAACTTCCAGGGGTTCCTCGAGCGGGTCGTCGTGCGGCGCAGTCAGTCTCGCCATCGACAGATCTTCGTTGCTGCGTCGCCGATAGCGCGCATTCACGCCTCTTCGCCGCCCTTCTTCCTGATCCACGGCGAGCACGACGCCATCATTCCGGTCGACGAGGCACGACAGTTCTACACCGCCCCCAGCGCGCAATCGCGCAACCCGGTGGAGTACTCCGAAATACCCCGTGCCGGCCATGCATTCGATCTCGTCGACGCGTCACATGCCCGGCGCTGCGCAAACGAGGTCGCGACGTTCCTCGCCGGGGCACGGGACAGCCACTGTCACCGACGGGCCGTCACCGCGGATGATTCGGCTGAGTGGTTTGGCCGGTCGAACGGCCGGGGATAATTCACTGCCATGACCTCGGACGGCAACTCATGTTGAATACGGCACGCACCATGGCGGTCCCATCCTCTGCGGCGTGGCGCGTGCTGACCGATCTCGACGCGTGGCCGCAGTGGGGGCCGACGGTGCGGCGCGCGGAACTGACCGATCCAGGACCGCTGCGGCTCGGATCGCGCGGCAAGGTCTGGACTTCGGTCGGGGTGGTCCTTCCGTTCGAGATCACCGAGTTCGACGATCACCACGCGTGGGCCTGGAAGGTCGCCGGTGTGCCTGCCACGCGTCACACCGTGACATCGCTGCCGGGCGGCTGCCGCGTGTCCTTCGGCGTGCCGACCTGGGCGCCGCTCTACCTGACCGTTTGTGCCCTGGCGCTCAAGCGTATTGAGAGCCTTGCGACGACCTAGTTCACGCTCGGGGCCTGCGCGCGAGCTCTTCGAGCAGCGGCCGGGTGCGGTAGGCGACCACCTCGTGCATCGCCACCGACATCGTCGTACGTTGCACTCCTGGCACCGCGAGGACCAATCCGGCGACGCGATACAGGTCGTCGGCGTCGGTGGCGACGACACCGATCAGCAGGTCTGCGGCACCCGAGAGTCCGGTGACCTGGGTGATCTGAGCGATCGTCTCCAACGCGGCAATCACGTCGTCCAAGCGGTGCTGGTCGACTACCGCGGTGATGAACGCCTTCAGGGGATAGCCGAGATCGCGCGGCGACACGCAGCGGTCGATGGGTGCCAAGACCTTCTCCTGATCCCACCGAGAGAGTCGGGCCTGCACGGTGTTGCGCGCGAGGCCGAGTACGGCGGCCAGTTGCACGCCGGTGGCCCGTGGTGCGTCGCACATCGCCAGAAGCAGTCGCGCGTCGGTGCGATCGAGCCTCGTCATGTCGCTCAGTATTGCACGTCACATCCAGCTGAAAATGGGCGACATGCTCAATGGTGCACACCTCACTTGCTCAATATGCATGCCAATGCTTCCCTTGAACAAGCAACAAGCCCATTGCGACAATCGAGGTGGTGAGTCCCCTGACTGATCTCGACATCCGCCGGCTGGACCGTCAGCCCTATGAATTGGGCGACCGCTACCGCTCGGGGTCCGGTCCGGTGGTGCTCACCGGCGTGCAGGCGATCGCGCGTGCGCTCGTCGAACGACACGAGCGCGACGCACGGGCGGGCCTGCGGGTTGCGACGTTCGTCTCCGGATATCAGGGCAGCCCACTCGGAGGCGTCGACCGGATGCTGACCGGCATGCCCGACGTCTTGCAGGCGCACGACATCACCTTCGTTCCCGGCCTCAACGAGGAACTCGCTGCGACCTCGGTGTGGGGCAGTCAGGCCGACCTCGCCGCGTTTTCCAAGGGCACCGCACCCTACGACGGGGTCGTGGGCGTCTGGTACGGCAAGGGGCCGGGCCTGGACCGGGCGACCGACGCCTTGCGGCACGCGAACATGTACGGCGCCAATCCGCGCGGGGGAATGCTCCTTCTGGTCGGCGACGACCCGGCATCGAAGTCCTCGACCGTCCCGGCCGTCAGTGAACGGTCGCTGGCCGCCCTCGGGATACCGGTGCTGTTCCCGCGCAACGCCCGCGAGATCGTCACGATGGCCATGCACGGCGTGGCGATGTCGCGCGCCTCGGGATGTGTCGTCGCGCTCAAGATCGTGGCCGACGTGGCCGACGGTGCCTGGTCCGTTGACGGCAGCATCGCCGACGTCGACATCGTCGTCCCCCAGGTGCTTTGGGAGGGAGGGCCTTTCGTCTACCGGCAGAGGCCGATGGCCGCGCCCGCCGACAGTCTGGAGGCCGAGGCCGATCTGTACGGGCCTCGCGCCGAAGTGGTGCGCGCCTACGGCGCCGCCAACGGGCTCGATGTCGTCGACCTCGATCCTCCGGTTGCGACGATCGGCATCGCCGCCGCGGGTCCGACCTTCGATTCGGTGCGGCAGGCGCTGAGCGATCTCGGCGCCGACGACATCGCCCTCTACCGCGCTGGCGTCAGGCTGCTGCGCATTGGCATGCCCACTCCGCTGGGGCCGGACGCGGTGCTGTCGTTCGCCGAGGGACTCCAAGAAATCCTCGTCGTGGAGGACAAGACGGCGTTCGTGGAGACGCAGGTGCGTGAAATCCTCTACGGCAGAACGTGTGCGCCTCGCATCATCGGCAAGAAGGACGCTGCGGGACGATTGCTGATCCCCGCGGGCGGCGAACTCACCGCCGGCCGTCTGCTGGCCCCGCTGCGTCGCGTGCTCAAGGACCGACTCGAGCTGAAGGCGCCCCCTCCGCCGGCGTTGACCCTCGAGGTGCTGCCAGCGAAGCGCGCGGCGTACTTCTGCAGCGGTTGCCCGCACAACCGGTCCACCGCCGTCCCCGAGGGATCGATGGCAGGCGGCGGGATCGGATGCCACACCATGGTCACGATGTCCGACCGGAAGGACAGCGCCGTCGTCGGCCTCACCCAGATGGGCGGCGAGGGCAGCCAGTGGATCGGTCAGGCGCCCTTCACCGACGTCGGCCACCTGTTCCAGAACATCGGCGACGGCACCTTCTTCCACTCCGGCCAACTCGCGGTGCAGGCGTGCGTCGCCGCCGGCGTCAACATCACCTTCAAGCTGCTCCACAACGAGGTCGTTGCGATGACCGGCGCCCAGGACGCCGAAGGTGCCCTCACCGTCGCGAAGCTGACCCACAAACTGTCAGCCGAAGGCGTCGAGCAGATCATCGTCTGCGCCGACGAACCCCACCGGCACGACAAGCGGGCACTGGCCAAGGGCACCGTCGTCTGGCACCGCGATCGGCTCGACGACGCCCAGAAGCGACTGCGCGACGTCAAAGGCGTGACCGTCCTGATCTACGACCAGCACTGCGCGGCCGATGCCCGGCGGCAACGCAAACGGGGCACTCTGCCCACCCGCGCCACCCGCGTCCTCATCAACGAAGCCGTGTGCGAGGGCTGCGGAGATTGTGGAGTCAAGTCCAACTGCCTGTCGGTGCAGCCGGTGGACACCGAGTTCGGCCGCAAGACGCGGATCGACCAGACGTCCTGCAACACTGACTTCAGCTGTCTCGACGGCGACTGCCCGTCCTTCGTCACCGTCGAGGTGCAACCAGCCGGGAAGCCGCGCCGTCGCATCGCCCCGGAGGCACCGATCCTGCCCGATGTCGAGGTCGAGCCGATCGCGTCCACGCACAACGTCTTCTTCGCCGGTATCGGCGGAACCGGCATCGTCACGGTGAACCAGGTACTCGCCACCGCAGCGCTGCGGGCCGGCTACGAGGTGGAGGGCCTGGATCAGATCGGGCTGAGTCAGAAGGCCGGGCCCGTCGTGTCGCACCTGAGATTCGCCGCGGGCGGGCTCGATCCATCCAACCGGCTCACCCCCGGTAGCGCAGACTGCATCGTGGCCTTCGACCTTCTCGCCGCCGCGGAGAGCAAGAACCTGGCGTACGGCGACCCCGACAAGACGGTCTCCGTCGCCTCGACCAGCAAGACGCCGACCGGTGAGATGGTGTACGACAAGTCGATTGCGTACCCCGAAACGCCCTATCTTCTGAACCGGCTGGGACAGGTGTCACGCAGTCTGCACTCCTTCGATGCGCTGGCTGCCGCCCAGACGTTGTTCGGCAGTACCGCCGCAGCCAACATGCTGCTCGTCGGGGCCGCATATCAGACTGGGGCATTGAGGCTTCCGGCCACGTGCATCGAGGAGGCCATCGAGATCAACGGCGTCGCCGTCGACGCCAACCGCGCCGCCTTTCGCTGGGGACGCGTCGCCATCGCCGACCCGACGCGCTTCGGCGACGCAGTCTCACCCGCACGTGAACGGCCTCCGCTCCCACCGCCAGCGCACCTCCTCGCCGACACCACGTTCACCGGACGACTTGGCGATCTCGTATCCCGGCGGGCTGCGAACTTGGTCGAGTTCCAGAGCGAGAAGGTGGCCCGAAGATATGTGACACTGCTCCAATCGATCTGGACCGCCGAGCGCGCGGTCACCGATCGCACCGAGTTCAGCGAAGCCGTCGCGAAGGGGCTCTACAAGTTCACTGCCTACAAGGACGAATACGAGGTGGCGCGACTGCTGACCGATCCGCAGTTCGTCGAGCACGTGCGATCCGAGATTCCGGACGCCGAGAACCTGACGTACAAACTGCAACCGCCGATGCTGAAGGCCCTAGGGCGAAAGAAGAAGATCGGCCTCGGCCCGCGGAGCCACGTCGCTCTGCGCATCCTTGCCAAGGGGAAGAGGTTGCGCGGGACCAAGTTCGACCCCTTCGGCTATGCACGTGTCCGACATGTCGAGCGACGGCTGGTCACCGAGTACGTGGCCATCGTCGGGCGACTGGGCGCCGACCTCGGCCCGACCAACTACGACCGGGCGGTCGAAGTGGCCGCACTGCCCGACCTCGTCAGGGGCTACGAAGACGTCAAACTCGCAAGTGTCGACACCTATCACGTACGGCTGAGCGAACTCGGAATCAGGGCCGCGACAACGTGAACGTGCTGGGTTGATGCGCAGGCGCCCGCTCAGTTCGCAGAGCGTTGGTGAAAGTGTCCAGACGTCAGGGCATCTGGTCGACGGCGAACGACGACGCTGGTTGTCGGTGCATCCAGCGGTGTAGTTTGGTCAATGGAGCGGAACGTAGTCCGGAATGCGACTTCTCTAGCCCTTGGCGGTTCTGGACTCGAGCTTCCAAGGGCGCCCCACCTGTGAAGGCGCCCCGAGACCCCGGGTGATCCGGAACGGCCCGCTAAGCGCTCTCGGGACGAATTAGGTCGATATCTGCCGAATCACTCGTGCATCCTTGGGCGTTGCTTGACAATGCGATTGTCCGGGGACCTCCACAGACGGGAAGTGGCCATGAGTGAAGTCGCGGCCAGCGGCGGCGATGACACGCCCGCCGGCGTAACGATCACGGCGCGGGTGCGGGTGTTTCCCAGCACCGACCGCGAGGTACACGGCGTCGTCCTCGACGACTTCGGCGACTCGGTGGGCATCCCGGTGGAAATCGGCGGCAAACGCATCGCCGGTCCAGCGCGCCGGTGGGCAGTGATGCTCGACGACGACAATCTCGTCTTCGTCGACAGCGATCAACTCGTCGCCGAGTAGGTCTCGAAGCACCGAAGGCCGCAGGCCTGACCGACTTCCCCTTAGCTGCAAAGGAATTCGGTGTCATACGTCGCGCGACATGCCCGCCGTCGGCACCGGTACCGGCGTTTTGGGTCGCTCACCGCGGGTAAGTGGCAGTGACCGGCAATGTGAGACCACGCAGGTGCCCGCCCGACTCGCGTTTCGTCTACCCGTCGGACGTCCTGCCCACTGCCTGGCAGGCGGTTGCGTATGCCGAGATTCCGGACGGCGGATCGGTGACCGTCCTGGGCCTGGGGTGTCGACATGGTGCAGGAACGTCTCGCCCTTACTGCGGGACGCGGAATCCAGACCGTCGACCTCGGCGAGCTCGACTTTCCGATCGGGGACGCGATCTGCTCGACGACAGACGGTCGGGGAACCGACGCGGTGATCGACGCCGTCGGAATGGAGGCGCACGGGTCACCGGTGGCGGAAGGCTGCGCAACAGGTGACCGGGTTGCTGCCCGATGCGCTCGCCAAGCCGATGATGCAGAAGGCAGGTGTCGATCGCCTCGACGCGCTCTACCCGGCGATCGACATCGTGCGTCGCGGCGGCACGATCTCGCTCATCGGGGTGTACGGAGGCATGGCGGATCCGCTACCGATGCTGACGCTGTTCGACAAGCAGGCGCAGCTCAGGATGGGTCAGGCGAATGTCAAACGTTGGGTCGACGACATCATGCCGTTGCTCACCGATGACGATCCGTTGAGACGTCGTGTCCCTCGACGAAGCCCCGCACGCGTACAACATCTTCAGAAGAAGCAGAACAACGCGATCAAGGTCATGCTCAAGCCCTGACGCGAGCACGTCCTTCGCCCGTGGCCGTGTCACAACGGGACGCCCATCATGGCTAAACAAGACCGCTCCTTAAGCGCTCGCTGGGATTTCGCTGCGAGCGATGATGTAACGCGAGCGGCCGTATTCACGGTTAAACTCAGCGACGACACTTCGATGATGCCGTCGTATTCATGTGTCGGAAGGTGGACGAAATGGCACGGACAACGAAAGTGGCCGCTGGTCTAGGTGGTTTGGCCTTGGCTTTGATGGCCGGAAGCGGGATCGCGTCGGCGGCACCCGGCGACGCGGTGATCGTGAACTCGACGTGCACTTATCCGCAGGTAATCGCCGCGCTCAACGCAGAGGACCCGGTCGCCGCAAACGCGCTGGCCAGCAATCCAATGGCGAACGGGTTCCTGCAGGACCTCGTCAACTCGCCGCCTGCCCTGCGGCAGCAGAAGATCGACCAGGTCCGGGCGTATCCAGCGGCGGCGCAGTACAGCGGGTTGATCGCCCAGGTGGCCAACAGCTGCAACAACTACTGATCGCCAGTTCCTTACTGGGCCCGCCTCTGCGCAGCCTTTGACGTGAATGTGTCCATCTCCGAGCGACGGTCGCTCAGGGGTGGGCACCTTCGTGTGTGGGACCTCACTGGGGGTCACCGCGTCACGAACCATGGCGACCATGAACGCAGCCGCTGCCCAGATGTAGGCGGCGCGGTGGTTCTCCATCGCGACGATCGCTGCGGACACCGCACTGAAGATGCAGCCGACGACAATCGCGATGGCGGGGCCGCTGCGAGGGATGACCGCGAGGGCCGCGATTGTCGTTCACATGGTCGCGATCGTGACACGACGACCATTGGTTACGGCTGCGGGTTGCCTTCCCGCCACCTGGCAGATGCCACCGCACCGGTTGCAACCACCCTCCTTCGACGTTTGGTCGTCGTGCAGGGCGGACCCCACACTGGCTGTGTGTCCACGCCACCGGAAGACGTCGATCCCTTCGTTCGCGTCCTCGGGTCGCAGGTTCACAATCTGAGGTCCGTCGACGTCGCCGCGCCCCGCGACGCGTTCGTCGCCTTCACGGGGGTATCCGGGTCCGGGAAGTCGTCACTGGCCTTCGACACGGTTTATGCAGAAGCGCAGCGCCGGTACTTCGAGTCCGTCGCTCCGTACGCCCGACGCCTGCTGCTGCCCGCCGGAGCGCCGAAGGTCGACGACATCACCGGTCTGCCGCCGGCGGTCGCGCTGCAGCAGCGCGGGGGAGCGGGGACGTCGCGGTCGACGGTCGGGACGGTGACGACGCTCTCGAACCTTCTCCGGATGCTCCTCTCTCGGGCGGGGACGTACCCGCCGAGCGCCATCGAATGACTGGACTCCGACTCGTTCTCGGCGAACACCGCCATCGGCGCGTGCCCGGATTGCGATGGCCTGGGCCGGATCCACCGGGTGACCGACGAGACGCTCGTTCCCGACCCGTCGCTCACGATCCGCGAGGGCGCCGTCGCAGCGTGGCCGGGTGCGGTGCGCTATCGAGATCGCACGATCGCCGACGTTCTCGCCATGACCGTCGACGAGGCGGCCGACTTCCCCACCGACGTCCCCGGTGCGGTGCGGAGTCTCGCCGCGCTGCGTGACGTCGGGTTGGGCTATCTGCGACTCGGACAGCCGGCCACCGAGTTGTCGGGCGGTGAGGCGCAACGCATCAAACTGGCGTCCGAGTTCCAGCGAGCCCGCCGCGGCCACACGTTCAACGTTCTTGACGAGCCGACGACCGGTCTGCACCCGGCCGACGTCGAGTTGCTCGAGCGGCAGCTGCACCGATTGGTCGATACGGGCAACACCGTCGTCGTGGCTGAACACGACATGGGCGTGGTCGCCGGAGCTGACTGGGTGATCGACCTCGGTCCAGGTGCCGGTGATGCCGGGGGACGGGTGGTCACCGCGGGGACGCCGGACGGCGTTGCGAATGCGTGCGAGAGCAGAACCGCCCCCTATCTCGCCGCGAGGCTTCGCTACGCGTCCTCGGCCCGGTGTCGGCCCCGGTAGAACTCGGAATCGTTCGAAGGCCCGGTGCCCGGGGTCCAGCCGTGCCCGAAGAGTTCGAGGGAGGGATCACCGCCGTTAGGCACCACTCGGCTGGGGCTTCCGGTATCACGGGGTTCTGTCGGAACCACGTCGTCGCGTTCGATCACGCACGGTGCTTACCCAACGTCAGCCCGCGTTACACGCAACCGGCAACGGTTCGACGTGTGTCGAGTATGTGCTTCCTACCATCGGGTTTGGCACAGCGCAGCTCATCCACCTCGGCCTCGTTCCGCCGGGCTGCGCTCATCGAACCGTCGTTGCTGCCGTCAAGAGCGTGGACGTGAGGTGCCGCCTGCCGCGCGTCGGCCGCGGAACATCGTGGCAAGGACGTCGGCGATCGGGGCGGCCTTAGGGCATCGGCATCGTGGGGGGCTGGAGGTCATGCGGGATGCGCCGCGTTAGCAGTTCCCCTCAACGGGTCTCAGAGAGGAAGTGATCACGCTTGTTTCTCCAGGAACGAGACACGGGGTTTGCGATTGAAGCCGGGCGAACAGAGGGTGAGCAAGCCCAACTTCAGGGGGGTCTAGCGGTAGAAGCTTGCGACGTTCTCCCCTACGTACTGATCGAGTGTTCGCTCCGGTCGTCTCAGCAGCTCAGCGGGGATACCATCGACGGCGGCGCACCCGACCCACGCACCTTCGCCCCTCGGGCTCGCATCGTCTCCAGCGAGGAACTCATCGCTGACTCCGCCGAATCCGCCTACCAAGCCGTCAACTCACGTGATGGGGTGGTGCAAGGCTTCTGGTTGCACCTCGACCTCGACGTGCTCTCCAGCGACGGGCCGACGTGAAGTCAGCTGTGTCCCGTGGTGGGTGTCGTCGATCTTGGGCAACGGGCCAATGCCGACGCCGAACTCGTTCTGCTGAACTTTGACTTCCAAGGAACAGCCACCAACGGCCCGCGACTGGACGGTGCGGCCGGGTCCCTTATGCCGAAATCACTTGCCGTGCGCGCTGACCAGCGCCGGCCAGTTGTTGTCGGCCTTGCTCACGTTCGCCTCGAAGTCATCGTCGAACGCCTTGCGTAGCTCCGCGTTCAAGATCACCGTCAGTTTGCCATCATGCACTTCCTGGGTGTTGATGATGTCCACCGGGAACAGTGCACCCACCGAGACGCCGAAGGCGCAAAAGCCTCCATATTGCGGGGCGTACTTGTCGGGGTTCGCGTCGAACATCTGCTGGTGCTCCTCGGTGGCGAACATGTACGTGGCACCCTGATGCTTCGACGTGATCGCTGGATCACCGTTCACGGGATGCTGGTCGGTGAAGAAGGCAACGGGATCAAACCCGTCGAGGGCGAAGCCGCTAGCGCCGGCGGTGTTGACGAGGGTGGATGAAGTGTTGGACGGAGTGCTCATTAGTTCTCCTTCTGGTTGGCGTTTGGCCAAACCTCGACGCGACAATCGCGCCGGGTAATGGCTCAGTTGCCGTGATGCCCTGCGGCGTTACAGCGCGGGAGACGTCATCGCTCCTGCAGCGGTGGATTCCAATCAAGCGTGCCACTCTGGCTGGTCCGTTCCATCTCCCGCTCACCAGGGAGGCAGGGCTCCAAGACCAGCAGGACTCGCTCACCAGAAGCGTCCGGCGCGTGCAAAGGGCTCGGCGAGAACAGCGGCGTACGGCTGCCTCGCTCCAGACTGGCTGTGGTTTCCGGGCCAACACTGCTACACCGCGAAGCTTCCCGACGGGCTCGCTGCCCAATGTCATCGGGGCCACGAGAGTCCTCTGACTTCCATTCCGAGCAACACGTCAAATCTTCTCTCCCGCTTGGCAGTCGAGGGTCCAGTGGTGGCTGCGCGACATGTTTTCTCTTTCCTCGTCACCGGTCGCGGTGGGGTCATTGGACGCAATGGCGGATCGCGGCATGACCGTTTCCCTCTCGTTGAACCGGGCGACGAGCCTAATCACACCAGCTTGGGCGGCCCGCTCGAACGAGGTCACGGCTCACTTGACTACCCGTTCGGGCAGGTGCGGCCCATCGCCGGGCTGTTGGCGTTCTACAACGAGAAGCTCGACATCATCGTCGACGGCGTGCAGCTCTCCCGGCCGCGCACCCACTTCACCCAGTGGCCGCCGAACGTCGTCCGGCTGGTAGGCGGCTCGGTGAGGCCGTGGACTCAGTGCATGCGCTCACCCGGGTCGGCGTAGCGCCGTGCTTCGTCCGCGACCGCCGCCGGTGCCCATCGACGAACGCTCCGCAGCCACCCGTCGTCTAGCGAGGCCGACGGAGGGAGTAAGCCCTGAATTAATTGCAGCCCAATGTATTTGATCCTCCGCTCGGGTAAGCCGGCACAACAACGCCATTGACACGCCACGGAGCCGGGGGCTACCTTCGATCTTCATCAACTCGTGCCGACAGATCTCCGTTCCACCGGGCTGCGGCTCAGTGTGTGCCGACACTCGGTCGAGGCCCCCTGGTCGTAGCGCGCGACCGACGCCCGTCAAGCGCTAATCAGTGGCGGTGGTGCGCACAGTCGCGACGATCGGCGTCTACGGCTGGGACCTCCAGCAGTTCCTCCGCGCGTTGCGCCGGGCAGACGTGAGCTTGGTCGTCGACGTGCGGCAGCGGCGAGGTGTTCGCGGGCCGGAATACGCGTGGGCGAATGCGCAATCACTTCAGGGGTCACTTGCAGACGCACACGTGAGGTATTCCCACCACAAAGAATTTGCACCTACGACGGACATGCGACAGGTGCAGTATCGCGAGGACGACCGGCTCGGTGTCGGCAAGCGGTCACGTGTCGAGCTGGCACCGGAGTTCCGCGAACGCTACCTGGATGAAGTCCTCGAACGCGCCGATCTCGCGTCGTTCGTTGCCGAGCTTCCGGTCGACACCGCCTCCGCGCTCTTCTGTGTGGAACGGGACGCAGAAGCGTGCCATCGCTCGCTGGTAGCACGGCGGCTGCAGCAGGACTACGGCTTCGCCGTCGTCGCGCTGTTGCCCGACGCGACCCCGCGGTAGGTCATGGGGCCCGGTGGACCCACAGGGGCCGACGAGCCTCACGGCGAATCGGTGTGTTCCGAACCGCCTTGCTCCCTTGGCCCTGAGCAACCGTGCCGGAGTGGTGGGGGAGCAGTAAGCGCCCGTCGTGCGTCGGGTCGAAGCTGACGGTCGCCGCTGCGCGAACGTTTTAGCAGGAATGCCGTGTCCGCAGGCACGTCACGAAGAGTCGCTCCGCTGCCGCTGCTCGCCCCCGAAGCGCAACCTGCGCCCAATGACCTCGGTGGGCACGATGCGGATGAAGCGCTTCTTGGGCGTCGTGATCCACGACAGCGGCCGCCCACGTTCAGCTTTGGCGAGCTCTGAGCTGCCCAGCACGTAGGACCGCCCCTTGATGACGACACCCCAGCCCTCGTCGACGTTGTGATCGTCGACTTCGAGGCGACCTGCTCATTCGTCATTGTGCTCGACAGTGTCGTGCACCCAGCATCCCGACAGCCGTCCCGCGGTCAAACCGATCGAGGTTTGCGCTAGCTCAAGGCGCTGATGCGTTGGCTCAAGCTTGGTCAACTTGTCGACACTCCGACGTCAGCCCCATCAGCGTCGTGATGATCCGCCGAGTCGTTCGACGGCAATCGTGCAGCGGACGTTCGTGTCCATGTAACCGATGGGCGAGCGCAGTTCGGAGATCCTGTGCGGGGAGCCGAAAAGGTGAGTGAGGTCATGGCGAATAAGGCGACGCTCGTGGAATCGTCGGTGGTGGAGGTCGACCGCTTCGCCGCCAGGATCACCCAGAACTACGAGGGGCGTTTTCGGTTCGGCATCGACCAATGGGCCTACATGCCGTTCGACGTGCCATCGGGCGTGCAGCGGATCACGGTCGAAACGTCTCATGATCGATTCGCACTGTTCGGGGTGGCGCGCAACGTCCTCGATCTGGGGATCTTCGGCCCCGCCGGCCACGAAGTAGGCAGCGACGCGGGGTTCCGCGGATGGTCCGGCGGAGCCCGAACCGGCTTCACGATGTCAGCGTGCGACGCGACACCAGGCTACCTGCCCGGACCCATCGATCCTGGCCGGTGGACTTTGGCGTTCGGCCCGGTGGTACTCAACCCCCTAGGCATGGGATGGCGCGCCCGCATCGTGCTCGAATTCGATGCGCCACGGCCGGTTCCGTCAGCCGTGGTGGCTATACCCGAGGTCGTGCCGGGTCGCTGCGCCGACTGGTTGCGCGGCGATCTGCATCTGCACACCGTGCACTCCGACGGCCGGTACCAGCCCGATGAACTGGCCGCCGCAGCGCGTGCTGCCGGGCTGGACTTCATCGTCTCCACCGACCACAACACCAGCTCGGCCAACCAGGCATGGACCCTCTGCAATACTGGCGGGTTGCTGGTCATCGCCGGTGAGGAGGTCACCACCCGGCACGGTCACTGGCTGGCCGTCGGGTTGCCGCCGAAGGAGTGGATCGATTGGCGCTACGCGCCCCGCGATCGCGTTCTCGAGCGCTACGCCGCCCAGGTCCGGTCCGGTGGCGGCATCGTCGTCGCCGCCCATCCGGCGGTACCGCTTCCGGGATCGGCATGGGAATTCGGCTTCGCCGACGTCGACGCGGTCGAAGTCTGGAACGGCAGATGGAACCTCGATGACGAAGTTTCGCTGCGAATTTGGCATCGACTGATTTTCCGCGGCCGACACGTCGCGGCAGTCGGGGGCAGCGACTCGCACGGCCCACACCAACGGGTCGGTTCGCCGCAGACCGTCGTGCGGGCCGCGGAATTGTCGACGCCGGCGGTCGTGGAGGGCCTGCGCCGCGGCAGGTCCTACCTCGCCGAGTCGAGCGCGGTGACCCTCGAGCTGACCGCATCGTGTCCGGTCGGTGACGCCATGCTGACCGCCGGCCCAGGGGAGACCCTCACGATGCCCGCCAGCGCGCAGGCAACCATCACCGCCACCGTCACCGGAGCACCCGACACCAGCCTGACCTTGATCACCGCCCAGCATCGCGCCGCCGGCACGACGATCGACGCGTCGGGGCACGGCCACCTCCAGTGGACAACCACCAATGCCGAGGCCCGGTTCGCGCGGATCGAGGTCCGCCGTCGCCTCCGCGACCGCCACCCCTCGATGGTCGCCCTCACCAATCCGGTATGGCTTTCCGCACCCCACTGATACGTGGGACCGGGAAACGCGGACGGGGGTTCGCCGCAGGAACTGCCACTGCGGGTTCGGGTGTGGCCAACGCCGCGCCGTCCCCGGTCTCGTCCCAAACGTCGTGGGCGGAGGACCCGGTTGGGGTCCGTCACCGCCTCCGCCGGCGTACAACGGCGGCGGTTACCACTACGGCGGCAACTGCTAGCAAAATGCCCACCTACGAGCGGAAGTCGCTCGGAGGTGGGCATCTCGTGAGTTAGCGGAGAAGTCGACCCAAGATCAGTGAGCAGGCTGGGCCAGGGCGGGCTTGTGGCGGCGGTGCATGAGGAAACGCAGCCAGCGGACGTCAATCAGCATGTCGTAGATTCCTTGCGCTCAGGCGGACTTGGTGAGGATGGGCAGAATGCGGCGGCGCTCTCCGGCGACGTCCGAGAAGTGTTGCAGTGCTTCGGGAACCGACGCCGTGGCGGGGAAGATCTCGTCGATGCCGCAGAGGCGGAGCGTCCTGGAAACCGGTTGGCTGACGATCAGCAACCACTCGTCACCCGCGGCGAGGCAGGCTTCGTCGATGACGTCGAGCAAGGCGATTCCCTGTGCAGCGAAGGAGGTGACGCCGCTCAGGTCGAGGATGAAGGGCTTCTCCGCGATGATGCAACCCCTGGCCTGTGCGGCCACGAGGTCGACGTTGACCTCGTCGATGGCACCGGTGATCGTCAGGACGGTGGCGAGTTGGCGGCACTGCTTGTGCAGCTCGGCGCCGTTGCATTCGACCGACGGATTTCCATACCGGAAGCGGGAATTCGTCGCTGAGCTGGTGCTCGTAGCGGTCATGGCACTGCCTCCCTTCGATGGTTGCCGAGTGAGAAGGCGGCGGTGCCGTCACTTCGACTTGAATCCCAAGGTAAGCGCCCAAATTAAGGTACCGGGGAGTAACTCCTAAAACATCGTTAAGAGTCCGCCGGGCCCGGTCAGCAAACCGTTCACGACGTTGTCAGTTCCGGCGCCGCTGAGCGCCCGAATATCCTGCCCACGGGGAGTAGTCCGCGATGAGGTCTTCCTGCGGTGGTCGCTGGTCCTCCGGTACGTGTTGCAAGTTGACGCGCACGCGGTACCAGATCGAACTGGGGCCACGCATGCCGTCGACCAGCACGTCTATCGGTTCCAGCCGTTCGGCGGCAAACGCGTACTTCGTCTTCCACGTCCGAAGTGCGGCCATCGCCTCGTCCTTGGTCTTGGTGCGGGCGACCTCGATCAGCGGCATCGTGGAAACACGCCCAGGGGCGCGGGTTCCCGTTCCGTCGCCGCGTCGTGCTCCCTTGGGCGCCTTCTCGGCCGGACCCAGTTCCTTCGACAGGGCAAGCAGACCCTCCAGGCCGCCGCAGGCGTCGTCCATGCCTTCCCACGGGTCGCCGATGTCGGCGTAGCGCTCGGGCACCGTCACCACGGTGAATGCCTCGGGTCTGCAGTCGGCCACCTCGTCCCACCGCAGGGGCGTGGACACCCGGGCGTCGGGCAGCGAGCGTACTGAGTATGCCGATGCGACGGTCCGGTCCTTGGCATTCTGATTGAAGTCGACGAAGACGCCCTCGCGCTCTTCCTTCCACCACCTGCTCGTCGCCAAATCGGGTGCACGCCTTTCGACTTCGCGTGCGATCGTCTCGGCTGCCAGCCGCACCTGGTTGTAGGGCCAGTTGGGCTCGATGCGGGCATAGACGTGAAAGCCGCGCGACCCGGAGGTCTTGGGCCAAGCCGTCAGCCCGTACTCGGTGAGCACGTCGCGTGCCACCAACGCCACGTCGACGATCTGCCGCCACTCCACACCCGGCATCGGATCCAGGTCCACGCGCAACTCGTCGGGGTGCTCCAGATCGTGAGCGCGGACCGGATGGGGGTTGAGGTCGACGCAGCCGAGATTCACCGCCCACGCCAGGCCGGCCGCGTCGTCGACGACGGCTTCCTTGGCTGACGTGCCGGACGCGTACTTCAACTCTGCGACCTCGATCCAGTCCGGGCGCTTCTCGGGAGCCCGCTTCTGGAAGACCGCCTCCTCGGAGATGCCCTTGAGGAATCTCTTCAGAATCATCGGGCGGCCCGCGACCCCGCGCAACGCGCCGTCGGCAACAGACAGGTAGTACTCGATGAGGGCCAGCTTCGTCACGCCCGCATCCGGGAACACGACCTTGTCGGGATTGGTGACCCGCAGGCTCCTGCCGCCGATGTCCATCGACAGCGAAGACGCCATATCGGTAATGGTAGTTGTGGCCCGGGGCGAGCGAAGCGACGGGAATATAAGCGGTACCCGGACCCATCTGCGACGGCCGTCACATATTGTGGGGCGATGCCCCACCTCACAGAGCTTCCCCTGCAGGCAGCGGCCAAAGTTCAGCAATACCTCGAGCGTGGCTCGGCCGAACTGCACTACGCCAGGAAGATGTTCGAGGCCGGTGCCCTCAAGCTCGAGCCGCCGCAGAACGTCGTCGCCATGCTTGCCGACATCAGGCGGTGGGGCGAGTTCGGGATGATCCCTGCGCTCAACGCGCGCCGAAATCCCGACGGCACCGCCATCATCGACGACGACGGTGAGCTGACGTTCAAGGAACTCGACGATGCCGCCAACGCCGTCGCCCATGGGCTGCTGGGCCTGGGCGTGCGAGGCGGCGACGGGGTGGCGTTGTTGATCCGCAACCACCGTTGGTTTCTGGTCGCGCTCTACGGTGCCGCCAAGGTGGGAGTCCGGCTCATCCTGCTCAACAGTGAGTTCTCCGGCCCGCAGATCAAGGAGGTCTCCGAGCGCGAGGGCGCGAAGCTGATCATCCACGACGACGAATACACGAAGGCGTGTTCCGCCGCCGAGCCAGAACTGGGCAAGCTGCGCGCCTTGCCGACCAACCCGGACCAGGGCGGCGAGCCGTCCGAGAGCACCGACGAGACACTGGCCGACCTGATCGCCAGGAGCAAGTCCAACCCGCCGCCGAAGGCGACCGCCCACTCCAAGATCATCATCCTCACCAGCGGCACCACCGGGACCCCGAAGGGAGCGAACCGCAGCACCCCGCCCTCGCTGGCGCCGATCGGCGGCGTTCTGTCGCACGTGCCGTTCAAATCCGGTGAGGTGACCTCGCTTCCCGCCCCGATGTTCCACGCGCTCGGCTTCCTTCACGCCACCATCGCGATGATGTTGGGCAGCACGCTCGTGCTGCGTCGGCGGTTCAAGCCGGCCACCGTGCTCGCCGACATCGAGCAGAATCGCGTGACGGCCATCGTCGTGGTGCCGGTGATGTTGTCCCGCATCCTCGACGAGCTGGAGAAGACCAGCCCCAAGCCCAACCTGTCGAGCCTGCGCATCGTGTTCGTGTCCGGGTCGCAGCTCGGTGGCGAACTCGCTACCCGCGCCCTGAAGGATCTCGGCCCAGTCGTCTACAACCTGTACGGATCGACGGAGATCGCGTTCGCGACCATCGCCCGGCCCAAGGACCTCTCGATCAACCCATCGACCGTCGGCCCCGTCGTCAAGGGCGTCAAGGTGAAGCTCTTCGACGACAACGGCAACGAGGTGCCCAAGGGTGAAGTGGGCCGCATCTTCGTCGGCAACACCTTCCCGTTCGAGGGATACACCGGCGGCGGCCACAAGGCGATCATCGACGGGCTCATGTCCTCCGGCGACGTCGGCTACTTCGACGAGCACGGACTGCTCTACGTCAGTGGCCGCGACGACGAGATGATCGTCTGTGGCGGTGAGAACGTCTTCCCGGCCGAGGTCGAAGACCTGATTAGCGGGCACCCCGAAGTCATCGAGGCCACCGCGCTCGGCGTCGAGGACGACGAGTGGGGTCACCGGCTGCGCGCCTTCGTGGTGAAGGCCGACGGCGCCACGGTCGACGAGGACGCGATCAAGACCTACGTCAAGGACAACCTGGCCCGCTACAAGGTGCCGCGCGAGGTCATCTTCCTCGATGAGTTGCCGCGCAACCCGACGGGCAAGATCCTCAAGCGTGAGCTGAAGGACATCACCGTCGACTAGGCGGTACAGGCGACGATTAGGCGGCGGTCGGCGTGGCGCCAAGCACGCGCTGGACGTCGGGCTTCATCGCCTGCAACTGCTGGCCCCAGTAGCCCCAGTCAAGCGTTCCGCTGTCGGCTTGACCTGCTTCTCGCCAGCCAGCTACGCGGGGAGTTCCTGAGTCAGGAAGGTCTCCCACTTGTGGGTCTGGCAACCGGTCTTGCCACATGCGGGCTTCTGCCAGTCGCTGTAGAAGCTCGACTGTCCACCGACCGGCATCACGACGGAGAGATCCGAGCCGTAGTACCACTCGAAGGCCCGGGTGTTGATGTCCCAGCCGTTGATGTCGCCCTGCGCGCGGAGACCGTCGAGCAGGTAGATGGCGGGCGCGTTGGCACCGCCACTCTGGATTTGAATCCTGATGTCGCGGGCCATGCTCGCCGAGGGCACCATCGGTTGTTCGACCGGAAGACCGGGGCGCGAGAAGGCATTCGCCGTGGCGGCGCCGCCGGCCAACCCCACGTATACGGACAGCAGTTCCGCCATGAAAGCCGTGATGGACGACCGGCGCACAGAGATCCCCTCATCATCAAAGGTCGCCTCGCGTCGTTGCTCAGGCGGAACGTGTCCTGCAAGAATCGGTTCCACAGTCTCCTGTGAACCTCGTGTTGAGGCACGTCGCGCGGGTGGACATCGACCTGTCCAGCGTCGCCAGCACTGGAGCCGCCGTCCGCGTCGATGGGGGGCACGCGGACTCGCTCGTCCCCTAAACTTCGAGGCGTCACGCCGGTGTGAGCTTGGCCGGCGTCTGCCCCTTCGACGTTTGGCTTTCGCTTTCGCCGGGTAACGATGTGCCGACAAGATGCGCTTGCCGCGTCTCTCCCCCGATGAACGTACGGAAAGCAGCGGTGAGCCCATGAGACGCGAAGTTGGCGCGCAACTCCAGGTCGAGGTATTCGATCCGACGACCCTGGAGTTCCAGATCGCCGTCGCACCCCAACCAGGTGCCGAGGTTACCGACTCGTTGTCGTTCACCCTGAACGGCAACGCAATCGAGCCGATCGAGCTCGTCGGTCAGCTCGGCACCCGCATCCACAAGTTCGAGGCGGGCAAGGGGACGGTGATGGCGAACTATTCGGCAACGATCATCGGCCAGTCGGAGCCGGCGCCGGTCGCGGAGATCGACCTCTCGACCTACCTGCGGCCCAGTCGCTACGCCGAGGCGGACAAGTTCTACGGTTTTGCGGCAACGGAATTCGGCAACCTCGCCAAGTCGGTCACGCTGTTGGAGAAGGTGTCGTCCTGGGTCGGCACGCGGTTGCAGTACGTCCCCGGCTCCAGCGATCCGATCGACGGCGCGGCGGACACCGTGCTGGCCGGCACGGGTGTGTGCCGCGACTACGCACATCTCGTGATCGCGCTGCTGCGTGCGGTCAACGTGCCGGCCCGCCTCGTTGCGGTCTACGCGCCCGGCTGCTATCCGATGGACTTCCATGCGGTCGCCGAGGCCTACGTCGACGGAATGTGGCGCGTGGTCGACGCGACGTGCCTGGCGCCGCGGCAGACGATGGTGCGCATCGCGACCGGCCGCGACGCCGCCGACACCGCCTTCCTCGACAACCACGGCGGCGGCATCAACCTGACGAATATGAACGTCACCGCCTGGGTCGAGGGCATGCTCCCCATCGACTCTGTCGAGGATCTCGTCTCGTTGGGGTAGCCGCCTTCGGCACTCTCAGTACTCGATCGCTTCGATCAGGGTGCCGGGCTCATCCATCAACGCCCAGAAGCGATCTCGGATGGCTACCGTCAGCGGGTCGGGCTCGCCAGCCTGATCACCACTGCCGATCGGTTCATCATCGAGCGAGTTGATCGGGGTGACTCCGCCGGCGGTGGTGACGGCCATCAGCTCATCAGTAATAGGTCGCTGCTCACTCCGTGGACTGCCCTTCCTCGAAGCTCTTCTCGTCGCGGACCTGGCGGTCAGGGCGTCCGCATCCTTGCTCAACCGCGCGGGATGCCACGCGAGCGCGGTGTAGTTGCGCCGCCGGTCGACGATCGGGACGTAGGCGATGCCCTGCCTGTTGTAGAGCCGCGCGCTGGCCTCGCTGGTGAAGCTGATGCCGAGACCGCGCGCCACCGTCGTCGTCTGCTCCTCGTAGGTCGCGGCGACGGCGGTGATCGTGGGCGGCGTGCCGTCACGCGCATCCATTGCCATCCAATAGTCGCGCCAGCGGCCCGCACTACCCGGTGCGACGACGACCGGATCGTCGAGGAGTTCGGAGATCGACACCTCGCTGCGTTGTGCGAGTCGATGGTCCCGTGGGAGGCAGGCCACCCAGTTCTCGGCATCGAGGATCAGCATCCGGTGTTCGGGCAGGTCGACGGGTGGTCTGATGATCGCCACCTCGGTAGTGCCGTCTGCTAGGCCCGCTGTCGGGTCGGAGAAGTCGAATTCCCTTGACTCCAGACTGATTTGGGGGTGAGTGGCCTCGAAGTGCCGAACCAACCGGAACAGCACGTCGGCGCCCGTGCCGATCAGATAGCACAGCCGAATTGAGCGATTGCGCCTCGTCGACGCGATGAGGTCGGCGATCGCCGACGTCCGTCAGCGCTACTCCGCGGGTGGTGTTGTGCCGTAGCAACGTCGCGCTGGTCTGGTGCTCGAGCTGCTTGATGGCTGTGGACAGTGCAGGCTGGGTGATGAACAACTTCTCGCCGGCTCGCCGGGGTGCTGGATCTGCGGCCCGGGCTGCGGGTTGCCGACATCCTGATCGGACCCGACGGCTGCGTAATCGCCACGAAGCACGGCAACACCCTTCGACCAACGGTCCGTCGACGAGCTACTCGCGCACGTCCCGTCAACAGGCCGGTCTCGGTGATCGGTACATCTGTATCCAAGGATCTGGTATCCAGTCCGAACCATGGAAATTGATCACAACCGCTCAGTGTCGTACTTTCGCCTGACCCGTCTGCCCAGCAGCACGGCGCTGAGCACCAGTAGGGCCAGCACACCAAGCAGCGGCAGCACTCCGATGCTGTCCACCCAGCCCACCAAGGTCTGCTGGACCGCTGCGGCGGCCGCGATCACCGGGTCCTGCGCGTCACCGCCGCCAAAGAACACGCGCAGCTCGTAGATGCCGTAGTAGCCCACATACAGCCCGACCAGCACGAGCAGGCCGCCGGCGATCCGGTTGACGTACGGCAGTACCCGCCGCGCACCCGCTGTCACACTGTTGCCAGCCAGCGCGACCGCGGTCGCCAAGACGCCGACAACAAGGGCCATGCCCGCTGCATAGGCCAGATACGCCGCGACACCGCCGAGGACCGAGCCGCCGCGGAAGGTGGCGCTGGTGACGGCCAAGAACGGCCCGATCGTGCAGGACAATGACGCGAGCGCGTAGGCCAGCCCGTAGCCGAACATCGACCCCAGCCGCGCGGTAGGCGCGCCCCGGCCTGGCTTGGGCAGGAACACCGTGATTTCCCGGCCGGTCAGCATCCAGACGCCCAGCCCGATCAGGCCTGCCGCAATCACCACGGTGACGATGGGCAGGTACTGCTGCACCGAGGTCGCCAGGGGTGCGATGATGAGCCCGAACGTGCCGAACACGAGCAGGAAGCCGACGGCCATCGCCGCAGTGGCTGCCAGCGCTCGCCCAACCGCGGCCGTGCGGCTTCGACCCTCGTCGTCTGCACTCTCGCCGAGGACCACCAAGGTCAGGTAGGCCGGCAGCATCGCGAAGCCGCACGGGTTGAGCGCGGCGAGCGACCCCGCGGCCAACGCGAAGCCCAGCGTCGAGATGTCCACCGAGGCGTCTGGGGCGCCGGGTCAGGCTGCGGTGAGTGTGCTGATCCGCGCGGCGAGGTCTTGCTCGGAGAGGGTGCGTTTGACTACGTCCACCGAGCCGTCGGGACCGATGAACGCGAAGGCGGGCTGGATGGTCACCCCGAACTGCCGCCATATCGAGCCATCGAGATCGGCGAGATTGGTGAAGCCGAGACCGTACTTGGCGACGAAGTTCTGCATCGCGGGCACCTGATCCTGGGCGGCGACCCCGACGAACGTGACGGCCGGGTTGGCCCGCGCGGCTTGGGCCACCCCGGGCGCCTCGCCTTGACACGTGGTGCACCAGGGCGCCCAGAACCACAGCACCGCAGGCTTGCCTGCCAGGCTCTGCCCGGAGAAATCTTGGCCGTTTATGGTTTTCGCAGTGAACTGCAGCTCCTCGGCGACGGGCTGGCCAGCGGCGACAGGGCTGAGGTAGCCGACGGTCAGCGCGACCGCGGCGATCCACAATCCGAGGAAACGGAGAAGTTTCATAGCGATAACAGTCATGACTGAGAAACGTACCCGTCTTGCTGCCCGATCCGCGGACGCCTCGTCCGACCTCGGCCAACGTCATCCTTTGTTCACAGCTGGTCCGCGCTATCGCGGACAAGCGGGACATTTGTCCGGCGTTCCGCGCCTGCTCATGCGCACGGGAACAGTTGCGCCGCGCTGGCTGCGCGGGCCCACTGCTCGGCGAAGGCTTCGGAGATTTCATCCAGCGCCGGTGTGAGCGGCTCGATCTGCCGGGTGACCAACGCGTCTGCATCGGTCGCCGCCACGGGATGCCAGTAGACGCCGTCGGCGGTGACCGTGATTTCGGGAATCAGCGACGCGCGGGTGAGCACCACGCCCCCTGAGGCGACTCCCTCGTGGGCGATCGGCCGTACGACCTGGTCGTCGGGTCCGATTCCGAGGTCGTCGAGGAACTGGTGGAAGGCGGCGAGCTCGCCCGGCGCCGGGGCGGCGACGGTGGCCGCCACCCGGACGCGGAAGCCCAGCCCGAGTGCCAGCCGGATACCTGCGACCGCCTTGGCCCAGCTACCCCGACCGCGATGCGCATCGTGCTTTTCCGGGGTGGATGAATCGAGGCTGATCTGCAGCGCTACACCGTCTCGCGGGATGGACTCGAGCTCCCGTAAACCCCGACCCTTGAACACCATGGCGTTGGTCAGCACCGTGGTGGGCAGCAGCGCGGCGCAGCTGCGCACGATGGTGCCGATGTCTGCGGCCAGGAAGGGCTCGCCGCCGGTGAGAAAGATCTCGCGCACGCCCCAGTCCGCCGCTTCCCGCGCCAGTCGAGCGATCCGGTCGGCGCCGAGTTCTCTGCGCGGCGTCTGGGGCGAGGACGCCACGCAGCAATAGTCACACGCGAGGTTGCAATGGAAGTTGGTATACATCCACAGCCGCGCACCGGGCATCCGGTCCGGACCGAGAACCTGCAGCGGGTCGAGTGGGCGGCCGCGTCGCACCGTGAGCGTGCCCGCGCCCGAGTTGTCCACGGCCTCGGCCACGATGGTGTTACCGCTGCGCGCGCACCATTTCTCGGCAAGTTCTCGTTCGGCCGCCGAGCCGACGGTGACGTCGCCAGTAGCGCCATCGGCCAACGTCTCCATCAGCCGCATCAGGTCGAAGATCACCACCGCGGGTCGATCCCCTGTTCCTCGACGGCGGCGAACAACGGCTGGTATCCGTCCAGATGGGGGCGGACCCACCGTTTCAAGCCCTCCAGTTCGAGGATCCGGCGATGCTCGGCGTTGTCCCAGTCCATCGCCAGTAACTTGTCCAGCCAGGGGGTGTACCGCTGCACCGGCAGGGTGTCGAGCGCGGTGAACATGCAGTGGCAGTACCCGTCGGTCCGCCAGACCACCTCCAGTGTGCCGGGCATTAACTCGTCGCGTCCCATCGCCTCCCAGGTAGTACTGCCGATCGCGGCAATGTCGGCGTCGCCGGCTAATACCGCCTCGACGGCGTCGAGCTCGCTGCGGCCGGTGTCGCCGTGTTTGCCAATATCGGTGTCGAATCGGATGATCTGCATGTCCGATGCGGGCACACCGGCCTGGGCGAGGTAGTGCAACGGCAGGATCGCGGCATGTGCGGAGTCCGCCGAACCGAGTGCGAGTCGTTTCCCGGCAATGGCATCCGCGCCAGTCAATCCGCTGCCCGATCTGGCGACGAATACCGTCGTGAAACCGACATCGGTATCGCGTTGCGCCAGCGCGACGCAGTGGCCATCGGTCTGCATGACCGTCCGCACATAGGCCAGGTTCGTATTCCAGGCGATGTCGATGTGTCCGGCAAGCAGCGAGGCGACGAGCCGACCGTAATTCGAGTACAGAACGAAGTCCATCGCGGTGCCCGGTTCGCCCGGTTCGTCGAAGTAGGTGCGGATGCCCTCCCAGATCGGGACCACATTCGGGGTGTACGCGACGGCTCCGATGATCAGTGGGTCGTTCACTATTCCCCTTAGAAGAGCGGAAGGCCGGTGACGGCCTTGCCGTAGAAGTCGTAGAGCGCGTCGGCGGTCGGCGCCATCACCGCGCCCGCCCGCGCGTCGCGGAACGCTCGTTCGATCGGCAGGTGTTTGGAGAACGCCGCTCCACCGCAGACTCGCATCGCGGATTCGGTGATGACCAGGGCGGCGTCGTTGGCCGACGCCTTGATGCCGAGGACATGGATCATCGTGTCGTCATCGGGTGCGCTGACGCTAGCCGCAGCGTGGTTCAGGTAAGCCCGTTGAGCTTCTAGAGCCGTGCCCATTCTTGCGATCTGCGCGCGAATGGTTGGCAACGCGGAGAGCGATTCACCGAGATGCTCCAATCTGGCGGCACCGACGTGCGCGATGGCGGCGGCATGTGCCGAGCCGGCCAGACCGAGCGAGACGGCGGCGTTGCCGAGGTTGAACCACGGCAACACGATCTGCATCATCAACCCGAATCCGGCGCCCTGATCGCCCAGCCGCGAAGTCACCGGCACCGTTGCGTCGATCGTCATCGGCGACGATGCGTTGCCGCGCAGGCCGAGTCCGACAAACGGCGCGACAACCGACAAACCCGCGGCTGAACCAGGAACCGCGAACATGTCGACTTCGCCGGCAACTCCCGAGGTGGAACCGGCGGTCACGACGTAGGTGTCCGCGTAACCAGCCGAGGTCACCCAACTCTTGTCCGCCCGAAGCTTGACCGCATTTCCGTCGTCCGACAATGCCGCCGTCGACACCGGCGCCCAGAAATGGGATCGCGACCCCTTCTCGCTGAACGCCAACGTCCCGAGCGAATCACCGGAAGCCATGGCGGACAACAGCTCCGGCATGCCCTGAGGCGGCGCGGCGGCCACGGTGACCGCCGCCGCCGCATGCATGAGGTAGATCATTGCGGTGGATCCGCAGGCCGCGGCCAGTTGGCCAACCACCTCGGTGAACTCGACCGGACCGGCGCCGAGCCCACCGACCTCCACCGGCAGTATCAACCCCAGTAATCCGCTACTACGCAGAGCGTCGACCGCCGCGGCGGGGAACGCGCCGTTGGTGTCGACCTGTTCGGCATTCTCACCGGCGACGGCGAGGACCCGCTCCAGCGCATCCGTCGAATTCATCACGCTCCTCGAATCTCGGGCAATGGGCTGGCATTCGGCGCCGCCGAAAACACCTCGTCGAGCGCCCTTTTCGGGCTGGCCGATATCACCCAACCAGTCACACACTTCGGCCACGCGGTCGTCCGGCATTCCGGTGTACGCCGTCGCAGAGATGGTGTCATCGCCCTGACCATTCCGCCGGCGGCTTGGCTGCAATGCTGACACGCCATTGGCGCCGACCCGGCGGTGGGCAAAACAGACAGACGAAAGCCTTTGCACGTCAACGCTACTCAAGCCCGCTAATCGTCACGCGGACCGCAGGGCCAACCAGTTCAGGCCGACGGCACCCGGGGCGAGCAGTCATGTCTGCGCCTCCGCGCCCACCGCGGCGCCGAGCACCTCGACCGAAACTCCCTTTCCTTCCACGCCACGCAGCCACCACAGCCCGCCGGCGACGGCGCCGATCAGCCAGAAGGCGCCGAGGACCACGAACATCGTGGTCACGGTGAACACCATCGCGGTCTCGGCGAGCACGACCTGGCCGATCACCGCACCCATTCGGCCTACACCCACCGACGCCCCGATCCCCGTCGCGCGCAGCTCGGTCGGGAAGATTTCGGAGAATGTGGGGTATGCCGAGACCCACGCGCAGGTGGCGAAGAACGCGGCCACGGTGAAAGCGACCAGCACCAGGTTTTGTGATCCCGTCTCAGCAGCCGCCGCGCACAGCAGCATGCTGGCCGCGGCGGCAGTGTAGGAGAAGGTGACCGTCGGGCGCCGTCCGACGGCGTCAAGTGCCCAGGAGACCAGCAGCCCGCCAGCGAGCGCCCCGACGTTCGCGATGAGGAAGTAGTAGGGCAGTGCATTGTCGCTGATCGGCACCGCGCCAGTAGCCGCGGAGAACACGAAGATACTCATCGCGGTGAACAGGCCGTAATACCCCGCGGCCTCCGAGAAGTCCAGGGCCATACCAAAATACAGCTTGCGTCGGTGGTTGGTCCACAACTCGCCCAGGGCTGAGCGGGTGCCGCGCGCCGCGCCGGTCATCACGTAGCCGTTCGGGCTGCTGACCCCGGTGATCTGAGTCACTATCTGGTCGGCTTCGTCCAGCCGCCCCTTGGAGGCCAGCCACCGGGGGGACTCGGGGACCAACCGTCGTGCAAGCAGCCCGTACCCGGCGCTGATGACGCCGAACAGCAACGTGTAGCGCCAACTCAACCCCAAGGTGGAGATGATGACGATGGACACCACGCTGGCGAGGATGCCGCCGACTGCCCAGAAGCTCATCACCAGCCCATTGCTGCGGCCCCGGCTGCGCGCCGGGGTGAACTCGGCAATCGCCGACGTCACCGCCGAGTACTCGCCGCCCACCCCGAGCGCGGTGATGAACCGGAAGATGATGAATATCTCGTAGGTGGGTGCCGTGGCGGTAGCGACCGCGGCGAGGGAGTACAGGATCAGTGTCGCGATGAACAGCTTGCGCCTGCCGACCCTGTCAGCGAGGTAACCGAACCCCAGCGCCCCGAGCGCGATGCCCAAGAACCAAATGATGTTGATGAACACGGCCTGGCCAGCGCCGAGGCCGAACTCCGCCTGAATACCCGGGATTACGGAGCCGATGATCTGGACCTCGAACGCATCGAGCATCCAGCCGATACCCAGGGCCGCCGCAATGCGCGTGTGCGCGCCCCGCCAGGGCGACTCGTCGAGTCTGTTTGTCACTCGCGCCTTACCCCCGGCCGCGGTTGTTCACCGCTTCTGTTGTCCGGTGCCCGTCCCGACCCAAACGTAGGCGGGATCGGTCGGCGGCGCGAGGCATCATGAACACGCGATGAGTCTCACACATCGGCGGCGCGGTTGCCCGAGATTCCGTTTTACGTCATTGCCGGCAGAAGACGGTGCCCACTATGCGGCACCCATACGATGGACGCGTGCCCGCCCGCCCTGGACACCCGTTCACCACGCCACCCCAGAAGAGGACCAGCACATGAGTCACACCACCGCCGCACCCCCGGAAGCAACGTCCGCCGCTCCCTACCGGCTATTGGCTCGGGGGTTCGCCGCGTTGCGGATCTTCACCGGGCTGGTGTGGCTGAGCAACGGGTTGGCCAAAGCGTTCGACGTCGGCTTCTTCGACTGGGGGTTCTTTTCCTTCAACCTGATCACCCGCGGGGCCGCTCGGGGCATCGCGACCGACGCGTCGGGCAAGACCCAGATCGCGCCGCTGGGGGCGTTCTATCGCGATGTTGTCTTGCCGAACTGGGAATTCTTCAGCATCTTCCTCACCGTCGCCGAACTCGCTGTCGGCCTCGGGCTGATCTTCGGGGTGGCCTCCCGGCTGGCCGCGGTGGGCGGGCTGCTGCTGATCTTCCCAATCTGGGTGATGCTCTGGGACACCAACCAATACCTCTGGACCTACCCGGCCGAGGACTTGTTTCCCCTGCTGCTGCTCGCAATCGTGCCCGCCGGGCGCACGGCTGGGCTCGACGCCCGCCTCGCAACCCGATTCGGCGGCCGCTGGCCGTTCTGATCCTGATCCCATCTTGGTTGGTTGGGGTGCGACGAGCAGCTGGCGCCGCACCACATGTGAGCGAGGCCCCAGCTCCCCATAGCGCCGTCTAGCCCGGCGACGGCCTACGGATCGCGCGGCAGTCCGAGCAATCTTTCGGCGATGATGTTGAGCTGCACTTCCGACGTACCGCCGTAGATCGTGGTGGCGCGCCCGGCCAGCAGGTACTCCGCCCACTTGCCGGAAAGCTCACCGAGGTCACCGATGGCCGCGTCGGTCCCGAATGACGACACCCCGAACTCGGCGTAGCCCTGGCCGGTCTTCATCGACAACAGCTTTGAGATCGCGGCCGCGGGCATCGGGTCGCCGCCGGCCAACGTCAGCAGGGTCGATCGCATGTTGAGCAACTTGGCTGCGTGGCCCTCGGCGATCAGTCGGCCGGCTTCGTTCTGTTCGATCTGGTCGAAGTGGCCGTCCCTCAGGAACTCCACGAACTGTTCGAGGCTGGCCAGGAACGGCGGCTCGCTGCTTCCGATCGAGACACGCTCGTTGGTCAGCGTGTTGCGGCTGACCTCCCAGCCGCGGTCCACCTCGCCCAGCACGAACACGTCGGGCACGAACACGTCGTCGAGGAACACCGTGTTGAACATCGCGTTGCCGGTGAGTTCGCGCAGCGGCTTGACCTCGACGCCGTCGGCGGCCATGTCGAGCAGAAAGTAGGTGATGCCAGCGTGTTTCGGTGCGCTGGGGTTCGTCCTGGCCAGGAGTGCACCCCACTGCGAGTACTGCGCACCCGTGGTCCAAATCTTCTGGCCGGTGATCCGCCAGCCGCCGTCGACCTTGGTGGCCTTGGTCGTCAGGCTGGCCAGGTCGGAGCCAGCGCCCGGCTCGGAGAACAGCTGGCACCAGATCATCTCGCCGCGGAACGTCGGCGGAAGGAAGCGCTGCTGCTGAGCATCGTTGCCGTACGCGACGATCGACGGAATGATCCACGCGGCGATGCCCATCGGCGGTCGCTTCACGGCCCCGGTCGAGAACTCCTGGGCGATGATGATCTGCTCGATCGGTGCGGCTGCGCGGCCCCACGGTTCGGGCAGGTGCGGCTGCACCCAGCCGCCCTCGACGATTGCAGTGTTGCGCGCGTCACGCGGAATCGCCTTCAGCGCAGCAACTTCCGCACGGATCTCCTCGCGAAGCTTCTCAGTGTCGGGATCGAGGTCGATGTCGATCGAACGCATCCCGGTCGTGGTCGCGACGTCGATCACCTGCTGCGGGTAGTCGGCGGCCCGCCCGAAGCACGCGGCGAGCACGATGGCGCGGCGGTAGTACACGCCTGCGTCGTGTTCCCAGGTGAAGCCGATCCCGCCGTGCACCTGGATGCAGTCCTGGGCGCCGTGCTGAGCGGCGACCGGTGCGAGTGTGGCGGCGACGGCGGCGGCGAACTGGTAGGCGGATTGGGTGTTGCCGCCACTGAACTCGTCGATGGCGCGCGCAGCGTCCCAGACGGCGGCGGTGGCCCGTTCGGTCTCGGCGATCATGCCGGCGCACTTGTGCTTGATGGCCTGGAACTGCCCGATCGGGCGGCCGAACTGCTCGCGGATCTTGGCGTACTCCGAGGCGGTGTCGGTGGCCCAGCGGGCGACACCGATGCACTCGGCGGACAGCAGCGTCGACATCAGGGCGCGGGCCATCGTGCGGCCCAGGTTGGACAGCACGCGCTCGTCGGCGACCTCGACGGCATTGGCGCGGACGTGTGCCAGCGGACGCAGCGGGTCGACGCTCTTGACGGGCTCGATCTCGACCTGGTCGGCGTCGAGGACGATCCATTCCTCGCCACTGTCGATCGACACAGGTAGAACCAGGAGCGACGCCTGTGCGGCGGCGGGGACGGCGCGGACTTCGCCACGGATGACGAGGCCGCCGCCCTGGCGGGTGGCCGTCAGGCCGGAGTCGATGGCGTACGCGGCGATGGTCTCCCCCGAGGCGAGTCCCTCGAGCCGCTTGTCCTGCGGATCGTTCGCGGAGATCAGTGCGCTCGCGATTGCGGAGGGTACGAACGGCCCGGGCACGGCGCCGTGACCGAACTCGGCGAGCACGATGGCGAGCTCGAGGATGCCGAAGCCCTGGCCGCCGACGTTCTCAGACAGGTGCAGCCCCTGGAGGCCCTGTTCGGCGGCCGCCTTCCAGTAGGTCGGCGGGTTGGCGATCGGGGTCTCGAGTGCCTCGTGCAGCACGTCGGACGGCGCGACGCGCTTGACCAGGTCTCGAACGGAGTCGGCCAGGTCGTTGTGTTCCGAAAGGATCGCGATGGGCATGCGCTGGTCTCTCCTTGAATCAACCGGTGGGTTGGGAACGAGCGTACCGCGATCGCTACCGCTGTCGGGCGGCCACCTCATTCACCAGGTTCACCAGGTCCCGACCGTCGCGAAGGCGGTGGCAGTTGTCGACGCCCTCTTCGAGGTAACGGCGCATGGTGTCGACCGTGTACCAGGTGACGTGCGGGGTCAGGACGACGTTGTCGAGCGTTAGCAGCGGATTGTCGGCAGGAACGGGCTCGACGGCGGAGACGTCCAGACCCGCTGCGGCCAGACGCCCGTCGCGCAGCGAGTCGACGAGTGCGGGCTCGTCGACGATCGCGCCCCGCGAGGTATTGACGAGCACCGCGTCGCGCTTCATCAAGGCCAGCCTGTCGGCGTTCAGCAGGGCGGACGTCTTCTCCGTCAGTGGCAGGTGCAGCGAGACGATGTCACTGGTGGCGAGCAGCTGGGTTAGTGAGCGCCAGCCGGGGGTGCCGTCGTCGCGGGTGCTGGTGTGCACGACCGCGCCGCCCATGGCGGTGACGATCGTCTCGACCTGCTTGGCGATGTTGCCGTAGCCGACCAGACCGACCGTGCAGCCGCCCACGTCGCGGACCGTCTCGCCGAGTGTCGGATCGGACGGCCAGCCCCGTCCCCGACGTGTGGCGAGGTCGAGGGCGGGCAGCCGACGCAATGCCGCGAGCATCAGCAGCACCGCGCCCTCCGCCACCGATGGGGCGTTCGCGCCCGGCATGTTGGCCACACCGATGCCCAGCCGGGTCGCGGCCGCGACGTCGATGGTGTTGACGCCTGCGCCCAGCTTGTGAACCAACCGGCACCGCGTCGCGCGTTCGAGATCGCTGGCAGACAGCGGCCGTAGGACGTGCCAGACGACGTCGACATCAGGCAGCTCGCGGTAGAAGGCGTCGTCGTCGTCCTCAGCGCAGTAGCGAACGTCCAGCCAATCCAGTTGGGGCGCGAGGAATTCCCGCACCTTGTCACCCGGCGTGAAGTGGGCCAGCACCCGAAGTGCCCGCATGGTCACCGCCACCGCTTGTCCTCCCGTCGAGTGTGGACTTTGCCCCCGCCGATCCGCGTGAAGCGTTGCTTAACTCCACGCTCGGCGCTAGGCCGGGGGCTACCGCCACCGCTTGGCGATCCACTTGGCGATGGTGTCGGCCTGCTCGCTGCGTGCGCCGGGCGTGGTGAAGTAGTGATCGGTATCCATCGAACGGAGGGTCTTGTCCGTGCTGGCCAGCGCGTCGTGAATGCGGCGGGCGTCTGAGGGGTACACGCCGGTGTCCTGATCGGCGTTGATGACCAGCGCGGGGCAGCCGATCCGGGCCAGGTGCGGCGCCGCGCCGGTCTGTGCGGTGCGCAGACTCCACATGCCCAGCCAGCTGCGCAGCGTGCACGCCGCCGCTATGCCGTGCGCCGAGCGGTTGGCCTTGACGGGCACCCCGACATAGCAGGTGTTAGGTGGTCGCTTCGAGGGTTCCAGCGTCGGATCGACCATGCGCGGATCGGCCCAGGTGCGCAACACCGTGAAGGGGCGGTCCGAAAAGCCTGCTGCTCGAATGCGTTTCGCTTCGTCCTCGACCCAGTCCGTGATCGCATGGTTGCGGGCGACCTGCGCCGCGCGGTAACGCGCGATGAACTCGGCTGAGTACGGCGGGCCGTTGCGTTCGTCGAAGATGTCGAGGCTGGCGTCGGTGGCGAGGGGATCGTTCTCGTCCACCACGGCCCCGTCCATCCATGCGGTGAGCACCTCGGGCCTGCCGGGGTGTGCCGCGCTGGCGATGTATCCATCGGCAGGGGGCAGTTCGCCGAGGCCGGTCGCGGGTCGCATCCCGTCCAGTGGCGTCACGTGCGGTTCGACGGCCTGCGCCTGGTAGACGGCCATCAACGAGCCGCCACCCGAATTACCCAGCAGCACAATCGTTTCGATATGTTGAACGTCCCGCAGCCACCGGATGCCGACGCCGATGTCGACGAGGGCGTGGTCGAGCAGGAAGCTGCTCTCGTAGCCGCGGAATCGGGTGTTCCAGCCGAGAAAGCCGATGCCGCGCGTCGCAATGTAATCGGCGAGATAGTGCTCGGAGAAGTCGATTTGATAGTGCGTGGCGATCATCGCCACCTTCGGCTTGCGGCCCACCCCCCGGTAGTACACCCCCTGGCAGGGATGCCCGCCGGAGCCGGCACGACGCGCGGTGGGGGAGTCCATGCCGATGAACTCGCGCGTTACTCCAGGTGTCATGGCGCGGACGTCCCCTCGTAGTAAACGGTTCGGTAGAAGACGTTGGCCAAGGTGGTGATGCACGCGTCGTCGTCGACGGGCCCAGCGCCGTACCCGCGGCCGCCGCTGAGCTGCTCATAGCAGAATTGGTTGAGCTTTGAGGCCATCGCCACCGCGACCAGGTGCGGGTCGTCGCCGATGGAAAAGACCTTGTGCTGAGCCTGTTTCACCATCGTGGTGATCAACGCGATCGGTAGTTCGCAGATGTCGGACCAGTACTGCGAAAAGTCGTCGTTGATCATCGCGAGCTGCGAGACCCCGATCATCTCCGCGAGGCGATGACGGTAGGTGTGCCAGTGCGCAGCGGCCGCGCGGTAGGCGCGCTGGCGGTTGTCGAGGTCCGGTTCGGCGGCGGCCTCGGCGCGCTCGCGGGCCTCGTCGCGGAAGCGCATGGCCCACTCGCGGACCATCGCCTCCTTGGAGTCGTAATAGTTGTAGAAGGAGGCCGTCGAGCGGCCCGCCTCGGCGGCGATGTCCGCGATCGTGGTGGCCAGGATTCCCTTGCGCGCGATCACGACTCGGGCGGCAGCGTCGATGGCCGCCTGCGTCCGCCTGCCGCGTAGCGTAGGCGACTGCTCGCGCGGGGTGACCGTCACTAGCGACCCCTCTGACGATCCTGGCTCGAAGTTGAACCTGATGTTAGATTCAGATTCGCAGTTTTACCAGACGGAGTCGAATCATGATCAAGCCTCAGAACACCAACTCTGAATTCCACTTCGGCGGCATCAATCACGTCGCAATGGTGTGCGCCGACATGGAGAAGACGGTCGACTTCTACGGACGCGTCCTCGGCATGCCGTTGGTCAAGTCGCTCGATCTGCCGGGCGGCATGGGGCAGCACTTCTTCTTCGATGTCGGCAACGGGGACTGCGTGGCGTTCTTCTGGTTCAAGGAGGCGCCGGACGGCGTTCCGGCATCTCGGCACCGGCGGCGATCCCCGGCATCGGCGAAATCGTCAGTGCCGTCGGCTCGCTCAACCACCTGGCGTTCCACGTGCCTGCGGAGGAGTTCGACGAGTATCGAAGGCGACTGAAGGAAAGGGGCGTTCGCGTCGGTCCGGTGCTGAATCACGACGAGAGTCCGGCCCAGGTTTCCGCCACGCTGCATCCCGGCGTCTACGTCCGCTCGTTCTACTTCCAGGATCCCGACGGTGTTACCCTCGAATTCGCCTGCTGGACCAAGGAATTCACCGAGACCGACACAGTCACGGTCCCCAGGACAAGCGCGGATAGGCGTCCACGGGTGCCGATCGGGACCTAGGTCCCATCGAGGTCGCGTACTGCGAGCTCGCCGACGATCCGCGTGAGTTGATCGACCAACTGGGCCTGGGTCATCCGGATGTCTCCGGAGACCCACGCGCTGATGGTCTGGCCGACGCCACCAACCACGAAGTGTGCGACGGCCTTGACCCACTCGCCCTGCGGTAACTGGTAGGTGGTCGTCACGTGTTCACCCGACAGCAAGGCGAACAACCCCCAGCTGAGCGCGCTTGCGGGCCAGTACCGGGTGGGACAGCTGGGCGATCTTGACACCCGTCTGGCGTCGGGGCAATGTCTGGAAACACGCATCATCACATTTGCGGGATGAGGGGTTGGCCAGTGTCGGTCAGTGCGGGCAGGCCATCGAAGCGGCGCGGTCCGACCATCGACGAGGGTCTGCTCGGAGTGGGGCTGCTGCTCGGGCCCGCGAACGTGATCATGCAGCTGGCCAGGCCGGGTGTCGGCTACGGCGTGCTCGAGAGCCGGGTCGAGAGCGGCCGCGTCGACCGTCACCCGATCAAGCGGGCCCGCACGACCTTCACGTACCTGGCCGTGGCAGGCAGGGGAAGCGACGACCAGAAGGCTGCGTTCCGGCGCGCGGTGAACAAGGCGCACGCGCAGGTGTACTCCACCGACGAGAGCCCGGTGAAGTACAGCGCCTTCGACAAGGACCTACAGATGTGGGTCGCCGCGTGCCTGTACAAGGGCGCCGTCGACTCCTACCGCATGTTCGTCGGCGAGATGGACGACGAGAGCGCCGATCGACACTACGCCGAGGGTGTTTCGCTGGGCACCACGCTGCAGGTGCCACCGGAGATGTGGCCTGCCGACCGCGTCGCCTTCGACGGCTACTGGCAGGAGCAGCTTGCGAAGGTGCACATCGACGACACCGTCCGCGAGTATCTGTACCCGATCGCCGCGAGCCGAATTCGCGGCGTGACTTTGCCGGGGCCGCTGCAGCGTTGGAATGAGGACCTCGCGCTCATGATCACGACCGGCTTTCTGCCGCAACGCTTCCGGGACGAGATGCAACTGCCGTGGGACGCCCGCCGGCAGCGCCGCTTCGACCAGTTGATGGCCCTACTGCGCACCGCCTCCCACCTGTCGCCCCGGTTCGTCCGGCAGTTCCCGTTCAACGTGCTGCTCAAGGATCTCGACTGGCGGATCAGGACGGGTCGGCCGCTGGTGTAGCCGGCTCAGGTTCCGGGCGTAAAGTCGGCCAGGTGCGCAGTCACGACGACACCTGGGACATCACCACTAGCGTCGGGTCGACGGCCTTGTTCGTCGCCGCTGCACGGGCATTGGAGGCGCAGAAGCCCGAGCCTCTTGCGCTGGACCCGTTCGCGGAGGTCTTCTGCCGCGCTGCGGGCGGTAAGTGGGCCGACGTGCTCGACGGTCCGGTCGGGGAAGCAGGCGATGGCGTCGGCCGGCTGCGCTCTGAGTTCGGCGGGCACTTCGTGTCGTATCAGGCGGCCCGCACCAAGTACTTCGACGCGTACTTCGCGGCGGTTGCCGACGCAGGCGTTCGACAGATCGTCGTGCTCGCGGCGGGCCTCGACTCGCGCGCGTACCGGCTGCCATGGCCGGATGGCACCGTCGTCTACGAACTCGACCAGCCTCGGGTGCTCGAGTTCAAGCGCAGTGCGCTGGCCGAGGTGGACGCCGAGCCGACCGCGGACCGGCGCGAGGTTGCCGTCGACCTGCGCGACGACTGGCCTGGCGCTCTTGAGGCGGCCGGATTCGATGCGTCGAATCCGTCGGCGTGGATCGCCGAGGGGCTCCTCATCTACCTGCCCGCCACCGCGCAGGATCAACTGTTCGTCGGGATCGACGCGCTGTCCGCTCCCGGCAGCCGGGTGGCGGTCGAGGAGGGCAGGCCCATGCCGGACCAGGTCTTCGCGGCAAAGCAGCGGGAGGAACGCGACGCCGGGCAGGCGGGAACGTTCTTCACCCTGGTCTACAACGAGCAACACGCTCCCGCCGAAGAGTGGTTCTCGGCGCGAGGGTGGGCGGCGGAATCCACTCCACTGCCTGCCCATCTGGAACGAGTGGGCCGGGCCATCCCCGCCGACGATCCCGAGGCGGGTCCGATGACCGGTTCGATCAGTCTGGTCAGCGCCGTCAAGGGCTGACCCCGTGGGGAACCGGTCGATGCACTCATCGAGCCGACCGTCGGTCCACCACCCCAGTCCGATTCGTGCCCGATCAGCCGGCCCAGACCGTTGTAGCCGAACGCCAGATCCAGCACGGTGTTGTTCGTCGAACCCCCGATGTAGGGCCGCGAATCTATGGGTGTCAGCCGCACGGCCAGTACCCACCAGCCGGCCGAGACGATCAGCGCGCCTAGAGCTCCGACCAAGTGCAACAACCGTTTTCGCCATGTCGTCGGCGCCGCCACGAGATACGCCAGACCGAACCCGGGCAGTACCAGAAAGCCTGCAGCATCTTGGTGAGGAACGCCGTCTCCATCATCACTCCGACCAGGGCCAACCACTGCCACGACGCCGCCTGCACCGCGCGCGTCAGGCAGTAGGCGGCGACCACCAGCAACAACACCAGGAGCGCGTCGGGGTTGTTGAAGCGGAACATCAGGGCTGCGGCGGGGGTGCAGGCGAGGACGGCGCCGGCGATCAGGCCACCGACGGCGCCCTGTTCGGGATCGGGCACCGCACGCCGGACGGCCGCGAACAGCGCCGCCACCGCGGCGACGCCCATCACGGACTGGGGCCAGCACCGACCAACTGTTCATGCCGAACAGGCGTACCGACAGGTCCGTCACCCATAGTGACGCCGGCGGTTTGTCCACCGTGATGAAGTCATGTGCGTCCAGTGACCGAAGAACCACGCCGACCGACTCTGCGAGCCGGACTGCGCGGCAGCGGCATAGAAGGCGTTGCCACCGAGTAGTCACGACGCCACCTTCGCCGGTCTGGCTGACACCGTGCCGTGGCGCCGGCTGCCAATCAGCTGTGGGTTGGCAGTCCGAAGAGTCGTGCGGCGTTGTCGTGGAACACGCCGCGCAGCCAGTCGTCGTCGATGCCGTCCAGCGCCGTCAGGACCTGCATGGCCTCGAGGTAGCCGTACGGGATGTTGGGGAAGTCGCTCCCGAACAGGATGCGGTCACCGAGCGCCACGATCCGAGGTTGATCGGCCGTCGGGAAGGGCGCCATCTCCTCGACGAACGGTGTGAAGGCCATCGTCGTGTCCAGCCGGAGCTGGGGGTACGTCTCGCAGAGGTCGAGGAAGTCGCTGTACTCCGGCATCCCCATGTGGGCGACGATGAGGCGCAGTCTCCGATGACGGGCCAAGACCGCCCGGATCGGATCGGGCCCGGTGTAGGTGCCTTGCTGCGGTCCGGAACCGCAGTGGATGACGACGGGGACCTGCGCCTCGTCGATCACGCCCCAGACCCCGTCGAGCAGGGGATCCGTCGGGTCGTAGCCGCCGACCTGTACGTGGGCCTTGAACACTCGAGTGCCGTTGTCGATCGCGGCGGTGACGTACTCCTCGGCGCCCGGCTCGGGGTAGAACGTCGCGGTGGGCAGGCAGTCCGGCGTGGTCGACGCGAACTGGCTCGCCCACTGATTCAGCCATGCGGCCATCTGTGGTTTGTGCGGGTAGACCAGCGAGGTGAAGGCGCGGACGCCGAACCCCCGCAGCGTCCCGAGCCGCTCGGCCTCGTCGGTGCGGTAGGCGATCGGCCAGACGCGACCGACGAGCGGACCCGCGCTGTCGAAGTACTGCCATACCTTGTCCATCACACGCCTCGGCATGAAATGGGTGTGAACGTCGACGATGCCCGGTAGTCCCAGCGATTCCCAGATGGCGCGTACGGCCGTTGATTCCTCCATCGTCAGACAGGATGTCACCATGTGGAACCCCGAGGTATACCTGGCCTTCGCGGATCACCGCGGGCGCCCGTTCTACGACCTGCTGTCGCGGGTGGGTGCCGAGTCGCCGCGCCGCGTGGTCGACCTCGGTTGCGGACCGGGGAACCTCACGGTCACTCTGTCGGACCGCTGGCCGGACGCCGTCGTCGAAGCCGTCGACAGCTCGCAGGAGATGGTCGACGCGGCCCGCGAGCGCGGGCTGGCCGCGAGCCTCGGGGAACTGCAGGCGTGGACGCCTAAGCCGGACACCGACGTCGTGCTGAGCAACGCCGCACTGCAATGGGTGCCCGGGCATCGGGAGCTGCTGGTCCGCTGGGCGGTTGAGCTGCCCGCCGGCGCGTGGATCGCGATGCAGGTGCCCGGCAACTTCGACGCTCCGTCACATGCTGCGATACGTGAGTTGGCCAGCAGTCCGAAGTGGCTGGATACCCTGCGGGACATCCCCTTCCGCGTCGGGAAGGTCGTGGACGCCGCCGCCCAGTACGCCGCGATGCTCGCCGATGCGGGCTGCGCCGTCGACGCCTGGGAGACCACCTACGTCCACGAGCTCACCGGCGAGCATCCGGTGCTGAACTGGATCACGGGTACTGCGCTCACTCCCGTGAAGGATGCGCTCAGCGAGGAGGATTGGCAGCAGTTCCGCAGCGAGCTGATCCCGCTGCTGGACCAGCGATACCCAGTCCGACCCGACGGGCGCATGTTCTTCCCGTTCCGGCGGATCTTCGTCGTCGCTCAGGTGGGTTAGCGGCGAGCATCAACGGATCCCCTGGTTCGCTTGGGCGAGTGCGGCGGACGCGGCCGCGCGGCGCATCTCGATGCCTGTCTGCGCTGGACCGTACCGGCGACCACCGACATGATGCGACGACCCACGCCGACGTGTGACGCATGAGGCGGATGCGGTTCTTTGGATGCCTGGCCTGACGACATCAGATCAGCGTGAAGTTACCTTCGCTGGCGTGGCGGACGGCGTCAATGGGGATCGACTGATCGAGAGTCGCGAACCGGCCACCATTGGCGGTTGCGAGCGCGAGAAGATATGCGTCGGTTACCTGGCGATGCCCGTGCAACCGCGAGTGGTCGATGAGCTTGTCGTCGAGCAGGCTGACCGAACATAGCCAGTCCTCGTGATATTCAGTCTCCGCGGCGCGTGCCAACCTGCCGATCGCCTGCGCAGGTGGCACTGGGCTGGGATAACGAGGCTGGCTGATGATTCGAACGAAGCCGTTTTGCGTTATTGCACACGACGCCCAGCCGTGGACGATCTCGGCGTCGACCCACCGGCGAACACGCTGGTGATCGACGTGATCGCTGTCGAGCGGTGCGACAAGGACATTGACGTCAAGCAGGGCGCGCGTCACACCGCTTCCTCGTCACGCAGCCGATCGACGAGAGCGTTGGACACCGCGGGCCCCCGATGCTCGAAGGGCTCGAAACCATAAAAGCTTTCCGGTGCTGCACGCGGACCGGCGCTTTGCTGTTGCGTCAGCGCCTGCCGGGCAAGATCGGACAAGACCTCGCCTGCGGTGCGGTTCTCGCGGCGCGCGCGTTCCTTCACCGCGAGCAGTACGTCATCGTCCAAGGACAGCGTGGTGCGCACACATCTGGTGTTAGCGCATCAAGTCGAAGGACCGGCAGCCAGAGCTACCTGCGTGCTGCAGGACCTTGGCCACGTTTCGGTCGCCGCCCTTGCTGAAGTGAAGCGGTGGCGGTCACGGATCCACGGGATGTACCTGCCCCAGTGCCCGAAGGCCGTCGACTTCTGCCGCGCTCCGAACTCACTCGCTAGACTCACGGCTCTCAGTGTGAAGTGCCAGTAGGCCTGTGCCACAGTTCAATTCGCAATACATTTAGAGCGGCCGATTCGATTCCGCGGCTTCCGTGCCAGTCGAACTAGGCGGGCAGAACGGGCGAAAGCCTCGATGAAGCTTCGGTGAAGACCGCGACGAAGGGCTACCTCGGCGCTATCGTTCTGACGGCAAGTAACACCGCGGTTGGCGGACTGCCAGCCCCGTTCGCAAAGGACGCTCATGCGTAGACGCTCAGGCCTCGGCTCAGAACGGGTGCTGTCGGCCCACAGGTATGTCACCGCCGGCGCTGCAGGAGCGGCAATGCTGGGCGCCGGGATGTGGTTGGCCGTTGCCTTCGAACCTACGGCGACGGTGCCCGGGCCGGCTGTCGTGCTGGTGTCCATCGATTCGAGATTTCCCGCGCCACCGCTGTCGCCCACGGTCAGCGCCATCTGCGGAGATCTGTTGTGCACCGGGCTGTTCGGTAGCGGCGCCTCCCCACCGACCCCCCAGGCCCTGGCCGTTGCGCAAGTGTCGGCGCCCGCGCTTGGGCGACCGATCATCGGTCCGGGTGGGTGGCTGATCGGTGACGGCCTCGACGCCCCCGACACCTGCACTGGCGCGGCCTGCAACGGCGGCGACGGCGGGCTGCTGTTTGGCCGCGGCGGCAACGGCGCCAACGGGGGCGACGGCGGCAACGGGAGGCTGTTCGGCAGCGGTGGCGCGGGTGGCGCCAGCGCCGTGCCCGGAGTGGCCGGAGGTAACGGCGGTGCCGGCGGGTTGTTCATCGGCAACGGCGGCAACGGCGGCAACGGCGGCGCCAGCGCCGCGGGCGGCAACGGCGGCAACGGGGCTCTGGTCTTCGGCAGCGGCGGGAACGGCGGCAACGGCGGCACCGGCACCGGAGGCGCGGCTGGTGTCAACCCAATGGCAAACGGCCAAACCGCCGGCGCGGGCCTGACCGGATTCTCGGTCATCGGAACCGGTAACCAGCCCGTTTCCGCAGGCAACGGCGGTAAGGGTGAGGATGGCACCGTGGGTGTCAAGGGTGGTCCCGGCGGCACCGGCGGTAGTGCGATAGGGAATCAGTCAGCCACCGGCGGCGCCGGCGGCGGGGGTGGAAGCGGCGGTGCGGGCGCACCGGGCGGCAACGGCGGAGAGGGTGGAGGAGCGCTGGGACAACCCGGATTCTCGGGTGCCGGCGGCGGCGGCGGTGCCGGTGGCACCGGCGCCGCGGGTGGCACTGGCGGCAACGGAGGCAACGGCATACTCGGCAGTGGTAGCGGTGCCGGGGCTGACGGAGGGCAGGGCGGTACGGGTGGTTCCGGCGCCGCGGGTGGCGCCGGGGGTGCGGGTGCCGCCGGCGGCAACGGTGGCCGCGGTGGGTTCTTGGGCGGCAACGGCGGGAATGGCGGCAATGCCGGAACGGGCGGTAACGGAGGCAACAGCGCAGCTGGTGGCGACGGCGGTGACGGCGGCAACGGCGGAACCAACGCCAGCGGGTTCGGCGGCGGACTAGGCGGCGGCGGCGGACCAGGCGGTCCGGGCGGCAACCCCGGCGCGGGCGGCGCGGCCGGAGCCCCCGGATCCCGCGGAACCAGTGGACCCTTCGGCCAGCCTGGCAACCCCGGCAACCCCGGCAACACCGGCAGCGACGGCAGCCGCGGTAGCGATGGAACCGATGGAAGCGATGGCAACCCTGGTTAGCGTGCCGTCATACCCCGGCCGCGTCAGCTTCGGCCGGCGGCAACTTCGTTCGGACGGCACCGCGCTCGCGGGACCCTGGCGACGAGGGCGTGCAGCGCGACCGCAGCGTATTCGTACGGATGTCTTCACAAATCCGAACAATGCGCGGTCACCGCTCCTACCAGCGCAGACACGCCAAAACGATCTACGACCGTGACCACTAGCCAGCGCCGAAGTCAGCGTCTACATCCTGAGGAAATCGCTCTTACACGAATCCATCACCACGTCCGAAACGCTCGTCACTGCCGCGGGCACCGAAACCGGGAGTGCTGCAGCACGAAATCCTCTATACGGGGCGCTCCCGGGTGCACGACGGACAGATACCGATCATTGGGGCGTCGACGCCTTCAACGCCAATCACGGTCTCTCCGACCAAACCGACACGATCACGAACGCCGCTCGACAGAGGAGCAGAGACAGTTCCGCGCAAGCTGCATGGCGGCAAGGCGGGTGCTCGAAATGCGACTGTCTGAGGTCGTCTACGCAGCGTTACGAATCGTCCTCACTCGGACGCTCGATCACATGAGCCAGTTGATCGCAGTGTTCGGATCCGTGAGTGCCGGGCGGCCGATGCGGAACTGACTCATGTCGACGGTCGTATTCGCAGTGCCGGTGGTCGCGAGGTCGGCTAGGAGTCGGCCCAAGGTGGGAGCGAACTTGAACCCGTGTGCGGCGCCGAGGCCGACCACCGTCGACTCGTGATCGGGCAGGGCGCCTAGAACGAAGTCGCGGTCAGGGGTCAGTGTGTAGAGGCAGGTGCTGGAGCGGTCGACAGGGCCGGTGTGGGGTATGACCTGCGCCAAGAAGTCGGCCAGCAGTGCCTCGCGTGACGGGTCGGGTGTGAATCCGCGGCGGTCCGCGGTGACCACCGGTCCGCCGCAGTCTTGGGCGGCCTTGACGGTGAGCTCACCGTAGGTGGGAAAGCCGTAGAAGGAGGGATCGTCCATCCAGATCCAGACCGGAAACTGGCCGGGAGCGAAGTTGCGTGGTGTGGGTGGACGAAAGTAGGTGACCTGTTCCTGGGTGACAGTGAGCGGGATCTGCTGGTCGAAATGGCGAAGCAACTGATTCGTCCAGGCGTCGGCGGTGAGGACCAACCGGCGGACCCGGTAGACGATGTCGTCGGTGCTGACCTCGATCCCGGCGCTGCCGAGATCACGCAGCCCGGTCACCGCCGAGTGAGCGCGCAGGACCGCGCCTGCCGCGGTGGCTGAGCGTTGCATCGCAGCGACGCCCCGGGCGGCCGGCGCGATCCCGGTACGCGCCTGATAGACGGCCGTCGTGCCGTCCGGAAGGACGAATTGCGGCCAACGGCGCGAGCAGGCATTCGCGTCCATCACTTCGTAGCTGACACCGACCTGGTCCATCGCTGTGGTGTACGCGTCCATGCCGATGGCCGCGCCTGGCGGATAGAGGTCGATGCCGCCGGTGATAGTTAGGAGCGTCTGACCGCTGTCGGCTTCCAGCTGCGCCCAGTCCTGGTAGGCCTCCAGGGTGAGCCGGACGTAGTCGGCGCTGTGGTAGCTGTGCCGGATGATCCGTGAACTGTCGTGCGAGGCTCCGAGACCGTGGTCTAGCTCGAACTGTTCCAGGCCCAGCACCCGGTGGCCGCGTCGTGCCAGTTGCCAGGCCGTGGCGCTGCCCAGTGCGCCAAGCCCGATGACGGCGTACTCGTAGCCCTCGGTCATAGTGCTCGCTCGCCGCCGTCGACGCAGAGCACATGCCCAGTGATGTAGGCGGCGTCCGGGGACAGCAGGAAGCAGGCGGCAGCGGCCACCTCGGCCGGGGTGCCTTGGCGGCCGAGCGGGACACTCTGTTGCACGAGCTCCTGCAAACGGCCCTGGGTCATGGTGTCCAGGACGGGTCGGTTGAAGTCGGTGCCATCAATCCAGCCGGGGCACAGCACGTTGACCCGGATCCCGTCGGCGGCGTATTCGACGGCGAGTTGGCGGCCGAGCTGGATGAGGGCGCCCTTGGTGGTGTTGTAGGCACACAGACCACGCTCACCTCCTAGGCCCGACGTCGAGGAGGTCAGTACCATCGCGCCCGACCCGGCGGCGCGCATGTCGGGCACGAACGCGCGCGCCAGCAGCAGCGCGCTGGTCACGTTGACCGCGTACGTTCGCTGCCATGCTTCGAGGGGCAGCTCGAGCGCCGAACCCACATCCAGTCGCCCGACACTGGTGAACACCAGGTCCACTGGGCCCAGGTCGCCCTCGACTCGATCATGAAGAGCCGCAACGTGATCGGGTTGCGATAAGTCGCAATCGTAGGTCCAGTGCTTTACCCCCGCATCGCCCAGGCGCACCGAGGCGACGCGCAGTTCGGAGGTGTTGTGGTCGGCAATGGCCAGCCTTGCCCCCTCGAGACCCAGTCGGAGCGCGGTGGCCAGGCCGATCCCGTGTGCGCCGCCGGCCACGACGGCGATCCGTTCGGCAAAGCGCGGCGCGGGGCCATCCTCACGCATCTGTCGGTTCCCGGTAGCGTTGACCGACCGCATAGAACGCCAGGCCGGTGAGCAGCGCAAGGATGATGGGGACCCCGATGACCAGTTGGTATTCGACGCGCGTGAACCCCTCAGGCACCGCGGAGTCGTCCAGCAGGTGCCCTCCGGACAACAGTCCGGGGAACAGACTGACGACCGCCGCAAAGATGGTGAACCCCGTGGTCAGCGTCGTGCACATGAGGATCCCCCAGCGCCCGCCCGGCACCATGAAGGGTCGCGGCGTGTCGGGCTCGGTGGTGCGCAGGCGCAAGACGGCGGGGAAGATCACCAGATACGAGAGAATGGTGAACAGCAGGACCACGCCGAGCACGGCGTCGAAGTACTTCTGCGAGCTCCCCCCCGTCACCCAGAATGCGAGCACCATGGTGACCGTGGCCATCACGCCGGAGAGCAGGTTGACCGCCACTGGTGTGCCGAACCGGTCGGAGATGTGCCCCAGCCAGCGGGGGGCCGCGCCGTCGAAGCCGGCGACTGCCTGAGAACGGTCGGCGCCCATCATCCACACCGTGCCACTGGTCAGCAGCACGAAGATGATCAGCGCACCGCTCAGCCAGGACATCGCGGTGCCCATCCCGGAGAGGGTGACGGTGCCGTCGGGGGCGATGTCGCCGCCGAACGCCGTCATGACCCGACGGACCGCGCCGATGAAGCCGTCCAGACCCGATTCCGGTGTGCCACCGAGCACGCCGACGATCATCAGCACCGGGATCGCGTACAGCACCAGCACGCCGGCCGCGGCACGACCGATGGCGACCGGCACGTCGCGCACCGGGTCGTTCATCTCATCGCCAGCCGCGCTGGGGATCTCGAAGCCGATGAAGGCGAAGAACAGGATCGGCAGGATGCCGATGAATCCGGCCCACGTCGGGGTGAACTCGGCGGGTGAGGGCAGATCGAAGCCGTTCTGCGCGGCGTAGAGAACGGTCGCGACGCTGAACAACCCCATCAGCAGTATCCGGGCATAGGCACCCACGATCGGGACCCATTTGCCGACCCGCAGGCTCAGAATCGTCGACGCGATGGCCGCCCAGATGAACAGCACCGCGAAGATGTACTTGGCCGGCTGCGACAGTGTGGTGACGAAGATCTCGAACGTCGCGATCGCCAGAATGGTCAGCAGGCCGCCAAGCCACAGCGGGTTCGAAAGCCAATAAACCACCGTATTGACCGCGGCAACCCGTTTGCCGAACGCGAGCTTCACCCAGACGTACTGTCCGCCTTCATGGGGGAAGGCAGACCCCACTTCGGCCACCAGCAGCCCGAAGGGCACGAAGAAGAAAACTGCCAGCACCGTCATCCACACCACTGCCTGCGCCCCACCGGCCGCGATGGTGCCGTAGACGTCGACCCCGATCAGGGTGCACAGCAGGAACAGGACGATGTCGCGTCGCCGGAACTGGCGGCGGAGCTTGCTGCGCTCCTGGGTCGCGGCGGCGGTGCCGAAAGGATCCGATGTTGCCAGCAGCTCGCCTGGATCGCCCACTGTTACCACTCGCTTTCGCCGCTCTTGAACTGAATTCAGTTCAGTAACAGTCGATGAAGATAGCACGGCGAAACACGCACGGCAATGGCTAAACTCAGGCGGTGACTACCTCGTCAACACCGAAGCGCCGCGGCGCCGTAGCGCGCGACGATTACCTGCGCGCCGCCCGGTTCGCCATCGCCCGTGACGGTGCGCTGGTTGCACGGGTGGACGACATCGCCAGACTCGCAGGCTCGACGTCACAGACGCTGCTTTACCACTTCGGGTCGAAACAGGCTCTGCTCGCCGAAGCGCTGACCCAGAAGGACCATCGACTGTTCGACCGCTTCGAGCGGTATGCATTGGGCCACAGTGGTTCGCAACGGCTCGACTTCGTTCTGCGTTGTCTGCTCACACCTACGCCGGCCGATCGCGAAGCGTGGCGCGAAGACTGGATCGTGTGGTTTCAGGCGCTGGCCGTCGCGCTACACCAGCCCGAGGTTGCCGCGGCGTGCCACTCTCAGGAGCAGCGATGGTGCGCCTTGCTGGCCGAGCAGATCGAACAGGGGGTGACCGGCGGCGATTTCACCGTCGCCCGCCGGGACATCCCAGCGGCGGCGGCCGGAATCAGCGCCATGGTCGACGGCCTGGCACTCCGCTTGACCACTCCTGATCCGATGTTGAGCCAAACCAGTGCGCTCGCACTCGCGCGGGCGGGCGCAGGCGCAGTCTGCGGCCGCACTTCGGCGATCTGACCCCGCCAAGGCTGTACCACTCCGCCGCGATTGCGGCCTACCCGGGCAACCGCGAAACCACCTGCGACGCAACGTCGCCGGATACATACGCCCACGCAAGCTTACCTTTCCCTGCGGGGTGTTTCGTGACCGCTGGCCTTAGGCTGCGAATCGCCCAGGGACGGCGAGTATGGCTTTAATTTGTCTGCTGCGTTTCCTGGCCCAGGAGGATCGGCCGCCCGGCGTCCCGCGACGACTCGGCCGCGAACTGAGAGATGCTATTCGATTGCGGTGTAGAAGCACGTCTGCTCGGCTGATGGGATGACGACTGACTGACACGGAGGTGGTTGTGAGGCAACAACTGTGGGCTGACATCGATGCCGGAAATTCGACCACCGTTGCGGCGGACCGTGCACGAATACGCCAACCTGCTGGATGGGTTGTGCGTCGGCTACGCAGGCCCAGCAGCAAGCTAAATGGATGGGGGTGGAACGGGCGCGCAACGATCCGTCCGATCCGGCTACCTCCGTATTAGGGCATGATCCGGCTCATCAGGCCTGACCCATTTGGCCGGCCGTGTCCGTGCGGCAGCGGCGCTGACTACCACGTCTGCTGCGGACCTTTGCACCTCGGGCAGCGGCAAGCGGAGACGGCCGAGGAACTGATGCGGTCGAGTTCACGGCGCGGTTCGAGTCGCAGGGCCGTCCCGGTGCCATGGGGGAGCGCAACCGGTTCGAACGTCGCCGAGGCCGTTGGCTCTACCTCGACGGCGATGCCCTCTTGCGCCCTCTAGCTGCGCGGTATCCCGCACACGGAGTAGACGAACTTCGATGAGACGTCGAAGGTGAAGGATCGTTCTGGCAGCTGCATCAGGAGCTCGTTGGAGAGAGGCGCCTTGTAGTGCAGTGACACCGAGCCTGAGAAAGACGGGTCGACGACGGAGATGTCGGCGACGCTGAGCAATAGCCCCGACTCGTCGAGCGTGGCCCGCACCATCGAGCCGCCGGGTGTGTTCCACGGGTGGTCGACGGACCGGCCCGCCTTCTTGGGGACCGACGACAGCGTGCCGAGCACCCGCTGACTGGTGAGCGCAAGCGCGCCCACGTAACTGCTGAGGTTTCCTTTCGCTACCTTGCCGGGGACCCTGCCGGAGAAGCGGAACGTGACCGGGACGAACTCGGCCACGTGGAGCACGCCCTCGGCTTCGACCTGGGCGCGCATGTCGGCGGGCAGGGCGCCGATGCCCAGCATCTTGCGCAGAAAGACGGCCATAGCCTCTGAGAATATCGGCTGCGGACGTCCTTCTAGCGCTTTCTACGCAGTCCTACGATTGAGCGGGGAGTACGTTTGCGCGAGTCTTGTCTATGGACTTTCATTTGGCCATTGATACCTCGTCGCTTGCCGACTTGATCATGTCCGGCCGCTCGTAATCGTGATCGCAGACATGGCATTTCGAGGTGGGCATCGGACGGGTTGCCGAACTCGTTGTCACCAAAGCGAGGCGGGGTTGTGTCAGAAATGTCTTGCAGGAATGTCTTTCCGCAGTGTCATAGCCGTGTTCCAAGCAAAAAATTGAAAAGGCCCGCGCTGCCGTCAAGAGTCGGGGTTGTGACGACAGCGCGGGCGCTACTCAACTAATCGATACGGTTGTGCAAGGTGTTACAGGTGATGCAACGTGGACTCGTGTGGAGACGTCACTGGCTGGCCAGTCTGGCGTTGGCGGCCGGTGCCGTCTACGTGACCATGTGGTGTGGCTGGGTGTCGGGCTGGGCTTGGCTGGCAACCGCCGATGCGTCCACCCTCGACGCGGCTCATCGCATCGGCGTCGAGCACCCCGTCTGGGTGACGTTCTGGGACACGTGGTGCACGGTGTTCTCCCCGGTGGCATTCCGGATCGTGACCGTCGGGCTGATCGTCTTGGCTCTAGTGAGGCGCCAACCGCGCATCGCCCTGTTCCTCCTTCTCAGCGTCGAGTTTTCCGCCGCGGTCGGCGAGGGGGCCAAGCGACTGGCCGACCGGCCCCGACCGGATACCGCCTTGGTCGATGCATCGTCGACGTCGTTTCCGTCCGGGCATGCCTTCGGCGTCACGGTCGCGGTGCTGGCCCTCGCGGTGGTCCTCCTGCCACACGTCCGCCGCACCCTCCGGCGGTGGGTGATGGCGGCAGGCTTCGTCGTCGTTCTGTCATTGGGTGCCGGACGTGTCGCGCTCAACGTTCATCACCTGTCCGACGTGATCGCGGGCTGGGCCCTCGGTTACCTCTACTTCGCGGTGTGTCTCTTGTTTTTGCGCGCCGCAAGCGTCACGGCAACGGACGAAACACCGGTAGCGCCCGATATCGAACGGTGAAGCTCGCCTCGTCGAGTTCGTCGCCGAGCTCGCCGTCGTGGGCGAGCAGCGTCGGGCCGTCGACCGCCGTGAAGCTGAACTGCGGCACCCGGAGTTCGTGATAGAGCGGGCTGCGCGCCAGCCGTCCGAGCGCGAGCGAGGTCAGGATGCGCAGGGTGCTGAACCGGCGCTCGGTCTCCAGGATGCGGACGTCCATCAGGCCATCGTCCATCCTGAGGCGCCGCGCCGGTGCGAAACCCGAAGGTACAAAGGTCGAGTTGCCGAGGAAGAACAACGACGTCCGCAAGGTCTTGTTGTCGTAGCGGATCCGCACCGCCTCGCCGCGCCGCAACGTCTGGAACATCGCGTACACGCCGGCGAGCGGCTTGCCGATCTTGTGCTCCAGCTTCTCCCGCTTCTGGACGAACGTCGGATACGCGCCGATGCTGGCCGTGTTGATCACGGTTCGGGTCTCGTTGAGCGACAAGACGTCTACGCAGGCGACACTGCCCTCGCGGATCGCCGCGACCGTCTTGGAGACCGTCTCGCAGCCGATGTCCTTGGCGAAGTGGTTGAACGTGCCGCCGGGGAACACCGCCAGGGGTCGGCCCTCGGCCATTGCCACGCCTGCCGCGCACGCCACGGTCCCGTCGCCGCCGCCGACGGCGAGGACGTCAGCCCGTTGGGCCGTCGATCGTAGGACCGCTTCGACGTCGTCGTCCTTCTTCAGCTCGAGGATCTCCATTCGGGGCAGGGCTTGGCGGGCCTCGTCGATGACCCTGGCGCCGGTGCCACTGCCTGATGCCGGATTGATGACGAGCACGACGCCATCGCCGTCGGGGCGCTTGGGCGTGTCGATGCGCAGCGGATCCGCAGCGGGGATGCCAGCCTCCACGATCAGCGGCACGACCTTGGCGCCTGCCACGGCGATGGCGGCGCCGAGGCTGAACCCCGCCAGCACGTCGCCGGGATAGTGTGCGCCGGTGGCGACGCGCGACACTCCGACCATTCCTGCCAGCAGGGCCAGGCCGAGACCGACGGGTGCGCTCTCGAGACCAACACCGACGGCGAACGCCGCCGCACTGGCGGAGTGGCCCGACGGCAGAGAGTTCGAGGTCGGCATCCGGCGAGACCGCCTGAGCACCGGCACCACACCCCATTCCGGGCGGGGACGTTTCCACACCCGCTTGGCCAACTGGTTCGCCACCAGGCTCGTCACTGCCAGGGAGGCCACGCCGCGCCCCGCGCCGCGCTGGATCGACGGGTGATTGGTGGCCATCAACGCGGCCGCGATCACGAACCACATCTTCGAGTGGTCTGCGGCCGCCGTGACCTGGGGCATGAATCCGTCCAGCAGCGGGCTCGGAGACTCCGCGATGGCCTCGAAGACTTCGCGGTCCAGCGTGCCCAAGCCCTCACCGATCTGGCGGATGCCGCTGTGCCGAATCCCGCGTCTTGGCAGTAGCTCCATGGCGTCCAACCTAACCGCAGCGTCAAAGGTCGTTGGGCGCAACTCATCTGTCAACTCGACAATTGTTGCTCAACCTTTACTTGACCTCTCCAGCGCATTGTGTTGACCTTGAAGCCGTGCGCCGACTGCTGATCTCGCTGTGCGCGGTGGTGGTCGGGCTGGTCCTGACGCCGGTCGCCCGCGCGGAGCTGATACCGTGGTTCGCACCGAGCGTCGGCAATGCCACTCAAGTCATTTCCGTTGTGGGCGTGGGTGGTTCGAAGGCGAAGGTCGACGTGTACGAGCGAACTGCGACCGGCTGGCAAGCCGTCGCCGCCGGGATCCCCGCGTACGTCGGAGCGGCAGGCATGGCTCCGGAGACGCACGACGGTCAGATGCTCACACCGATGGGCATCTTCACGCTCGACTTCGCCTTTGGAACGGCTCCCAACCCCGGAGGCGGCCTGCAGTACGTCCAGGTAGGCCCCGACCACTGGTGGGACGGCGACATGAAGAGCGCTACCTACAACACGATGCAGGTCTGCAAGAAGGCGCAGTGCACGTTTGACACGAACCCCAGCAGCGGAACCGAGAACCTCCAGATCCCGCAGTACAAGCATGCGGTGGTGATGGGGGTCAACAAGCAACGGGTCCCCGGGAACGGCGGCGCGTTCTTCCTGCACACCACCGACGGCGGCCCGACGGCCGGTTGCGTCGCCATCGACGACGCCGCGCTGGTCGCGATGATGAGGTGGCTGCGTCCCGGCGCGTTGATCGCCGTCGCCAAGTGATCCAAGTCGTCAGATGTGCACGGCCCGACCGGCTTTCACCTTGAAGTTGAGTGCCGCGGTCGACAACGAGGCGTCGTAGGTGCGGTCGTAGCCCGTCTCGCTGATCCGCCAGCCATCGGCGGTCCGCCGGTAGCGATCGTGATAGAAGCCCGCGCCGATCAACATGAAGTCGAACTTCGGGACGATGACCTTGTCTTGCAGATACCAGGTCGCGGTCGCCTCGTCGCCGTCGACGTCGATCTCGGGGTGGGTCACCCGGTGTTCGGTGATGACGTCGGCAGGCATCGCGTTGCGCATGAACTCGACCAACGTGGCGCGGTCGGTGAAGTGGTGCTCTTCGCCGAGGGACTCGCCGTAGTCGCCGATGACGTCATCGGTCAGCGTGTCGGCGAACTCGTCCCAGTGCTTCGTGTCGAGCGCGCGCAGGTACCGATACTTGATGCGCTGAATGTCTTCGATGTCACCCACGTCGTAATTGCAACACAGTGACGCCCGACGGCATAGGGTCCTGCAATGAGTTTCGTTGACGGTTACGTCAAATCCCCTCTGGCGGGCATCGCGCCCTGGGTGCTCTTGTCGGTCGTGTCTGGGCCGGGACGGTTCGAGGAGGCCGCCTCCGCGGCGCTGGGTCTGACGTTGATCACGTTGTGGGTCGGGTGGCGACGGGCAGTGCCGGTGCACGCGCTCGAGGTGTTCGGCGCCGCCTTCTTCGGCGTCCTCGCTGTGCTCGGTCTAGTCGCGCCCGACGGTGTCATCCTCTGGCTCGAGACGTGGGCCGGTGAGGTGAGCAACATCGCGCTGGCGGTCTTCGCGATCGTCGGACTTCTGGTGCGCCGTCCCTTCACCATCGCGTATGCGAAGGACACCACACCGTCCGAACATTGGGATTCACCGCTGTTCATGCGGATCAATTACGCGATCTCGGCGGTATGGGCAGGCGCGTTCACGTTTTCGGCGATCGTGGGTGCGCTCGGTGACACGCTGTTGTCCGGCAGCGACTTCTGGACGGGGTGGATTCTGCCCCTCGGCGGCATCTTGTTCGCCATCCAGTTCACAGAGTTCTATCCCGATTACGCCGGGGCCAAGTTCGCCCGGTCGATCGGGGAGTCGGCGGAGCGGCCCCAGTCTCTGGTGGCGCTCGTCGACTGGTTGCCGCCCTTCATCCTGGTGACGGGGATCGTCGGGTGGGTTTCCGACGCGGTCCCCGCTGCCGTCGGTGTGGGCCTGATCACCGTCGGAGCCGTGGGTACCGTGCTGCTGCGCAATATGCAGAAGACCAAATCCTAGCTGGCAGAACGTTGTTCGCCAACGCGCCCGCGGAGTGTCTGACACGTTTGCTGGGCGGCACGGGTTATGGTTGTCGACGTCATGAGCGACCCGTTGGGGTTGTCGATCGGGACGACCAATCTGGTTGCAGCCCGTGTCGGCGATCAACCCGTTACGCGGCGATCCGTGCTGCCACGTAACGGTCAGGTGCTCACCGGTTTCGTCGAACGCGTCGGAGATCCGGTGCCGTTGATCGCAGACGACGGCACCGGGTACCGTGCCGACCTCCTGCTGGTCGAGGCACTCGACGCCATGGTCGTCGAAGCGGGTAGCGACGCATCGTCACAGACCGCCGTCGCCGTCCCCGCGCACTGGAGGGGCGCCACCCTCCGGTCCCTTCGCGACGCGATGCGCACCACGGCGAGTCTCGCACCGAACGGCGTTCCGGTTCGGTTGGTGTCCGACGCCGTCGCGGCGCTTAAGGCACTCGGGGCTAATCCCGGCCTTCCCGTGAGTGGCGTCGTGGCGCTGCTCGACTTCGGCGGTGGGGGCACCAGCGTGACGCTGGCCGATGCGTCCGCGTCGTTCGAGCCCATCGAGACCACGCGGCTGACCGAATTCTCCGGTGACCAAATCGACCAGTCCCTGCTCGCGTACGTGCTTGCGGGGATCGCGGGCGAGGCCGATCCCGCGGTTACCGCCGCGGTGGGATCGCTGACTCGACTGCGCGACGAGTGCAGGCGGGCCAAGGAGGAGCTGTCCGAATCGCCGGTGGCCGACATCAGCGTCGAGTTGCCCGGACATCAGTCGACGGTGCGCGTGACCCGGGACGAACTCGACGCGTTGATGGAGGCTCCGCTCGCGGCAGTGCTGTCCGAGCTAGCTGAATCATTGCTGCGCAACAGAATTGCACCAGCGGATGTCTCCGCGGTGGTCGCGGTGGGCGGTGGGGCGCGCATTCCGCTGATCACCCGCAGGCTGAGCGAGGGAGACCGCGGTTCCGTCGTGACGACGCCGCACCCGGCTCTGGACGCCGCCGTGGGTGCCGCACTCTTCGCGGCCGACGGCGCGGATGCCGACGCGCAGACCGGTGTTGCACCCGCCCCGTTGATCGCGGGCGCCGGGGGGGCTGCGGCTGCGACCGATTCGTCCACGTTCCGTGCGCTGGCGTGGTCGCAGGACGACCACACCGTCGGCGACCCCACCCCGTACACCGGTGAGGATCCGTACGCAGACCCCTATGCCGACTCCGGCACCACGCGCGTCGTGACGCAGTATCGCCCGAGTTCGGACGACGAGCCGCGGTCGTGGCAACGCCTGCCGCAGTTGATCTTCGGGATCGCAGCGGTGGTCGCGCTGGTGACGGTCGGCGGTGTCGCGGTCGCACTGACCAGTAGGACCGACGAAACGCTACCCACCCCCAGCACGGCGCCCGTGACCGCCACCTCGCCGCCCGCACCGCCACCGACGAGCATCGAACCGCCGCCGCCCCCACCGGCCACCGAAGCGCCGCCGCAGAACGTCGTGACCGTCACCAGCGAGGCACCGCCACCGCCATCGACCGAGACCGTCACCGTCGCACCTCCGGTCACCACGACCACCACGACGCAACCTACGACCACCACGACGACACCCACCACGGCTACGACTACGCCGACGCCGACGACGACGACCACGACGACGACCACGACGACGACCACGACGACCACGACGACCGCGACGAGCGCCCCAACGATGACGACGAGCTACCTCACCATTCCGTTCGTACCCGTGCCGATCCCAATACAGGTTCCGTCAACCCCCGCCCCCTATCAGCCGTATCAACCGCCGGTGTACCAGCAGCCTCAGTTCCCCTACTGATTTCTGAGGGTCGGACGACGCGACAAGCAACGTCACGGTCACGTTTCACCGTCTCCGTGGGTGAGCGGTCCACCATCTGGGAATGATAGGGACTAAGCGATCGCAGGCGAATGGTCTGCACGTGAATGTGGCTGGCGTGGCCGGGGCTGCCGCGTTCGTCACGCTGGGGGCCTTGAGCCTCGGCTATGGACATGGAGACCCGAGCGGGGTCGACCTGGCCGGTTCGGGCGATGCGCTGGCCGACACCACCTACGTCCAGCCGACGGAGAACGCCATGACGATGGGCGCGACCGCCACGTGGACGACCCCGACTACGGGGCCAGTACTAAGGGCAAGGCCGCGAAGGCGTCCGCAGCCGACACCGCTCCGCCGGAGTGACGAATTCAGCTCTGCTCGGCCCGGTGTCGTGGATGGTGACACGCGACGACGTGGCCCTCCTCGAGTTCGTCCAGCTTGGGGTCGTCGGTGTTGCACACGTCGGTGGTCCACGGGCAGCGGGTGTGGAAGTGGCAGCCGGACGGCGGGTCGATCGGGCTGGGGACGTCGCCCTCGAGGATCAGGCGCTCGCGGACGGCGTTGAGCTTCGGGTCGGGGATGGGCACGGCAGCCAAGAGCGCGTTCGAGTAGGGGTGAAGCGGTCGATCGTAAAGGTCTGCAGCACGGGCGCTTTCGACGATTCGCCCGAGGTACATCACTGCCACTCGATCCGAAACGTGTCGGACCACCCCGAGGTCGTGGGCGACGAACAGGTAGGACAGCCCGAGTTCTTGCTGAAGGTCCTCGAGCAGGTTGACGATCTGCGCCTGTACGGAGACGTCCAACGCGGAGACGGGTTCGTCGGCGATGATCAGCCTGGGGCGCAACGCAAGTGCCCTCGCGATGCCGATCCGTTGGCGCTGCCCGCCCGAGAACTCGTGAGGGTAGCGATCGGCATGTTCGGGGCTCAGCCCGACGCGATCCAGTAGCTCCTGCACGCGCTTGCCGACGTCGCGACCGCTGGCCAGACCGTGCAGTTCCATGGGTTCCCCGATGATCTGGCCCACTCGCTTGCGCGGATTCAGGGACGCATAGGGATCCTGGAAGATCATCTGCATCTGCCGGCGTACCGGGCGCAAGCTGCGTCGGGACCTTCCCACCAGCTCCTCGCCGCAGAAGCGGACCGATCCCGACGTCGGCGCGGTCAGCTGCATGATCGCGCGGCTGAGGGTCGACTTGCCGCAGCCGGATTCCCCGACCAGGCCCAGGGTTTCGCCCTCGGTGATGGTCAGGCTCACGCCGTCGACCGCCTTCACGTGGGCCACCACGCGGTCGACGACGACCCCCGACTTGATGGGAAAGTGCTTGACGAGGTCGGTCACCTCGAGCAGCGGCTCGCTCACGATGCGTCCGCCTGACTCATCGGACCGCCGATGTGCGGCTTCCTGAGCCCGATCCGTCCGTCCACGTCGCGGAGTCGGCGCTTGTCGGCGGGGTCCAGCCAGCAGCGATCGCCGTCCAGCGGCGGCGGCTCGGCACACTTGTCGAACTCGTGCGGGCAGCGCGCGGCGAAGCGGCAGCCGGTCGGCGGATGCAGCAGTGACGGCGGCGATCCCGCGATCTGAGCCAGCCGCACCGGGCGCGGCTGGTCGAGTCGGGCCAGAGAGCCGAGAGACCCCACGTATACGGGTGCTGGGGGTCGTAGAACAGGTTCTCGAGCGTCGCATCCTCGACGATCTGGCCCGCGTACATGACGGCGACTCGGTCGGCGATCTCGGCGACGACACCGAGGTCGTGCGTGATCAGCACGACCGCGAGCCCACGCTCCCGATTCAGGCGGTCGAGCAGCCGCAGGATCTGCGCCTGCACCGTGACGTCGAGTGCGGTCGTCGGCTCGTCGGCGATCAACACGTCGGGATCCAGCGCCAAGGCCATGGCGATCATCACGCGCTGCCTCATCCCGCCGGAGAACTCGTGCGGGTAATCATTCACCCGCCGTTCGGGATTCGGGATTCCCACGGAGCGCAGCAGCTCGACGGCACTGTCGTGGGCCTCGCGCTTGGACACCTCTCTATGCGCGCGGATCATCTCGACGATCTGAGCGCCGACGCGATAGACCGGGTTCAGCGAGGTCATCGGATCCTGGAAGATCATCGCGATGCGCTTGCCTCGCACGTCGCGCAGTTGTTCGTCGTCCAGCTCGGTGAGATCGCGGCCGTCGAACTCGACCGAGCCGGTGATCGTCGCGTTGGGTGCGCGGGTGAGACCAAGAATGGTCTGCGCGGTGACGCTCTTGCCCGATCCGGATTCCCCGACGATGGCGAGGATCTCGCCCTCGTCGAGTTCGAAGGAGACTCGTTCCACTGCGCGCACCACTCCGCCGTCGGTGGCGAAGCTGACGCTGAGGTCAGAGATAGAAAGGATCATGCTGGTGCCGCCTCGCCGAGTCGGATGCGTGGGTCGAGGAAGGCGTACAGGACGTCGACGATGGTGTTGAAGAACACGATGAAGAACGCGCCGAACATGGTCACACCCATCAGCGGTGGCAGATCGAGGCTGCCGATGGCCTGGCCAGCATAGAGTCCGACGCCGTTGATGTTGAACACCGTCTCGGTGAGGATGGCACCACCGCCGACCACTGCACCGAAGTCCAACCCGAACAGCGTGATGACCGGGATCATCGAGTTGCGCAGTACGTGCTTGATGCGGATCTGGCGTTCGCTGATGCCCTTGGCGCGCGCGGTGCGGACGTAGTCCTCGTTCATGACGTCGAGCATGTTGGATCGAAGCACACGGCTGTAAAACCCGACGAAGAGCACCGCGAGCGTGATCCATGGCAACACCAGGTGATACGCCCACTGGCCTGCATTCTTGGTCAACGGCACATAACTGCTGGTGGGGAAGATCTGCGCCTTGAAGCTCAAGTAGTACAACAGGATTGCCGCGAGCCAGAACACCGGCACCGAGATGCCCACCAGCGCCAGAATGGTGAGTGCGCGGTCGGTGAAATTACCTGCGTGGACGGCACTGAGATAGCCGAACACCACGGCAAGGGTCATCCAGAGAACCGCGGCACCGATGCACAGGGACAGGGTCGCGGGCAGGCCCTTCCAGATCTGTTCACCGACGTTCTGAGAGCTCGCGTATGACGTGAGCGTGCCGGTGAAGATCCGCTTCATCATCGTCAGGTACTGCACGGGTAGTGACTGGTCGAGACCGAGGTCGGCGCTCACGCGGGCGATCAAGGCGGGGTTGGCGTTCTTGCCCGCGATGCGCTGTGCGGGATCGGAGTTCGGGATCACGTTGAAGATCAAGAACACGATCACCGAGATCGCGAAGAGGACGGCGATCATCCCGATCAATCGCCTGACGGCGAATCGCAACATGGCTAGTGCTCCAGCCTGATCTTGGCTCGCGGGTCCAGCGCGTCCCGCAGCCCGTCACCGAATACGTTGAGCGACAACACCGTCAACACGATCATCGCACCGGGACCGATCGTGAGGTGCGGTGCGGTGTAGATCGTCTGGTACCCGTCGGCGATCATCGTGCCCCACGACGCGTTGGGCGGTCGCACGCCTGCGCCGAGGAACGACAGCGACGATTCGAGCAGCATGTTGTTCGCGATGTTGAGGGTGAAGAACACGATGATGGTCGACACCACGTTGGGCAGAAGCTCGGAGATCATGATCCGCACCGAGCCCTTACCCTGTGCGACAGCGGCTTCGACGAACTCCTTCTCGCGCAGCGCCAGGATCTCACCGCGGATGGGCCGAGCCATGTAGGGCACGTAGACCAAGCCGATGATCATGATCGGGATCCACAGCGAGTCGCCTGCGATGGCCAGACCACCGATCTTGAGCCCGCCCAGCGCCAGCGTGGTGCCGAGCGCGATGCCCAGCAGCAGCACCGGAAAGGCCCAGACAACGTCCATGATCCTGGAGAGAATCGAGTCGATCCAGCCGCGGTAGTAGCCGCACAGCAGCCCGACGAGGACCGCCAGCACCGTGGTGACGACGGCGGCGACGAGGCCGATGAAGAGCGACGTGCGGCCGCCGTACAGCAACCGCACCATGACGTCGCGACCGTTCTGGTCGGCGCCCAGCAGGTACCGGCCGTGCAGTCCAGGCCCGATCGGGGTGCCGTCGGGTGAGACGACGTAGGTCTCCTGGCCGTCGACCATGAACTTGTCGGTGATGTGGTTCTCGTTCGGGGTGGTGTGTGCGACGTGGTCGGCCCACAGCGGTGCCGCCAGGCACACGAGGACGATCAGCAGGAAGACCACTCCGAAACCCAGTGCTACCCGGTTGCGGCGCAACCGGATCCAGGCCAGGTACCAGGGGCTGCGGCCGCGAACGACTTCGGGCGCGACGTCGGCGGGTATCGGCGGGACACCCCGTGATTCGACGTCCCCGACGGGGACCGTCACTTCAGCGCGAAGGCTGAGTAGTCCTGGCTGAACAGTAGGTGGGGAATCGTCTTGTCGAAGTCGATCCGATCGGAGACGAACGTGCTCTTCTGCTCGTTGCCATACGGCGCCCAAACTGCCTGCTCCATGTAGGCCTTGTCCAGCGCCGCGTACTGCTTCTTGACGTCGTCGGTCAGCTGTTGCTCCAACAGCTCATCCATCTTTTGGTCGTTCGCGGGGATGGCGACCTGCGAGTAATTGCTGTTGTTCGTCGGCAGGATGTTCTCGCCGTTCAGGAGCGGACGGAAGAAGTCGTCCGGGTGGGGGAAGTCCTGGTACCAGTCGGTGAACCCGGTGTCCAGGTCGGGCGTCGAGGTGTTGCCGATCGTCGCGAAGTAGACGTCTCCGGCCACCACCTTGAGCGTGGCGTTGAAGCCCAGCTGGGTGAGCAGGTCGTGGTAGTACTCGCCGATGCGCTTGCGGTCGGGCTCGTCGTCGGTCCAGACGGTGATGTCCTTGTCGGACGGATTGGCCTCGGCAATAAGCTGTTTCGCCTTCGCCATGTCGGGTCCGGGATACAGCTTGTACTGCTCGTACCCTGGCATTCCTGGCGGCAGGATCTGCTGGGTGGGCTTCAAGCGGCCGCCGAAGACTCGGTTAAGCGCCTCCGGGTCGATGGCGTAGTTGATGGCCTGGCGGACCCGGACGTCGTTGAACGGCGCCGTCTTGTTGTTCATGAAAAAGTAGTACGTGTTGATCGACTCGTCTAGGCGGAACCGCTCACCGAACTTGGACTTCACCTCGGCCAGGCGGTCGGCGTCGGGTGGGTCGACCATGTAGTCGATGGTGTTCTGTTCGACACCGGTGACCTGTGCGGAGTTGCTCTTGTTCTGGGTGATGGTGATCTTGTCGACGTTGGCGTCGGCGACCTCCGTCGCACCCGCGTCCTTCACGGTCTTGAAGTTCGGGTTGCGTTCCATCGTCAACGTCTGCGGCGCTTCGACTTTGGTGATCATGAAGGGCCCGCTCGACGGCGGCGGAGTGTTGGTTGCATCCTTGTCCAGCGGAGTGCTCGGCGGCACGGGTGCCGCGAACATCAGCCCCAACACGTTGTTGAACGTCCCGTTCGGCTTCTCCAGCGCGATGGTGATGTCGCCGGTCGTATCGTCGGTGGTGATACCGCTGATCGTCGGCGCCTTGCCGTCGGCGTAGTCGGTGGCGCCGACGATGCCCTCGAAGAACACTGAGCCGCCGGAGTTGGCCTTGAACAGTCGCTGAATGGCGTAGGTGAAGTCCGAGGCCTTGATGGGCGTGCCGTCGGAGTACTTCATGTTGGGCCGCAGGGTGAGTTTGTAGGTCTTGCCGTCCGCCGAGATCTCCGGCATGTCCTTGGCCAGGCCGGGCACTACTTGAGTGCCCTCCTCGCCCTTGGCGTGCTTGTAGGTGAGCAGTGGGGTGTAGACGTTCCAGAGCGTCTCCCAGCCCTCGACCGTGTAGGACAGTTGGGGGTCGACGTAGTCGGGGAACGACGTCATCGAGATGTTCATCTCCCCGCCACCGTCGCCGCCACCGGTGCTCGTGGAGTCTCCTCCGCAGGCGGCCACCCCGAATGCGGCCAGTGCCGCGACGACGCCAACGGTCACCGCCTTGCGCAACGTGCTCATGTCAATTTCCCTTGGTCATCTGTCTAGGTAAGTGTCCCGACGGTGTCCATTACCTGTACGCCTCCTGCCGGGGTGCCATTGCATCTTTTCCGAAATACGGCAGATGGCAACTCGGGCTTTCAGGAATGGCGGGGTCCTGAAAGCCTCTGGCCTGCGAAGTCCCAGGACGCGGTGACCCGGGGGAACTCGCGATCGCCCAATTCTGCGGTTGCTTTAGCAAGCCGCCCTGGAGTCGGACACCGAGACACGGACAGGAATTATTACTGCTGTATGGCTCTTTAGCCGGAAAATTGACACCCGTGCAGCTGAGTGGCCGGGCGTTGCGAGCCCGGAGATGGCGGCGACCGGAGAGAAAAGACTGTGAAGACGTGCGCAGTTCGGGGGTGTCAAGCCGCTCCCGGACTGCGATCGCAGACCTAGCCCGGGCGGGCGATGGTCCCGGGGACTGGCGGCACCCCTGGTTTAGCATCGAAAGCCGTGGCGCGTAACGAAGGTCCCGGCGGACCCCCAGACGACCCGTATTACTCCGACAGCGAGCCGACGCAGTACGGCAGTTACCCCCGCAGCGAGCCCCAGGCCTACAGCGAGCCGACGGCGTACACGAACTATGGCGCGCCGGACCCGTACGGTCAGGAGCCGCCCCCGGCTGAGCAGCCGACGCCCTGGTACCGCACGCCACCCGGCCTCGTCAGCCTCGGTGCGTTGGGCGTCATCGTCATCGCGGTGATCGTCTACGCGATCGTGTCTCTCACCGGCGGCGACGGATCCAGTTCCACGTCAACCACGTCGAGCACGACCACGACGACTTCCGGCGGCTCCGTCGTACCGGCGCCGACGGGCGGCACAGAGACGGTCACGCAGACCGCGGAGCCGAGCACGACCACCGAGACGCCGACGACTACCACGACGACCGAAAGCCCGACGACGACCACGACGACTCCCAGCACGAGCGCGACCGTGTCGACGAGCACCCGCACCAGCACCGTCACCCAGACGGTGACGGTGCCGCCGACCAGCGCACCCCCGATTCCGGGCGGTGGCGGTGGCCCGAGTCCGGGCTAAGAACACGCCTCTGCCGGTTCGCCGCTCTGACTGCGCAAAACTTCAGCCGACGTGCTCTAATCACGCGAGGAGTCCTGCGCTGGCGCCATCCCGTGGTCCATCCCAGAGGCTGTAGAGGAGTGAGGCTGGCGATGTCGACCACCAGCCCCAACCTCTCTGCCGCGGACTCCATCCGGCTGGACGTGTCGTATGTCGAAAACTGCTCGATGGCAATGGATTTCGCCATCATGCTCCGCACTGCCAGGGTGGTGCTCACGGGTCATGGCGCCTACTGAGCGGCCGTCCAGATACAGCGGGCAGACCCGCCGATCGGTTGTTCGGCGACCACGACGCCGTCAACGGTGATAGGGCAGCCGGGACCCGGGCTGTCCTGCCGACGGCGACCACCTGCAGCATCGAGATGCCCTTGGACACCTTCATCTCGCGCTTCCAAGGCAGCGGCGCATCCTGAACCCGGTCCGAGGGGGGATCGGTGTCGATGGTGTACACCGATCCGGTCGCGGTGACTTCGAAGAGCACGGTCATGGTCGGTTCGGGCGCCGGTCCGTCGGGCGTCGTGTCGATCTCGTTGCTGGTCATGACATCTCCCTGCTCCTCTGCCCGCGCAGCGCAGGCACCCATCGACGACCCTGTCTACCCTCGCCGGAGGGGATGCGAGCCGGCCTTGGTGAGATCGTCGCCGCAGCCGGCATTCCGGCACCCCTCCGTGGCCACCAGATCACCGTCGGCGACATCTGCATCTGACCTAGGGTGCTTCCATGCGTGGAATCATCCTGGCCGGGGGTACGGGCACGCGTCTGTATCCGATCACGATGGGCGTGTGCAAGCAGTTGCTTCCCGTCTACGACAAGCCACTCATCTACTACTCATTGTCGACGTTGATCATGGCGGGGATCCGCGACATCCAGGTCATCACCACGGCGGGTGACGTCGGGGCCTTCACCCGACTGCTCGGAGACGGCTCGATGTTCGGCACGAACATCACCTATGCCGTTCAGGATCGACCCGACGGTGTTGCGCAGGCCTTCGTCGTCGGCGCTGACCACATCGGAAACGATTCGGTGGCTTTGATCCTGGGCGACAACATCTTCTACGGCCCGAGCCTAGGCACCAGCCTGACCCGCTTCCGCGATGTCAATGGTGGCGCGATCTTCGCGTACTGGGTGGCCAATCCGTCGGCGTACGGCGTCATCGAGTTCAGCGACGAGGGCAGAGCGCTGTCGCTGGAGGAGAAGCCGGCCACCCCGAAGTCGCACTATGCCGTGCCGGGGCTGTACTTCTACGACAACGACGTCGTCGAGATCGCCCGGTCGCTGCGCCCCTCACACCGCGGCGAGTACGAAATCACCGACGTCAACCAGACGTATCTCGACCAGGGACGGCTCGGCGTCGAGGTGTTGGCGCGCGGCACCGCTTGGCTGGACACCGGTACCTTCGACTCTCTGCTCGACGCCAGTGACTACGTCCGCACCATCGAGCGCAGGCAGGGCTTGAAGATTGGTGTGCCGGAGGAAGTTGCCTGGCGCCTAGGGTTCATCGGCGACGATCAGCTGGCCGAGCGCGCCCAGTCGCTGCTGAAGTCAGGATACGGCGCGTACTTGCTGCAACTCCTGGAGCTCTAGCCGCTGAGGGCGAACTTTGTTCTCCGAGAACCGATCTGGCAGCGCCAACGTGAACACGGTGCGCACCGTCATCATGTACTGGCGGATCAGATGGCCCGTCGCGTAGGGCAGGTCGTAGGTGGTGCACAGGGCCCGCACGCGCGTGGCGATTTCGGCATAGCGGTTGCTCGGCAGGTCGGGAAAGAGGTGGTGCTCGATCTGATAGCAGAGGTTGCCGCTCATGAAGGCCATCACGGGTCCCGCGTCGAAGTTGGCGCTGCCCAACATCTGTCGTAGGTACCACTCGGGTTTGGTCTCGTTCTCCAGCGTCTCCGGGGCGAATTTCTCTGCCCCGTCGGCGAAGTGCCCACAACTGATCACCACGTACGCCCAGATGTTGCGGAGCACGTTGGCGGTGACGTTGGCGCGGAGCGTCCGGCGCCACCGCTTGTGGCTCAGCGCCGGGAACACCACGTAGTCCTTGACCGTCTGGCGGCGGATCTTGCGCAACAGTGCGCGGGTGTGAACGGACTTCGGGACTTCGTTGTCCGCGCGCTCATGCTCGGAGTACAGGTCGTGCAGTGCGATGCCCCACTCGAATGTGATGGCCAACAACAGACTTCGCAGCGGCTGAATCAGATTGCTCGGTTTCCACTCCTGATCGCGGGTCACCCGCAGGACCCCGTAGCCCAAGTCGTCGTCGACGCCGATGACGTTGGTGTTCACGTGGTGACGGTAATTGTGGGAGTAGCGCCACTGCGACGAGAGGCCTGCCATGTCCCACTCCCAGGTGGTGGAGTGGATCTCGGGGTCGTTCATCCAATCCCACTGGCCATGGCCGATGTTGTGGGCGAGCTCCATGTTCTCGATGCTCTTGGCGGCCGCGAGGCCAAGAGTGCCGAGCAGCCATCCCGGGCGCCGCTTCGTGCCGGCAATCACCAACCGAGAGGCCACCTCGAGGCCGCGCTGAAACGCGATCGTCCGGCGGATGTAGGCGCGGTCCTCGGCTCCGCGACTGTCCTCGACATCGCGGCGGATGTCGTCCAGGTCGGCGGCCAAGGCTTCAAGATCAGATTCGTCCAGATGGGCGTATTCGGCGACGTCGGAGATGGCCATGAGTTATCGGGTTTCTACTCGGTTCGGACGGCCCCCATCGGTCGATGCGGGGTTGCGAATCCGGCAAGGGTCTTGGCCCAAATACGCGTGTGCAGGGACTTCGCAGATTCCGCGTCATTCCTGCCCGTTTGGATGCCTAGAGCTTAACCCTCCGGCTGCGGGTCTGGACCCCGCGTCCGACCCGCCGGACGTACCACCGACATGGAGCCTCCTGCGGTGTCCGGTTGGCCCGATCAGCCTGCCAATCCATACCCAGATCTGGCACGAACCGCCGAGCAGAAAGAACCCGTGACTGCCGCCGCCGAAGTCCACCGGCGTCAACGCGGCCACGATCAGGATGACCGCCTCCGCACCTGTCACCTCGGCACCCAGACGTGACCCGTCTCGAGCGGCAACCGGCCGCCGACGCTCGGGGTGACCTCGACCACCCCTTTGCCGGCGGCGTGGGCGAGCGCCGCGCCGAATGAGTCGAATGGGCGGGCGAGTTCGGATTTGTTGAGAATCAACGCCCCAAGCACCACCGCCGTCACCACTGCAACGCCGATCACGCTGAGCAGCGTCCGGCGCCCGTGAGCGACCAACGCGGCGAGGTGGTCCGGGTGAAAGACAGCCTAAGACTTCCTCATCGAAGCGGCAGCTGTACGCGAATGTGGGTCCCGACGGCTACGTCAATGAACGTGAAGTCTCCGCCTGCGGCGTCGACTCGGGTCTGATGCGAGGCCAGCCCGATATGTCCCTCACCGAGGCGCCGCGCCGCGGTTTCGCGTCGTATCCCTATGCCGTTGTCGGTCACATCGAGCTGACACCCCTTCGCAGTGAGCGCAAGCCGTACCGATGCGTCGGTGGCCTGCGAATGCCGAACGACGTTGGACAACAACTCGCGAGCCACTCCGAACAAGATGGGGTCGACGGTGCTGCTTCGGGTTGGGTAATCGATGTCGGTGACAATCGCGATGCTTGAGCGGCCCGCGATGAAAGAGGTCAGTTGTTCGACCGCCGCCCCCAAGCCGACCTTGTCGAGAACTGCCGGGTGCAGCTCGAAGGTCGCCTCACGAAGCTGCCCCGCGGCGTCTTGCAGGCTAGCCAACGCGCGGTCCAGCGCTTCGCTTGGAGATTTGGTGGCCAACTCCCGCAGCTCCCGGCGCGCGGCCAGCACGTCTTGTAGTGGTCCATCGTGAAGTGACTCAGAAACCCGGCGCTGCAACACTTCCGAGGCGGTCATGGTTTCGGCGAGCAGATCCTCCCGTAATGCCGTGAGGCCCGCGATAGCGTTGGCGTGGCGCTCCTCTAGGTAGACCACCAACAAGGAACAGCAACAAAGGAATCCGTACATTCCGATCACGAACAGCGTTGGGGGCCATCCCAGCTGGTGAGTCATCACGCGGTCCTGAAGCACGACGAACGCGAACGCCGCAACACTCAAGCCGAGCACGACGGTGGCTCGGCGCAGTGAGACATCGAGGCCCACCATGATCGGCAACAGAGCGACGACCACGAGCGGTATGTACTCAGCCGTCGATAGCATCTGAAATCCGATCAGCGCTGCGACGTCGATGATCGTGAAGAGTAATGATTGCCGCTGGCTCGTACCCAGTAGTGGGCTGATGGCAGGGGAGAATGCCAAGATCAGGGCCAGTGCCGCCGCAACGGCGTACAGCACGAGCACAACCTCTTGCCCTGGCCATTCGGCGTGCGTGGTGCCGACGAGCATCGCGCCGAGCATGAGCGCCACGACACCGATCCGCAACACCGATCCGATTCTGAACGAGCGCAATTGGTGTCGTCGGCGCACTCGGTCGAGATCGACGCCGCTCGCCACCACGCACCCATTCTAGTCGGCCTCGCCTGAGGCATGGACTTGGATTCGCCCGAGATGCCTTGGGTGCCCAACAGACCCCGTGATTGGGAGGCGCATTCGCGTGGCATCAGGGTAGTTCTCCATCTGGTGCGGCCGCGTGGCGTGCACCGTGAAGGTGGTTCGTGGGATTGCCGCGACTGTGACTGCGGGGCAATCGTATTCAACGGCTGGTAGAACATTCAGGCGTTCCGTCCTGGCCGCGATGAGTATGTCGACACGGAGTTGGTCGGTCGCGCTCATGCGAGCATCGAGGCTCTCCCCACACGCGCGGGGAGAGCCTCGATGTGCTTGCCCAGATGTGGTCAAGCGACTAGCGAATCGGCCGAAAAGGTCACTGCCGGCGCCCGCTGGGGCTGCCCGCCTGGGTCGCCGGACGAGCGGGAGGAGCGACGCGGGTCACCGTCGTCGCCGGACGAGCCGCGGGAGCGGGGACGCGCGCCACCTCGCTTGCGCGACGAGCGGCCGGAGCAGCGGCAGGCGCCACCTTCGTCGCCCGGCGAGCCGCGGGAGCGGGGACGCGCGCCACCTCGCTTGCGCGACGAACGGCCGGAGCAGCGGCAGGTTCCACCTTCGTCGCCGGGCGAACCGCGGGAGCGCCGGGTATCTCTGCCGGATTGGTTAGGGCGGGGGCGGTTGGCGCAAAGACAACCGGCGCGGTGGGGGCAGCGTTCGCGGTGCCGCTCAGGCCGAGCGCGGCGGCGCCGATGATTCCGGCGCCGATGACGGGCAGAGCGGCTAATCGGGCGAACCGGCTTGATAGAGTGCTGTTCATTGTGTTTTCTCCTGTGTGAGATGGAATTACGAGATTCACTGGACGTTCCGGCGACAAAGTAACTGTCTCGCCGCACACCCGTTTTGTCTGTCGGGTGAGTGGCCATATCGGGGATGAAACAGCGGTCCCCCATTTGGCGCATTTCGGGTCCTCCGTTGTGCCAAACTCCACTACATGCCAGGCGGCGCGGGGACACGATGACCAAGGTGCGGGTCGTCGTCGGCGATGATCACCCCGTGTTCCGCGAAGGTGTGGTGCGTGCGCTGGCATCGAGCGGGACGGTGGAAGTGGTGGGGGAGGCTGGGGACGGTGCCTCAGCGCTGGAATTGATCCGCGCCAATCTCCCCGACGTCGCGGTGCTGGATTACTCGATGCCCGCACTCGACGGCACTCAAGTCGCGGCCGCGGTGGTTCGCGACCATCTGCCCACACGGGTCCTGTTGCTGTCTGCGCACGACGAATCGGCGATCGTGTATCAAGCCTTGAGCGAGGGGGCGGCAGGCTTCTTACCCAAGGAGTCGACTCAGAGCGAGATCGTCGCCGCAGTGCTGTCCTGCGCGAAGGGCCGCGATGTGTTGCCGGCCGGGTTGGCGGAGGGGTTGGTCCGGGAGATCCGCCGTCGGCGGGAAACCCCGGGCGTCGGCCTCACCCCGCGCGAGCACAACGTGCTGGGGTTGATCGCCGATGGGCGCACGGTCGCCGCGATCGCGGCTCACATTCACGTCGCACCGTCAACCGTGAAGACCCACGTTCAGCGCATCTACGAGAAACTCGGCGTCAGTGACCGGGCCTCCGCCGTCGCTGAGGCGATGCGGCGCAAACTGCTGGAATGACGGCTAGATACCGCTAGCGCCCGACCCGGTGTACAGGAAGTGTCGATGGCGCTGGGCGCCGAGCCGGCCGGCTTGCCAGCATCAACGCAGCGAACAGGACCCCCACCGCCGCCCAAAGCCAACCCAGGGGTGCCTGGGATTGCTCTGGCAAGTAGGCCAGCAACGCCGTCGCCATGCCGATGATCAAGTAGGAGCATGTGCTAACCAGACCGCTGATCAGCCCGAGATTGCGGCGGAAAACCCCCAGTGCGAGACCCTTGGTCTGAGGGGTGAGCACGCCGCACCCGACCAGCGCTAATGCGGCGCCGATGGTGATCGACCAGGTGGCTGCGCCGACCGCTTCGGCCGAAATCACCAAGGTGGCGGCTCCGAGGCAGAACAGTGCCCATGCGCCAAGGGCAAGTTTGTGTGCCGAGATGCGCTGGGCGGCTCGGTTGCAGGCAATTTCACCGACGAGATTCGCCGTCCCCACGACGAGGGCGATCATGCCGTAGACCGCGGGAGAGATGCCGAGTTCGACCTGATACAAAAATGGGGCTTCGACTCCGAAGGCCATTTGCGCCGCAGCGATCAGGCCGAACATTACGACGAACGCCATGAAGGTCCGATGCCGCAGCGCCTCACCGAGCACTCGCCGTGCACCGCGCAGATCGACCGGTGTGCGCAGACGGTCTTCGAGGGTCTCGGGCAGCACTTTCGCAGTGACGAGTGCAACCAACGCGGCCAGCAGGGCGAGAAGTCCGAAAACGAGACGCCACGACCCCCACTGGACGACGAGGCCGCCGACCACAGGCGCGAGCACTGGCGCCGCCCCCCAGGCGGCGCCCAACAACCCCACGACGGACACTAGTCGAGCGCCCCGAAAGCAGTCGGCGGCGATCGCGTATGCCGGAAGCAGGCACGCGCTTGCACCGATACCCTGCACGAATCGGAGAACCAGCAGCAGCGAGAGACCCGGGGCGAGGGCACATCCCATGCTGGCCAGAATCAGCAGCACCAACCCGGCGAGCAGCACGCGCTTGCGGCCGACGGCATCGGCTATGACCCCCACAGGAAGGAACCCCACGCTCATGCCGATCACGTAGACGGTGATGGTGTTCTGCAACCCCGCGTTGGATGACGCGAACTCGATGACCATCTGGGGGAGGGCAGGAGTGAAGATGTCCAGCCCCAGCTGGCTTAGCGGCACGATCAGTAACAGCAAGGGAATGATGCGGCGCTTGGCCAGCGACGTCCCGGGCTCCGGGGTGCTACCAGCGACGTCGCCGCCGCGCAGTGGCCGGACGCCGTCCGACTCGACCTTGCAGACGGCTTGGTGCGCGTCGATGGTGTTGCTCACTGTGAGCTCTCCTGTGAGGATCGGCAATCCTGTGCTGCGCCGAAGCGTGTCGGCCACCCACCACCATGTCGTGACGCAGCCGCATTGTCAGTCGGGCGAATAACCGATACAGCGGATGACCCCCACCCTCCGTTTGGGGGACGCCCCTGGGACCAAAACCGAACTCAGTTCCCAACAGGCAAGAAACTCAACGCGGAAGATGGGGTACTCCCGGGCGATCGATGCGAAATCGGCGTCGATGTAGTGCTGAGGTTCCGGCAGGCGGACCTGGGCGTTCTGTGCTTCCGTCGGCGCCGTGTACGGGTGCTGACGTAGCTATGCCTCAATGGCCGACTCGCCGCGCTGGTGGATACGGAAGCAGCTCGTGCCCATGCTGAGCAGATGCGATGACTACGGGTCCGGCATTCAGGCGGAGATTTCGGCTGGCGTGCCGGCCCCCCAAAGCGGGTACACCTCGCACCGGCTGCCGAGCTGATGGCCTGACTGCCATCGGATCGACGCGTACGAGAGGACGGCCAAACCAATGAGGACCCTGATCATTGTGATCTCGTCCTTGTTGGCTTTCGCCAGCCTCGTGACTGCATGCGGCGACAATGACCAATCATCGTCATCGTCAAATTCGCACACAGCGTGCCCGCACCGGTGCGTCCCGGCCAACAAGTGACCGTCGTCAACGATGACGAGAATGCCCACAGCTTGGTCTCAGACACGAACAACGCGTTCGACATTCGGGTATCCGGTAGCGGAGGCATCTCGACCTTCACGGCCCCGCAAACACCCGGCACCTATCGATTCCACTGCCAAGTACCACGACGGTATGCACGGCACCCTCACCTTTCAGTAGGTTAGACTAATTTGCCGCGTGATGGCTTGCGCCGTCTGATCGACTTGCGTGGTTTGCGTTCAGATTGCCTCCACGGACGTCAACGTGTTTCCAGTCGCCGTGTGCAATCGTCTGCCAGCGCCTTCCGTGTCCACGTCTCTGGTGAGGACGTCGTGCGGTAACCGTCGTTGCCGATCGTTCGTATCGACAGGAGGAGCTTGACAATGGCTGGCCGGTTGAGTGGGAAGGTCGCGATCGTGACCGGCGCCTCGAGTGCGACGTCCGGGTGGAGCAACGGCAAGGCGACGGCGGTGAGGTTCGCCCGCGAGGGAGCCAAAGTCCTCTGCGTCGACCGAACGGGTCGATCCCGTGCGACGGCGGAGTTCATCCTCGGAGAGGGCGGCGAGGCGCAGGCCTTCCAGGTCGATGTCACCGTGGCCGGTCAGGTCCGCGACATGGTCGAACATTGCGTAGCGACGTGGGGTCGGATCGACGTGCTGCACAACAATGTCGGTGTGGACCGTGTCGGTGGACCCGTGGAGACCAGCGAGCAGAGCTGGGAGGAGGTCCTGCGAACCAATCTGACCTCGCAGTTCCTCACCTGCAAGTACACGTTGCCCGTGATGGAACGTCAGGGCGCCGGCGTGATCGTCAACATGAGTTCGATCGCCGGGGTCCGATGGGTGGGCGCCCCGTCGATCTCCTACGCGTCGAGCAAGGCGGCCATAATCCAGTTCACGCAGACGGTTGCGCTCGAATACGCCCCGAAGGGCATCCGGGCCAACACCATCGTGTTGGGCGTGGTGCGTAAGCCGACACTGGAGAAGTGGGTCGACACCGTCTCCGATGATCCGGAGCAGGTGTGGCGCCATCTGAATGACAGCACTCCTCGGGGGCGCATCGGGGATGCCTGGGACACGGCCAGTGCGGCCGTCTTCCTGGCTTCCGACGAATCCGCGTACATCACCGGCACGACTCTCGTAGTCGACGGCGGTTTGAGCGCGACGACGCGCATCTGACTGTCTGCCCCCGTTTCGGGGCGGGCAGTGGGAAGTGCTCGGCGGAAGCCAAGGCGTTCCAACTGTTCTTCAGAGCCCCGATGACGGGAATCGAACCCGCGTATTCAGCTTGGGAATACGGTCGGAGGCATCTAGGCGGGTCCCGAGGGATGTCCATAGTGCACTGACCTGCGCGCATACGTCCCTCTAAGTCCCAGTGAGTGCGACTAAATGCGGTGGTCTTGTGACCCTGTGATGACCCTGACGGTCGGCCCGTCACCACACGGTGGCGGGCCGATCTCGTTGTCGGTGACTGGACGTACGGTGTCACAGTGCCGAGCTACGTCACCCGTGTAACTCTCACCGCGACCAAGACACCGTCACGGCTGGACATCACCGCGGTCCCCGACATGGTGTGCTGGCGAGTCCAGTGGACACTATCCACTAACGGCCGTGAGCAGGAGTTCGCGCAGAGCCATTACAGCGAGACCGCTGCCCGCCGGCATGCAAACAATCTTCTGAACGCAAGGCGGGCGTTGAACTGGACCGGCTGAAGGGGTGGATCTGAACACACACCGATTCCTCTACGACGACGAGACCGTGGTTTGCGTGATCTGCGGCGGTCGCTGGTGGGACGGCGACGAGGATCAGGCAACTTCTTGTTCTGGCGACTCGGACCAGGTCCACGGCGATCCACGGGAGGCAGGATGTTCCTGCCCGGTTTGCGATGAGGGCCGCTTCGCGGACTGCATCCATATCCACGGCTGCAATTGTTCGAGCTGCATGTAGCGGACACAGATAGATCGGCCCCGATCACTGACTCCTCCCTCTCGGTGATCGGGGCCTTCCGTTGTGGGGGGTCGGGGTGCGCGCCCCATGTCCAAAGACACGCACCCCGACCTAGAGGAAATACGCAGCGGCCAGGGCTCATCGGTTCCCAGCGCGCGACATCCCTCGTTTCTTTACCCACAGACTCGCAACCAATGACCTCGAATCTGCGGTTCAAAGAGACTCTGTGGTCATATGTCGGCGGACATGAAAAACTGCCCACTGGCGGACATGAAATTGCCCATGCGCGGCCAATAAGAACTGCCCACTGGCGGACACGAAAGTGCCCCGTCGGCGGCCATGGATCTGCCCGGACCTACCTGATCCCGCCCGGCGC
>JBBRTH010000024.1:0-74765 GCA_038244615.1 Mycobacteriales bacterium | reverse complement strand
ATGAGTCTTCCGTCACCCGGTACGTCGATGACACACAGGTTGGTGATGATGCGATCGACGACGCCCTGGCCGGTGAGCGGCAGGCTGCAGGTTTCGACGATCTTCGGGTTGCCCGCGCGGTCCGTGTGTTCCATCAGCACGATGACCCTCGCGGCGCCGTGGACCAGATCCATAGCGCCGCCCATGCCCTTGACCATCTTCCCGGGCACCATCCAGTTGGCCAGGTCACCGGTCTTGGAAACCTCCATGCCGCCGAGGACCGCGGTGTCGATATGGCCACCGCGGATCATCCCGAACGACAGCGCCGAATCAAAATACGCCGCACCAGGATTGACGGTTACCGTTTCCTTGCCCGCGTTGATCAGATCGGGGTCGACGTGGTCTTCGTCCGGATAGGGACCCGTCCCGAGGATGCCGTTCTCCGAGTGAAGGGTCACCGTCACGTCGGCGCCAAGAAAGCCCGGGATGAGTGTCGGTAGTCCGATGCCGAGGTTGACGTACTCGCCATCGACCATCTCCGCCGCTGCGCGGGCGGCCATCTCGTGGCGATTCCAACCCACGGGCGCCGACTCGGTCATGCGGTCCTTCCTTCCGGTTCGCGGACGGTGCGTTTCTCGATCTTCTTGTCCTGTGGTCCCGTGTGCACGATGCGTTGCACGAAGACGCCCGCGAGATGCACTGCGGCCGGATCGATTTCACCCGGCGACACCAGTTCTTCAACCTGGGCGATCGTGATTCGACCCGCCATGGCGGCAAGCGGGTTGAAGTTCATCGCCGTCTTGTTGAAGACGAGGTTGCCGTCGGTGTCACCGAGCCGCGCGTGTACGAGCGCAAAGTCGGCGTGGATCGACTCCTCCAGGACGTAGCGCTTGCCGTTGAATTCGCGAATCTCCTTGGGGGGCGACGCAACCGCGATCGAACCGTCGGGGGCGTACCGCCACGGCAGTCCACCGTCGGACACCGGGCTGCCCACTCCCGCCGGCGTGAAGAAGGCTGGGATGCCCGCACCACCCGCGCGAAGACGTTCGGCCAACGTGCCCTGCGGTGTCAGCTCGACCTCGAGTTCGCCCGCCAGGTACTGACGGGCGAACTCCTTGTTCTCGCCGACGTAGGAGGCGGTGACGCGGCGGACGCGCCCCAGGGCCAGCAGGACTCCCAGCCCGACCCCGTCGACCCCGCAGTTGTTCGAGAAGACCTCGAGGTTGGTCACCGACGATTGCGCGATCGCATCGATCAGCTGGTCCGGGATGCCGCACAGCCCGAATCCGCCAACGGCGAGCGTGGCACCGTCGGTGATGTCCACGACTGCCTCGGCAGCCGAGTCGTACACCTTCGACGACATGCACCTCCTCCTTCGTGAGCATCACGTTCATTCTGCAAACGCCGGCCATCTCGCGGCGGACGCACGGTTCCGTTCAATGCGTACGCCCAAACGAACCCAACATCCAGCATTCCAGATCGATCGGTTCCGGCGGTCAGCAGCTGCGCGAAGTGGGTGACGCGGCTGGCCCGTGATACGGGCGAGAGTGCGTTCTTCTCGGCACGCAGTGGAGACGAGACGGTGTGCGTCCTCGCCGAGGAAGGCAGCTTCCCGTTGCGTTCGCACGTCCTGCACGTCGGGATCAGATTCCCGCTCGGCGTCGACGGCAGCTGGGGAATCGGTGCGGCGGTGTTCGACCGAAGCGGGAAGCCCGCCTGGGCGCTCAGCATCACCGGAGTAGAGACGCGCTTCAACGCGCAACGGCATCCCGAGCTAGACATGCTGTTGCTCGAACACGCGCACCAGCTGTCCGGGCGGATTCAAGCTTGACGCGTGCGCGGATCGCCGGGATACGCCAAGGTGAACCGGTGTCCAACGAACGCGCTCGCATGTGACCGCGCCTGCGCGGCCGACGCCGAGCCGGTTCGGGCGCGACCCGACGGCGGCGCGCAGCGGTGAGAACACGGCGGCGGCGCTATTGCTGGCCTTCACCGTCATTGCCATCGTATGGGCGAATTCGCCCTGGGCACAGAGCTATTCTGACTCATGGAGCACCGAGGTCGGGCTGAGGTTCGGCGACTTCCACGCCGAGTTGAGCGTGAAGCACCTGGTCAACGACGGCCTGATGACCTTCTTCTTCTTCATCGTCGGCCTCGAGGTGAAGAGCCAGTTCACCATCGGAGAGCTCACCGATCGGGCTCGCGCCGCGGTGCCCGTCGTCGCCGCGCTCGCAGGCCTGATGGTGCCGGCGATCGTCTTCCTGCTGTTCAACCCGTCCGGCGACGAGGCACGGGCCTGGGGTGTGGTGATCTCCACGGACACCGCCTTTCTGGTGGGTGCGCTGGCGATCATCGGCCCGCAGTGCCCGGCCCGGCTGCGGACCTTCCTGCTCACCCTCGCCGTCGTCGACGACGTCGGAGCACTACTCGCGATCGCCGTCTTCTACTCAGACCACGTCAGCCTGGTGCCGCTGCTGATCGCGGTGGTGCTCATCGCGGGCATTGCGATGGTTCGGCTGTTGCCCGTAGGACAGGGGCCGGCCTACGCGGTGCTGGCGGTCGCCCTGTGGCTCGCCCTCTCCATGGGGGGTGTGCACCCGACTCTGGCGGGGGTGGTGGTGGCCCTGCTGATTCCGGTGTTCACTCCGGAGCGGCAACGCGTGGAGGAAGCCGTTGACGTGATCCGCGCCTTCCGCCAGTCGCCGAACTCGGAGTACGCTCGCGCGGCGACCCGCAGTCTGCGCGAGTCCATTTCGATCAATGAACGACTGCAGACCGGGTTCGGCTCCTACGTGTCGTTCTTCGTGCTGCCGCTGTTCGCCTTGGCCAACGCGGGTGTACACCTGGACCGCGAGACGATGGCCGCGGCCGCGCGTTCGCCGCTGACCTGGGGTGTGATCGTCGGGCTGGTGGTGGGCAAGTTCGTCGGGATCACCGGAGCGACCGCCCTGGTGCGCGCGACCGGACTCGGCGTGCTGGCACCGGGTTTGACGCTGCGCCGGGTGGCGGGCGGTGCCGCGCTGTCGGGAATCGGGTTCACGATTTCGCTGTTCATCATCGATCTCGCGATCGAGGATCCGGCGAAACAGGATCAGGCCCGGGTCGGCGTGCTGGCCGCGTCGGTGTTGGCGCTGGTGCTTGGCTGGGTGACCTTCCGGATCACCGACTGGCTGAGCCCGCCGGTCGCGGTGGGCATGACGCTGCTTCGCGAGGTCGACCCGGACCGCGACCACATGCGCGGCAACCCGAACGCGCCGCTGACGCTCGTCGAGTACGGCGACTTCGAGTGCCCGTTCTGCAGCCGGGCCACCGGTTCGATCGACGAGGTGCGTGCCTACTTCGGCGAGGACCAGTTGCGTTACGTGTGGCGGCATTTGCCGCAGGAGCGGGTCCACCCGCACGCGATGGACGCTGCCCGTGCCAGCGAAGCGGCTGCCCTGCAGGGTCGGTTCTTCGAGATGGCGGTCAGGATGTTCGAGTTCCAGGACTTCCTGGAGTGGGAGCACATCTACCGCTACGCCGACGGAGTCGGGATCGACGTCGCGAAGTTCGACGAGGACGTGCACTCGCCGAAGGTTCTGCATCGGGTTCAAGACGACGCGCAGGACGCCGAACTGATGGATCTGGGTTCCACGCCAACCTTCTTCGTCAACGGCCGGCGCCACGCCGGGCCGTGGGATGCGGCCAGTCTGATCCGGGCGTTGGAGGCTGACTAGGAAGTCGGCAGTTCAAACACGTTCAACTCCACAGCGTCACATGAACTTTCGGTCTAAACCGGGTCACTCCGACACCGGAGCCGCGGATCATCGCCTGGGTACAGCGCGGCGTCGTGATGAACCGGACCAATTCCGAGACGGCGGGCTGCCGTGACGACGGCGGAAGCGTTGCCGCCGACCACTCGCCGGAGGCTTGCAGGCCGGCTCCCTTGACGTGCACTAGCCGCCCCGCAGACAGGTCCTTCGCCACGGCGAAACCGATCGTCAGGGTCACTCCGCCGACTCGCTGCACCTCTTCGCACGCAGCGGCGTCACTCTGGAAGATTCGTTGCTGCGACTCCGGAATCGCGAGATTGCGCAACATTGAGGCGATTTCACCGTCCACGCTGCCCGCCGACGGGCCGAGCATCCACTCCTGCTCGCGCAGGAGAGTCGGAGTCGGAGTCGCGTTGGCCAGCGGGCTGCCCGGTGCCGCGACGGCGACGATCTGGTACTTGAGGAACGGGCGCACCGCGATGCTGCCGTCCGCCACGGACAGGTCGGTACCGACGGGGCCAAGCGCCACGTCCACTGCGCGCGACTCGATGAGGTAGCGGAACCGGCTGGCCGGGTGCACGCTGAGTTCCACCGACAGATCGTCGGCGCGTGACGAGAACAGCTCGATCAATCCGGGCGCCGCGTGTTCGGCGAACGCGCTGGAGGCGGCGATCCGCAACAGGCGTCTGCCATGGGCAGCCTCAGTCACCTCGATCGCGGTCTGCTGCTGAAGACCGAGGATCTCGATGGCCCTGCTGGCCAACCGCAAACCACCCGGTGTGAACGCCAGACCCGCACCGGTTCTGGTGAACAGCGGGTCATCGAGTTCCTTGCGGAGCTGCGCGACGTGCATGGAGATTCCGGCGTCGGACATGCCGAGTTCGGCGGCCGCGGAGTGCACCGAACCCAGCCGTACTACCGCCGAGTAGGCGCGAAGTTGGGCCGGTGTCACGAACTGAAGCGTACGCACGGCCTACATTGGGCGAGGTGAGGGACGTGCTCCGTGATCTAGTGGACATCTGGCGATCCGGCGGTACGGCGGGTGTCGGCACCGTGGTGCGGACCTACTCGTCGGCGCCGAGGCTGCCCGGTGCGTCGATGATCGTCGCCCCCGACGGCACCGTGAGCGGGTCGGTATCGGGTGGCTGCGTCGAAGGTGCGGTGTACGAACTCGCCACCGAGGTGTCCAGCACGGGGCTGCCCGTACTGCAGCGCTACGGGGTCAGTGACGACGACGCGTTCGCGGTGGGACTGACCTGCGGCGGAATCATCGACATCTTCGTGGAACCGCTGTCGCAGAACACGTTTCCCGAACTCGGTGCGATTGCCGACGATATCGAAGATCACCGGCCCGTCGCCATTGCCACCGTCATCACCCATCCGTCCGCCGAATGGTTGGGTCGCAGGCTGGTGGTCCGCGGTGACGGCGTCACGGGGTTCCTCGGCTCGTCGCGCGCCGAAGCCGCGGTCGCCGATGACGCCCGGGGATTGCTGGCTTCAGGACGCAGCGAGGTCCTGACCTACGGACCCGACGGGCAGCGGCGCGGCGTCGGCATGGAGGTGTTCGTCGCCAGCCATGCGCCGCGGCCGCGGATGCTCGTATTCGGGGCCATCGACTTCGCCGCCGCGCTGGCCCGCCAAGGATCGATGTTGCGCTACCGCGTCACGGTCTGCGACGCCCGTCCGGTCTTCGCGACGTCGGCACGATTCCCGACGGCCGACGAGGTCGTCGTCGAATGGCCGCACCGCTACCTCGCTGCACAAGCCGCCGCCGGTGCCATCGACGCGCGCACGGTGATCTGCGTGTTGACCCACGATCCGAAGTTCGACGTGCCCGTGCTGGAAGTCGCACTCCGTCTTCCCGAGGTGGCCTACGTCGGGGCGATGGGCTCACGCCGTACTCACGACGACCGAATGGTGCGGCTGCGGGAGGTCGGCCTCACAGACGCCGAGCTCGATCGGCTGTCCAGTCCGATTGGGCTCGACCTCGGGGCCAGGACCCCCGAGGAGACCGCGGTCTCGATCGCAGCGGAGATCATCGCATGCAGATGGGGTGGCGGTGGGGGCCGTCTGACCGAGGTGACGGGCCGGATCCACCACGATCAGCAGGCCAAGGGGAGCGAGTTAAGCGATTCCTTAACTCGCTATTGACGGGCGCGGCGGCCACGCCGAGACTTGGGCTCCCTTCGATGGTTGTGAGGCCCGTCACATGCAGGTACCTGGACCCTTCGAGTACGAACGGGCGACGAGCGTCGACCACGCCGTCGGCCTGCTGGACCGGCTGGGAGACGGCGCACTGATCGTCGCGGGTGGGCACAGCCTTCTGCCGATGATGAAGCTCCGGATCGCCAACCCGGAGTACCTCGTGGACATCAACGACCTGGCCTCCGAGCTCGGATATGTCGTGACCGACCGGACGCTGATCCGCCTCGGCGCCATGACGCGGCACCGCGAGGTACTGGAGTCCGAGGCGCTGGCGGCGGTGTGCCCGATCTTCGCCGACGCCGAACGCGTGATTGCCGACCCGGTGGTACGCAACCGCGGCACCGTCGGCGGCTCACTGTGCCAAGCCGACCCGGCCGAGGACCTGACGACCGTGTGCATGGTGCTCGATGCGACCTGCGTGGCGCGCGGCCCGGCCGGGCAACGGGAGATCGCGATCGACGACTTCCACGAAGGGCCCTACGAGACCTCGCTGGCGCACAACGAGATGCTGATCGAGGTGAGGATTCCCGTTCGGCGCAACATGTCCAGCGCCTACGCGAAGGTGGAGCGAAGGGTGGGGGACTGGGCCGTGGCCGCCGTGGGTGCCGCCGTCACCCTCAATGACGACAAGAGCTCGATCCTCGCCGCGCGGGTCGGTTTGACTGCAGTGAATCCCGACGCGCAGGGCCTGCGGGCACTGGCCGAATCGCTGGTCGGCAAGCCGGCCACGGAGGAGACGTTCGCCGCGGCAGGTCGCGCCGCAGCGGAGGCCTGCGAGCCGGTGTCTGACATGCGCGGCAGTGCCGACTACAAGAGGCATCTGGCCTCCGAACTGACCATCCGTACGCTTCGCAGCTCGGTCGAGCGAGTGCGCAACGCCGCAGCACCCCAAGGGAATTAGAGGTAACGCGATGCAGGTGACCATGACGGTGAACGGCGATTCGGTGACCGCTGACGTCGAGCCTCGGATGCTGCTGGTGCACTTCCTGCGCGACGAGTTGCGGCTGACCGGAACCCACTGGGGTTGCGACACCAGCAACTGCGGCACCTGTGTCGTCGACGTGGACGGTGAACCGGTGAAGTCATGCACGATGCTGGCAGCGATGGCGGCGGGACACGACGTGCGGACCGTCGAGGGGCTGGAGGTCGACGGCAAGCTGGATCCCGTTCAAGAGGGCTTCATGCAGTGCCACGGACTGCAGTGCGGCTTCTGCACTCCGGGCATGTTGATCACTGCGCGAGCACTTCTCGACCGCAATCCCGACCCGGACGAGGACACGATCCGCGAAGCCATCTCGGGGCAGATCTGTCGGTGCACCGGCTACACCACGATCGTGCGCTCGATCCAGTGGGCGGCGCGACAAGGCCGCGACAACTTCGCTCCCGAAGCGCAGACCGAAGACACGCTCGGCGGCGACGCCGGGGATCACCTGATCGAAGCCGGGAGGAAGTGATGACCACCTTGGAAACAGGATCGGCATCCCGCCCCCCGTCAGAGAATGACCTGGCCGACAACGACAAGAAGCCCTGCGGCTACGGCCGGATGCTCCGCAAGGAGGACCCACGGTTCATCCGCGGCCGCGGCAACTACGTTGACGACATCAATCTTCACGGGATGCTGCACCTGGCCATCCTTCGTTCGCCGTATGCGCACGCCAGGATCACCTCGATCGACGCCTCTGCGGCACTGGCACATCCGAAGGTGAAGGCGGTGGTGACGGGCGCTGATCTCGCGGAGAAGGGCCTGGCCTGGATGCCGACACTGTCCAATGACGTGCAGGCCGTGCTGGCCACCGACAAGGTGCGCTTCCAGGGGCAGGAGGTGGCCTTCGTCGTCGCCGAGGACCGTTACTCCGCCCGCGATGCGCTGGAACTGATCGACGTCGACTACGAGCCGCTCGATCCGGTGATCGACGCCCGCACTGCGCTGGACCCGTCCGCCGAGGTGATCCGTACCGATCTCGACGGCAAGACCGACAACCACTGCTTCGACTGGGAGACCGGTGACGCGGCCGCCACCGATGCGGCGTTCGCGAAGGCCGACGTGGTGGTGACGCAGGAGATCGTCTACCCGCGGGTGCACCCCGCACCGATGGAAACCTGCGGCGCCGTTGCGGATCTCGATCCCGTCAGCGGCAAGCTCACCTTGTGGTCTACCACCCAGGCGCCGCACGCGCACCGGACGTTGTACGCCTTGGTGGCAGGTCTGCCCGAGCACAAGATCCGCGTCATCTCTCCCGACATCGGCGGCGGATTCGGCAACAAGGTGCCCATCTATCCCGGTTACGTGTGCGCGATCGTCGGCTCGCTGGTACTCGGCAAGCCGGTCAAGTGGATGGAGGACCGCAGCGAGAACCTGACGTCCACCGGCTTCGCGCGCGACTACATCATGGTCGGCGACATCGCAGCCACGAAGGACGGCAAGATCCTGGCCATCCGGTCGAATGTCCTTGCCGACCATGGCGCCTTCAATGGCGTCGCTTCGCCGGTGAAGTACCCGGCGGGCTTCTTCGGGGTGTTCACGGGTAGCTACGACATCGAAGCCGCGTACTGCCACATGACGGCGGTGTACACCAACAAGGCACCCGGCGGGGTCGCCTACGCTTGCTCGTTCCGGATCACCGAGGCGGTGTACTTCGTGGAACGGTTGGTGGACTGCCTGGCGTACGAGATGGGGATCGACCCCGCCGAACTGCGGCTGCGAAACCTCTTGAGGCCCGAGCAGTTTCCGTACAAGTCGAAGACCGGCTGGGAGTACGACTCCGGCGACTACGAGACCACGATGCGCCTCGCGATGGACATGATCGGCTACGACCAGCTGCGGGCCGAGCAGAAGGAGAAGCGCGAGCGCGGTGAACTGATGGGCATCGGGATGTCGTTCTTCACCGAGGCCGTCGGTGCAGGGCCGCGAAAGGACATGGACATCCTCGGTCTCGGGATGGCCGACGGCTGCGAGCTGCGAGTGCATCCGACGGGAAAGGCCGTGGTGCGTTTGTCCGTGCAAAGTCAGGGCCAAGGCCACGAGACGACGTTTGCGCAGATCGTCGCCGAGGAGCTCGGCATCCCGCCCGACGACATCGACGTGGTGCACGGTGACACCGACCAGACTCCTTTCGGGCTGGGCACCTACGGCAGCCGCTCCACCCCGGTCTCCGGCGCCGCCGCAGCGCTGGTGGCGCGCAAGATCAGGGACAAGGCCAAGATCATCGCGTCCGGCATGCTGGAGGCCAGCGTCGCCGACCTGGAATGGGACAAGGGCTCGTTCCACGTCAAGGGTGATCCGACCGCATCGGTGACGATCCAGGACATCGCCATGCGCGCCCACGGAGCAGGCGATCTACCCGAGGGCCTCGAGGGTGGTCTCGATGCCCAGATCTGTTACAACCCGGAGAGTCTCACCTATCCGTACGGCGCGTACTTCTGTGTAGTCGACATCGACCCAGGGACCGCGGTGGTGAAGGTGCGCCGCTTCCTCGCGGTCGATGACTGCGGCACGCGGATCAACCCGATGATCATCGAGGGCCAGGTCCACGGCGGCATCACCGACGGCATCGGCATGGCGTTGATGGAGATGATCGCCTTCGACGAGGACGGCAACTGCCTGGGCGGGTCGTTGATGGACTACCTCATCCCGACCGCGATGGAGGTGCCGCACTTCGAGACGGGGCACACCGTGACCCCGTCGCCGCATCACCCGATCGGGGCCAAGGGCGTCGGCGAGTCCGCGACCGTTGGCTCGCCGCCCGCAGTGGTCAACGCGGTCGTTGATGCGCTGGCGCCCTTCGGTGTTCGGCACGCCGACATGCCGTTGACGCCGTCGCGGGTGTGGGAGGCAATGCGGGGCAACGCCACCCCGCCGATCTGATGAGTGCGGCGATGACGATGTCCGAACGCGCGGCGCAACTGCGCCGTGCGCGGACGCCGTTCGTCCACGCCACGGTCGTACGTGCGCAGCAGCCGACGTCGGCGCATGCCGGCGATGAGGCGATCCTGCTGTCCGACGGCACGATCGAAGGATTCGTGGGCGGTGAGTGCGCCCAGAACTCGGTGCGCAAGGCGGCGTTGGGTGTGCTGCAGGCGGGTGAGAGCGTCCTGCTACGAGTGCTGCCGGACGGTGACGTGCACTTCCCCGAAGCGCCAGGGGCATGCGTTGTGGTGAACCCGTGCCTCTCGGGAGGGGCGTTGGAGATCTTTCTCGTGCCGCAGGTTCCCCCGCCGCTCGTCCGGATCAGCGGAGCCACGCCGATCGCGGAGGCGCTCGCGGAGCTGTGTGGAAACCTCGGCTATGCCCTCGCGAGGGACGACTCCGCAGGTGACCTGGTCAGTACGACCGCTGTGGTCATCGCGAGTCACGGTGGCCTCGAGGCCGAGCTGATCCGGGCGGCACTGGACGCCGGCGTCGGTTACATCGGCATGGTGGCCAGCAGGATTCGGGGCGCATCGGTCCTGGCCGCTCTCGAACTCGACGACGCTGAGCGGGCCCGCGTTCACACCCCGGTCGGCTTGGCGATCGGAGCGAAGACGCCTGCGGAGATCGCCGTGTCGATCGTCGCGGAGGTCATTGCCGCGACCCGACTCGAAGGACTCTCATTGGCGGCCGACGTCCCGCCGATGCCCGAACTTGTCACCGACCCGGTATGTGGAATGACGGTCGTCGTGGGGCCATCGACGCCGCACCTGCCGTTCGAGGGGCTTGACCAATGGTTCTGCAGCGCAGCGTGCCTGGCGTCATTCGCGGCGAGAGCGGACACGTGACCGCAGACAGCGTCACCGGTGTCGTCCTCGCAGCGGGCCGCTCCAGCCGCCTGGGAGTGCCCAAACAACTGCTGCCATATCGTGATACGACGCTACTCGGTGCAACGGTGGCTGTCGCTTGTTGCTGTCCGTTCGACCAGCTGATCGTCACGCTGGGTGGGGCTGCCGAACAGGTTCTCGCGACGGTGGGTCTCGACGGCGCCGAGACGGTGGTCATCGACGATTTCGGTGCGGGGTGCGCGTCCTCGCTGCGGGTCGCTCTCGGGCGGGTAACCCCGCAGGCTGCGGGGATCGTCTTGATGTTGGGAGATCAGCCCGGCGTTCGGCCGAGCACCGTAACGCGGTTGATCTCCGAGCGAGAGGCCAATCCCGTTGCGGTGTGCCGCTATTCCGACGGAATCGGCCATCCGTTCTGGCTGGGGCGTGAGATGTTCGGTGAGCTGTCTCGGTTGCACGGTGACAAGGGGGTGTGGAAACTCGTCGAGCGGGCCGGTGAGACCGAGTCGCTGACCGAAGTTCCCATCGACACCGCCATCCCGCTCGACGTGGATACATGGGACGACTACGAGCGACTCCTTGACACGGTGGCTCCGTGACTGGCGCCATGTCCAATCCGTTCACCAACGTGGAGGACGTCGTGCGCCGCTTCGACGCGCATGACCAGCTACTCGACGAAGGCACCGCAGCGGCGGTCTATCTCGCGATCGCCTTGGGCCGTCCACTGTTGTTGGAGGGCGAGCCCGGTGTCGGGAAGACCTCGGCAGCGAAAACACTGTCGGCGGTGCTGGATTCGCCATTGATCCGGCTGCAGTGCTACGAGGGGCTGACGGCCGCCGAAGCGCTCTACGACTGGAACTACCAGCGCCAGCTGCTCAGCATCCGCCTGGCCGAGGCCAAAGGGGACGGGATCGAGGAAGCCGATCTCTACACCGAGGCGTACCTCGTGGACCGGCCGATCCTGCAGTGCGTGCGGCACCGCGGGCCCACGCCGCCCGTGCTTCTGATCGACGAGATCGACCGTGCCGATGACGAGTTCGAGGCGCTGCTGTTGGAATTCCTCGGCGAGGCCGCCGTGACGATTCCCGAACTCGGCACGTTCGTCGCCGATCGACCGCCGATCACGGTGCTGACCTCCAACCGCAGTCGCGATCTGCATGACGCCCTGCGCAGGCGCTGTCTCTACCACTGGATCGACTACCCCGAGCCGCAACGAGCGGCCGAGATCGTGCGGCGCACCGTGACCGGCGCGACCACGGCCCTGATCGAACAAGCGACCCAGTTCGTCGTCGGCGCACGCAATCTCGACCTCGACAAGCCGCCCGGTGTTGCCGAGACCATCGATTGGGTCGCCGCGCTGTTCGCCCTCGGAGTCACCGAACTGGTGGCGGCGCGCACGCATCAGAGCCTGGCCAGCCTCGGCGCACTGGCGAAGACACCGGACGACACCGATCTGATCGCCGAAGCGTTCGTCGAATACAGCTCGCAATGAGAGGAATCCGCCATGAAGATCGCCAACGAATTCACCGTGAGTGCACCGATCGAGGAGGCCTGGAACGTGCTCGTCGACCTCGAGCAGGTGATCCCGTTGATGCCAGGAGCGCAGATGACGGGACAGGACGGCGATGACGTGCTCGGCAAGGTCAAGGTCAAGGTCGGCCCGGTGACCAGTGAGTTCAACGGCAAGGTGCGTTTCGTCGAACGTGACCGCGACCAGCGCCGAGCCGTCATCGACGCCAAGGGCAAAGAGTCCCGCGGAACCGGCAACGCCGCGGCTACCGTTACCGCGGTCCTGCACGAGGCAGGCGATCGCACCCGCGTCACCGTCGACACCGACCTGAAGATCGTCGGCAAGCTCGCCCAGTTCGGCAGCGGTATGCTGCAACAGGTTTCGGAGAAGCTGCTCGGCCAGTTCGTCGAGTCCCTGGAGGCGAAACTCGTGAGCGCCCACGAACCGGCGACGTCGGTTTTGGCGCCGGACGCTTCGGCGGCCGACATGCCCGCCGAAGCGCCGAAGTCGGTTTCGACGGCCGCCAGTCCTGAAGCGGCGCCGATCGATCTACTGGAGCTCGCAGGCGGCGCCGCGCTCAAGAAGTACGCCCCGTTGGTGCTGGGCGCCTTCGCGGTGGCAGCGGCCCTCTTCACCCTGGGTCGCGTCGCACTGGGCAGAAGAAGGGTGGCCCGCGATCGCAGGTGAGCGCGGCAAGAGCGGCCAGCGTCTGCTGCGGGGCGTCGACAGGGCCGCACTCGCAGTCGCCCTGGTGGCGAAGCTGCGCGCCGCTGGCGTCACCGTATCGGCCAGCGGCGCAGGGGGTTTCGTGGCTGCAATGGGAGCATTGGCGCCGAGGTCCCGCAGCGAGCTGTACTGGGCGGCGCGACTGACGCTGGTCAACCGTGGCGAGGACCTGTCGACCTTCGACGCCGTCATCTCTGCCGTCTTCGACGACGCTGTCACCGGTCTCGACCCGCCCAGTGTGATGTCCAACCTGGGCGTAGCCGCCGCATCGGTACCCGGCATGGGCGGCGCGCAGGGCACCCCGCTCGACGGGAGCGGGCTGCCCTGGACCACGCGGCCCACCTCGGTCACCGCCTCCGAGGCTGGGGTGAGCGACGACGCTGCGAGGATTCCGGACGCGTTGCCCAGTCGGTTGGTCGCGCGGGCCGACGAGGCCTTCGAGAACTTCGACGATGGCGATCTGCGCCTCATCGGCGGCTGGCTGGAACAGGCCTCCGCGGGTTGGCCACGCAGACGCAGTCTGCGGCACGAGTCGAGCCGCCACGGGTCGCGAATCGATTTGCGCCGAACCATGCGTGCATCGCGGACGACGGGGTGGGAGCCGCTGCGGTTGATCCGGTCGCGACGACGCCTTCGTCCCCGGCGGGTGGTGCTGCTGTGTGACGTCAGCAGGTCCATGCAGCCGTATGCGACCATCTATCTGCACTTGATGCGCGCGACCGCGTTGCGCCGGACCACCGTTGCTCCAGAGGTCTTCGCCTTCTCGACGTCGTTGACGCGCCTGACCCCGGTGCTGGCGCACCGCTCGGCGGACATTGCGCTCGCGCGCGCCAACGCGAAGGTCGCCGACCGCTATGGCGGCACCCATCTCGGCCGCAGTGTCGCCGAGCTGTTGGCAACCCCACAGGGCAGCGCGCTTCGTGGCGCCGTGGTGATCATCGCCTCCGACGGCTGGGACAACGACCCACCCGAGGTGCTCGCTCGCGCAATGGCCCGGTTGCGACGGCGTGCCGAAACGATCGTGTGGCTAAACCCCAGGGCGGCAGCCGTCGACTACCGACCGTTGGCGGGTTCCATGGCCTGCGCGTTGCCCTACTGCGATCTGTTTCTGCCTGCCGGCTCGATGACCGGTCTGCGCGAACTGTTCGATTCCCTGGCCGCCTAGCATCGAGGCCGTGACCACTACCGAACGCCCCCGCATCGACTTCCCCGCCACGATCGGCGTCTGGTGGGCCAGCGACACCTGGGCGATGCCGGCCGCGCAAGAGGTAGCCCGCGAGATCGAGTCCTTCGGCTACGGATCGCTGTTCATTCCGGAGGTCACCGGCAAGGAGTGTCTGACGCAGTCGTTCGCGTTCCTCAACGCAACCGAGCGGTTGGTGGTCGGCACCGGTATCGCCAACATCCACGCCAGGGCCGCCTCAGCGGCGGAGACCGGTGGTCGCACGCTCACCACCCTGTTCCCCGGCCGGTTCGTCCTCGGTCTCGGGGTCAGCCACGCGCCGCTCGTCGAGTACGGCTTCGGTGGCGTCTACGACAAGCCGTTGACGACCATGCGCACCTACCTCGACAAGATGGCCTCCGTCCCCGAGCAGATCGAGCCCGGCGCAGGACGGCCGGTGCGTCTGTTGGCGGCACTCGGACCCAAGATGATCGAGTTGTCCGGGACTCACGCCGACGGCGCGCATCCGTACCTGGTGATGCCCGAGCAGTCGCGCAAGACCCGCGAGATCCTCGGATCGGACAAGTGGATCGTCTCCGAGCAGGCAGTCGTCGTGGGTGGGGACGCCGAGGAGCAGCTGGCGTATGCGCACGGGCATCTCAACGTCTACTCCGGCCTGCCCAACTACCGGAATTCGTGGCTACGCCAGGGGTTCGATGAATCGGATTTGGTACGCGGCGGCTCAGACCGGTTGGCGCGTGGACTCGTCGGGATGGGCTCGGTCGACGACGCGGCGGCGTCGGCGCGCGCCCACCTAGACGCGGGCGCCGATCACGTCGTGGTGCAGGCGCTCGGCGCCGATCCGACGGCGGATCCTCGCCCGTCGCTACGCACGCTGGCCGAGGCGCTGGGACTCGGCTAGGACTGCTCTGAGGCGGGCTCGTCCGCGGCGGGCTTGCCCTTGGCCGCCTTCCGCCTTTTGCGCCATTCGATCAAGATCGGGGTCACCGACGCCAACGCGATCAGAATGAAGATCGGCTCGAGCAGCCTCTGGATGATCTCGAACTGGCCCAGGCCGTAACCGAGAAGCGTGACGCCGACACCCCACACGACGGCGCCGACCACGTTGTAGAGCGTGAACACTCCGTAGCTCATCTTCGCGGCACCCGCGGTGAGTGGCGCCAACGTGCGCACGATGGGCACGAAACGGGCGAGCACGATGGCGAACGGGCCGCGCTGCTCGAAGAATGCATGCGCTTCGTCGAGGTAGCGCTGCTTGAGGATGCGGGCGTTGGGCTTGAACATCGAGGTACCGATGGTGCGCCCGATGAAATATCCGACCTGGCCGCCCAGGATGGCGGCGATCGGGATGAAGACGAGCAGCTTCCACAGGGCGAAGTCGCCCTGGTCGACGTTTTGTGCAGTCTCGGTACCTGCGGCCAACATCCCCGCAACGAAGAGCAGCGTGTCGCCGGGCAACACCGGGAACAGAACGCCCGACTCGACGAAGATGACGACCAGGAGTCCCACTAGCGCCCAGGCGCCGAAGTAACCGATGAGCGTCACCGGATCCAGGAAGTCCGGCATCAGCGCAAGGTTGGTGGTGGTCATGGCTCACCAAGATACCGGCGCAGCCTGTTGACCAGACACCGTCACGTCATCGCGCTGCGGAATCTAATCTCGATGCATGCCCACTCACAAAGCAGTCCACGTTGACGCCGCCGGCGGCGCCCTCACTCTCGTCGACGTCGAAACCAGCTCCCCGGCGCGCGACCACGTCCGGATCAGCGTCGCCGCGGCCGGGGTGTGCGGTACCGACCACGCCATCGTCAACGGCGGATTCCCCGGACTCTCGTGGCCCGTCACCCCGGGACACGAGATCGCCGGAACGATCGCAGAACTCGGCGACGGGGTGCAGGACTTCGCAGTCGGTGACCGCGTGGAGGTCGGCTGGTTCGGCGGAAACTGCAATAGGTGCGTGCCGTGCCGGAAGGGGTACTTCATGCAGTGCGAGCGCCTGCAAGTGCCCAGCTGGCACTATCCGGGCGGCTACGCGGAGTCCGTCACCGTGCCCGCTACGGCACTGGCCCGCATCCCCGACGGCTTGTCGTTCGCCGAGGCGGCCCCCCTGGGCTGCGCCGGTGTCACCGTCTTCAACGGGTTGCGCAGCACTAAGGCGAAGGCCGGTGACCTCGTCGCCGTGCTGGGCGTCGGCGGCCTCGGTCACCTGGGCGTGCAGTTCGCCCGGGCCATGGGGTTCGAGACGGTGGCCATCGCCCGCGGTTCCGGCAAGGCCGACGACGCCAGGAAACTCGGCGCACACCACTACATCGACTCGAATGAGTCGGATGTCGCGACTGCATTGAAGGAACTGGGCGGTGCGGCAGTCGTTCTGGCGACGGCCGCGAACTCCGACGCGATGGCGGCGACCGTCGGAGGACTCGCACCTCGGGGAGAACTCGTCATCATCGGCGTCACACCTGACAACCTTCCGATCAGCCCGCTCGACCTCATCAATTCGGGGTTGTCGGTGACGGGTCATCCGTCGGGGACCGCCCGCGACGTCGAGGAGACCATGCACTTCGCGCTGCACACGGGCGTCCGGGCCGTGATCGAGGAGCTACCGCTGGCGCAGGCGGCCAAGGCATACGAAGCCATGGACACCGGCAAGGCCCGTTATCGGATGGTGCTGATGGTTCAACCCTGAGGTGCCGCGGACTTGCGGTTGTTGAGATACTGCCAGGACACACGGTCGAAGCGCTGAACGCCAGGAGGAAACCCCATGCCCATCGCTACTCCCGAGGTTTACGCCGAGATGCTGGGCCGCGCCAAGGAGCATTCCTTCGCGTTCCCGGCCATCAATTGTGTCGGTTCTGAGTCGGTGAACGCCGCGATCAAGGGCTTCGCCGACGCCGGCAGTGACGGCATCATCCAGTTCTCCACCGGCGGAGCCGAATTCGCGTCCGGCCTCGGTATCAAGGAGATGGTCACCGGCGCCGTCGCGCTCGCCGAGTTCGCGCACGTGGTCGCCGCGAAGTACGACATCACCGTCGCGCTGCACACCGACCACTGTCCGAAGGACAAGCTGGACACCTACGTCCGCCCGCTGCTGGTCATCTCGGCCGAGCGGGTGGCCAAGGGGCAGAACCCGTTGTTCCAGTCGCACATGTGGGACGGTTCCGCGGTGCCGATCGACGAGAACCTCGAGATCGCCCAGGAACTATTGAAGCTCGCGTCCGCCGCCAAGATCATCCTCGAGGTGGAGATCGGCGTCGTCGGTGGCGAGGAGGACGGTGTCGAGGCCGAAATCAACGACAAGCTATACACCACGGCCGCCGACTTCGAGAAGACCATCGACGCCCTCGGCGCGGGCGAGCACGGCAAGTACCTTCTCGCCGCGACGTTCGGCAACGTGCATGGCGTGTACAAGCCGGGCAACGTCAAGCTCAAGCCGGAGGTCCTCAAGGAGGGTCAGGAGGTCGCCACCGCCAAGCTCGGTCTGCCCATGGGCAGCAAGCCGTTCGACTTCGTCTTCCACGGCGGATCCGGCTCGCTGAAGTCGGAGATCGAGGACTCGCTGAACTACGGCGTGGTGAAGATGAACGTCGACACCGACACGCAGTACGCATTCACCCGGCCGCTGGCCGGGCACATGTTCGCCAACTACGACGGTGTGCTGAAGATCGACGGCGAGGTCGGCAACAAGAAGTTCTACGACCCGCGCAGCTACCTGAAGAAGGCGGAGGCGTCGATGACCGAGCGTGTCATCGAGGCCTGCAACGACCTGCACAGCAGCGGCCGATCGGTGTCGGCCGGCTGAACGAAGAGAAGGCGGCAATCAGATACGGCCGGCTGAACGAAGAGAAGGCGGCAATCAGATACGGCCGGCTGAACGAAGAGAAGGCGGCAATCAGATACGGCCGGCTGACTCCGCTACTCGGGCGCCTGGCAGATCTTCCACTGTTCGTCGCGGAACTCCAGATCGAAGCTCCGCGACGAGCGGGTCGACGGGTCGAAGGCCATGAACGTCGTGACGTTGGCCTCGGCGTGGCCCTCGTGCACGACCACCTGATCGATGCTGGCGACGATCGGGTACTGCCTGGCCGCGGCCACGCGTGAGTGGATGTCGATCCACTGCTTGTCGTCGTACTTGATGTAGCTGTCGGCCGTCTCGCCGCACGTGATGGTGCGCAGGGTCGAGAGGTCACCCCTCTGGATCGCCGAGTCGAAGTTCTGGATCGTCGTGCGCACCAAGTCCTCCTGCGACACCGCGGGCGGATCGTCACGGCTCAGCAGCAAGGTGCCGAGGATGGCGACGGCGGCTAGCGCCGCGATGACGAGCACCAGCGCGATCACCCAGCCCCAACTGCTTCGGCGCCCGGGCGGCTTGGGAGTGTCGCTGCGACCTGGAATCAGTTGGGGCGCAACGGATCCGCCTTGCGACACGGCGAAGATCTCGGTGGCCGGTTCTGGCGCGGTCTCGATGATCTGGGTCCTGCCGGCATCCATCCCCGACGGTGCCGTGAATCTGCGCTCGGGTTGGTCGGCTTCCGCGGCTCCCGCAAGGGCGGCCGGGTCGATCACCTCGGTCTCGGGTGCGGACGTATCGTCCGCGACCTGCTCGTTCTCGTCCGGCCCCGATGGGTTCGACATTCGTGCCTCAGTCCTCCCTCGTGACTACTTCAGAGCTTATCCACCCGCGGCTGTCGAAGCCTGACGACGTCGCCGTGGGATCCGCACGGCACAATAGGCCCATGACTTACATGGGCGATCTGCTGGGGCCTGATCCGGTCCGGCTCCCTGGCGACACGGAGGCCGAAGCCGAATTGGCGGCAGGGGAGAATCCGGCGATCGTCGCGGCCGCTCATCCGTCGGCCTCGGTGGCATGGGCGACGTTGGCCGAGGAGGCCCTCGACGACGACAGGGCGGTCACGGCGTACGCCTACGCGCGTACCGGTTACCACCGCGGCCTCGATCAGCTTCGCCGCAACGGATGGAAGGGCTTCGGCCCCGTGCCGTATGCCCACGAAGCCAATCGCGGTTTCCTTCGGTGTGTGGCGGCGCTGGCTCACGCCGCCGACACCATCGGCGAGACGGACGAGTACCAGCGGTGCCTGGACCTCCTCGACGACTGTGATCCCACCGCGCGCGGAGAACTCGGCCACGCTTAACCGGGTTCTGCTGGTCTGCAACACGACCGAGCGTCAGTGTCGGCTGAAGTCCCGGAAGTGCAGCCAGCGGCCGTCGCGCACGTGATGACGTGGGCGAACTCGGACTCCCATTCGTAGCCACTACCGAGCCGGCGGAAGCGCTGACGTCCCCAGGCCGCCAGCTCGTCGCTCCACGATGAACGTCCACGCTTGCATCTCAACGATTTCGACGGTCGCCCCGACGGTGGTGAAGAACTCGCCGGCGGCAGCCAAGCCGTGGTGATCCCCGGCGTAGGGGATGGCGTCGGTGCCGTAGTACGTGATGCGAACCTCGGGGTCGAGGTGGGCCAGCGCGGTGTCCAGGTCGCCTGCAGGTACCGCCGCGTAGATCGCCTTCGTCGCCGCGACGTTGCGCGCCTCCGCGTCGGTGCGAACCCGGGTGGCGGGCCCGATCACTGAGCGAGCCGAAGGGGTAGCCGGACGTGTCCATGGGTCAGAAGGCTCGCGCTCTTGCAGGAGTCGGCGTACTTCGGGGCGGACGTGGGTGGTGCCGAGAAGATGGTGTCGTTCGCCCAGTCGGTGGCGCCGCCCTTGAACCACATGCTGCTCGAGACCGGGATGATCCGTCGGCAGCGGCCCGCGATGGTGCTCGACGCGCGAAACGATCCGCGGGTGAACCGGCCGATCATTGACTTCTCGCTGACCCGCTCCTACGTCGCTGCGCCGGTGATGCCGACGGGAAGGGTGATCGGCTTCCTGCACGCCGACCGGCTCTATTCCGGTCGGACCGTCGATGAGATCGACCGTGACACAGTGTGGGCGTTCGCCGAGGGTTTCGGGTACGCGTTCGAGCGGACGGTGCTGCTCGAACGGATGCGTCGCCAACACGCCGCCGTCCGCAGGGCCCTGGCATCTGCGGACGAGGCGGCTGTCGCGCTGCAGGATGCCGATCTCGATCTGCGCAAGGTCGAACCGATGGAGCGCAGTCTGCAGCGCGGTCGCTGGCCGAGGCTCAGTCGCTGGTGCAAGCGATGCTGACTCGCCGTGAGGTGGAGGTACTACGCCTGATGGCGGCGGGCCGCACCAACCAGCAGATCGCAGAGCGATTGGTGATCTCGACCGGGGACGGTGAAGTCCCACGTCAAGAGGGTGTTGCGGAAGCTGCACGCCACCACACCCACCACGACGAACACAAAGCCTGGGCACACCGCCAACCAGCACCCGACACCCAAGCGGCTTGACAACTTACGACCCTGGGATGTCTAGCCGCGCTAGAACCAGGCTGACCAGAAGCGCGTCAGCTGACCGCCGAGCGGCCACAGCCCGCCCGGGACGCCGGCCAGGTCGACGACCCAGGAGACCAGAGAGAAGAACCACGCATTCAGCATCGGGGCCATCAGTAGGACGAACAGGATGATGAAACCCCACTGCTTGACCGGTGCCAGCTGACGCTGGGTCTCCGGCTTGAGGTGCGGTTCCAACGCCCCGTACCCGTCCAGGCCGGGGATGGGCAGCAAGTTGAGGAGCACCGCCGTGACCTGGAGGAAGCCGAGGAAGGCCATGCCGGCCCAGAACACCAGATGTTCGGGGGTCCAGAACGCGGCCGTGACCGTGAGCAGCACGATCGCCAGCGCCACGTTGGCGAACGGGCCCGCCAGGCTCACCGTCGTCCGCTGCCGCTTGGTCATCGACCAGGTGCGTAGATAGACCGCGCCGCCGGGCAGACCGATCCCGCCGAGCGCGATGAACAGCACCGGAATGCCAAGCGAGAGAAGCGGGTTCGAGTACTTCAAGGGGTTGAGCGTGAGGTAGCCACGGATTTCGACGTCGTGATCCCCGTAGCGCCAAGCGGTGTAGGCGTGGCCGAACTCGTGCAGGCACAGTGATACCAGCCAGCCGAACACGACGAAGATGAAGACGCCGACGTAGGACAACGGCGAACGGGGCTCACCGGCCAGCCACGCGACCACGCCACCAACGGCCGTGATCGCCACGATCGCCAGGAAGATCGGACTCGGACGCACCGACTGGCGCAGCGGACGGATGCTCACCCCACGAAAGTACGTCAACGGACCGAGTCGGACGTCCGCCTCCTCGCTCCGCTTCGTCAGCGAACGGCCAACCAGCCTTGCGTGTGGCGGTAGAACGTCGACCTCCGCGCCGGGCGAGCGGCCTCGACGCCGTCGCGGACCACCAGCACGCCGGTCGTGCCGAGCTGCGCGGCGCGACCGGTGACCCATCGTCGCGGCCGCATCCGGCCGGTGAGCACGCTGGCCCGCAGACCCGGTGGGCTGAGCGTCGGCTCGATCCGCACGCCCGTCACCTCGCCGTCGAAGAGCAGCGTGTCATCGATGACGGCCTCGCCCGCGACGGTGCGCACAGCCTCGTCGGGAGGTAGCCAGTAGCCGACCTGAACGAGGACGGCGCCGGTTTCGTCGCGGATCAACGGGACCCGCCGCGCGGCTGCGGTGCGCGCCCGCCGCGCCGCCCAGCGCGACCGGACGAGTGCGACTTCGACGTCGAGTCGGTCGGCGCGCAGCAGCCTGGCCAGCACGACCGCGAGGTCGGCATGAGTTCCCAACACGATCAGTCGTCGTGCCTCGGGCGCCGCGTCGACGTTCGGATCGGTGACGTCGACGATGGAAAGCTCCGCCAGCAGCCGGGGGACACGCCGCCCGGCGAACCGCAGCACGACGACATTCGAGGCGGTCAACGCACTCCTTGCAAACAGCCGGGATCAGGTCGGATAGGGTATGCCCCCGGCTGTCACAGTATTCGAGGCAGATAAGCGGGAGAAGCGCCATGCCGGCAATCGTCCTCATCGGCGCCCAGTGGGGCGACGAGGGCAAGGGAAAGGCCACCGATCTGCTCGGTGGTCGCGTCCATTGGGTTGTTCGTTACCAGGGAGGCAACAACGCCGGGCACACCGTCGTCCTGCCCAATGGTGAGAACTTCGCCCTTCACCTCATTCCGTCGGGCATTCTGACGCCCGGGGTGACCAACGTCATCGGCAACGGCGTCGTCGTCGATCCCGCCGTGCTGCTCACCGAGCTCGAGGGTCTCGAGGACCGCGCCGTCGACACCTCGCGGCTGTTGATCTCGGCCGATGCTCACCTGCTGATGCCGTATCACGTGGCGATCGACAAGGTGACCGAGCGCTACATGGGCAGCAAGAAGATCGGCACGACGGGCCGCGGCATCGGACCCTGCTATCAGGACAAGATCGCGCGCATCGGCATCCGCGTCTCCGACGTGTTGGACCCGGACTCCTTGACTCAAAAGATCAACGCCGCCTTGGAATTCAAGAATCAGGTGCTGGTCAAGATCTACAACCGCAAGGCGCTCGATCCGCACGAGGTTCGCGACGCGCTGCTCGAGCAGGCCGAAGGCTTCAAGCACCGCATCGCCGACGCCAGGTTGCTGCTGAACGTCGCGCTCGACGCCGGCGAGACCGTGCTGCTGGAGGGTTCGCAGGGCACGCTCCTCGACGTGGACCACGGCACGTATCCCTATGTGACCTCCTCGAATCCGACGGCGGGCGGCGCAGCCGTCGGATCGGGCATCGGGCCGACCAGGATCACGACGGTGCTGGGGATCCTGAAGGCATACACCACGCGGGTCGGGTCGGGTCCCTTCCCGACAGAACTGTTCGACGAGTTCGGCGCGTACCTGTCGAAGACCGGTGGCGAAGTCGGCGTCACCACCGGACGGGCCCGGCGCTGCGGCTGGTTCGACGCCGTGATCGCCCGCTACGCCACCCGCGTCAACGGGATCACCGACTACTTCCTGACCAAGCTCGACGTACTGTCCAGCCTGGAGACGGTGCCGGTATGCGTGGGCTACACCGTCAACGGCAAGCGCACCGACGAGATGCCCATGACGCAGAGTGACATCGCCATCGCCCAGCCCGTCTACGAAGAGCTGCCCGGCTGGTGGGAGGACATCTCCGACGCGCGTGAGTTCGACGACCTGCCCGCCAAGGCGCGCGATTACGTGCTGCGGCTGGAGGAGCTTGCGGGCGCACATGTCTCGTGCATCGGCGTCGGACCCGGTCGTGAGCAGACCATCGTCCGCCGCGACATCTTGGCTCCCAGGTGAGCAGCGATGAGCGCGTGCGCGAAGAGCAGACAAAGGGGGCGACCGACCCCGAGTACGACCGGCACGGCGGCTTCCCGCTCTTCGACCCCGCCGATCCCGGACCGGGTTTCGGGCCGTTCCTGGCCTCGATGCGTCGGCTGCAGGATCTCGCGGTGTCGGCCGACCCGGACAGCGACACCTGGATCGACGCGGCTGGCCGCGTGGCGGAACTGGTCACGCTGCTGGACCCCTTCGAAGCTGCCGAGGGTGTCGGCCCCGCCAGTCGCGTCCCCACGCTCCCGGGGTCGGGCAGCCTGCTGATGCCGCCCTATCGGATCACCAGGTTCGACACCGACGGCGTCGACTTGGAGGTGCAGTTCAGCCGCTTTCACGTCGGCGGCAACTCGGCCGTCCACGGTGGGGTGCTTCCGCTGCTGTTCGACTGCGTGTTCGGAATGGTGATCCATGCCGCGGGGCGTCCGATCAGCCGCACCGGCTTCTTGCACGTCGACTACCGCAACGTCACGCCGATCGACACTGAGTTGAGCGCGCGGGGTTGGATCGGTGCGGTCGAAGGCCGCAAGGCCTTCGTCAACGCCGAACTGCGCCGCCCCGACGGCACGCTGTGCGCCGAGGCCAACGGGTTGATGATCCGACTGCTTCCCGGCCAACCCTGAGCTGATTTCGTTCGAGATCGCGCTGACGGCTGCAAAAGTCGCGAAACCACGACCCTTGGTGCAATGTCGACGCCAGCACGGTCGACCATGTCACGATGTCCCGGTGACCGAACCCGCCGCGCAACGACATCTCCGCAGGCTGTCGACTCCGCGCGCGGCGGCGGTGGCCGGGGTGTTGTTCGGGGTGTTGTTCGCGACCGCGTTGGTACTGATTCGCACGACGCTGCCCGAGCATCCCGAGCTCGGCGCCCAGTGGATCGAGTCCGGTCGGGCCAAGATTCGCGTCGCGGCCATCCTCATGCCCTTCGCCGGGATCATGTTCCTGTGGTTCATCGGCGTCGTGCGTGACGGCTTCGGTCGCTTGGAGGACAAGTTCTTCTCGTCGGTGTTCATCGGCAGCGGATTGCTGTTTCTGGCGATGACGTTCGTGGCCAGCGCGGTCGGGGTGGCACTCTCGTCGAGCCACTCGTTCGCCACCGACGCGGCCGCCCACGCCGAGGTCGTCGCGTTCGGTCAGGTGTTGATGATGACGTTGACCAAGACCTACGCGCTGCGCATGGCGGCGGTGTTCATGATGTCGTTGGCCACCATCTGGCTGAAGACTTCTCTGATGCCCCGCTGGCTGGTGTTCACCACCTACGCCGTGGCGCTGGCGGTGGTGATCTCCGCGGACGTCAGCATGTGGATCACGTTGGCCTTCCCGGCGTGGGTGCTCGTCGTCAGCCTGTTCGTGCTCAACCGGGCCGGCGTCATCGACCTGGACCCCGGCGGCGAGGAACCCAAGGCGTCACGCCAGGCGTAGCACCGACGCCGGGCAGATCTTGACCGCCTCGCGGGCGTGGTCCTCCTCGGCCTCCGGCACGTCCTCGGCGAGCAGTACCACGATGCCGTCGTCGTCCTGATCGAACAACACATCGGAGATCATCACGCAGTTGCCGGATGCGATGCAGTCATCGCGGTCGGCTTCGAGTTTCATCGTCGACGTCACCACCTCACCAACAATGACCGTAGTCCGTAGATGAAGTGAAACGAGCGGAACTGCACGTCGTCGAAATCCTCGGCGAGCGTCAGGTTCGGGAACCGGTGCAGAAGCGCGGGCCACGCGATCCGCATCTCCATCCTGGCCAGCGGAGCACCCAGGCAGTGGTGCACTCCGTGACCGAATGCTAGGTGGCCTGCCGCTCCGCGACGGATGTCGAGAACGTCTGGCGTAGCGGTGAATTCGGGGTCGCGGTTGCCCGACGGCAGCGATGCGAAGACCAGTTGCCCGGCGGGGATCGGCACGCCTGCGACCTCGACGTCGGTCGTGGTGATCCGGGGGATCGACGTGTGCACGATCGACAGCCACCGCAGCAGTTCCTCGATCGCGGGGCCGACGGCGTCCGGGTCGTCGCGCACGGCCGCGAGCTGGTCGGGGTGCCGCAGCAGTGCGAGGGTGCCAACCCCCAGCATGTTCGACGTCGTCTCGTGCCCGGCGAGCAGCAGCAGGCCGGCGACGCCGACGAGTTCGTCGTCGGTCAACTCCGTGCCGTGTTCGCGGATCAGCATGCCGAGGATGTCCTCGCCGGGATGGCTGCGGGCCCGCGCGACCAGGGACTGCATGTACGCGCGGCCCTGGCGTTGCATCTCGAACCGCTCGGGGATCGGCAGCGAAAGGTCGAGCTGGCGAGCGGAACGGGCCTGGAAGTCCGCGCGATCCTCGTAGGGCACGCCGAGAAGCTCGCAGATCACCAGCGACGGGACGGGCAGTGCGAAGTGCTCGACGAGGTCGACGGGCGGCCCGGCGGCCTGCATCGCGTCGAGGTGCTCGGTGACGATTTCGTTGATCCTGGGTTCCAGCCGCTTCATCCGCCGGATGGTGAACTCCGGGGTCAGCATCCGGCGCAGCCTCTGATGTTCGGGCGGGTCGAGGCCGAGCAGGTTTCCCGCCCGGGCGCTCGCCTGTTCCTCGTCGGGCATGACCGGGGCGCCGGGGATCACGAAACCGGGTGGCCGGGCGTTGGAGAAGTGTTCGTGGTGGGACAGCACCCTCTTGACGTCGTCGTACCTGGCCACCAGATACACCGTCATGCCGAACGCATTGACGACCGTCTGGACTCCGGCGCCGTCCCGAATCTCGCCGAGCTCCGGCGTGGGATCGAAGGCGTCGCGGCGCATGTGCACGGGTGGCAACGAGGGGGCCGATGCGGTCATGCACTCGACGGTACCGACGGTTCCTAATCCCTCGCCGAACGTGGATTACCCCCACGCCAACTTTCGAGAATGCGTGGGGGTAATCCACGTTCGGCGAGGGGGATCGCGGGCGGCGAACGCGCCCCGTAGTCCCCCCTCGACATCGATCAAGATCGGCAGATCTGGACACGGGATCTAGACTTGTCTCGGAATATCGGGGGAGAGGGGCGGCCAATGATGCGCAATGAGACAGGTCACCCTACCGATCGCCCTGAGCTCGAGCGACTGATTGGCGCCGATCTGCGCGAGCTGACGTCGGAGTCCGACTGGATATCCCGCGCATTCGCCGAGCAGAACAATATGTCCGCCAACGAATTTCGTGCCCTGCTCTTCGTCATGATCTCCGAAACCAAGGGTGTTCGGATGACGGCAGGCGATCTCCGCAAGCAGATGGGCCTGTCGGGTGCGGCGATCACGTACCTCGTCGAGCGGATGACCGAGGTCGGCCATCTGCGCCGCGACGCGGACCCTGCCGATCGCCGCAAGGTCATCCTCCGCTATGGCGAGCGCGGCATGGAATTGGCGCGCGCCTTCTTCACCAAACTGGCTCAGCACAACCAGGGTGCCATGGCTGACCTACCGGATTCGGATCTCGAGGCGGCGCATCGCACGTTTGCCGCGACGGTGGGAGCGATGAAGGAATTCCGCGCCGACCTGGTGTCGCCGGCGACGTCGCAGTCTCTCGCCTAGCCCACCTAGTCGCGGTCGAGCGTCGCCTCCTCCAGGTCGAGGCCCCGCAGAACCGACCTCAGGACCTCGTCGTTGATCCGGCCTGCGTCGCGCTCGCCGATGAACGTCTCCCGCTCCGCCTTGAGCATCTCGAGTCGCAGGCGCTTGAACGCCGCCGCGGGGCCTTCGCCGATCTCGTCGTCGCCGCGGCCCAACTGTTCCCACGCGGAGTTGCTGCGACGGTCGTTCCAGTGCCGAAGGACGGTGGCGGCGCGTTCGGGGACGTCTGAGTCCGGGCGCTGCGCGGCCATGATGGCGTCGAGTCGGTCGGCAGCTGCTCGCGCCGCCTTGGTCTGGGCCGCGGCTTCGTCGAGGGCGTCCTGATGGGCGTCGTCGCCCTGAACGTCGAGCACCCTGATGATCCACGGCAGGGTAAGCCCGTGCAGCAAGAGCGTTCCTACGACGACCACGAAGGTCAGGAACACCAACTGGGGTCTACCGGGAAAGGGATCGCCCGACAGCGTGGTGACGGGTACGGCGAAAGCGGCGGCCAGTGACACCACACCGCGCATCCCCGCCCACGCGACGATGAAGACCTGCGCCTTCGTCGGAGCTTTCTCGTTCTCCCGGATGCGTCGTGACAGCTTGCGCGGCACGAACGCCATCAAGAATACCCAGAGGATGCGGACGCCGATCAGAGTCGCCAGTACGGCCGCCGAGGCGATCGCCAACGCCGAGGCGGAGATCCCCCTCAGTTCGGCGAGCACCGTCGGCAGCTGCAAGCCGATCAGGAGGAACGCGAACGACTCGAGGACGAACTGCAGCGTCTTCCACACCGCGGTGTCCTGAAGTCGGGTGGCGTAGCTGGCCCGCGTCGAGCGCTGGCCGATGATCAGCGCCGCCACCACGACGGCGATCACGCCGGAGCCGTGCACCTCCTCGGCGAGCAGGTAGATGAAGAACGGCGCCACCAGCCCGAGCGCGCTCTCCACCAACGAGTCGTCGAGCCAGGTTCGGACGTACACGATCAGCGAGCCCACGGCCCAACCGATCACGGTGCCACCGACGGCGGCGAGGCCGAACGTGAACAACGGCGTGCCCCATGTGGCAGCCGTACCGATCGCGGCCGCGAGCGCGACCTTGTAGGCCGTCAGCGCGGTCGCGTCGTTCAGCAGGCTCTCGCCACCCAGCAGCGTCATGATCTGGCGGGGAAGTCCAAGCCTGCGGCCGATCGCGGTCGCGGACACCGCGTCCGGCGCGACGATCGCGCCCAGCGTGAGTGCCGCGGCGACCGTCAGCTCCGGCACTGTGTGATAGGCGACGAAGCCGACGGCGAACGTCGTGACCAGGGGCAGCCCGACTGCCAGTAGACCGATCCTGCGGGTGTTCTTGCGCAGCGCGACGTAGCTGCTCTCGAGTCCCGCCGACCACAGCAGTGGCGGCAGGATGACGAACAACACCAGATCGGGCTCGAGTTCGATGCCGTGGACGCCGGGGATCAGGCCCGCCAGCAATCCGGCCACTACGAGCGCCAATGGCCCGGACACGTCGTATCGGCGCGCGATACCGGCGAGCAGCACCGACACCACGAGGACCGCAAGCAATGAGGCACCACCCACGCTTCCAAACCTCCTGTCTGGGACCCGACCCGGGACCGCCCTATTGTTGACGCATGCGGAGGAGAACGCGACAGCGCGACGTGAATTCCCCGCCGACGCCCCGGACATGCGAGCACCTGGCCGACGCCGCCGATGCGGCCGCGCTGGAACCCCTCACTCCGGGCATCTGCCAGGAGTGCGATGAACTCGGTGAGAGTACCTGGGCTCACCTGCGGATGTGTCTGACGTGTGGACACGTCGGCTGCTGCGATTCGAGCCCACACAAACACGCCAACAGGCACTTCCAGGAGACCGACCACCCCGTCATGCGTTCGGTGGAGCCCGGCGAGAACTGGCGGTGGTGCTACGTCGACCTCCGACTGGGTTGATCGGTCTGGCAGGGTGGAGAAGCGATGAGTGAACCCACCGAGCGACCATCCAGCACCGTCCTGCTGCTCGGTGCCGGCGACACCGGTCCCGAGCTGGCCCTCGCGTTCGAGCGCCTCGGCGTCGCGGTGACGCGCGTTGAGGAGTGCCCGGACGGGGACGCGGTGGCCAGCCTGATCGACGAGCATCAGCCGGACTACGTGGTCGCCGTCTCGGCGGAGATCTCGCCCGCGGTGCTCATCGCCGCGGCGGAGCGCGAATCGGTAGAGGTCTTCCCGACGCCGCGCGCCACGCGACTCGGAGCGGATCGCGAGGGGCTGCGCAAGCTGGCGGGCGACGAGCTGGGTCTGCCGACCGTACCGTTCTGGTTCGCCTCCTCGGCCGAGGAATTGGCCGCCGTCGCCGAGCATGCAGGTTTCCCGCTGGTAGTCACCCCTCTGACGGGCACGGTCACCGACGGCCAGTCGGTGCTGACGCGGCCCGACGACGTCGAGCCGGCGTGGAAGCGCGCGTTCACCGCGGGCCCAGCCTGGTCCAACCGGGTGATGGCCGAAACCGTGGTGGACGTGGACGACGAGGTCACGCTGCTCACCGTGCGCACCACCGAACCGTCGGGACCGGCGGTGCAGTTCTGCGAACCGATCGGGCATCGGCGGGCCGATGGCGCGCCGTTGGAGACATGGCAGCCGCACCAGCTGCCACTGGCGGCCCTCGATGGCGCGCGGTCCATCGCGGCGCGCATCGTCCATTCGCTGGGGGGCCGTGGCGTATTCGCCGTCGAACTGCTGGTGTGCGGCGACGAGGTGTACTTCGCCAGCGTCGACGCTCAGCCATTCGAGGTCGGATTGGTGACGCTACGGTCGCAACGGCTGTCGCAGTTCGAGCTGCACGCCAGGGCGATTCTCGGATTGTCCGTCGACACGATCATGATCTCCCCGGCGGCATCGGAGGTGGGCCCGCGGCGGACCTTCCCCGGCAGTGCACTGGTCGAGGCGTTGGACGTACCGGAGAGCGACGTGCGGCTGCTCGACACGACATCCGTGGCGATCGCGACTGCCCCCGACGTCGTCCGCGCCCGCGACCGTGCGCATCGGGTGTCGACGGTCGTGCACGGACTCGGGTCGTAACCGGTGTCTGATTCTGGGGCCGAGGGTCCCATCCAGCTGCCCGAGCCGGAACCGGACCGCCCGACCATCGCACCCTTTCTGGGTGCGCTGGCGGTCATCTCGATCGTCGTGATCGCAATCGTTCTGTTCAACGTCTACGGGTCGATGACGATCACCCCGGGAGATCAGGTGGCACAGGCGGCCGTCGGCCAGAACGACGCGCTGCAACGTCAGGACTACGGCAAGTTTCGCACCTTCACCTGCGGCGCCGGGCAGGGCTCTGAGGCGGACTTCCTGGCCCGCCAGCGCGATTCGGTGGCCAAGAACGGGGAGCGTTACCTCGATGACGTCACGGCCGTTCGGATCGACGGCGACCGCGCGTCGGCGACCGTCACGTACCACTTCGACAAGACGTCGGAGACGAAGACTCCCACCGAGCTGAGCTTCGCCCGGGAGGACGGGGCGTGGAAGGTCTGCCCCAGCTAGATGTGGGACACTCGCGGTCGTGAGTTATGCGGGAGACATCACCCCTGAAGAGGCGTGGAAGCTGCTGGTCGACGACCGCGGGGCCGCGCTGGTCGACTGTCGGACCGCAGCCGAGTGGCGTTTCGTCGGTGTACCCGACATCTCGTCGTTGCAGCGCGAGGTCCTGTACATCGAGTGGAGTCGCACCGACGGCACGCACAACGACGGATTCGTCGACGATCTGGTGGCCGCGGGTGTGACCCCAGGTGAGCGGCGGCCGGTCGTCTTTCTGTGTCGCTCCGGCAACCGCTCCATCGGCGCGGCTGAGGCCGCCACCGAGGCGGGAATCGCCCCAGCCTACAACGTACTCGACGGCTTCGAGGGCAACGTCAACGACGAGGGACGTCGCGGCGGGACGGGCTGGAAGGCCATCGGACTGCCGTGGAGACAATCATGAGCAGTCACGATCAGCCCGATCAGCCCGTACCCTCGGTGCGGATCCCGAAGCCACTGCCCGACGGCGTCAGCCAGGCGACGATTGGGGTCCGCGGTGGCCTGCTGCGGTCCGGCTTCGACGAGACCTCCGAAGCCCTATACCTCACGTCGGGCTACGTCTACGGCTCGGCCGGCGATGCGGAGAAGGCGTTCACCGGTGAGATCGACCGCTACGTGTACTCGCGCTACGGCAACCCGACGATCTCGATGTTCGAGGAGCGGCTGCGTCTGATCGAGGATGCGCCGGCGGCCTTCGCGACGGCAACGGGCATGGCCGCCGTGTTCACGTCCCTCGGCGCCTTGCTGGGAGCCGGCGATCGGCTCGTCGCCGCGCGCAGTCTGTTCGGCTCGTGTTTCGTGGTCTGCAGCGAGATCCTGCCGCGGTGGGGCGTGGAGGTCGTCTTCGTCGATGGCGAAGACCTCTCCCAATGGGAGGTGGCGCTGTCGGTGCCGACTCAGGTGGTGTTCTTCGAGACGCCGTCGAACCCGATGCAGTCGCTCGTCGACATCTCTGCGGTATGTGACCTCGCGCATGCCGCCGGCGCGAAGGTGGTGCTGGACAACGTCTTCGCAACACCGCTGCTGCAGCAGGGCCTTCCGCTCGGGGCGGACGTCGTCGTGTACTCCGGCACCAAGCACATCGACGGGCAGGGGCGGGTCCTCGGCGGCGCGATCCTCGGCGACAAGGAGTACATCGACGGGCCGGTGCAGAAGCTCATGCGCCACACCGGCCCGGCGATCAGCGCGTTCAACGCATGGATCATGTTGAAAGGCCTTGAGACGCTGGCAGTTCGGGTGAACTACTCGAACAGTTCGGCGCAGCGGGTCGCGGAGTTCCTGCAGGACAATTCGTCGGTCTCGTGGGTGAAGTACCCATTCCTGGAGTCGCATCCCCAGTACGATCTGGCCAAGCGCCAGATGAGGGGCGGCGGCACGGTCGTCACGTTCGAGTTGGCTGCCGCCGGCGGAGCCGGCAATCGAGCCGGAGCCACGAAGGAGCGCGCCTTCGAGGTGCTCGACAAGCTGCGCGTCATCGACATCTCGAACAACCTCGGCGACGCCAAGTCGCTGATCACGCATCCGGCCACGACGACGCACCGTGCGATGGGCCCGGAGGGGCGCGCGGCGATAGGGCTCGGCGACGCGGTGGTCAGAGTGTCCATCGGACTGGAGGGCACCGAGGACCTGATCGCAGATCTGGATCAGGCGCTGAGCTAGCTAAATGTTGATGGGGACAGTCAATGATCATGCTGAGACTACGTGTGGTCCGCCGCCGGGCGTGCGCCACGCGATCGGGGCCGGGCGATCGGGCTCGACCGCCCAAGGCATCTCATGGACGAGCTCGCCAACACCCGCCTTGGCGGTCAAGGAGCGCAATCAAGCGGGAGTGGTTAGACCGAAACGAGCCGGTCGTTTCGGTACCGGCTCGCGATTGGCTCGTCGGCACCGTCGATGGTGAGTTCGATGTGGATGCGGTCACCGCTGACCCGCGTCACGACAACAGGAACCACCGGATCGCGAAACCGGACATTGGTTTAGCTCTGGTTTAGCTCGCGCCCGCCGCGATCACCTGGTCCACCTCGACGGCCCGGCTGGCCATCTCGGCGTGTGCCTTGTCCAGCGCTTCGGCCTGATCCTCATCGGCCTTCATCAGCGTCTCGATGTCGAAGCCGGCCAGGTCGAGGACACCCATGTCCCTGAAGGCCTTCTGCACCTTGTCGCCCCACAACCCGATGTCCTTGACGATCGGCACGATGCGGCTGAACAGGTGCGAGCGGAACTGGATCATCAGCGGCGAGGTGTCCACCCACTTGGAACATTCCTTGACGTCGAGACCCAGGGTCTCGAACACCTCCTCGCCGCGGAACCGGTCGCGCATCAGATAGCACGCCTGCACGACGAACTCTTCCCGCTCGTCCCGCTCGGCTTCGGTCAGCGCGGAGTAGTAGTCCTTCAACGAGATTCGGCCGAAGGCGACGTGGCGGGCCTCGTCCTGCATGACGTAGGCGAGTAGTTGCTTGGCCAGCGAGCCCTCCGGCGCCAGATCGCGCTGCACTCCGAAGGCGGCGAGTGCGAGGCCTTCGATGAGAACCTGCATGCCGAGGTACGGCATGTCCCAGCGTGAGTCGCGCAGGGTGTCCCCCAGCAGTGCGCTCAGGTTCGTGTTGATCGGGTAGACCAGACCGATCTTTTCTTGGAGGAACCGCGAGAACGCCTCGACGTGCCGGGCCTCGTCCATGGTCTGGGTGGCGGCGTAGAACTTCGCATCCATGTCCGGGACTACCTCGACGATCTTTGCCGCGCACACCATCGCCCCCTGCTCGCCGTGCAGGAACTGCGAGAAATTCCAGGCCTGGTTGTGCTGGCGCATCTCGGCGCGGCGCGATTCGTCTGCTGACTCCCACGCCGGGCTGCCGAACAGCGGATGGAACTCGTCGGGCACCCCGATCGGGTTCATCGGGTCGACCTCCAGGGTCCAGTCTATGCGCGACTCGGCGTCCCACTGCTTGTCCTTGCCCTTTTGGTAGAGGGACAGGAGTCGGGCGCGTCCCTCGTCGTACTCCCACGTGAAGCGCGCGTCGCCGGCGCTGGGGACCTCCCACGAGTACGGCGCGGGCACCTCGGTGTACTTGTCCCTTGTAGTCATGCGCTGCCGCCTCTCTGCCCGCTGTGATCAGCTGGTCATATGACCTTTATCACATGACACCAGCGTTCGGGAGCAGCGTCAACCCTGACGGGCGGGGTAGCGGACCGCGCCCCGCTCCAACGCCGCCCGGTCAGTCTGCGGGCAAGATGCAGCCGGTAGTCACGCAGGAAATCGCGAGGTTCAAGGCCGACGTGAATCCCTAGACCAACCCACCCCGAAGGCCGCCAACGTCCTACCGTGAGAGGCTGGTAGTGGGAACGCCTGTTCATGTAGTGACGCGGAAGATTTTCGTTTGCTCGGCAATACCCTTGAGCCGTTGGGGCCCAGGGGTTTCCAGACAGCCCGGAACCGGCGGACAGGTCGCGGACCGCCCGGCTGGTCAGCACCTCGCCTGCGCCTGACAGCGTTCCGATGCCTGTGCCGGTGTGTACTGCCATCTCACTCCAGTGGTCACCGCGGCGTTCGCATTCCCCGGTGTGAATGGCAGCACCAGTTGGCAGCCGGTCAGAACGCCGTAGAAGTTGACCTCGATCGAGGTGCGGTGGACTGCTCGGACTGTTCAAGGAACGGACCGACGGCCATCACGCCCGCGTTGTTATGAGGACGTCGATGTGGCCGTCGAATCGCCCGAGCCGCGGTGCGGGCCTTGTCGAGGAACACCTCGAACGATTCCCCGTCGGAGACGTCGAGTGGGTAGCCCGTGGCCTGGCCGAACTTGGCGAGACCGGTGACTGTCGATTCGAGGACCGCCACGTCGCGGTCGCCGATGACCACCCGCGCACCGCGGCCTAGAAGGGCCTTCGTGGTGGCATGTCCGATGCCGCGGACGGCGCCGGTGATTGCAATGGTCCTGCCTCGGATGTTGTCCATGCGGCCGATCATGAATGCGAAGACATTGCAAACGCGGTGAGGCGAACACCCGTGCGGGGAATGCGGGCGGGCGCGCCAAGGTAGACATTGAAGTGATGTCTCCGCCAACCGTCGACGGGCTACGCTTCGTCATCGCCGGCCAGCACGACGCGCTGGCCGAGCCGCTCCTGGCCGAACTTGCGGTCGAGTACGCCACCAGGTACGGCGGCACCCCCGAACGGGTCGGGACGTGGCTACGGGGTTATCCGGCCGACGAGTTCGAGGCACCTGCCGGCGGCATGCTCATCGGACTGCTCCCGGGAGCGCGCGGCGACGTGCCGGTGACCGGGGGCGCGTTCCGTCGCTTCGACGAGCAGACGGCCGAGCTCAACCGCATCTGGACCGACAGCGGGCACCGTCGTCGCGGTCTGGCGAGGGCACTTCTGGTCGAGCTCGAGACCGAGATCGCCGAGCGCGGATACCGGCGGGTGTACCTGACCACCGGGGACCGTCAGCCCGAGGCCGAGGCGCTGTATCTGGCCACCGGATATCGGAAGTTGACCGATCCGCTGCCCGCCGGAGGGCAGGAGCGAAGCGAGTCGGGAGGCAGGTCCGGAGGGCAGGAGCGAAGCGAGTCGGGAGGCAGGTCCGGAGGGGAGGTCTATCCGATGGCGTTCATGAAGGAGTTGCAGCCGTGAATGTTCCGTTGTCCGTCCTCGACCTCGTCCCGATCAGTGAGGGCAGCGATGCTGCGACGGCGTTGCGCAACACCGTCGACCTGGCCCGGCACGCCGAGCAGTGGGATACCGCCGCTACTGGCTCGCCGAACACCACTTCGTCGCGGTGGCGAGTTCGTCGCCCGCGGTGCTGATCGGCCAATTGGCTGCGGCAACCGAGCGGATTCACGTCGGCGCCGCCGCAGTTCAGTTGGGCTACACCACGGCGGTCGCCGTGGTGGAGAGCTTCGGCATCCTCGATGCGCTACACCCTGGCCGCATCGACCTCGGTGTGGGACGGTCGGGACAGCGGCGCCGTGAGGCGTCCACCACACCGAACCGGCCCAAGGGGTCGTCGTCATCCCGGCGCCGTTCGACATCAGCGCCCTGTTGGGCAACCCGCGACTGCAGGCCAGGATGTCGGTGCTCCAGCAGCCCGGGGCCGCCGCACCGGACTTCGCGGACCAGCTGGCCGACATCCTGGCACTGCTCGACGGCTCCTTTCAGGTCGACGGAGTCGAGGTGCATGCCACGCCGGGAGAGCGAGCCGCGTTGTGGCCGTGGGTGTTCGGCAGCAGCAAGGGGCAGAGCGCTCGGGTGGCGGCGAAGTTCGGCCTTCCGTTCGTCGCGAGCTACCACATCACGCCGGCTACCGCGCTGCAGGCGATCGACGTCTATCGCGACGGCTTCCAGCCGTCGGCCGAGCTGCGCGAGCCCTGTGTCGTGGTGTCGGCTGACGTCGTGGTGGCCGACGACACCGCCACCGCCGAGCACCTGGCGTCGACGTATGGACACTGGGTCTACTCCATCCGCGCCGGCGATGGCGCAGTGCCGTATTCCGATCCGGCGTTCAGTCAGCCGTTGACCGTGGAGCAGCAACAATTGGTCAATGACCGCACCGCAACGCAATTCGTCGGTGATCCCGACCAGGTGGCTCATCGACTGGACGCACTGCAGCGGCTGAGCGGCGCCGACGAGCTGGTGGTCACGTCGGTCACGCACGCGCATTCCGACCGTCTTCGCTCCCACGAGCTGATCGCCAAGCGCTGGGGGTTGTGACGGTCGAAGGGCCCAGGACGGGCGGCTAGGCTTGCCTCGTGCTGTCGGAGCTGACGGTGGGCTGGCTGCTACTCGCGGCCGCCCTGGCGACCTTCGCAGGAGGAGTGGGACTGCGCTCCCACGTGGGAAGCAGGCCGAACGAGAGAGTCGGCCGGGCGGTGCGGAAGTTCCGGGAATCGACGATCGGCGGGGTCCTCTACGGGCCGGTCGCGTCTGATGCGCGCGACCCCGAGGAACTCGACCAGACCATCCTGATGCCGACGATCGTCCTCGGTTGCGGGTTCATGCTGACCGCGATCTTCCTGATCGGCTACGAAATCCTCACATAGCCATGGCGCGCTGGGCCGCTTCCCTGATGGGGCCCCGCCAGACGGGACCGTGGCCCGGCAACAGCACTTCGGTTTCCAGCACCCCCAGCGCAGAGAGGCTGCGGACGCACGCGGCCTGATCGTGATTGAACAGGCCGGGCAACAACTGCGGCCCTCGATGAGTCGACACCGGGTGACCGGTGACCAGCGCATCGCCGCTGATGAGCACACCGTCGACCACGAACGAGCAGTGACCACCGGTGTGCCCTGGCGTGGGAATCGCCATGGGCGTGCCGGGCAGGGCCGCCGTCACCTCCTCGGTGAGGGCCCGCGCGGTGGGAATGCCGTCGCGGGTCAGCGCGCCGACGCGGGCGATGCTGAACGACCAGGTCAGATACCGCGGCAGCCAGGCCTTCGCCACCAAGTCGAGCGTCGACACCTGCTCCAGATATTCGCGATGGGCGTGGCCGACCTCACCGGCGTGGCAGAAGACCGGTGTGCCATGGTTTTTCGCGAACCAGATGGCCGTACCGAAGTGGTCCACGTGGGCGTGGGTGAGCAGGATCGCGTGCACGTCGTCCACGTCGAACCCCAGTTCGCGGACCGAGCCGAGGACCTCGTCACGCTGACCGGGGAAGCCGGCGTCGATGATCACGACGCCGTTGCCGTCGGTGACGAGCGTCCAGTTGACCAACTCGGTGTGCGCGAAGTGGACGGTGTCGGTGACGGCCGTCAACTCGACAGGTGTCCGCACGCGGCCATTCTAGGCTTGCCGTCGTGCCGCTCCGGGCGCTGAGAGTGACGCCGAGGAACACCCCGGCCCTCCGAGGAGTAGAAAAGTAGCGTGGCTGAACTCAAGTTGGGATACAAGGCGTCGGCGGAGCAGTTCGCCCCCAGGGAACTCGTCGAGCTGGCCGTGGAGGCCGAGGCTCACGGCATGGACAGCGCGACGGTCAGTGATCACTTCCAGCCGTGGCGCCACGAAGGCGGGCACGCCCCCTTCTCGCTGGCCTGGATGACGGCGGTCGGCGAGCGCACCAAGCACCTCCTGCTCGGCACGTCGGTTCTGACACCGACGTTCCGGTACAACCCGGCCGTCATCGCCCAGGCGTTCGCCACGATGGGCTGTCTGTACCCCGATCGGATCTTCCTCGGTGTCGGCACGGGGGAGTCGCTCAACGAGATCGCCACCGGTTTCACCGGGGAGTGGCCCGAGTTCAAGGAGCGCTACGCCCGGCTGCGGGAGTCGGTGCGGTTGATGCGTGAGCTGTGGCTTGGTGACCGGGTCGACTTCGAGGGCGAGTACTACCACACCAAGGGCGCGTCGATCTACGACGTGCCCGAGGGCGGGATCCCGATCTACATCGCCGCGGGCGGGCCCCAGGTGGCGAGGTACGCCGGCCGTGCGGGTGACGGCTTCATCTGCACCTCGGGCAAGGGTGAAGAGCTTTACAAGGACAAGCTCATCCCCGCCATGAGGGAGGGCGCGGAGGCCGCGGGCAAGAACCCCGACGACGTGGACCGCATGATCGAGATCAAGATCTCCTATGACACGGACCCCGAAGCGGCGCTGGAGAACATCCGGTTCTGGGCGCCGCTGTCACTGACCGCCGAGCAGAAGACCAGCATTCACGACCCGATCGAGATGGAGAAGGCGGCCGACGAGCTGCCCATCGAGCAGGTCGCCAAGCGCTGGATCGTGGCGTCGGATCCCGACGAGGCCGTGGCCACGGTCAAGGACTACGTCGACTGGGGCCTCAATCACCTGGTGTTCCACGCACCCGGCCACGACCAGCGTCGTTTCCTTGAACTCTTCAAGAAGGATCTGGAGCCGCGCCTGCGAAAGCTGGGCTGATTTGGCAGGCTGACACCGTGTCCACGCCGAGCGTCTCTGCCATCTACATCGCCTCGCCCGAAGGCGACACCGGTAAGTCGACGATCGCGCTCGGGATCCTGCACCGGCTCGCGGCGACCGTAGCCAAGGTCGGCGTGTTCCGACCCATCACGAGGATGGGCGAGCACCGGGACTACATCGTCGAACTGCTGCTGCCGCACACCACCGCCGGGCTGGCGTATGAGGACTGCGTCGGCGTCGGGTATCAGCAACTGCACGATGATCCCGATTCGGCACTCGCGGACATCGTCGACCGCTATCACCGTGTCGCCGAACGCTGTGACGCCGTCCTCATCGTTGGCAGCGATTACACCGACGTGGCGTCGCCCAGCGAGTTGAGTGTCAACGCACGCATCGCCGTCAACCTCGGCGCCCCGATCGTGCTCGCCGTGCGGGCAGCCGACCGCACGCCCGACGAAGTCGTGCACGTCGTCGAGCTGTGCCTCGCTGAGATCGCCGGCCAACACGCCTTCACGACCGCCGTCGTCGCCAATCGCTGCGACCCCGCCGAGCTGACCGCGGTGGCCGAGGCACTCAAGCGCGTGGCCCCGAAGAGCTACGTATTGCCGGAGGAGCCGTTACTCGTCGCGCCGTCGGTCGCCGAGCTGCGGGATGCGGTCGGCGGAACGATGATGAGTGGTGACGAGGGTCTGCTCAACCGCGAGGCGCTCGGCGTCCTCGTCGCGGGGATGACGGCCGAGCACGTCCTCGAGCGCCTTCGTGAGGGCATGGCCGTCATCACTCCGGGTGACCGCTCCGACGTGGTGTTGGCGGTCGCGAGCGCCCATGAGGCAGAGGGCTTTCCGTCGCTGTCATGCGTCATCCTCAACGGTGGTCTGCCATTGCATCCCTCCATCGCGGCGCTGGTGTCAGGTCTCGGGCTGAGGATGCCGATCGTCATTACCGACCTCGGGACCTACGACACCGCGCGGGTCGTCGCGTCGGCACGGGGGCGTGTGACGACCGACTCGCATCGCAAGATCGACACCGCGCTGACGCTCATGGAGGAGTACGTCGATACGGCTGATCTCCTTGCCCAGCTGGCGATTCCGATTCCGTCAGTGGTGACGCCGCAGATGTTCACCTACCAACTGCAGGACCGGGCCCGCTCCGACCGAAAGCGCATCGTCCTGCCGGAGGGCGACGACGACCGCATTCTTAAGGCGGCGGGCCGACTGCTGCAACGGTCGGTGACCGACCTCACCATCCTCGGCGACGAGTCCGCCGTCCGGGCCCGCGCGGCCGAACTCGGAGTGGATCTCTCGGCGGCCACGGTGCTTGACCCGGAGACCAGCGAGCTGTGCGATCAGTTCGCCGAGCAGTACGCGGAGCTTCGCAAGCGAAAGGGCGTCACGGTCGAGCGGGCGCGTGAAATCATTCACGACGTGTCCTACTTCGGCACCATGCTGGTGCACAACGACATGGTCGACGGCATGGTGTCCGGCGCGAGACACACCACCGCCCATACCATCAGGCCGGCGTTCGAGATCATTCGGACGACGTCCGGAGTCACCACGGTGTCGAGCATCTTCCTGATGTGCCTGGCCGATGAGGTGCTCGCCTACGGAGACTGCGCCATCGTGCCGGATCCGACCGCCGAGCAGCTCGCCGACATCGCGATCTCGTCCGCTCGCACCGCCGCGCAGTTCGGCATCGATCCGAGGGTGGCGATGCTGTCTTACTCGACTGGTACGTCCGGCACCGGAGCCGATGTCGAAAAAGTAAGGACAGCAACAGAATTGGTGCGCTTGCGCGAACCCAGCCTACTGGTCGAGGGCCCCATTCAGTACGACGCCGCGGTGGAGCCGTCGGTCGCGGCGACCAAGATGCCCGACTCCAAGGTCGCCGGGCGCGCGACCGTGCTCATCTTCCCCGACCTCAACACGGGCAACAACACCTACAAGGCGGTTCAGCGCAGCGCGGGAGCGATCGCGATCGGACCGGTGCTGCAGGGCCTCAACAAACCGGTCAACGATCTGTCGCGCGGCGCGCTGGTCGAGGACATCGTCAATACCGTGGCGATCACGGCGATTCAGGCGCAGGGCACATGAGCACGACACGCACGGTCCTGGTGCTGAACTCGGGCTCGTCGTCACTGAAATATGCCGTGGTTGAACCGGATTCGGGAACACATGTCGCCAATGGGATCATCGAGCGCATCGGTGCAGGTCCGATTGCCGACCACGAAGCCGCGCTGCGGGCGGCGTTCGGCGAACTGTCCGAAGCGAGCCTGGACCTCGACTCACTCGGTTTGGTCACAGTCGGTCACCGCGTCGTGCATGGCGGACCGGACCTGCACCGACCGACCGTCGTCGACGATGCGCTGATCGCCAGGCTTGAGACGCTCGCGCCGCTGGCGCCGCTACACAATCCACCGGCGATTCTCGGCATCGAGGTCGCCCGCAAGGTGCTGCCCGATCTGCCCCACGTCGCGGTGTTCGACACGGCGTACTTCCACGACCTGCCGCCCGCAGCCGCGAACTATGCGATCCCTCGGGACGTGGCCGCCCAGTGGCACGTTCGTCGCTACGGCTTCCACGGCACCTCACACCAATACGTCAGCGAACAGGCCGCCGAGTTCCTCCAGACACCGTTGGAGTCGCTCAACCAGATCGTGCTGCACCTCGGCAACGGCGCGTCGGCGTCGGCGATCGTCGGCGGTCGGCCGCAGGACACCTCGATGGGCATGACGCCGATGGAGGGCCTGGTGATGGGCACCCGGTCGGGTGACGTCGACCCGGGCGTCATCATGTACCTGAACCGAACGGCAGGCATGAGCATGGCCGAGGTCGAGACGATGCTCAACCGACGCTCGGGGGTCCTCGGCCTCGGTGGGGACATGGACTTCCGAACGTTGCACCGGCGCATCGAATCCGGCGATGCGGAAGCGCAATTGGCGTACGACGTCTACATTCATCGGCTCCGCAAGTACATCGGTGCCTACTTGGCGCTTCTCGGCAACACCGACGTCATGACGTTCACGGCGGGCGTCGGCGAAAACGACGCCGCAGTCCGCCGGGACGCGCTCAGCGGGCTCGCGCCGCTCGGCATCGAGCTCGACGAGCATCTCAACGACAGCCCAGCCCGCTCGCCACGGCGCATCTCGTTCGAGACGTCGCCGACGACGGTGCTCGTCATCCCCACCGACGAAGAACTGGCGATCGCGCGGGCCTGCGCGGGTGTCATCGACGGCTGACACGCAACAATGCCTTGGCCCGCACCACCTCCCGGTGCGGCGCCGACTGCAACCGCGCCAACGACCCCAGTACCTCACGTTGTTCTGTCGACATCCCCATAGCAGGCACAGGTGGTCTCATGCCGAAATCACAACCAACCTATATCCACTTCATTACCGGACACACCACTAGAACGTGCTCATGGGCCGCACGCTATTGGCGAGATCGACCAGCGCGTAGCGGTGCTCCTGGGTCGGTGCGACACGAGACAACCCCCGCAGTGACGCCTCGACGCCGAGTCGCAGACCGTGCTCGGTGAAGGGGAAGCCCAGGATGTGATTGGTGCTCGCGGTGTTGTCGGCAAGCCAGTCCATCGCGGTACCGAGGACCAGCGCACGGATCTGCAGGACCCGCGGTTCCGTGTCGGGCAGCACCTCCACCCGTCGCGCGGCATCGCGGATCTGCTGTTCGGTGATCTCGCTGCCCGACCGCCCGGACAGCAGGGTGACGGCGCTGGTGAGCCGCGCCGTGGTGAAGTGCCTCGACGTGGGCGGCACCTGGTCGAGTGTCGTGACGGCGTCGTCGCGCTGGGCGTCCGCGGACTGCGCGCGGGCCAGGCCGAACCCCGCCGAGATGATGCCGTTGTCGGTGTTCCACACCGTCTTGTAGAACGCACGCTCGTCAGCGGAGCCGCTGAGTTCTGCGGTAGCCGCCAGTGCCAGCTTCGGGGCAAGTTCGCCGGGCACGGTGTCCAGCACCTCGGTGAAGTGCTTGGTCGCCGATTCGTAGTCGGCGGAGAGCAATTCGGCTACCGCGCGGAACCACACCAGGCGCCAACGCCATCCCACCCGCTCACACAGATCGTCGAGCTTGCGGTTGGCCTTGGCCACGTCACCGAGGTCCAACAGCGCCCGCACCTCCATCAGCGGCAGTTCGACGGACTCCGACAGGTCGACGCCGCCGTCGGAGTCCAGCGATCCGTAACGCGCCGCCCGCAGTGAGTCGAGCGTCTGCACGGGCTGGCTGAGGACGGTCGCCGACAGCACCGCGGCACCGACGTCGGCTGGGTCGACGAGCGGCACCTGTAGCGCCTTGACGATCTCCTGCGCGGTCAGCTTCTCGGAGTGGACCTGGCCGTCAAGGTACACGTCGGTGTGTGCGACGAGAAGGTCGACGCCGAACGTCGAACGCGACGGGCTGAACACCGTGGACAGGCCCGGACGTGGCATGCCGGAATCCTGGGCGACGACCTCGCGCAGCACCCCTATCAGCTGGCCGGACGTCTCCTCTGCGCTGGCGAATCGCCTGCGCGGATCGGGGTCGATTGCCCGCTGCAGCAGTCGGCCGAACGAATCATGTTGGGCGAGAACGGGATCGACTTCGGGCAGGCCGTCATCGTAGCGGCCGTTGCGGGTGCGCAGGTCCAGCGTCAATGCGGCGAGAGTTCGACCGACCGTGTAGATGTCGGTGGCCATCGTCGGCCCGGTCTTGACGATCTCCGGCGCCTGGTATCCCGGTGTGCCATAAAGGAATCCGTACGAGTTCAGGCGGGATACGGCACCGAGGTCGATCAGCTTGAGCTGTTCCTCGGTGACCATGATGTTCTCGGGCTTCAAGTCGTTGTACACCAAGCCGACGGAGTGCAGGTAGCCGAGCGCGGGCAGGATTTCGAGCATGTACGCGATCGCCTGCGCGACGGGAAGCTTGTGGCCTTTGACCTGTTTGAGCGACGTCCCACCGACGTACTCCATGACGATGTAGCCGACGGGGTCGCCGTTCTTGTCGTCGTGTTCGACGAAGTTGAAGATCTTCACGATCCCCGGATGGGTGACCTCGGCGAGGAACTGGCGTTCGGCCATCGCGATCGACTGCGCCTCGGCGTCACCCGAATGCACCAGACCCTTGAGCACTACGGGCCGATCGTTGACGTTCTTGTCGGAGGCCAGGTAGATCCAGCCGAGCCCACCGTGGGCGATGCAGCCCTTGATCTCGTACTGGTCGACCACCATGTCGCCCGGGCTCAGCTGCGGGAGAAAGGAATACGGGCTACCACAGTGTGGGCACCACCCCTCGGAGAGGGCTTCGCCATCCGAGGTCGACCGGCCGACCGGCCTGCCGCAGTTCCAGCAGAACCGCTTCGCCTCGGCTACCACCGGATCGGTCATCAGGGCTTCCAGCGGATCCTGTTCCGGCACCCGTGGCACCTCGACCAGGCCACCGCCGAGCCGTCGGATCGGCGACCACTGCCGCGTCAGCATGGTGGTCTGGTCGTGAGGTTCGGTTTCGACGCTGCCGACCGAGAACCCATCGGAGTCGTCGAAGTTCGGCCGGAACACGGCCTGGGTCGCCATCGGCCGCAGCGTCGCCAGCGAGTCGTAGGTCATGGCGTCTGCGGGTTCGGTGCCCGGGCCCTCATCGGGCGTCTCGTCGTGGTCTGCTGGGCTGGCCATCAGTCCTCATACCTCGGGACGGGTGGTGCCGGAGCGGGTCCGAGCACCGTCAACCACTTGCGGTACAACGTGTTCCACGTGCCGTCGCGGCGTACCCGGTCGAGGGTTCCATTGACGAATCGCACCAGGCCGGTGTTCTCCTTGTTGATCCCGATGCCGTACGGCTCCTTTGCCATGGACGGCCCGACGATGTGCAGATACGGGTCCTGGCTCACCAAGCCAGCGAGTATCGAGTCGTCGGCGCTGACGGCGTCGACCTGACGCTGCTGCACTGCGACCAGGCAGTCGGCCCACGTGACGACCTCGACGATGACGGGTGGCGGACTGATCTGCTGAATGCGATCCAGCGACGTCGTACCCTTCACCGCGCACACCCGCTTGCCCGCCAGATCGGAGGCCTGGGTGATCGCCGAGTCGCGAGGGGCCAGGATCCGCTGATTGGCCGCCAGGTACACAGTCGAGAAGTTCACCAGCTCCTTGCGTTCGCAGGTGATGCCCATGGTCTTGACGACGATGTCGACCTGATCGTTCTGCAACGCGGCGATCCGGTCGGCCGACGAGAGGATGCGGTACTCGACCTGAGACGGTGTACCGAAGATGTCACGCGCCACCTCGCCCGCGATGTCGACGTCGAAGCCGGCGATCTCACCGGTGATCGGATCGCGGAAGCTGAATAGATTGCTCCCGATGTCGAGACCGACGATGAGCCTGCCGCGGTTGCGGATGTTGGTGACGGCGGCGTCGGCCTCCGCCTTGGTGGGGAATGGCCGCAGGCTTGCAGTGCAGTCGTCGTCATTGGTGGCCGGTAGCTGCGCGGGCTCCGGCGCCGCTTCCGTCATGCCCGCCGGCGTTGGCGGTGTGAGGGTCACGCGGGGCACGTTGACGAGGGGCGCGGTCTGGCTGCAGCCGGCCGCCACCATCACCGCTGCCAGGACGGCCAGTGCTGTTCTGTTCTTCGCGCGAGCGCTCATCACCCGCCTCTTGAGGACCATCATTTGTACTCACTCAACCGTGGCCAGAGCCCGAGCGCCACTGCGATCGCGGCGATGATGCTGAGCACTGCCGCGCCGACGGTGGCACCGGACAGCACCCGGCGCGCGTTGACGATGTCGTTGCGCAACTGCTGACGGCTCTCCCCGATGCCCTTCGTCAGCGCGGCGTCGAGCTTGTCGAAGGCGGGGGTGGAGTCGTCCTCGCCGGTGCCGAGTGCCACCTGTGTGGCGGCCTGATAGTTGCCGACAGCGATGTAGGCGTTGATCCGATCGTCGGCGGCCCGCCATCGACGCAGCAGTTGTTCGGCATCGGCCAGATCAGCCTTGTCGATTGCGTCGTCGCGGGCCAGATAGTCGGCGAGCTGCTGCTGCATCGTGTCGATGCGCTGGTAGTACGACTGCTTGCGGACGCCCTCGTCGCCTCGGCGGACCAGCGAGAGTGTCTCGTCCGCTCGGGCTTGCTGAGCGGTGATCGCCATGGTGGTGACGGTCTTGAGGGATTCTGCGGCCGTGCTCTTGGCGCTGCGACTGTCAGCGGTGGAGATCGTCAGTGCGGTACCCACCCACACGATCATGATGAGCACCGCCACTCCGCCGGCGACGAACCCGATGTTCACGCGGCGGCGGGTGCGGCGTGCCAGCCACCGGTTCGCGAACGCGCCGAACATCAGAGTCGCCAGCACCACCAGAATGACCGGTGCCGGGATCCTGGTCGACGCGGTCGTTTCGAGGTCGACCTGCTTGATGGTCGCGTCGTACAGCCGCTGGGCGTCGGGGAGGATCTGCGTCTGCATCAGTGACGACGCCTCCGACAGGTACGACGACCCGACGGGATTCCCGGCGCGATTGTTGGTGCGCGCCGTTTCGACCAGGCCCGTATACACGGCGAGCTGTGCGTTGATCCGACCGAGCAGCCGGACCAACTCGTCATCGGTGAGGCCGCTCGATGCGCGGGTCACTGCGACCGAGGCGTCGGTGATCGCCTGTTCGTACCGTTGCCGGACGGCCCGAGGCTCGGCGCCCGAGATGAATGCCGTCGCGGCGGCGGCGTCGGCGACCGACAGGGTCGTGTACAGCTGCCCGCCCGCGAACGCCAGTGGTTCGGTGTGGTCCAGCACGTTGGACAGTGCCTGCTGACGGCCGTTGATGGTCGTCGACGTCGCGAAGGCGCAGGCGATCACCAACGCGGAGAGGACGAAGCCGATGGTGAGGATGCGACCCGGGGTCGTCCAGAGGAACCACCATCGCGGGTGCGCTGGTCTGGTCTGTGAGCGGGACGCAAGGGGCTCGGTAGAAGGGTGCGCCAACTCCACAGTCACCTGTGCGCGGACCTCTGCTTTCGGTGCTTCTTTCCCGACTCCTCAACTGTAAAGGAATTCTAAGAGCAGGGGGCGGGACGCGCTGGACAATCGAGGACACCCATGGAGATCAGCCAAGTTCGACGTGGGCCAAGAAGACGAACGTGGCCCTATCCTGAACTCGTGCGTGGTGACGGGGACGGCTGGGTTAGTTCGACTGACGGCGCGCATTTCTGGGGTCTGCACGGCGCGGCCGGTCTGCTGCTACGCGCGCCGCGCCCGGACGGGAGTGCCTCAGTACTGCTCCAGCATCGTGCGCCGTGGAGCCACCAGGGGGGCACGTGGGGCCTTCCGGGCGGCGCCCGCGACAGCCACGAGACCATCGAGCAGGCCGCCGTCCGCGAAGCGCAGGAGGAGGCCGGTCTCACGTCCGACCAGTTGGTGGTGCGGCTGGAGGTGGTTACCTTCGAGCCGGAGGGCGTGTCATGGACCTACACGACGGTCATCGCCGACGCGCCGGAGCCGCTGCGGACCGTGCCCAACCGCGAGAGCTCCGAGCTGCGCTGGGTCGCCGAGGACGAGGTGCTCGACCTACCGCTGCACCCCGGTTTCGCCGCCAGCTGGGAGCGGCTGCGCACGGAGTCGGCGTCGCTGCCGTTCCAGATCAACCGCGAGCCGTGAGAGCGGCCTTCAACTCGCGGGCAGCCGCGGCGGGGTCCTCGGCCGCGGTGATGGCCCGGACCACGACGATCCGGTGGGCGCCCGCGGCCAGCACGTCGGGAAGCCGATCGAGGTCGATGCCGCCGATGGCGAACCACGGCTTCGCGATGGGTAGCTCCGCCGCGGCGCGTACGAGGTCGAGCCCGGGCGCCGTGCGCCCGGGCTTCGTCGGGGTCGGCCAGCAGGGGCCGACGCAGAAGTAGTCGACAGCCCCGGGACCTGCCTCGGCAGCGGCTGCGCCGACCTGTTCGGCGTCGTGCGTCGACCGCCCGATCAGAGGGCCTGCTCCGATGATGTCGCGGGCCATCGCAGGCGGGAGGTCGTCCTGGCCGAGGTGAAGGACGTCCGCGCCGGCGGCTCTGGCGACGTCAGCCCGGTCGTTCACGGCGAAGAGGGCGTCGTGCCTGCGCGCCGCATCGGCGAGCACCTCGAGCGCGGCGAGCTCGCCGCGGGCCTCCAAGGCACCGAACTTCTTCTCGCCCGCCGAGCCCTTGTCGCGGAGCTGAATGACGTCGACCCCACCTGCCAGAGCGGCGTCGACGAAGTCCGCCAGGTCGCCGCGATCGCGTCGGGCATCGGTGCACAGGTAGAGGCGGGCGCCCTTGAGGCGCTGGCGAGGGTCACCGGAGGGTGCGAGCATGCCGCGAACGTTAGCGACCGGCGAGTACCCTTGAGCACGCGACACGGGAGTCCCAGGACCGGGGACTGAGAGTGGGTGCGATGTCACCCTTACCGTCACACCTGAACCGGGTCATGCCGGCGTAGGAAGGAAAGGGAATTGCGTACCCAGCAGTCCGAGGGATCGTTGGCCGTCATCGGCGGGGGCGTCATCGGACTCTCGGTGGCCCGCCGGGCAGCGCTCGACGGCTGGACCGTGCGCGTGCATCGGACCGATGCGCATGGCGCCTCCTGGGTGGCCGGCGGAATGTTGGCCCCCCACAGTGAGGCCTGGCCAGGTGAGGAGCGGCTGCTGCAGATCGGGTTGGCCTCACTGGAGATGTGGCACGGGGACTTTCTGGACGGGCTTCCCCCGGACGTCGTTACCGCCCGCGAGTCCCTGGTGGTCGCCGTCGACCGGGCCGACGCGGCGGACGTGGCCACCACCGGAGAATGGCTTGCCGCCCAGGGGCATCCGGTCACGATGACCACGGTGGCGCGTGACCTGGAGCCGCTGCTGGGCCAGGGCATCCGGCACGGCTTCCTGGCCGAAACCGAACTGGCCGTTGACAATCGGGCTCTGGTCGATGCGCTCGCAGCTCGATGCGAGAGTCTCGGCGTCGCGTGGGCGCCCCCGGTGCGTTCGTTGGACGAGGCGCGCGACGCCGACGTCGTCGTGATCGCCAACGGCATCGACGCGCCATCGCTCTGGCCGGGCCTGCCGATTCGACCCGTCAAGGGGGAGGTGCTGCGGCTGCGGTGGCGACATGGCTGTATGCCGTTGCCGCAGAGAGTGATTCGAGCCAGGGTGCACGGCCGTCAGGTGTACCTGGTGCCACGCGCGGACGGCGTGGTGGTCGGGGCGACGCAGTACGAGCACGGCAGGGACACCGCGCCTGCCGTGGCGGGTGTCCGCGAACTGCTCGACGATGCATGCGAGGTCATGCCCGCGCTTGGTGAGTACGAGCTCGCCGAGTGCGCCGCAGGCTTGCGCCCAATGACCCCGGACAACCTGCCCATGGTCGGCAGGCTCGATGACCGCACGCTGGTCGCGGCGGGCCACGGCAGGTCCGGTTTCCTTCTGGCGCCGTGGACCGCCGCCACGATCGCGGCCGAGTTGAAGGTGGGTGTGCCCGCATGAAGGTCATCGTGAACGACGAATCGGTCGAGATCGACGACCGTACTACCGTTGCCGACCTGCTGGTCAAACTGGGCATCCTCGACAAGGGCATTGCCGTCGCCATCAAGAATCCAGACTGGGCGGTGCTTCCGCGTTCGGAGTGGCACCTGACGCTTGCCGACGGCGCAAAGGTGGAGGTCGTGACGGCGGTTCAGGGTGGCTGACGGGGAGCTGGGGGTCCCCCCGCTCGCGGGGGAGAGCGAAGCGACCCGGGATTCGTTGGTGGATTCGACCTTGACCATCGCCGGCCGGAGCTTCGGTTCGCGCCTGATCCTCGGCACCGGCGGCGCGGCCAACCTCGCGGTCCTGGAGGAAGCGCTCGTCGCCTCCGGGACCGAGCTGACCACCGTCGCGATGCGCCGGGTCGACGCAGACGGCGGTACGGGTGTGCTGGATCTGCTGTACCGGTTGGGCATCGTGCCGCTGCCCAACACGGCGGGCTGCCGCGGTGCGGCGGAAGCGGTGTTGACGGCCCGGTTGGCCCGCGAGGCGCTGAAGACCGACTGGGTCAAGCTCGAGGTCATCGCCGACGAGCGCACCTTGCTGCCTGATGGTATCGAATTGGTAAGGGCTGCCGAACAATTGGTCGACGATGGATTCATCGTGATGGCCTATACCAACGACGATCCGGTGCTGGCGCGGCGCCTCGAGGACATCGGTTGCGCGGCGGTGATGCCGCTGGGCTCGCCGATCGGAACCGGCCTGGGCATCGCGAATCCGCACAACATCGCGATGATCGTCGAGCGGGCAGGCGTGCCCGTCGTCCTCGATGCGGGCATCGGCACGGCGAGTGACGCGGCGCAGGCGATGGAGCTCGGGTGTGACGCCGTCCTGCTTGCCACCGCCGTCACCAGGGCCGCCGACCCGCCCATGATGGCGGCCGCGATGGCGGCCGCGGTCACGGCAGGCAGGCTGGCCCGCCAGGCCGGACGGATACCCAAGCGATTCTGGGCGCAGGCGTCGAGCCCGGCCCGGTGATGAACGAAGAGAAGAACCGAGATCGGCCCGGTGATGAACGAAGAGAAGAACCGAGATCGGCCCGGTGATGAACCGGCGGTACGTCGCGCTCGGCTCGTCGATGGCGGCCGCCCCGGCATCACACCCAAGGCGGCGGACGCACCGGCGGGCGCCGGGCGCTCGGCCGTCAACTATCCCCATCTCGTCGCCTAACGACTTTCCTACGCCCTCACCGACGTGACGTTCTCGGGTGCCACGACGGCGAACATCCTCTCCGAGCTGCAGCGTGGCACACCGGCGCAGATCGACGCCTTGGACGGCACGGAGAGTCTGGTCACGGTGACCATCGGCGGCGGCTACTTCGCGATGCTCTACGCCGCGGGCCTGCCGCGATGGACGCGATCGCTGCCGGTCCTCGGTGGGATCCTGCGCCAACAACTCGACGTCGACGCGCGCGTTGCCGCCCTCGGCCAGGTCGGCGATTCCCTGAGGACCGTCGGCCTGGAGTTGACGCGGCGCGCCCCGCGGGCGCGAGTCGTGTTCGTCGACTGCCTGACGCTCCTGCCGCCGCCTGGCACCCCCGCGCGCCCGTTCTCTGCCGAGACCCTCGCGACGGGCCGCCGGATCGCCGGGACGCTGGAGCGCCTCACCGAGGAAGCGGCGACGGACACCGGCTGCGAGCTGGTCCGAACCAGCGCCGCCAGCCGAGACCCCCCTGGTCGGATGACCCGTGGATGACCAAGTTCGGACTTCTGCTGCCGGCCGTGCCGCGCCGTTGCACCCAAACGTGGCAGGCATGCGGGCGGTCGCCGATCTGGTCGTGGCTCAGCTGAGCTGAGCTCGGTCCCTCGTGCGCAACCAATCAGCATGGTGCCGAGGGCATGCCGCGGGGCGTGACTAACGTGGAGAGAATGCGGCGGATATCACGGGCGGTACTGGCGACGTTCACGGCGGTCGTGTTGGCGACGGACGTGGCCGGATGCGGGAAGGAGTCCGCCGGGCCCCAGCCGTCGGCGTCGCCCAGCGCCGCATCGACTCCCGCATCGACTCCCGCCACGGACTTCGCGATGGCGCTCAAGGACCGCGTCAGCGCCGACGCCATGTTGGCGCACCTGAAGAAGCTTCAGGAGATCGCCGACGCCAACGGCGGAAACCGGGCGCTGGGCACACCCGGATATGGCGCCAGTGTCGACTACGTCGCCCAGACGTTGCGGGACAAGGGCTTCGACGTGCAGTCCACCGACTTCGACGTCCGGATACCGTTCGCCGACGAGCCCGTGGTGACCGTCGGGGGCCAGCGCGTGAAGGCCGCGCCGCTCAACTACACGATCGGGACGTCCGAAGGCGGGGTCAGCGGCCCCCTGGTGCCTGCCCGCACAGGCCCCAAGCCCGGCTGCGCGGCATCGGACTACGACGGCGTGGCCGTCAAGGGCGCCGTCGTCATGGTGGATCGCGGAGCGTGCCCCTTCGGTGTGAAACAGGCCGTGGCCGCCGAACGCGGAGCGGTCGCCCTGATCGTCGCGAACAACGTCGACGGCGACGACATCGGCGGCGGCACGCTGGGGGAGGGCACCGACGTCAAGATTCCGGTGGTCAGCATCTCCAAGTCCGACGGAGCCCGCCTGCGGCAGAACCCCGCCGCCACGACCATCGCCTTGAACGCGGGCGTCCGCGTCGACCGCACCCGCAACGTCATCGCGCAGACCAAGACGGGCTCACCGGAGAACGTGGTGATGGCGGGCGCCCACCTCGACAGCGTCCCCGAGGGACCCGGTATCAACGACAACGGTTCCGGCGCCGCGGCGGTGTTGGAAACCGCTGTGCAACTGGGTAGTTCGCCGCAGGTGAAGAACGCCCTCCGATTTGCCTTCTGGGCGGCCGAGGAGGAGGGGCTGGTGGGATCAAAGAAGTACATCCAGACCCTCGACGACGACGCGCTGAAGAACATCGCGCTCTACCTCAACTTCGACATGCTGGCTTCGCCGAACCCCGGCTACTTCACCTACGACGGAGACCAGTCTGCACCCCCGTCGGACAGCGTGCCGCGGGTGCCGGAGGGTTCGGCAGGCATCGAACGCCTGCTGGCCGGCTACCTCGACGGTGCCGGCAAGGAACCGCGTGACACCAGCTTCGACGGGCGCTCCGACTACGACGCCTTCACGCAGGCGGGCGTCCCGGCGGGCGGGTTGTTCGCCGGTGCCGAGGAGAAGAAGAGCGACGACGAGGCAAAGATCTGGGGCGGTGCGGCAAACGAGCCGTTCGATCCGAACTATCACAAGAACTCCGACACCTTCGACAAGCTCGACCGCACCGCGCTCGAGATCCAGGGCAAGGGAGTGGCTTACGCCATCGGCACGTACGCGCAAGATGAAGGCGGCCGCAACGGCGTGCCCGCCCGCGATGACCGCACCCGGCACGTCATGAAGGAATCATGAGGGCGGTATGGGCGTTGGCGTGCCTCGTGATCGTATCCGCCTGCTCCTCGGCGCAGCAACCGCCGCCGCCCGCCGCAGTCTCTGCGCGCGAGCTGTCCGGCAAGGTGACCGCCGACGGCATGTATCAGCATCTGGAGAAGCTGTCCGACATCGCTGCCGCCAACGGAAACAGCAGGGCCGACGACACGCCCGGGTTCGACGCCAGCGTCGACTACGTCGCGGGGGTGTTGCGGGACGAGGGCTTCGACGTGCAGACGCCGGAGTTCGAGCGGCTCGCCCTGTCCTCGCCGGGAAGGCCGACCCTCGTCGCGACCGGACGCAGCTTCGGGGTGGACCAGGCGTCCCTGCTGGTGACCACTGCCCCGGGTGGGCTCACCGCGGTCACGCTGAGGCCTCAGCGAGCATCCGGTTGTAGTCCGGGCGACTACGCCTCGGTCGACGTGCGCGGGGCGATCGCCGTCGTCGACAACAAGGGTTGCTCCGTCGTCGACAAGCAGAACGCGGCCGTCGGGAGGGGGGCAGTGGGGATGCTGGTGGTGCGCGACCCCGGCTCGACCGGCAGTCCGGCGGGCCTGTTCACGCCAGGTTACTACCGGCAGCTCACGTCGCCGGTGGCCGTGATCGACGAGGACGCCGACGCGCAACTGCGCCGCACCTCAGCGCCCGTCCGGTTGACGCTCGACGCGAAGAGTGCAGTCGTGAAGTCACGGAGCGTTGTGGCGCAGACCAAGTCGGGCAACCCGCACAACGTGGTCGTCGCAGGCGCGCACCTCGATTCAGCGGCGGGCAGCCCGGGTCTCAACGACGACGGATCGGGCATTGCGGCGGTGCTGGAAACCGCTGTGCAGCTGGGGAGTTCACCGACTGTCATCAACGCGGTGCGATTCGCCTTCTGGGGGTCACAGGGCGCCGGTCTGCAGGGGTCGTCGACGTACGTGGCGAGCCTGGGCCGCGGCGGGCTCGACGACATCGCCATGTACCTGGACTTCGATCTGCTGGGTTCGACGAACGCGGGCTACTTCACCTACGACGGCGACCAGTCCGGCCAGCCCAACCCCGACGTTCCCAGTGCCAAGGTGCCCGTCGGGTCGGCGGGTGTCGAGCGGACGCTGGCCGGATACCTCAACCTCGCCGGCGTGCGGCCAGCAGACCTGCCCCTGGGCCTGGCGAGTGACTACAGCGCCTTCCTGCGCGCCGGGATGCCGATTGGCGGAGTCACCAGCGGATCGTCGCAGCGCAAGACCGCGACACAGGCCCGGCTCTGGGGCGGTCGTGCCGGGTCGCCGTTCGACCCCAACTACCGAACCCCGGGCGACACGATCGCCAATGTGGACCGGGCCACGTTGGCCATCATCGGTCCCGCGGTGGCCTTCGCCGTGGGCACCTACGCGCAGTCGACCGAAGGGCCCAACGGGGTACCCGCTCGAGGTTGACGGCTAGGTCGTGCGATCAAGGCCCTGGTAGGAACGGGCAACACGGGTGACGAACTGGTAGACACCGTCCTCGTCGGGAGCCAGCGGGCCTGGCCGCGCATGGGGTGAGCTCAGGCCGCGTTGGACTGACTCGCAGGCCGCCCAGTCCTGCCGGTTGGTCAGATCCCAGAAGTCGACGGCGTAGGAGGGGTCGAAGTCCCTTTGCGCGGCAACGTCCTTCGGGAAGGCCCACGCGCACTCGACATGGGTGCGGTCGGCAGCCAACGGTGTCATCACGTGGGTCATCACGTAGTCGGGATGCAGGCTGACGAGCAGATTGGGGAACCCGACCAGATACATCACGGTGCGACGTTCCTTCTCGGAGAGCCCTCGGATCGCCACGCCACCGCTCTTGCCCGTGAACGACATGGTCTCGGCGCCCTCGATCATCGACATCCAGCCGCCCATCCACGATCCCTCGAACTGGAGGTTCTCGCCGGTGTCTGGTGGGCTGATCTTTGACAGCTCGGGGTGGATGGTCGAACAGTGGTAACACTCCTGGTAGTTTTCGGCGATCACCTTCCAGTTGGTGGCCAGCTCGTAGGAGTGCCGGTCGACGATCACCAGATCCTCGGGCCGGTAAGCTCCGACCACGTCTTCGAGACCCGCTACGTGGTCGGCGAATTCGACGTCCGCGCCGCTGGCGTCGGCGAACAACCAGCCGTGCCAGTTGACCAGCCGGAGCTCGGTCAGGCCGAACTCGGCGGGCTCGAACCCGTCGCCGTCGCCGAATCCCGGGGCGTGGCGTAGACCACCGTCCAGTCGGTAGGACCACGAGTGGTATGGGCAGACGATGCCGCGCCGCTTCGCGGACGTGCCGCACTCGAGTAGCTCGTGCCCGCGGTGGCGGCACGTGTTGGCGAAGGCGCGGATGACGCCATCATCACCGTTCACCAACAGCATTCCGTTGGGGCCGGAGCCAATTGCGCGCTGCGTGCCCACGCCCGCCATGTCGCTCGCGTGACCGACGCACGTCCAGCCCGAGAAGATGTTGCGCTGTTCCCACTCGAAGACCGCGGGGTCGACGTACGCCTCGCGCGGCAGCATGCGCGAGGACCCGAACGGTGCCAGGCTCGCGGCGAGATCGCCGACGGGAACGGGTGCCGGATCGTGCTGTTTGAACATACAGTCAGGATAGTCGCTGAGAAGCGGGTGGTCCACACTTCTCAGCCGCGAGCAGACGCAAAAGTGCCCCGAAATGTCGAACTTTGGCGGACTTTTGCGTCTGTTCGCCCGAGATTAGGCCTCACCGGCGAAGGCGGCGAGCCCACGATCGGCCGCCGTGGCGTCACCGCGGGTCATCCGGCGATACGCCAGGTAGCCGATGACGACCGCGGCGAGCGCCGCGAGCAGCAGCAGGGTGGCCAGCGCGTTGAGGGCGGGCGTCGGGGCGGCCCGCGCGGTGTTGTAGATCTTCACCGACACCGGCTCGGTCGACGACCCGGCCGACAAGTAGCGCACCAGTACGAAGTCGTCGATGACGTCGGCGAACACCAGCACGGTGCTCGCGAAGATGGCCGGCATCAGCATCGGCATCGTCACCCGCCACAGCGCTCCGATCGGTGATGCGCCGAGATCCGTTGCGGCTTCTTCGTATTGCTTGCCGATCGTGGCGAGTCGGGCGCGCACCAGCACCGCGGGGTAGGCCACCTGGTAGGTCACGAGTCCGACCACCTGCGCGGACGTGCCGAGCCCGATCGGCAATGCGAGGTTCGTCATGACGAACAGCAGCGCGACGGCCAGGAGTACCTCGGGGATGACGAACGAGACGAGCATCAGCACGTTCGCACCGGATGGCAGCCTCCCTCGCCACCTGTCGACGCCGATCGCGAACAGCACGCCGAGTGGGACGGTGATGAGGGTGGCGATCACTCCGAGTTTGAGGGTCTGCAGCAGCGCAGTGTGCAGGCTGGCGTCATGCCAGACCGACCGGGTCGGGTCGCCCCAGTACCAGCGGAAGGAGAACCCCTGCCAATTGGTTCGCGACCGGCCGTCGTTGAAGGAGAACATCACGGCGATGAGGACCGGCAGCAGCGACCACACCAGGTAGAAGATGGTGATCCCGGCAAGCACGCGAGGGCGTCGCCAAGGATCGCGGAACCACCCGACGGGCCCGCGGATTCCGGAGGGGAGGCGCGAAGCGACCCGGGATGTGGTTGGGGTGCTGCTGGTCACGTCCGAACCTCGTCCCCGCGCAACGTGACCCGGACGTAGTAGAACATCGGCAGCACCGTGGCCAGCAGGACCAGCATGACGAAGGCGCCCGCCTGACCGGTCTGGCCCGGCGCCTGCACGCTGTCGTTGATCAGGTTGCCGACCATCGCGGTCTTCGGCGACGCGGACAGCAGGTCGTTGGTGAAGTAGTCGCCGAGCATCGGCAGGCAGGTCAGCAACACCGCCGCAAGGATCGTCGGTCGGCACAACGGGAGGGTCACCCGAAGGAAGGACGAGACCCGGTTGGCGCCGAGATCCCGCGAGGCCTCGAGCATCGGTTGGGACAGCCTGTCGAGACCCGCGTACAGCGGCAGGATCATGTAGGGGACGTAGCCATAGGCCAGGCCGAGGATCACCACGACCGGTTGGCCGGTGAGCCAGTCGACCTGAACGCCGAACAGGCCGCCGAAGTTCAGCAGTCTATTGACCAGCCCATCGTTCTGAAGAAGGTTGACCCAGGCCAACATTCGCATCATATAGCTGATCCAGAACGGCGCGATCAGCAGGGCGATCAGCAGGCCCTTGCGCTTACCGGCCAGCCGGGACACGTAGTAGGCGACCGGGAACGCGATCGCCAGGCACAGGATGCTCGCCGCCCCGACGTAGAATACGGTGCGCAGCAGGGCGGGAAAGTAGACGCCGTCGGGGCCGATCCGCGACAGCACATACGTGAACTGAGAGGGGTTCCACTCCAACGGATTCCACACCGGAACCGCAGTGCGGAACAGCGGATCGACCCGACCGAACACGATCGCCAGCACCACGTAGAGCGGTGCGAGGAAGAACAGCAGCAGCCACCCGATGCCCGGCGCGGCCAGGGCGGCCCACAGTCGGGCGTTGGGTTCGCGCGACCGCATCAACACTGGCGTCAGGATCCGCCCGCGTTGAACGCGTTCCAGACGTTGTGCCACGCCGCATCGTTGTCCGCGTCGAGTTCGAGCAGGCGATATCCGGAGTCGAAGTACTCGGGCTTGACGATCGCGGACCGCAGGTTCTCCGGGATGAACTCCTCGGCGATCAGCGAATCAGCAGTGAGGGTGTTCTGAGGGGGTTGGTAGCCGATCGCGGAGAAGTTCTCCTTGGCGACCGCCGGGTCGAGCATGTGGTTCAGGAAGAGGTGCGCCAGCACCGGGTTCTTCCCGCCCTTCAGGGTGACCAGCATATCGTTGTCCACCAGTCCCTTGCCGTCCTGCGGGAACCAGTACTGCAGGATCTCGGTCCCGACGCCCTCGGGAAGGTAGGACTGCGCGTTGATGATGTCGCCGGACCACATCTGACACAGCCCGATCTGACCGGACGGCATGTCGCTGTACATGGTGATGGTGACCTTCGGCGACGTCGCCTTCACCAGGGCGCTCAGTTGCTCGCCGACCATCTTGAGGTCGTCGGCCGAGGAGGTGTTGACGTCGGTGATGCCCTGCTTGAGCAGCACCATCGCCATGGCGGTGTGCCAGTCGTCGATGATCGCCGTCTTGTCCTTGTAGGCCGGGTCCCATAGTGACTCGTAAGGGTTCTTCAACGCTCCGATGTCCGCGGGCACTTGGTCGCTGCGCCAACCCATTCCGGTGGTGTAGATGGTGTACGGCACGGTGTATTGCCAGCCCTGGTCGTACCAGGGGTTGGTGAAGCTGGGCCATACGTTGGAGATGTTCTGGAGGTAGCTGTGGTTCAGCGGGCGGAGCAGCCCGCCCGTCACCAGTCTGCTCATCTCCGTGTAGTTGGCGTTGTAGATGTCGAAGTCGACCCCGCTGCGTAGCTTGGTGATCGCTTCGTCGCCGTCGTTGAAGGTGGATACCTCGATCTTGCATCCGTACTGGTCCTCGAATGCCTTGATGGCCTGGGGGCTGAGGTAGTCGGCGTAGTTGTAGATCTTGAGGGTCGCGCCCTTCTCGGGCGTCATCCCGTCCGCAATCGGCTGGTTGTCGGCGGGGATGTCCCATTTGACCGGGCTGTCCGGTTTGGCGATCGTCAGGGTCGGTCCCGACCCCGGCGTTCCCGTAGGTCCGGACTTGGCACATGCCGCGAGGAAGGCCCCGAGGGTGGGTGCCGTGGCGGCGAGAATCGCGGCGCGCTGCAGGAATTGGCGACGACTCTGTCCGGGTCTGTCGGGCATCGAAAACTGGGCTGGCATCTGGGCCTCCCCGCAGGTTCGCGTCTTGTCGGTGATAGGACTCTCGCATAGACTGAATGCTCAGTCAACCGCTGATGAGCGCTTGCGCGAAGAAGAGACACCGCTGGAGAGTGGAGGTTCGACCGTGTCCTCGACGGTGATGCAGAGCCAGGTATCGGACGTGGTCGACGACCTCATCGCGGATGAGGAGAGGATCTTTCTTCGACGCCAACCCCGCAGTACCGAATTGATCGGTCGCGCGCGTGAACACCTTGCCGGCGGTGCGACGTCCAACTGGCAGATCGCCGAACCTCAGGCTGTCTGGATGAGTCACGGTGACGGCTCGAAGGTGTACGACGTCGACGGCAACGAGTACGTCGACATGCACGGTGGCTACGGCGCTTCCATTGCGGGACATGCACATCCGGCGATCGTCGCGGCAGTGAGTGATCGGGTCCGGCGCGGCACCCACTTCGCCCAGCCCACCGAGGACGCGATCTGGATCGCCGGGGAACTGGCCCGCCGGTTCGACCTGCCGCTGTGGCGGTTCGCCAACTCGGGTACCGAGACCACCATGGACGCGATTCATCTCGCTCGCGCGCTGACCGGTCGCGACCTGATCATCAAGGTGGAGGGTTGCTACCACGGCCATCACGATTCGGTCCAGGTCTCGGTGCTACCGGAAGCCGATGAGATCGGCCCGCGCGATCATCCCCATGGCGTTCCTGGCAATTCGGGAATTCCGGCAGCCATCCGCGATCTGGTGATCGTCGTTCCGTTCAATGACGCCGACGCGGTGGCCCGCGCATTCTCCGAGCACCGCGGTCAGGTGGCGGCGATGATTCTCGAGCCCATCATGATGAACGCAGGCATCATTACCCCCGACGACGGGTATCTGGCCGCGATCCGCGATCTCGTGCATCAGGCCGGTGCCCTGCTGATCTTCGACGAGGTCAAGACCGGCTTCACCACCGGACCGGGCGGGGTCACGGCCCTGTCGGGTGTGGTGCCCGACATGGTCTGTCTGGCAAAGGCATTGGGCGGCGGTATCTCCGTCGCTGCGATCGGCGGCACCGTCGAGGTGATGTCGGCGATCGCCGATGGCCGCTACGAGCAGGTCGGCACCTTCAACGGCAACCCGCTAGCGATGGCCGCTACCCGCGCCACGTTGTCGGAGGTGCTCACCGACGACAACTACCGTCACCTCGACGCGCTGGGAGCGCGGATGCGTGGTGCGCTGGAAGGTGTCATCTCGACACACGGCTTCGAGTGGCACGTGGTTTCGGTCGGCGCCAAGGGTTGCGTCACGTTCCGTCGCGATCCCGTGCGGGAGTTCCGCGACTTCCTTCGGGCGGACGCGCGACTCGGACATCTGCACTGGCTCATTCAGCACAACGGCGGCGTCTTTCTGCCGCCATGGGGGAAAGTGGAGCAATGGCTGCTATCCGTTCAGCACGACGAGGCCGATGTCGACCGGTTCACGGCCAACTTCGCTCGGTTGGCGGCGGCGGTGGCGCCCTGACCGGCGCTGGGGGTCCCCCCGCTTGCGGGCGAGAGCGCAGCGACCGGGGGATCAGATCCGGTGGGCAGGAGCGCAGCGACCGGGGGATCAGATCCGGTGGGCAGGAGCGCAGCGACCGGGGGATCAGATCCGGTGGGCAGGAGCGCAGCGACCGGGGGATCAGATCCGGCGGGCGGCGATGACGGCCATGACGGGCGGGCACATCGGACTGCATCAGCTGGCCAAGGCCTTCGACGGCGTGCCCGCGGTCACCGGAATCGACCTCGACATCCCGGCGGGGCAGTTCTACTCACTGCTGGGGGCATCCGGTTGTGGGAAGACGACGACGCTGCGGATGATCGCCGGCTTCGAGAAACCCGATTCCGGGCGCATCGAACTCGACGGCCGTGACGTGGTCGGCGATCCGCCGCACCGCCGCCCGGTCAACACCGTCTTCCAGACCTACGCCCTGTTCCCGTTCATGACAGTGTGGGAGAACGTGGCCTTCGGGCTGAAGTATCAGAAGCTGTCCCGGGACGAGGCGAAGCGGCGCGTCGACGAGGCACTCGACCTCGTCCAGATGGGTAAGCTCGCCAAGCGCCGCCCGGCCCAATTGTCCGGCGGTCAGCAGCAGCGGGTGGCTCTTGCGCGGGCACTGGTGCTGCGTCCGCGAGTGCTACTCCTCGACGAGCCGCTCGGAGCGCTGGATGCCAAGTTGCGCAGGCAGTTACAGCTCGAGTTGCGGGCCGTCCAACGCGAGGTCGGCATCACGTTCGTCTACGTCACCCATGATCAGGAGGAAGCGCTCACGATGAGCGACCAGATCGCGGTGCTGGCGGACGGCAGGGTGGAGCAGGTCGGTCCGCCGCAGGAGATCTACTCGTCGCCGGCAACGACGTTCGTCGCGGGATTTCTCGGCGCCGCCAACATCTTCGACGCCGAAGTGGTCGAGGCCTCCGACACGTCGGCGGTCTGCTCGGCGATCGGCACCCAGCTTGGCGCCGTCGTCGACCATTCCGTGCCAAGGGGTCCCGCAGCGATCGTGATTCGCCCGGAGCGCATCGCCCTGCAGGGGCGCGATGAGCCGGTACGGCCGGGCAACAACGCCATCGGCGGCACCGTCACACAGGTCGTGTACCTCGGTGCGTGCACCCAGGTACACGTCGACGTCAACGCCGCTACGGCGTTGGTCGTCGAGGTCCCGAATGCGTCCGGTCCCGGCTCGGTGGCGCACGTTCCCGGTGCACCCGTCACGTGCGTCTGCGCGCACGACGCGGTCCGGGTTCTGCACCGCAGCAAGGCATCCGCCGTCCAGGACCCGGTCGCGGAGGAGGCGCTCAGCCCTTCTTCGGCTTGAGCTTGGTCGGCGCCTTGCGGGCGGACTTGTTCTCGGAGACCTTCTCGGTGCTTGTTTCGGAGGGCAGGTCGAGCTCGCGTTCGCAGAAGCGCATGGCGATGTCGTAGGCCACCTCGGAGTCGACCTCGGGATCCTCGAGTGCCACCTGGATCGACAGGCCGTCGAGTAGCGCGCCGAACTCGAGTGCGAACATCCTGGCGTCGACGTTGCCCCTGAGCTCGTCGGTAGCCTCGCCCGACTTGATGGCGTCGACGATCATCCGGCGCCAGCGAGCGTCGAGTTCGACTCGGCCCGCCTTCACCTCGTCGTGGCGAAACGCTTGCGCCCACAGGTCGAACCAGAGACCCCATGCTCCGGGAATCTCGTTGTCTGCCTGAGGAATCACCGTCCACTTGATCAGTAGCGACAGGCGCTCCCGCAATGCCGTGACCTCGGCCAGCATCTTCTCGGCCGCTTCGTAGAAGGACTCCTCGGAGTGTCGGAGCGCGTCAACGAGCAATCTGTCACGGGTGCCGAAGTAGTAGATGACGAGCGCGGAGCTGACACCTGCCCGCTTGGCCACGTCGGCGATGCGCGTGTCACCGAATCCGCGTTCGCAGATCAGGCTCGCTGCGGCGTCCAGCATTTCGGTTCGACGGGCCTCGTTGTTCTCCGTCGCGGGCGCCGGTTCGGCCATGTGGGTCTCGGTCCTCCCTCCAAGTGGCGGCACTGCTACTTGTCTGCAAGCCTAACACTTGATTAGATTGAACAGTCAGTCAGGCGAGTACACGGAAGAAGGTCCCCCATGGCTAACGGTTACGACGCCATCGTGGTCGGTGGTGGTCACAACGGTCTGGTCTCGGCCGCCTATCTGGCCCGCTCCGGTGCCAGGACGCTGGTGCTGGAATCGCGCGGCAGCCTTGGCGGTGCGGCGACCACCGAGTCGCCCTGGGAGGACGCACCACACCTGCGGGTCACTCGCCTCTCCTACGTGGTGAGCCTGATGCCGCCGACGATCGTCCGTGACCTCGGGTTGGAACGCCACGGCTACAAGGTGCATCCAATGGGGCCCTATTACCAGGCATTTCCGGAGGGCGGCTCACTGGCGATCTACGAGGACGACCCGGCGCGTACGCACGAACAGCTCACCAAGTTCTCCAAGAAGGATGCCGACGCCTGGCCCAAGTGGAACGAGTGGCTGGAGGGCATCGCCGAGGTGATGGGTCCGTTGCTGACCCAGGTGCCGCCCAACATCGGCTCGCACAAGCCGTCGGATCTCTTCGATCTGGCGAAGCTGGCGTGGAGCCAGAAGGGCATCACCACCCGGATGACCGCCGATGTCACCCGGCTGCTGACGATGAGCATCGCCGACCTGCTCGACGACTGGTTCGAATCACCGCAAGTGAAAGGCGCGCTTGCGGTCAACGGCGTGATCGGAACCTGGGCCGGGCCGTTCGAGCCGGGTACCGCTTACGTGATGGCGCACCACTCGATCGGTGACGTCGGCGACGGCCAACTCGGCAGCTGGGGCTTCCCGGAGGGGGGCATGGGTGGGGTATCGGAGGCGATCGCCCGCGCCGCCCGCAGTTTCGGCGCCGAGATCCGCACCAAGGCCAGGGTTTCGAGTGTCAACGTGCGGAGCGGCCAGGTCCAGGGCGTGGTGCTCGAGAACGGCGAGGAAATCACCGCACCGCTGGTGGTCACCACATTGCATCCCCGCACAGCGTTCCTCGACCAGATCCCGCGCCACGAACTGCCCGACGACTTCGTCAACGACATCGAGCACTGGAAGACCCGCAGCGGCGTCGTGAAGATCAACCTGGCGCTGGGAGAACTACCTAACTTCACCGCAGATCCAAGCTCGGGAATCGCCGAGCATCACACCGGCTCGGTCGAGATGGCGCCCACGATGGAGTACATCGAGGCGGCGTTCCAGGACGCCCGCGTGGGGAGGCCGGCGCTGATGCCCTTCAGCGACGGCGTCATTCCCACCACGCTCGACAAGACACTCAATCCCGATGGCACGCACAGTATGTCGCTATTCACCCAGTGGGTGCCTTCGGAATGGAGTGAGGCTCCGCACACCGAGGAACTCGACGCGTACGCCGACCGGCTCATCGATCTCTACGACCAGGTGGCCCCGGGATTCAAGTCCTCGATCCTGCACCGCGACATCGTCGGCCCACACGAGATGGAGCAGGAGTACGGCCTGATCGGCGGCAACATCTTCCACGGTGAGCTGTCGCTCGAGCAGCTGTTCCACATGCGTCCCGCCCCCGGCTTCGCCGACTACCGCACCCCGATCGCCGGGTTGTACAACGGCAGCTCGGCCACGCACGCCGGTGGCGGTGTGTGCGGAATCCCCGGCTGGCAGGCCGCGAAGGCCGCGCTGGCCGACAAGAAGCGTGCCGGCGGGCGGGTACGCGCAGCGCTGAACCGTCGGTCCTAGGCCAGCTCCATGGGCGATGCACGCCGGGTGGCAGTGGCCGCCATGCTCGGTGCCCGGTCGGTCGCGATCGTCGGCGCCAGCGCCCGCCCCGACAGCTTCGGTGCCCGCATGATCATTGAGGCGCAACGCAGTTCGGCCCGGATGCACCTGGTCAATCCGCGTTACGACCGGATCGGCGACCTGCCGTGCAGATCGTCACTCGCCGACCTCGACGAGCCGGTCGACCTGGTGCTGCTCGGGGTGGCGGACACCGCCCTGGTCGACCAGCTGGCCGCCGCTGCCGACGCGGGCGCCCGCTCGGCGATCGTATTCGGGTCCGCTCACGGGGTGCGTGAAAAGGTGGCCGACGTCGCGTCGGAGGCGGGCATGGCGTTGTGCGGCGCTGGGTGCATGGGCTTCGTCAACAACGCGATCGGCCTGCGCGCGCTCGGGTACCTGGAACCGGAGACGTTGCCCGCGGGTGGTGTCAGCCTGATCACCCACTCCGGGTCCGCCTTCTCCACGCTGCTCCGGTCCCGTCGCGGCTTCGGATTCCGACTCGCCGTCTCGTCCGGACAGGAACTCGTCACCGACGTGGCAGATTACGTCGACTACGCGCTCGACGATCCTGGCACCGAGGTGCTCGCGCTGCTGCTCGAGACGCCCCGCGCGGTACCGCGGCTGCGGCGTGCGCTGCGTCGCGCGTACGACCAGGGCATCCCGGCGGTGGTGCTTCCCGTCGGCGTTTCCCCGACGGGCCAGGCGATGGTTGCGGCCCACTCGGGAGCGTTGGCCGGCGGCGATGCGGCCTGGCAGGCGTTCTGCGAATCCGTCGGGGCGCTGCGGGTGCGAGATATGGCCGAGTTCACCGACACCGTCGAACTCTTCAGCGCGGGCGGGCGAGCCAGGCGCGCGGGCGGCCGGGGCGGGATCGCCACCGTGCACGATTCGGGGGCCGAACGGGCGATGGTGACCGACTTGGCGTATGACGTCGGCGTCGAGTTCGCCTCGCTGTCCCCGCGGTCCCTGGCGGCCGTCGAGGAGTTGCTCGACGACGGACTCGTCGCCACCAACCCGCTCGACGTCTGGGGCACCGGGGCGCACAGTCGATCGCTGTTCCGCGCCTGTCTTCGGGTCATGACCGAGGATCCTGCGGTGGCCGTCACCGCCTTGGCCGTCGACCTGGTCACCGAGTTCGACGGTGACACGGCATACCCGGATGCGGTGCTCGACGTCGCCGCGGAGAACGGCGCCGCACTGGCGGTCCTCAGCTCGGTGCCTGCTGCGATCGACGACGCGACCGCGCACCTGCTGCGCACCAACGGGATTCCCGTGCTCGAGGGGTTTCGCAGCGGGCTGGTGGCGTTGGGCCACCTGGCGAGGTGGCCGCTGGAGATCGCCCGCGCCGAGCCTCCCGTCGACCCCGATCGGCAACGTCGATGGCTGGCGTGCCTGAACGACTGGAACCCCGGGTTGGCGTTCGAGCTGCTCGCCGACTACGGCATGCCGGTGGCCGGTTCCATCACGGCGCATGAACTGGACGGTGCACTGGCAGCCGCCAACTCCACCGGCTATCCGGTGGTGCTCAAAACCCAAGCCGCTGAGCACAAGAGCGATGTCGGCGGCGTCGCGCTCGATCTGACCGACGACGGGGCGTTACGGGTGGCCTACGCCGACATCGCGGGCCGCCTGGGCCCGTCGGTTACGGTGCAACCGATGGTGTCCGACGGCGTCGAGGTGTCGGTGGGCGTGGTGCGGGATGCCACGTTCGGCCCGCTGGTCGTGGTCGCCGCGGGGGGCACCCTGGTGGAGCTGTTGGCCGATCGCGCGCTTGCCTGTCCGCCGGTGTCGTCCGCGGGGGCGCTGCGCATGCTCGACGCGCTGCGCATCCGGCCGCTGCTCGACGGCTGGCGGGGTGCCCCCGCGGTGGACGTCACCGCCCTGGCCGACGTCATCGCCGGGTTCTCGCGATTGGCAACGGAACTCGGTGATGCGGTCGAGGCGGTCGAGGCCAACCCCATCATCGTGTCGGCCTCCGGAGTGATCGCCGTCGACGCCTTGGTGATCGCACGCGATCAGAAGATCGAGTAGACCTTCCGGACCGTTTCGTGGATGTCCCACGTGCCGGTCCAGCCCGTGGGGAACACCGCGACGTCGCCGACGCCGATCTCGGTGGCCTCGCCCCCGTCTGGCGTCACCGTCATTCGGCCTGCGACCAGGTAGATGACCTCGTTGGTCTCCAGCGTCCACCGGGACGGACCGGGCGCGCACTGCCAGATGCCCGCCGATGAATCGCCGTCCACCCAGACCTCGAGGCCGTGGGTGGCCATCGGTGCGCCGGTGGCCTCCTCGAGCGGGCCCCAGTCCTCGAGCTCGGCGTCGGCGGCGTTGGGTAGCATGCTGGCGATCACTGTGAGGCCCTTTCGGGGAATGGTAGTGAAATCGGTTCGGGTGCAACGCGACTGTGGCCATCGGCGTCGAAGCGGTCGAGCCCGAGGTCGGTCAGATCGAGCCAGTCGCAGCGGCCCGTCGTGGTCAGATCGGCTGCCACCTGCGAGACCGCGGGGCCCCACATCATGCCGTGCCCGGCTGCGCTGGCGACCACGCTGCCGTCGACCGGACCGTCCTCGGTGATCAGCGGGCCCAGGATCGGGAGGTGGTCCGGCGTGTAGTCGATGGTCGCTGCCCACGACCGTCGAAGGCCGAGGCCCTTGACGGCTGGGAAGAGATGTTCCATCCTCGTCCGGGCCTTGCGGTAGTACAGCGTGTCGAAGTCGACTGCCGTTCCCGGTGGTTCGTCGGGGTTGCTCATGCCCCACAGCACGCCACCGGCTTCGCCTGGCCGCCAATAGATCCCGGATGTCACGTCGAACACCATCGGCACGTCGTGGATGTCGATCGCGGACGGCGCGGCGGTGACGACGACCTGGTGGCGGGCGCCGCCGGTGTGGATGCGACCGCCTGCCGCGGCACCCACTGCGGCGAGTTTCGGTCCGCCGGTGAGCACGACCCGTTCCGTGCCGATGGGCCCGTCCGCCGTATCGACGCCGACCACCCGACCGCCCTTGGTGCGCAGCCCGGTGAAGGCGCAGCGCTCTCGGACGTCGACCCCATGGGCGACCAACGCGGCGGTGTAGGCCAGCACGTTGCGTGGCGCGTCGATGTATCCGTCCCCGGGGGCGTACGACGCGCCCATGGTCACGCCGGGTGCCAGGCCCGTGTGTCGTGCGTCGAGGTCGTCGCTGCTGAGCCATTCGACGGCGAGGCCGAGGCTCCTTTGCAGCGCGACGCGGTCATGCGCCTGCTGCACTTCAGCTTCCGTGAAGGAGGGCATCAGGTAGCCCTGCGCGACGAATCCGCAATCGAGCGGAAAGCGATCACTGCTGGCGGCGTAGAACTCCTGGGATCGCAGACCGAGCTTGATTGGCGTTTCGGTACCGCCCTGTGCGCGGACCATGCCCGCCGCTCTGCTGCTGGCGCCGTCGCCGAGCGTGGCGGCTTCGAGCAGGACGACGTTGCCAACGCCGGATTCGGCGAGCAGTACGGCGGCCCAGGCGCCGACCGTCCCACCGCCGACCACCACCACGTCGGCCCTGTTGGAACTAGTCATAGCACCAAACGCTGACATAGACTGAACGCTCAGTCAAGAGCAAGGAGCGCGGATGTACGGTCTGACGGACGAGGATCGGCGCCTTCAGGATACGGCGCGCAGCTTCGTCGACTCGCTGATCCCCCTGGAGGTCGAGGCCGAGCTCGCGGGCGGCACGCTGCCCAAGGAGGTGACCGCCGAACACCATTCCAGGGCAATCGAATTGGGTCTCCATGGCACCAACATGCCGACTTCGGTGGGTGGACCAGGGTGCACCGCCCTGCAGCAGGTGCTGGTACAGGAGCAGTGCGGACGGGCGACCAACGGGCTTGCCTGGGTGATGGCCACCCCGCCACAGTGGTGGGTGGGCGTGGCGACCGACTACCAGCGTGAAAGGTGGCTGTTGCCGGCCGTGCGCGGCGAGAAGCACGAGGCGTACGCCATCACCGAGGAGTTCGCCGGCTCGGACGTCTCCGCAGTGCAGTCCACCGCCCGCCGCGAGGGCGACGAGTATGTCGTCGACGGGGTCAAGTGGCACGTCACGTCGTACAACCTTGCCGACTACTGCTTCGTGCAGGCGGTGCTGGTGGGGGGCGAGTTCGAGGGCGAGCACGTACTGCTCGTGGTGGATCTGCCGTGGCCGGGCGTGGAAGTGGTTCGCACGCCGCACTATTCACATCACATCGCCGACGAGCATCCGATCGTCGCGTTCCACGGCGTGCGGGTGCCGGTGGAGAACCTCGTCGGCGCCGAAGGCGCGGGGATGACCTTCACGCAGGACTGGTTTCGGTTCGAGCGGCTGATGGTCGCGGCCAGATGCGTCGGCGCGGCCCAGCGTCTGCTCGACGAGGTGACCGCGTTCGCGAAGGATCGCGTCGTCGATGGCAAGCCGCTGGGTGAGCACCAACTGGTGGCGGGCATGCTCGCCGACAGCGCCACGGAACTCTTCGCCGCGCGCACCATGCTGTACGAGGTGGCGCGCTCCATCGACGGTGGCGCCGACCGCAAGACTCTGCACGCGCAGGCGTCGATGGCGAAGTTGTACTGCTCGGAGATGGCCGGCCGGGTGGCCGATCGCAGCGTGCAGATTTTCGGCGGCCGCGGCTACATGCGGGAGAACGTCGCCGAGCGGATGTACCGTGAGCTGCGCGTCGAGCGGATCTGGGAGGGCGCCAGCGAGATTCAGCGGATCATCGTGGCCCGGCAGCTGATGAACCGGGGTCCGGCGGCGGTGTTGGAGGGGGCGTGACGCCTGGCCCGTCAGCAGGGGTCGCCAGGCGGCGTGAAGTACGGCACCCCTTCGACCGTGTAACACGGGATCTCGCCATAGACGTACGGCGTGTCGGCCGAGGCGATGGCCACACCCCTTGCCGCGTCTCCGGCAATGTTGGTGCAACCACCTACTGCTACGTGCCGTCCACCAGCGCCCGCGCAGACGTCGGCCTGAGCTGCTGGTGCAACGGCGAACGGTAGCGCCGCCATCGCGGTAGTCGTCAACAGTGCTGCTGCCAGTTTCTTCATCGCACACATCCTTTTGCTAGCCCGACCCGGCGTTATTATGGCGCGCGTCGCCGTCGGTGATCGGAGATTCGCCAACTTTCCCGGTCCGATCGCCGTCGGCCCAGGCCGTCCGCAAGCCCAGCAGCTGCATGCCGTGGTAGATCACTAGGGTGGCGATCTGCGCGTCGGACGGGACGGGTTTGCAGGTCAGTCCTTTTGCGGCTGGAATCACGGTTCCCGGGCTACACACCATCGCATGTCGTCTCACGAGTTATCCACAGTCCGGGATTCATCCACAGATCGCCTTTCACCAAGTGCATTAGCACACGTGTTCGAATAGCGTCGATCACGTGGATGCCGACCGACTCTTCCTGACCGCCGATGCGGCGCGCGAGCAGATGAGTGCTGATCTCGATGCGATCGACGCGGCGTTGGCGCGCATCCGCGAGACCTCGACGGATCTGGTGGGCAACGCCTTTCGGATCACCATGGCCGAGAGGCTGGAGAATCAGGACCGGACCAACCGCGGGCTGTCCTACCGTATGCTCGGTGAGATCGTCGATCCACCCGACGGGGTCGAGGATCCCGCGTTGCCCCCCGGCGTGCGGGTGCGCGAACTTCTGTGGAAGAAGCTGCGGATTACTCCGGCCGAGGTCCGCCGCCGCGTGAAACTGGCGGCCCGCATTCGCCCGCGACGACCGCTGACCGGGCCACCGCTGCCGCCGGAACTGCCTGCCCTGGCAGACGCCGTCGAAGCTGGCGACGTCGGCGAAGACCACGTTCGCGAGGTGTGCAAGGCGCTCGACCTGCTACCCAATCGCGTATCGGCGCAGGACAAGGAGAACGCCGAGAGAGTGCTCGTTGAGCATGCGGTCAAGCAGGACGCGGCCTTCGTCGCCATACTCGGGCGGAGCATCGCCGACGCTCTGAATCCCGACGGGGTGTTCGACGAACGCGACCGGGCCAACCGCCGGGGACTGGCGCTCGGTGGGCAGGGCCCCGACGGGATGAGTCGTCTGTCCGGCTGGTTGACGCCCGAGGCGCGTTCGTACCTGGAGGCGGCCGGCGCCGCAGTGAGGCCGGGGAGACACCACCCCGATTCGGACCAACCAGTGGTAGATGGTGCGACCGATGCCCGCACGCCGTCGCAACGACTGCACGACGCATTCACGTTGGCGCTCAAGGCCGGGATCGGATCGGGTGACCTCGGTGCGCACCGCGGGTTACCCGTGACGGTCATCGCGACCACCACGGTCGCCGATCTCGAGCAGGCCGCGCACGCCGTTACCGACCCGAGTGTGCCGATGCCGCGGCCGGCCCGGACGGGTGGCGGCTCGTCGCTGCCGATGCGTGACCTGATCGCGATGGCAGGCAATGCGATTCACTACCTCGCCGTGTTCGACGACCATTCGAGACGACCGCTGTACCTCGGCCGAAGCAAGCGCATCGCGACAGCGGACCAGCGGATCATCTGTCACGCGCGCGACCGAGGTTGCACGTATCCCAACTGCACGGTGCCGGGTTACCGCAGCGAGGTGCATCATGCGCCGGGCTGGTCTCCCGACGGCCGGTCCGACGCCGACAAGCTGTTCTTCGCGTGCGGCGCACACAACACCGTGGCCGAGCAGGTCGACGTATCGACGACGGTGACCGAGGACGGTCGGCTCGCCTGGTCCGACGGAACCGGACCACCCGAGGTAAACCGGCTCCACCATCCGGAAGAACTGCTCGACGGAAGTGACTAGTCGGGCAGTCGCGGGATCACTAGTCTCCGACGCGCTTGACCAGCAGCACCACCATGAGCCGTCGATCGGAAACACCCCTAGCCCAACGTTATAGCCGAGGCGTCGGCGATCGCGTAGACACGAGCACTGCGAACAACGAGTTCAAACCCATACTCACGCAACGGGATGAGAGCCTGAGCTCAAGCGCCGGCGTCTCGGATCAAGACCGATCCGATGCGCGGCCCTAGCGCGGCCCTAGTCCTTGGGCGTAGGCGAGTTGGACCAGCAGCATGCCTGCCGGCTCGGTGTAGCGAGCCATGGTGAGCGGGCCGGCGTCGACGCCGTCGGCATCGATGTCGGCGACGAGGTTCAAAATCGTCACGCGCGCTTCGGTGTCGTCGCTGCAGACGAAGACTTCGGGCGTACCGGGGGCGGCGTTGCCGCCGATGGCCTCCGCGGCCGCGGTGACGGCGCGCAAAGCTGACGACGATGTCGTGCCCGCAGGCGGCCGATCGCTTGCCAAGGCCGGTGCCGATGTTGCCCGCGCCGATGATGCCGATCTTCATCGCAGATCTCCTTGTTCTCCGGGTTGATTAAACGAGGTCGCCGGAGTCATAGACGCCGTGTCCATTCGGCCGGGAAGCCGTAGTCGCCCCAGTGCCCCAGTGTTGCGGCCGGAAGGTTGGGCGGGTAGGCGTACCGAAACGCCGAGCGGATCGGCAATTGGAGTCGCAGTATTGCCTAGCGACGCACGGCGTAGGCGGCGGCACCGAGCAGCACGACCGCGACGCCGACCGCCACCGACGTCACCGGAAGCGTGAACGCCAGGACGAGGCAGCCGACGAGGCCCGCGATCGGGATCACTTTCGCGCCCAACGTCATAGCCGAGGCGTTGGCGATGGCGTAGTAGACCAGAACTGCGAACGACGAGAAGCCGATCGCGCCCCGCAGGTCGAGAACGGCCGCGAGAACGGCGACGATCGCGCCGACTGCGAGCTCTGCACGGTACGGGGTGGCGAAGCGCGGATGCGCCGCAGCCAGGACGGGCGGCAGATGGCGGTCGCGAGCCATGGCCAGCACCGTGCGCGACACCCCGAGGATCAAGGCGAGCAGCGAGCCGAGCGCCGCGACCGTCGCACCGGCCCGGACGAGTGGCGTCAGTCCGGGGTGGCCAGCGGCCGTCACTGCGTCGGCCAGTGGGGCAGTGGCGGAAGCCATTGCCGTGCTGCCCAATTCGGCGATGACGGCCGTTGCAACGGCCGCGTAGACGACCAAGGTGATGCCCAGTGCGACGCGGATCGCGCGCGGGATGGTCGTCGTTGGGTCGCGCACTTCCTCGCCCAGCGTGGCGATGCGCGCATAGCCGGCGAACGCGAAGAACGACAACCCGGCCGCCTGAAGCACACCCAGTGTGCTGACGTCGTGCATCGCCAGGCGCGAGACGTCGGCGTCACCCGACCCAACGATCACGGTGACGACGGCGGCGAGCACGGCCAGTACGACGGCGACGATGATTCGCGTCAGCCACGCCGACTTCTGGACGCCGACGGTGTTGACCGCTGTCAGGGCGACCACCGCCGCGACGGCGACCGCGTGGGAGTGCGCCGGCCAGGCGTAGACGCCGACCGTGAGGGCCATCGCGGCACACGACGCGGTCTTGCCGACGACGAAACTCCACCCGGCCGTGTAGCCCCAGAACGGGCCGAGTCGCTCACGCCCATACACGTAGGTCCCCCCGGACTGCGGGTACAGCACGGCGAGCCGGGCCGACGACGTCGCATTGCAGAAGGCGACGACCGCGGCGACGGCCAGTCCCGCCAGGAGCGCCGATCCGGCAGCCGCTGCCGCGGGGGCCAAGGCGACGAAGATGCCCGCGCCGAGCATCGAGCCGAGTCCGATGGTGACGGCGTCCGCAGTGCCGAGGCTGCGCCGCAGCGCGGGCGGTTCAGGCGTAGCCACGCCTAGAGATTAGAGCTCTAGGTGGGATAGGCGGACGTCAGGCGACTCGCCTCCGGTTTCAGGAAGACGTCGTTGAGGGTGACCGTGCGCAGCTTGCGGTCGTGGATGATGTCGACCAACTCGCGATAGACGCCCGTGACCGGCGGATGGTTGAGGTGACCTATCACGATCGACTGCGCGACGTAGTACTTGTCGGCGTTGGCGACGATGTCTCGCGGGGCGAGGATCTGGTCGTCGCCGATGTTTCCGTTCCACAGTGTGGTCTCGGTGTAGCCGAGATCGGCAGCGACCGACTGGACGAGGTCGTTGTAGGCGCCGTACGGCGGTCGGTAGAAGGGCGTGGCGTCCACGCCGAAGGTGTCCCTGATGATCTGATCGGTGTGCCGCAGCTCGTCGGCGATGCGGCTTCCCGTCAGCTTCGTGAGATTCGGGTGGATCCAGGTGTGATTGCCCAGCTGGATCTGGCCCGACTCCACCAGTGGCAGCAGCAGCTCGCGGTTCTCGGTCCACGACGAGTAGACCCCGGTGACGAACATCGTGAGGCGGATGCCGGTGTCCTTCGCCAGCTGGCAGTAGGCCCGCACCACCCCGGTGTCGACCCCGTCGTCGAGGGTCAGCGACATCAGGTCGCCCGACCCCGGCAAGGCGCTGAGTACGCCGCCACCGGGAAGCAGCATCCGCGCCTGCGATGGCGGCGGTGGCAGCAGCTCAGGCCACGGGGGTGGGGGTTGCGGTCCGACCGGTGTCGGGGGTTGGGGCACCTGCGCGGCCTGGCTCGACGCACCCGCGCCGCAGCGGACGAGGGCGAGTCCGGCGGCCGATGCGACCACTCCCATGAGCACATTGCGGCGGGACAACATGGTCCCATCCGTCACTCTGGTCACGTCGGGCACGCTCAGCAGGGTAACTGCCGTGCGACCGATAACTGGGGAAGCTGGGGCGACTGTCGGACGCTCGGTGCTGCGTGTTTGCCGTGAGGCGCCTGGGAACTGCTAACCGCTACCGGTTGCGGAGCATGTTGACGGCCAGATAGCCGCCGTATCCAAGCAGGCCCGCGAGGGCCAGCCTTCGGGTCTGCGGCACGGCCACTCCAAGCCCCAGCACCGTCTCCAGGCCGCCGTTGATCTTGAGGTAGCGGGCCGTGTCCTTCGGGAATGCGGACTTCGTGATGCCCTCGAACAACTCCGGCCGGACGAAGTGTGCGACACCCGTTCCGGCCAGGGTCAGTCCGACGAGCGCTGGCAACTTCGAACTACTCTCCTGCGGCACGTACCGATCCTCTCTGATCACGCAATCTGATAGTCGGCCAACGGGAATTCCGACGCTTCCTTGATGGCCGTCTCCGTCGACGACGGCCGCAGCAGGGTGGGTTCGCCTGCCGGGTTGAAGTAGTACGAATTGGCGCTGCCGCAGTTCCCGGTGGTGAACAACGAGTCTCCGAGCAGTTCGGTCATCCGGTCCAGGAAGGCCGTGTTGGCTTCCTCGGTGACCTCGAACGTCGCGGCACCGCGTCGCTTCACCTCGGAGAGCAGGCGGTCCATGAGCCGCATCTGGTATTCCATCGTGTTGAAGAAGTTCAATCCGAGGAACGCATACGGACTCGCCAGGCTCAGGTAGTTCGGGAAGTACGGCATCGAAATGCCCTGATATGCCTGGAATCTGGTGTCGCGCCACCACTTTCCAAGATCTCGGCCGTCACGGCCGATGACCTCGATGGCCGGGAAGTTGGCTTCCCACAGATCGAAGCCGGTGGCGAGTACGAGGGTGTCGATGACGTTCTTGGTGCCGTCATTGCCGACGATGCCGTCGGTGTCGACGTGATCGATGCCGGCATCCTGCAGGTGCACGTGCGGTTTGGTGAACGCGCGGTAGTAGCCGTTGGAGAACGTCGGGCGCTTGCAGCCGAAGTCGTAGTCGGGCGTCAAGCGGCGACGCAACTCGGGGTCTCGGATCACCGCGAATCGATGGAGCTTCGACAGATCGGCCGCCGAGATGTTGAACCGCCCGCGGAAGGTCCGGTAGTGCCGCACGCCGACGGAGACCATCACCTCGTAGATCGAATCCGTCAGCCAGCGAAGGACGCGCTGGGTCAACGGGATTCGCGCGAACATCCGCTTCGTCCGTTCGCCGAAGCGAAGGTCGATCTTCGGTACCACCCAGATCGCGGTGCGCTGGTAGACGGTGAGGTCAGCGGCCCGCTTGGCGAGTTCGGGAATCAGCTGCACTGCGGTGGCGCCGGTCCCGATCACCGCGATGCGGTGGCCGGAGGCGTCGTAGCCGTCCTCCCAGTCGGTGGTGTGGATGACCTTGCCCTCGAAGGTGGTGATGCCCGGGATGTCGGGCACCTTCGGCTGCGACAGAAAGCCCGTTGCGGTGATGAGATAGCGGGCCGTCAGCGTGTCGCCACCGGCCAGTGCGACCCGCCAGACGCTCGCGTCCTCGTCCCAGCGGGCGCCCTCGACCGTCGTGTTGAAGCGCATGTGCTTGCGGACGTCGTACTTGTCGGCGACGTCGTCGGCGTACTGCTTGATCTCCGGACCGGGCGTGAACAGCCGCGACCAGTTCGGGTTGGGCTCGAAGAAGTAGGAGTACGTCGTCGTCGGCACGTCGACGGCGAGGCCGGGGTAGTGATTGACGTACCAGGTGCCGCCT